>CANOEC010000010.1 GCA_947564735.1 uncultured Lachnospiraceae bacterium | reverse complement strand
TCCTTTGAATTATGCAATGACAAGCGTATATAAGGTGGTCAACGAACTTGCCGAGGATGTTTTCCAGACGACACAGCAGATGCGATATGCGACGGAGAGACTTACGGGATTGAAGGAAGAAATGACCGGACCGCAGGGCGAGGTGAGTGCACTGGAGGATGGGTTTCAGGAAATAACAGCGGCAGCAGACCACTTTAACGATGTGGAGGTAGAGATAGATGCGGCTGTTTCTGAGGCGCAGCGACAGATGGAACAATTAAGACAGGATTCTAATCTTTTGCAGGAGAATTTTAAGAATATGTCCCAGACCTTCGATTTGTTACAGGAGGCGCTGGATAAAATCAGTGAAAGTCTTAAGGGAATCAAAGCGGTTGCTGACCAGACAAACCTTCTGGCGCTGAATGCAAGCATCGAGGCGGCGAGAGCAGGGGAACAGGGTAAGGGCTTTGCGGTTGTCGCGATGGAGGTGAGTAAGCTTGCAAAGACGAGTCGGACCATGGTTGAGAGCATTCATGCGAGCATTCAGGAAGTAGAACTTCAAAGCAATGAACTGAACAAGTTTATTGAAGCGTCCGATGAAGCAGTGCTTTGCAATATTAAGAGTATTGAGCAGACAGGTAGATATTTTGATGATGTGAAGAAAAGCGCTTCGGGCACGGTTGAGGTTCGGGAAGCGATTGAAAATGCGGTGGAGCGGAATCGCTCATATATGAAGCAGGTGGAAGAGTCCCTTGTGGGGACTGCTGGAGTCTATAGTGATATCATTGACAGGATGGATATTGATGACAGTAAGAAAGGCGTACTGATTGAAACGTTCCAGAATATAATTGAACAAGCGATTGCAATGGTGGAGGAACTGTCCTGAAATTTTTTTTTCAGGGCAGTTTTTTAAAATAGGAAACTTCTACGTTTATGTACGAGTTCGCGAAGCGAATCTCGCAATCGAGCTTGCTCGATTTTTTCTCGTAGAATAGGAAATTGCCCAAAGCGTGGAAGAACCGGAGGTTCTTCCGAACATAATGCCGAAGGCATTATGTTCTATTGACAAACTATATCGGCTTCCGTTATAATAATTATATCGTCAGGCGATATAACGTGAAACGATATAAAAGGAGGAGAGCAAATGGCAAATCCGGCGATGACAGAGGCGGTTTATTATATTCTGCTATCACTCATGGAGCCGATGCACGGTTACGGCATCATGCAGAATGTGGAGCGGCTTTCCGGCGGCAGAGTGAAACTGGCAGCAGGCACGCTATATGGCGCAATCAATACACTTTTGGAAAAAGGGTGGATTGTGGCAGTGTCAGAGAAAGCCATTTCCGACAAATGTTTTTCTCATGACAAAGGAAACAGGAAGAAAGAGTATTTCATTACAGAGCAGGGGAAAAGGATGCTGCAGGACGAGATTGTCCGTCTGCAGGAGCTTCTTGAAAATGGAACCCGTATTTTGCAAGGACAGGGGGAGAGAATATGAGAAAGGTAGTTCGTAAATGGTTCTGGGTATGGGATTTTGATAAGGAGGAGAAGTGGCTGAATGAAATGGCGGCGAAGGGTTTGGCTTTAGTCGCCGTAGGATGGTGCCGGTATGAATTTGAGGACTGTGTTCCGGGTGCGTATAAAATATGTCTGGATTTTTTAGAGAATCATTTCGGAAGGGTAGAAAATGAAAAGTATATTACGTTTCTGGAGGAGACGGGTGCAGAGCAGGTGGGGGTTATGTCGCGCTGGGTATATTTTCGCAAAAAAGTATCGGGAGAAGACTTTCAGTTATTCTCGGACAATGCTTCCCGTGTCCGTTATCTGACGCGGGTCATCCGTTTTATCGCGCTGCTTGGCGGGTTGAATTTATATATGGGGTGTTTTAATATATTCATGTTTTTTCAAGCGATTCAGCATCACAATTATATCAATCTTCTCGGTATTGTAAATCTTTTGATTGCTGCTGCCTGCGCATGCGGAGCATTCCGCCTTTTTCGTAAAAGGAAAAAACTGAAGGTGGAGCAGCAGATTTTTGAATAATAGTGTGAGAAGAATTTTTAATCACTCGCAGCAAAGGCTGCATAAGTTTTCTGACAGAGAATTTATGCAGCTCTTCTATTTGGTATTCTAATATTGATTAAAATTTTCTTCGGACATTTCTGTAATATTTATCCTTTATGATACATGGGAAACAAAAATAAAAGTATAAAGCGGGGTGGAGGATATATGACGTTTCCATTGGAAAATAACACGAATGCTGTCGTGAAGAGGCTGGCGGTGCAGCGGATTCGCGCCAATAAAGGGAGAAATACGTTTGTTATTTTCGCGGTGATACTGACGACAATTCTGTTTGCTGCGTTGTTTGCGGTGGCGGGAGGTTTCATCGACCAGTACAAGCAGGTCCTGCAGATATATCATGGAACAGCCCACGGTAACATGAAGTTCTTGACGAAGGAGCAATATGAACTGCTTAAGAAGTGCGAAAAGCCAAAAGCGGTCTATTATACAAGGGTGGTCGGAATGGCGGTGAATGAGGAACTGGCAGAGCTTGGCACGGAGGTGCGGTATGCGCAGGACGGTTCCGCAGAAAGCTTCCAGTGCTATCCGTCTGCGGGCGTCATGCCGCAGGAAGAAGATGAGATTGCCACCAGTACGCTGGTGCTTGAGGCGTTGGGACTTCCGTGTGAATTGGGAACGACGGTTCATCTGTGTATTTCGGTAGATGGGGTTTTGCATGAAAGGGATTTCCGGCTGTGCGGGTTCTGGGAGGGAGAGGAACGGGCAGGAGCGCAGATGGTCTGGGTGAGCGAGACTTATGCGGATGACATTGCCCCTGCATCGCATGAAAACGTTTATGACAGCGGCAGGTACGGCGGAATTTTTTGTGCAGATATTTATTTTCCAAGCGAATGGAATGTGGAAATGCAGATGAATGAATTGCTGGAAGAATTGGGAGAAGAATCCGGTATCTATGAACTGCCAATCAAAGTCAATCCGGCATGCGGATTGGGATTATCCGAGGAAAAAATAGATATTACCTTCGTGCTGGCGGCGGCGCTGCTAATCGGGATAATTGTCTTTGTGGGATATCTGATCATCTATAATATGTTTTCCATTTCCGTTGCGCAGGATGTCCGGTTCTTCGGAATGCTCCGTACCATAGGGGCGAGTGGCAGGCAGATTAAGAGTATCGTAAGGAAACAGGCTTTCCGGCTTGCCTTCATGGGAATGCCGTTCGGGCTGGCTGCCGGATATGCCGTCGGGCGGTTGCTTCTGCCGTATGTCTTGACGGAAGTTAATATTGTTGTGACGGGAATTTACAGAATCAATCCGCTTGTTTTGAGCGGAGCCGTTCTTTTTTCCATGCTGACAGTGTATATCAGCAGCTTGAAGCCTTGCAGATATGCTGCGCGGATTTCCGCGATGGAGGCGGTCAGATATGTGGAAAATGACAATGGCGTCAGATATAAAAGGAAAAGGAGCCGAAAAACGACGCCGTTTACAATGGCAATGGGAAATCTGAGGCGGAACAGAAGAAAAGCGGTATTCGTTATCCTGTCGTTGTCACTGGGCATGATTTTGTTGAATACGACGTATACGGCGGTGAGGGGGTTTGATTTGGAGACGTATATCGACAAGTATGCAGTGGCGGATTTCTGCGTATCGGATTATACCATTTTCCATATGGCAGGGCTGCCGGAAGAAGAGAATCTGAACGGCATCAGCAATGAGCTGATGCAGGAAATCGAAAAAAGACCGGGATTGGAAGACTGCGTTTATGTATATGCGGGGGAGATTCGCCAGCAGGTTCCGGATGAAGTCATAGAGAGGGTGATGCAGGAAAGGACATCGCAGGCGGCAGGGACACGTTACATGGAGGACTGCGAGAACCGGTTGGTAGAATATCGCAGTATCGAAACAATTACATACGGGCTGGATGCTTCCGCGCTGAAACTTGTGACGCTTACGAAGGGCGAGGTGGATGAAGCATTGTGGGAAAGCGGGGAAGGTGTGATTGTAGACGATTTCTATTATCACGGGAGGGATGCGGAGAGCGATTCGCCATTATACCGGATTGGGGAAGAAATTGTTATGACAGATATAAGTGGCAACTCTCACACATACCGGGTCATTGCCGTAGGCAGTATAGAGGGTGACGCCGGTACGCACTATTCAGTTGATTTGGGACTGACTGTCATACTTCCGGAAAAAAGCTATCGGGAATTGTATGGCGAAACACAGCCCATGACGGCTGTTTTCAATGTTGCGGACGAGTACCGGGAAGCAGCGGAAGAATGGATGGAAGACTACAGCCGTGATGTGGAGAAGGATTTGGACTATCTCTCCTATCGGACTTATGAAAAAGAATTTCAGGAAAGCAAAGCCACATATAGCGTTATAGGCGGTGTGCTGGGTATGATTCTGGCGTTGATTGGTCTGTTGAATTTCATTAATGTGACGGTTACTTCCATGCTGGCACGGCAAAAAGAAATGGCAGTGCTCGGCGCAGCGGGTATGACGCAGAAGCAGATGAAACAGATGCTTGTGTGGGAAGGAACCGCCTATATCCTTGGCGCAGCGCTTATTACCGCTACGATTGGAACGGGAATCGGGTATTTTATCTGTGAGAAGCTTGTCGGAAATATGTGGGCGTTTCGTTATCATTTCACATTGCTGCCTGTGGGATTATGTCTGCCCATGATGCTGGCGGCGGCAGTCCTTGTGCCGCTTGGTTTCTATCGGAAGATGAACCGGAAGAGCATTGTGGAGAGGTTAAGGGAGCAGACGTAATAGAGCCGGTTTTAATCCGGAAGAATTTGAGATTCCGCACAGCAAAGTCATGGCGGTCAGTGTGGAAGAATTGCAGGGCAAGAAGGAGGCTGCTCTGACGTGGAGGATTAATATGAGTATTTTACAGACAATAGATTTGAAAAAGTATTATGGGAAAGAGCCGAATATCATCCGTGCACTGGACGGAGTGGATTTTTGCGTGGAGCAGGGGGAGTTTGTGGCTGTGGTAGGGACTTCCGGCAGCGGCAAGTCTACACTGCTCCATATGATGGGCGGACTGGATACGCCTACGGCGGGGAGTGTGATTGTGAGGGGGAATGAACTGGCGAAGAAGGACGAGGAAGAACTGACTATTTTCCGGCGACGGAATATCGGTTTTGTTTTCCAAAGCTATAATCTGGTGCCGATTCTGAATGTGTATGAGAATATCGTCCTGCCGGTGGAGCTGGACGGCGATAAAGCGGACGAAAAATATCTGGATGAGATTGTGCATATGCTGGCGCTGGAGGATAAGCTTCACAGCATGCCGAATCATCTGTCCGGCGGGCAGCAGCAACGCGTTGCAATCGCCCGTGCGCTTATCACAAAACCGGCAATTGTACTGGCGGATGAACCGACCGGTAATCTGGACAGTAAGACGAGTGCGGATGTGCTGGGGCTTTTGAAGCGCACCGGGAACAAGTTTAATCAGACGATTGTCATGATTACGCATAATAGCGAAATTGCGCAGCTTGCCGACCGCATTGTGCGGATTGAGGATGGGAGGATTGTGTAATAATATCGCTGACATGGAAGGATGAACTGATACGTCAGAGACACCCGCATAAAATTTTTTCATAGAATTTCTCAGGGTTTTATGATATTATGAAAAAAATTTGATGTGAAAGGGTGGAGAATGTATGAAATTAGGACCAAAAGAAGTGGAAAAGTGGGAATCATCTCTTAGAGAGGCAGGGTATATGGGCGCTGACGACCATATTGTTGAGCATACCAAGGGCGACTTATGGGAGATGATGTCGCAGATTAGGGGCAATTATTTCTTTACAAACGAGAAGTTTATCTTTGTCGGCGGTCTGCTGGGCACCAGCAATTTTGCTGTGAAATACAGTGATATCAAGGAGCTGAAGAAGGTCAATGTGGGCGGGCTGATTCCCATCATTCCTACCGGAATCAAGGTAATCTGCCAGAATCCGGAGAATGGCAAGACCGTGAAGCATAAGTGTTCCGTAATGAAGAGAAAAGAATGGATTGCGTATCTGAGCGAAAAGGCGCGGCTGTAAGTACATAGGCTGTTGCGGAAATATCTCGAAAATCGTATGGAAGGAACAATGCTGTGTTATTTGGTAATTGGCTAGAAGTATACTTTACTTCTGAAAGGGAAAAATTCTTGATTGCTGAGAATCTGTTGAATGAGCAAGGAATTTCATACAAAACAGATATCATTAATAATAGTTTAAGGCTTTTGGGTAATAGGAGCCCTGCTTTATGCAGAGACGGCAATGTGAAGGATTATTACAAAATTTTGGTAAAAAAGAAAGATACACTTAAGGCAAAACATTTATTATCTGGGATTTGATATTGTAAATAATGCAGTATTGTAGCATAAGGGTTCCGTAATGAAAGAATGGATTGCGTATCTTGAGAAGAAGGCGAGACTGCAAGTACATAGGGCTGTTGCATGGAATAAAAGCTGTGCAACAGCCTGTTTTGTCGGAAGATGTTTTATGATAAGTAAGAATGTTACGGATTGAAATGATAAAATATCACGGGTTGATATTGCGAAAACAAACGGGTTGGGATATGATGGAATTGTGATAAAGATGCATTTTTGAAAGCGGAAGGGGAAAATAGTTTAGAAAAAAGGGACTGCTACATTGGAGGACAGAGAATATAGAAGGCGGATTATAGATAAGTGCATCAAAAAATATTTATGGATTTTGGTGCATTAGCAGGAAGCATCTTGACAACAACAAGCAAGATGTAATATAAAATATAGGTAAGAACAGACACAGACGTTGAAGAAGACAGTAGCTGATTTCCCAAAGGCACAGCGAGCCGGTGAGGGTGCAAGACCGGTGCGAGTAGGAAATAAGTGAAAATCACTTCCGAGTTTCAGACCGAACCTTAGTTGTCCTTTGGATGATGTTCCGGCGGTACATGGACGTATTTCATCTTGGCGGACAAAGGCAGTAGGCTCTGACGGTATCCTGCCGTTATCGGGAACCGTATAACCATGGAGATGGTGGTACGTCGTAACGGGTGGTATCACGAGAGTATTGACCTCGTCCTTTTACGGACGGGGTCTTTTTGCGCGCATAAGCAGAGTAAATTGATTTAATCAGAGAGGAGTACATCATGTATCAAAAAGTTGACACAAGCCTTAATTTTGTAGACAGAGAGAAGGAAGTCTGTCAGTTCTGGAAAGACAATGATATTTTTCAGAAAAGTATGGATTCCCGCAAGGAGGGAGAAACCTACACATTCTACGACGGACCGCCGACGGCGAACGGTAAACCCCATATCGGACATGTGCTGACCCGCGTCATCAAGGATATGATTCCCAGATACCGTACCATGAAAGGGTATATGGTTCCCCGTAAGGCAGGATGGGATACCCACGGATTGCCGGTAGAGTTAGAGGTGGAGAAGCTTCTGGGCTTGGACGGCAAGGAGCAGATTGAAGAATACGGATTAGACCCTTTTATCAGTAAATGTAAGGAGTCTGTCTGGAAATATAAGGGCATGTGGGAGGACTTCTCCGGCACAGTTGGTTTCTGGGCTGACATGGATGACCCTTACGTGACGTATCATGATGATTTTATTGAGTCCGAGTGGTGGGCGCTCAAGCAGATTTGGGATAAAGGATTATTATACAAAGGCTTTAAGATTGTGCCTTACTGCCCGCGCTGCGGTACGCCCTTGTCCTCCCATGAGGTTGCGCAGGGGTATAAGGCGGTCAAGGAGCGTTCTGCCGTGGTACGTTTTAAAGTGGTGGGCGAGGATGCGTATTTCCTTGCATGGACGACAACGCCGTGGACGCTGCCTTCCAACGTGGCGCTCTGCGTGAATCCGAATGAGACGTATGTCAAGGTAAAAGCGGCGGATGAGCGCACCTATTACATGGCACAGGCGCTGTTGGACAAGGTGCTTGGGAAATTGTCCGGTGAGGACAAGCCGGCGTATGAAGTATTGGAGACTTACGTTGGAACAGACTTGGAATATAAAGAGTACGAACCGCTCTTTGCATGTGCGGGAGAAGCGGCGGCAAAGCAGAAGAAGAAAGCGCATTTTGTAACCTGCGACACATACGTCACAATGACAGACGGTACGGGTATCGTTCATATCGCGCCTGCTTTCGGTGAGGACGATGCGCAGGTAGGGCGCAAGTACGATTTGCCTTTCGTGCAGTTCGTAGACGGCAAAGGCGAAATGACACAGGAGACGCCCTATGCGGGACTGTTTGTGAAGAAGGCAGACCCGGAAATCTTAAAGGATTTGGACAAAGAGGGCAAGCTGTTCGACGCGCCGAAGTTTGAGCACGATTATCCGTTCTGCTGGCGCTGCGATACACCGCTCATCTACTATGCGCGTGAGTCATGGTTTATCAAGATGACGGCGGTGCGTGACGATCTGGTGCGCAACAATAAGACGGTCAACTGGATTCCGGAATCCATCGGCGAGGGACGTTTCGGCAACTGGCTGGAGAATATTCAGGACTGGGGCATTTCCCGTAACCGTTACTGGGGCACACCGCTTAATGTATGGGAATGTGAAGAGTGCGGACACATGGAGTCTGTCGGCTCCCGTGAAGAGCTGGAGAAGCTATCCGGCAACCCGGCGGCTAAGACGGTGGAGCTGCACAGACCTTATATCGACGAGATCACGATTACTTGTCCCGACTGCGGCAAGGTCATGAAGCGCGTGCCGGAGGTCATCGACTGCTGGTTTGATTCGGGGGCAATGCCTTTTGCACAGCATCACTATCCTTTTGAGAACAAAGAGTTATTTGAAAAACAGTTCCCGGCACAGTTTATCTCCGAGGCGGTGGATCAGACTCGCGGATGGTTCTATTCTCTGATGGCGGAATCTACGCTTCTGTTTAACTGTGCGCCTTTTGAAAATGTCATTGTCTTGGGACATGTGCAGGATGAGAACGGACAGAAGATGAGTAAGTCCAAGGGCAACGCGGTGGATCCCTTTGAAGCGCTCGAAACTTACGGGGCGGACGCAATCCGCTGGTATTTCTATATCAATTCCGCGCCATGGCTGCCGAACAGATTTCACGGCAAAGCGGTGCAGGAGGGGCAGCGTAAGTTCCTTGGCACCTTGTGGAATACCTATGCATTTTTTGTACTGTATGCGAATATCGACAATTTCGATGCGACCAAGTATTGTCTGGAATACGATAAGCTTCCGGTCATGGATAAATGGCTTTTGTCCAAACTGAACACGGTAATTAAGGAAGTGGATGCCCATCTGGATCATTATAGAATCCCGGAGGCGGCACGCGTCTTGGATGAATTTGTGGACGAGATGAGTAACTGGTATGTCAGAAGAAGCCGTGAGCGTTTCTGGGCAAAGGGCATGGAGCAGGATAAGATTAATGCATATATGACGCTGTACACAGCCCTTGTCACAATCTGTAAATGTGCGGCGCCGATGATTCCTTTTATGACAGAAGAAATCTATCTGAATCTGGTGAAAAGTATTGATGCAGACGCGCCGGAAAGCATTCATTTGTGCGATTTCCCGACGGCGGATGAGAAGATGATTGACAAGAAGCTGGAAGAAGACATGGAGGAAGTCTTGAAAATCGTTGTGATGGGACGGGCAGCGCGTAATACGGCGAATATCAAGAACCGTCAGCCGATTGGCACCATGTTTGTCAAGGCAGCGCATGAACTTGGCGGCTTCTATCAAGAAATCATCAAGGATGAGCTGAATGTGAAGGAGATTACATTTAGTGATGATGTGTCCGCGTTTACAACCTACAGCTTCAAACCGCAGCTTAAGACGGTAGGACCGAAGTATGGTAAACAGTTAGGCGGAATCAAAGCGCACTTAAGCGCAGTGGATGGCACGCAGGCAATGGAAGAGCTGAAGGCGGCAGGCGTATTGAAATTTGTTGTGGATGGCGTGGAAGTGGCGCTCACGGAAGAAGACCTTTTGATTGATATGGCGCAGAAGGACGGTTATGTGACGGAGGCTGACAACAGCGTTACCGTTGTGCTTGACACGAATCTGACACCGGAACTGATTGAGGAAGGCTTCGTATATGAAGTCATCAGCAAGATTCAGACGATGCGTAAGGATGCGGATTTCGAGGTGATGGATCATATTAAAGTGTCTATCTGTGATAATGATAAGGTTGCCGGAATTGTACAGAACAATGCAGAGGCAATTTCCGGTAAAGTGCTTGCGGAGACGATTGTGACAGGCGAGAAGCTTGCGGTATCCAAGGAGTGGAATGTCAACGGAGAGAAGGTTACCATTGGTGTGGAGAAGGTATAGCCACAGTTACAGATGGACGTTAGCGGTAGGAGCTGCGTTTCTGGACGGTTGTCTTTTGATAGGATGTGCAGCATCGACAGAAACATTGTTATCTGAGAAAACAGTATCCGAAATAGCCGTATCGGAGGATACTGTATCTGAAGAAGCTGCTCTCGAAGAAACTGTTTCAGAAGAAAATATATCGGAAGGAGCAACATTCGAGGAGGAGGCGTTAGGGGATGACATCGAGTTGTACGGATGCAGTCCCGTGACAGATCAACTGTCAGACATTCCGGCGATGGAAAATAAGCTGTATGCAGCATGGGATGGTAAAATATATTACAGACAGTACTCTGATGAAGACATGGAAAGCGGTGGACTGTGGGCGGATTTCCAACCGATTGCGGATACTGAAAAGGAGCTTATGTGTATGGAGCCCGACGGAAGCATATCGCAGCTTGGTGTGGATTATGGCTTTGGAGAAATGTTTATCACTGATGACAGGCTTTACTCACAAAAATATACGAAACAGCAAGTGAATGGTAATGCTCAGCGGTTCAGCAATTATGTAGTTTATTCCTGCGCTTTAGATGGAAGTGATGTGAGGCAGTATGATTTGGCAAGGGTGCTTGCAGTCAAAGGCGACAGAGTCATTTGTCAGACTGCGAATGACGGGTTGGCATACATTGATGCGCTTAGCGGAGAGGTGCACGTACTGATGGAACAGTACGCGGTTTATCTGGAGGCGGATGAAGAGGAACTATTTTGCTTTTATTACCCAAAAGATGCAGGTGAGGACGCTTATGACGTGACGTTGTGTTCCTTGGATTATGCGGGAAATCTGCATGAACTGAAAACGATTACTCGCGAGGAATATGCGGAGTGTATGGGCGGTGAGGACTATTTAGACATGTTGATGTTTGAGACGCCTATAGATATTCCGTGTTTCCAAATATTAGGAGACGATCTTTATTTTTCCGCCGGCTCCTACAATGGAACCGGAGGGATGTATACTGGCGGTCCGATTTACAGTATGAAAAGGGACGGTAGCAGATGCAGGCTGGAAGCGGTTTCTTATGAACGTAATTTCTATTTGTATGATGACGGCGGCAATAGATTCCTTTATTGTACATTGATTGATGAAAACACTTCGACGGGGCTGGAAGGAGTTAGGCAGGTTCGTTTATCTGGAGAAGAAGAACCGGACATTGTGATGCGGATGCCCTACAGTCCCTATGAAGAGCCTTACGTGCATACGGTCAGAAATCAAGAGAGATATCCGACTGGTGATCTGGTGACGATTTATCCTGATACTTCCGGCAATTGCTATGTTCTGCTTACCGGGCAGGAAAGTGAAGAACTGGGAATCAGAACACATGAGGATGGTCATGTGGTACAGCAGATTGACGGGATTGAGTATCTTGAGGGAAAATTGTTTTTTAAAGTGACGGATTTAGTCTACAGCACGGAGTACAGTATCGGCTGGCGGGATGGATACGAGCGCGGCAGGAGTGCATGTTTCTGTAAAGATTTGTCGAGTGGAGCAATTAGGCTGCTCTATGAATATTAAGAGTAAAAGGATGTTTTTCCCAGACAAATTAGGCACTGAAAGTAATTTACGCAAAAAACAGGTAGTAATTTCTGACAATTTAAGCATATTGCTTATAGTCAAAAACCAAAATACAATATATAATAATAAAATGGAGTTGAAATTGACAGTGTTTTTCAGAACTAAGAGTAAACGAGGAGGCACACAAATGGCGAAGAAAGCTGTAAAAACAACCTTTGATACAGAGCTTTTTAAAAGAAGCGTACTATATAATGTGCGGACGCTTTACAGAAAGACCCTTGAGGAAGCAACGGATCAACAAATTTTTCAGGCAGTGTCCTATGCAATCAAGGATGCAGTCGTGGATCAGTGGTTAACGACTCAGAAGGAGTACGACAAACAAGACCCGAAGATGGTATATTATTTGTCCATGGAATTCTTGATGGGGCGTGCCCTCGGTAATAATATCATTAATCTGCAGGCATATCAGGCTGTAGAGGAGGCGCTTGCGGAATTAGGGATTGATATTAATGTAGTGGAAGATCAAGAGCCTGACGCTGCGCTCGGAAATGGCGGCTTGGGACGTCTTGCAGCATGTTTTTTGGATTCTCTGGCAACATTGGGATATGCGGCTTACGGCTGTGGCATCCGGTACCGTTATGGCATGTTTAAACAGGAGATTCGGGACGGATATCAGATAGAAGTGCCGGATAACTGGTTAAAAGACGGGAATCCCTTTGAACTGAGAAGACCGGAGTATGCCAAAGAGGTCAAGTTTGGCGGATATGTCAATGTTTATGTAGATGAGAATGGAAGAAGCAATTTTAAGCAGGAAGGGTATCAGGTAGTGCGTGCAATCCCGTATGACCTTCCCGTAGTAGGATATGGCAACGGCATCGTGAATACGCTTCGTATCTGGGATGCGGAGCCGGTGGAGTGCTTCCAGTTAGATTCCTTTGACAAGGGCGATTATCAGAGAGCGGTTGAACAGGAAAACCTTGCGAGAAACATCGTAGAGGTATTATATCCGAATGATAACCATTATGCCGGTAAAGAGCTTCGCTTAAAACAGCAGTACTTCTTTATCTCTGCATCCGTTCAGGAAGCGGTAGCAAAATATATGCGCAAGCATGATGATATTAAGAAATTTTATGAGAAGGTTACGTTCCAGTTGAATGATACTCATCCGACTGTTGCAGTTGCGGAGTTAATGCGTATTCTGATGGATGAGCACTATCTGACATGGGACGAGGCATGGGAGGTTACCACCAAGACCTGTGCTTACACGAACCATACGATTATGTCTGAGGCGCTTGAGAAATGGCCGATTGAATTGTTCTCCAGACTGTTACCTCGTATTTATCAGATTGTTGAGGAGATTAACCGCAGATTTGTGGCACGGATTGAGCAGATGTATCCGGGCAATCATGAAAAAGTGCGCAAGATGGCGATTATCTATGACGGACAGGTGAAGATGGCGCATCTGGCAATTGCTGCAGGCTATTCTGTTAACGGTGTGGCGAGATTACATACAGACATTTTAAAGAATCAGGAATTGAAAGACTTCTATGAGATGATGCCGGAGAAGTTTAACAACAAGACGAACGGTATCACACAGAGGCGTTTCCTGCTGCATGCGAATCCGCTGCTGGCTGACTGGGTTACCGCCCATGTAGGCAATGACTGGATTACTGACCTGCCGAAAATCAATAAGCTTAAAGTTTATGCCGACGATGAGAAAGCACAGCAGGAGTTCATGAACATTAAGTATCAGAACAAGGTACGTCTTGCCGAATATATCTTAGAGCATAACGGTATCGAAGTCGATCCGCGCTCCATTTTTGATGTACAGGTTAAGAGACTGCATGAGTATAAACGTCAGTTGTTGAATATTCTGCATGTTATGTACTTATATAATGAGTTAAAAGAGCATCCGGATATGGAGTTCTTCCCGAGGACATTTATCTTCGGTGCGAAGGCGGCGGCAGGATACCATACTGCGAAACTGACTATCAAACTGATTAACGCCGTAGCGGATGTAGTCAACAATGATCCGGCGATAAACGGTAAGATTAAAGTTGTTTTCATTGAAAACTACAGAGTGTCCAACGCTGAGATTATCTTTGCGGCAGCGGATGTATCGGAGCAGATTTCTACGGCAAGTAAGGAAGCGTCAGGAACCGGAAACATGAAGTTTATGTTGAACGGTGCGTTGACTATCGGAACAATGGATGGAGCAAACGTTGAGATTGTAGAAGAAGTTGGCGAGGAGAATGCCTTTATCTTTGGTTTGAGTTCTGATGAGGTTATCCGCTACGAGAATTACGGTGGTTATCATCCTACAGAGATATTCAACAATGATCCCGATGTGAGAAAGGTTCTGATGCAGTTGATTAACGGTACTTATGCGCCCAATGATCCGGACTTGTTCCGCCCGCTTTACAACTCACTGTTAAATACACAGAGTACGTCAAAGGCAGATACATACTTTATCTTGAAGGATTTCAAGGCGTATGCCGAGGCGCAGAAGAAAGTGGAAGCCGCATACAGAAACGAGAGCGGCTGGGCAAGGAGCGCTATCTTAAACGTTGCATGTTCCGGCAAGTTCACTTCGGACAGAACCATTCAGGAATATGTGGATGATATCTGGAAGCTTGATAAAGTTGTGCTTCCGAAGGAGCCGGTCGTAACAGATAAGAAGGCTGTAACAAATAAATAGGATCTTGAATGAAGTATCAAAAATACAAGAAAGGGAAATCGCATCTGCGGTTTCCCTTTCTTTGTATTTAGGAAATCGCAGTAGATTATAAATACTGATGATTGACAATGAGAAAGTACATATGCTATAGTTAGCATATTCAAAGAGAATCTAAAGCAGAAAGGTGGCTATGAGTGTCGTGGGAATTTTTATTCGTTGTGCTCGCACCCGTGTTCAGGGGCAGTAGAAAAGCAAATAGGTAGTCTCATGTAAATGGGATTTTTTTGTGTACGAATAAAAATTGTCATATGCCTATAGAACAGATTTGACGCTCGTTGTTTCTGTACTGTTTGTCTTATTGCATCGTTTTAGCAGGAAAATTCCGTTTTGGGATAAGAACTGCTTTTTTTGTTGCATTTTATTGGGGAAGCGTTAATTGTCAGACGTTTAAACGACAATGCTGTTTCAACAGATTGAGAAGGAAGCAGAGGCTGTTTAGACAGATTGAGAAGGAATCATGGGTATTGTTTTGGCAGCTGTATTGCGGCTCGCAGGATGAAAGGAATGATATATTTATGGAAAAAGCTTTTTTGGTAGGAGTCAATTTAAATGACGGAGAGGATTATCAGTTGTCCCTAGAAGAACTGGGGGCGCTGGCACAGGCTTGCGATATGGAGGTGGCAGGGATAGCGGAGCAGACGCTGCCGGAGGTACACAAGGCATTTTATATCGGGACAGGCAAAGTGGAAGAGGTAAAAGAACTGGCGATAGAATGCGGTGCGGACGTCATCATATTCGATAATTCGCTCTCGCCCATGCAGTTAAGAAATTTGCAGGAACGTTTGGATAAGCCGGTTTTGGACAGGAGCACGCTGATTCTTGATATTTTTGCCAGCAGGGCAAGGTCGAGAGAGGCGAAGCTGCAGGTGGAGGTGGCGAGACTGCAATATATGTTGCCAAGGCTGGTCGGGCTTCATGCGGCTTTAAGCAGGCAGGGCGGCGGAAGTGGCGCTTTGAGTAACAAAGGCGCCGGAGAGAAGAAGCTGGAACTGGACAGGCGTATACTGGAACGCCGGCTGACGGAGCTGCGAAGGGAGTTGAAGGATGTCAGCGCGGAGCGTATGACCCAGCGTAAACGCCGTGCAGGAGCGGGAATGCCGCGGGTCGCCTTGGTGGGATATACGAATGCGGGCAAATCCACGTTGATGAATGCCATGCTGGAATTATATGGAAGCGATGAGGTTGACGTGGAAGATAAAAAGGTGATGGAGAAAGACATGCTGTTTGCCACGCTGGACACGACCGTGCGTAAGATTGAGCCGGAGAATCACCATACCTTTCTGCTCTCTGATACGGTAGGATTTATCCATAAGCTGCCCCACAATCTTGTAGAAGCATTCCATTCCACGCTGGAAGAAGCAAGGGAGGCGGATATTCTCATACAGGTGGTGGATTACAGCGACCCGCATTACAGAGAACAGATTACGGTGACAAATCAGACGTTAAAGGAGCTGGGAGCCGAGGGTATCCCGATGCTTTATGTATATAATAAGACGGATTTGGTATCGCCTGATGATGTGCCGGGGCTTGCCGGTGTGGCGCAGGAACAGCTATGTGCGCGTCTGCCGGTCATGAACGGCAACAGCATTTATTTGTCGGCGAAGAGCCGGATTGGGATGGAAGAGTTGATATGTCTGATTGAGAAGCAATTAGCCGGCGGATATGAGGAATGCACAATGCTGATTCCCTATACGGACGGAAGGGCGGTTTCTTATCTGAATGAGAATGGAATCGTGTATGAGTCGGAGTATCTGGAGGAGGGCGTAAGGCTTCGGGTAAACTGCCTGCAGTCGGATTATCAGTATTACAGGAAGTATGTTGTCTGATAGGGAGAGGTTAGACAGGAATTATGCTTTGCACAGTAAATGTGGCGGTCGATTAGGACTGCCGCATTATATAAAAAGCATGTAGAAAAATAGAAAGGCAAAGGTGAAGAATCATGATTTACAGGGATTTAGGGAAGACTGGCTTGAAAGTCAGCGAAATCGGGCTTGGCGGAGAGTGGCTGGAACGCCATGGATATGAAGAGACAAAGGCTGTTATTGATGCCTGCGTGGAAGAAGGAATCAATATCTTAGACTGCTGGATGTCCGAACCTAATGTGCGCTCTAATATTGGAAAGGCAATAAAAGGGGATAGGAAGCGGTGGATCATTCAGGGACATATCGGTTCCACATGGCAGAACGGGCAGTATGTGCGCACAAGAGATATGAAATATGTTGCGACTGCATTTGAAGATTTACTGGAACGGTTCCAGACGGATTATGTGGATTTAGGGATGATTCATTTTGTGGATGAGGATGCGGATTTTGAACAGCTTATGAACAGTGACTATATTACATATGTGCGGAAGCTGAAACGGGATGGCATGATCCGGCATGTGGGTATGAGCACCCACAATCCGTTTGTCGCAGCAAAAGCGGCAGAAAGCGGGGAAATAGAGATGCTGCTGTTTTCCATCAATCCTGCCTTTGACATCCTGCCGGGGAGCGAGGATATCAATACGCTGTTTTCAGAGAAATATGATGAGACGCTCCACGGAATCGCACCGGAGAGGGAACGGCTGTACCGGATCTGCGAGGAAAAGGGGGTTGGCATTACCGTGATGAAAGGGTATGCAGGAGGGCGGCTGTTTGATGCCGGCACTTCTCCTTTTGGCGTGGCGCTGACACCGGTTCAGTGCCTGCATTATGCGCTTACGCGTCCTGCGGTTGCCAGTGTCATGGTGGGCTATGACACACCGGAGCATGTCAGGGCAGCTTGCGCCTACGAGACGGCAAGTGAGGAAGAAAAGGATTATGCCAGCGTCCTTGCTTCGGCTCCGCAGCACGCATACAGCCGCGGGCAGTGTACCTACTGCGGGCATTGTGCACCCTGCCCTAAGAGGATAGATATCGCCATGGTCAATAAGTTTTACGATATGGCTGTCATGCAGCCGGAAGTGCCGCCGACGCTGCAGGAGCATTACCGGCAGATGGAACATCATGCGGATGAATGCATCGCCTGTAGAGCCTGTGAGCAGCGCTGTCCGTTTGGTGTAAAAGTCATTGAGAAGATGAAGGGCGCGAAAGAACTGTTTGGAGCAGCTCTTTTATAGATATTGCCCGGTGATGCTTTTGGGATTGGCGGCGATTTCTTTTGGCGTACCGACAGCGACAATGCGCCCGCCATCTTCGCCGCCGCCCGGTCCCATGTCAATCACATAGTCTGCGTTGCGGATTAGGTCAAGATCGTGCTCAATCACAATAACAGTTGCGCCGTTTGCGACAAGCGTATCAAACACTGCAAGAAGCGTCTGTACATCTTTAGGGTGGAGACCGATGGTCGGCTCGTCAAAAATGAATACACTGTCTGTCTGCTGTCTGCCCATTTCTGAAGCGAGCTTCAGACGTTGCGCCTCACCGCCGGAAAGGTAAGGCGTTGCTTCACCGAGTGTCAGATAGCCGAGACCCAGATCGTCTAACGTTTTGATACGGCTGTACACATTTTTTAAACCAATGCAGGCTGTCATGGCACACTTTATATCCATAGCCATTAGTCCGGGGAGAGAATACTCAGCCCCGGATTTGTTTTTCCACTTCATCTGATAAATCTCTTTCTTATAACGTGTTCCGTGGCAGTCGGGGCATGGGATATCCACATCTGGCAAAAACTGTACATCCAGATTGACCGTGCCTGTTCCGTCGCAGGTGGGGCAGCGCAGACTGCCGGTATTGTATGAGAAATCCCCGGCTTTATATCCATGTTCCTTGGCATCGGCAGTTTTTGCAAAGACCTTTCGCAGCTCGTCATGCACATTGGCATAGGTGGCAACGGTGGAGCGGACATTGATTCCGATTGGCGTGGCGTCAATCAGTTTTACCTGCTGTATCCCGTCCGCTTTGACTGCCTTCACATGAGCCGGGAGTTTCCTGCCGTCAATGGCAGACTGAAGTCCGGGCAGCAGACTTTCCAGAATCAGCGTGGTTTTGCCCGAACCTGAGACTCCCGTGACGGCGGTAAGCCTGCCCTTTGGAATATCCGTTTCCAGCGGTTTGACAGTATGGATTGCATCGGTGGAAAGGTGTATAGTGCCGAGTGAAAACAGTTCTTCCGGTGCAGCTTTCCTGCGTATGATATCTGAATGTTCTGACAGGAACGGTGCGATGACGGACTGACCATTCTGCTCTATTTGGGTAAGCGTTCCTTCTGCAATCACAGTTCCTCCGTCAGCGCCTGCGGACGGACCCATTTCAATAAACCAATCCGACTCCCGCAAAATCTGTGTATCGTGATCGACCAGTATCACGGAGTTTCCGTCTGCAACAAGATCGCGCATAACGCCCACAAGCCCTATGATATTAGAGGGATGAAGTCCGATGGAGGGTTCATCAAGCACATACAGCACACCCGAAGTACGGTTGCGCACCGCCCTTGCCAGCTGCATTCTCTGACGTTCTCCTGTGGACAAAGTAGCCGCAGAACGGTCAATGGACAGGTAGCCAAGCCCAAGCTCCATCAGCCGTCTTGCCGCAAGAAAAAAGGAATCGCATATGGTATTTGCCATGGGGCGCATTTCTTCCGGCAGACTGCCGGGAACACCCTTAACCCATTCTACCAGACTGGAAAGAGGCATTTTACAGACCTCGTCCAATGAAACACCGCGTATTTTCGGCGCCCTTGCTGCCGCACACAGCCTTGTTCCGCCACATTCCGGGCAGACCTCCTCATGGAGAAATTTTTCCACCTTTTTCATGCCCTTTTCATCTTTGACCTTGGAAAGTGCGTTTTCCACCGTATAGACTGCACTGTAGTAGGTAAAATCCATTTCAGCCGCCGTATTGCTGTTTTTTGCCTTATACAGAATATGTTTTTTCTCAGCGGGACCGTGATAGACGATTTCCTTTTCGGTTTTTGTCAAATCCTTAAATGGTATGTCTGTCCGCACGCCCATTTCCCGGCAGACGTCGGTCATCAGTGACCACATGAGTGAGTTCCACGGAGCGACGGCTCCCTCGTCTATGGTCAGCGACTCGTCGGGAACAAGCGTGGATTCATCCACTGTCCGCACGGTTCCCGTACCGCTACAGCGTTTGCAGGCTCCCTGACTGTTAAAAGCCAGTTCTTCAGCGCCAAGCGGATAGAAACTTTCACCGCACTCCGGGCAGGTCAGTTCTTTGTCTGCCGCAACATCGATGGTAGGAACATGATAGTGCCCATTGGGGCAGGGATGGCTGGCAAGCCTTGAGTACATGATACGCAGGTTATTGAGAAGCTCCGTCCCTGTACCGAAGGTACTGCGGATGCCGGGAACGCCGGGACGCTGGTGGAGCGCAAGCGCGGCGGGAACATGCAGTGCCTCGTCCACATCGGCGGCGGAGGCGTATGTCATGCGCCGTCTTGTGTAAGTCGAGAGAGATTCGAGATACCGTCTGGAACCCTCGGCATACAAAACGCCCAGTGCAAGAGAGGATTTTCCGCTCCCTGACACGCCGGCAATACCGACTATTCGATGAAGCGGTACATCTACATTTATATTTTTTAAGTTATGGACACGGGCGCCTCTGATTTCGATTTTATCTGGCATAGACTATCATTCCTTTACCAATATTATCATCCGACAATATGTCGCATACCATTGATTTTACAGATTTTTCCGGGATTTTTCAAGATATTGTGCTTCGAGGCGCCATTTGGATATGCTACAGAGAATCTGGATGGGTGAGAACAGATGCAGAAGAAACTATTGAAAATGGTCTTGGATCTGCGAACCGAAGTTGTTATGCCAAGGCGATGCAACGGAAAGTAGCACAGAAAACTGCTTTTTGTATATGATTGTTGGTGGTGTTACGCGCTCTTTTCTGGTTATGATTACTGCATCATTCCACTGGTGACTCGGGGATGATATTTGTACAACGGCAATTTTTGTGCAAGTACAAATTATTGCTGTGTTCATGAAAATAAACAACTAATAAAGGGGAATCTTACTATGAATAAACAAGTTGTCATATCAGCCAGACATTTGAAAAAATCCTTTGGCAAGGACGAGAACGTCCAGACAATTTATTCTGACTTGAACATTGATATTTATAAAGGTGATTTTACAGTTATCATGGGTTCGTCCGGAGCAGGAAAGTCTACGCTGCTGTATTCTTTATCGGGAATGGATAAGCCTGACAGCGGAGAAATTTTGTTTGACGGTACTGATATTACAAAGCTGAACAGTGATAAGCTGGCTGTGTTCAGACGAAAGGAATGTGGCTTTGTGTTCCAGCAGATTTATTTGATTGATAAGATGAGTCTGATGGATAATGTGATAACAGCAGGGGTACTGACAAATAAAAATAGAGAGGATATTCGTGAGAATGCAAAGAAACTGTTTTCGCTGGTCAACATTCCGGAACTTACATGGAAGAAGAACTCTTCGCAGGTTTCCGGTGGAGAGGCACAGCGGGCAGGAATCGTGAGGGCGGTTATCAATCATCCAAACGTGCTTTTTGCAGATGAGCCGACAGGAGCACTCAATTCTGCAAATTCTGCTGCAGTTTTGGATGTGCTTACTTCTTTATATGAGCAGGGACAGAATATTGTTATGGTCACACACGATAAAAAATCTGCGTTGCGTGGAAGTCGTATCCTTTATATCAAGGATGGGGAGATTTTTGGGGAATGTAACTTGGGAAAATATGAGTCGGATCATCCTATGCGGACAGAAAAGCTGGAACGTTTTACCGCGGAAATGGGGTGGTAATGATGAAACAGGCATTTACTCTTATAAAACACAACCTAAATAAAATGAAGGGACAGTTCTTTTCCTTTGGAATCATCATCTGCTTGACGGCGGTGATTATGAATATTGCCCTTGTGCTTGCGCTTCAGACTTTTTCTGCCTATGATGACAGGTTTACAGAGCTTGGTACAGCGGATGTTAATGTTATGATTTCGCAGATGGAGTACTCTGACACAATCATCGGAGAAATAGAGAAAATAGGCGGAGTGATGACAGCAGAAAAGCATGAAGGTGTACTTGTAGCTGCAACCGTTCGAGAATTTGCGGATGCCGATTTTGATATGAATACAGTATTTTATAATCTCGATGCGGATAGGAGGATAAATCGGCTTGAAGTTTCAGCGGAAAATGAAACAGATGAAAGGCTTATTTATATTCCTGTTTATATGAAGGAATTGGGTGGTTTTTCGGTGGGTAATTATATTACTTATTCCATAAATGGGGAGGATTTTATCTGCAAGGTTGGTGGTACTGTCTCGGAAATGCAGTATGGAAATTATGGAACAGGGCTGATAGGAGCGTATCTGCCTGATGCGGTTTACAGCGAATTTGCGGAGGAGCATATAGAAAACAAAATAGTGGAGTATTCACTTATTATTGAGGAAGGCGTTGATTTGGAAGAGATAAAGACTTCTATTACAGAGCTGTTGAAAAATAAGGGCATAAGCGTATTAAGTGTAAGTGACAGAGAGGTTTCCAGACAGACAAGAACAATGGTTTGTACCTTATTGATTGTGATATTTCTTGCACTTGCAGCGATTATTTTGACTGTGAGCGTATTTTTAAGTGATTTTCGGATACGCTCCGCCATAGAGGATGAGCTGGCACAGATGGGTGTGCTTAAGGCGGTTGGATATACAAGCGGGCTGATTATCCTTTCAACGGTTATGCCATATACGCTTGTCGGCGGCATTGCAGCTGTGTTCGGAATCGTACTGTCCTATCTGCTCTTGCCGGCGGTTGCCAATGTCCTTGCAATTCAGTCGGGATTTTCCTATACACCCGTTTTTGATGTGGGAGCTTTTATACTTGTGCTGTTGCTGCTGAGCTTATCAATCTTGTTATTTTCCTACATTTCATCAAGGAAGATACATAGATTAGAACCGATTAACGCAATCAGAGGGATTATAGGAAAGGAAGGTGCTGGGCAGAATATTTTGTTGGCTGCGGTTTCCTTTGGAATTATGGTGTTGTTGTCTTTTGCAGGAACACTTTTGTATAATGTGGGTTTAAAGCCGGACAACTTTATGAAGACATTGTCAGAGGAATCTCCGTCCGTCATTTTTACAGCAGAAAGTGGGAAAATGCAGGAACTTAAAAATGTACTTTTGGAGGATAACCGCACAGAGAGCGTGTTAGAATATATCACTGCACAGGTAAGTTCCCCGGATGGAAGCCTGACTGCATTTGTATGTGAGGATTTTTGTAAAGTAAGAAATGATATTTGCTATGAAGGTCGAAATCCTAAAAAAGAAAATGAAATAGCAGTTGGAAATGCTCTTGCAGAAAAATATCCAATTGGAAGTGAAATCGAAATTTCATGTTCCGAAAGGACGGCAGGATTTTCTGTTACAGGTTATGTTCAGAGCATCAATTATGCAGGAGAAGTGTGTGAGCTGACAGAAGGAGGCTATGATAGAATAGGTGGCAGCGTAGGAACAGTTTATGTGTATCTTCAAGATAAAACAGCCGATATATTTATCGCAGAGTATGAGGAGAAGAGACAGGAGCTGATTGCGACAAGTGTCAATTATGAAAGGCTTGCTGAAAATAGCAGTAAAATTTATGCAGGGATTGTGTCTGTAGTGACAGTGGTATTATTTGCGATTTCTGTTTTGCTGGTTTTACTTGTACTTTATGTTATCCTAGGTTCTATACTAAACAGGAGAAAGACAGAATTTGGTATTTATAAGGCAGTTGGCTATACAAGCAGACAGCTTACTATAAAAACAGCATTGGAATTTTTGCCAATAACAGTAATCTCAGCAGGAGTTTCAGCGGTGCTCTCTATATGGTATCTTCCGGCAATGAATCAAAGTATTTTTAGTTTGATTGGAGCGATGAAGAACCATTTTGAGATTTCGATATGGATTTTGATTATATTTGTTTTGGCATATACAGTTGTTTCTTTTGTAATCAGCGTGTTTTTGGCTGCACCGATTAAGCGCATTACGGCATATTCATTATTTAAAGATTAAGCACAAAAGTTGGAGGATAACCATGGGTTTTTCAGATAAATTAAGAGAGCTTAGGAAGAATGAGGGACTCTCCCAAGAGCAGCTTGCAGAGAAAATGTGTGTTTCCAGACAGGCAATTACGAAGTGGGAAACGGGCAAAGGCCTGCCGGATGTGGAGAATATGTTAGTGATAGCTGAGATTTTTAAGATAACTCTGGATGAACTGTTAATCGACACAGTGAAAATTCAGAAAGAAAAAACTGTTTATACCAGTGAAACAATTTATGATATTGATTGTACGAAACATTTTGATATCAGTATCGGAAGCGCAGCATGGATGATACTGTCATCGGGTATGGATGAAAAGCTGCATATCAGACTTTCTTCAGAAATCCTTGAGGATATTGACACTATTTTCAAGATAAGGCTTGATGAGAAAAAAAACAGGCTGGATGTGAATTGTCTGAAGAAAAACAAGTTGAGCATTTATGAGGCGGAAGATTCATTGACGGTAGAGATTTGTATGCCTTTGGAATATTCCGATCATTGTGAAATTGCAGCTTCCGTAAAAAATCTTGTGATAAAGGACTTGCACCTTCGCCGCTTGGAATACGACGGGGATGCAGAGCAGGTGTCGATTTCTGGCAGCAGTGGAAGCATGGAGTTTACTGGGAAAACAGATTATGATATAACGATTGATAAGATTACAGGCAGACTTGATGTGAACCAGTGGAAAGCAAAGTCTGTGGTGCATATTGCAGAAGAAAATCTGGTAAGTGTTGTGAATAAGGGGAGAAAATGTGATGTTGTCTATGTGAAGGATGGCAATAGAATCGAGTTCGAGAATATTGCCAGCGGACAAGATGAATTAAGTATTTCGGGAATATCTTCGGAATTGGTGGTGGAGTTGAGTGAAAATATAACTGTTAATAACAGATAAGGATTATGCATTGCTGATTTATCTAAATAAATTGGGGATGATTCTGTAAAGTTTTTAATGAGCAGACAAAGCTGTATGGAATGACAAGGAAGACGGTTATGGAAACAATCTGCATGTGCAAGAACAGGAATATTTTAAGGACATAACGGGTAGACAAATGGAAAGATATATTATAAAATACAGGAAATATAGCAAAGGCAATGAAGAGAAGAGTAAATAGTCGGATATGCTACAGAGAATCTGGATAGGTGAGAACAGATGCAGAAGAAACTATTGAAAATGGTCTCGGAGCTGCGCACCGAAGCTATTAGGCAAAGGCTGCGACGGATTCACCCGTTACTGTGATAGACTATCGACGAATCATTTCTCGTCCGTAGTTGATGAGGTCTATATCGTGAGGTATGGATAAATTAGGGTGGTAACACGAAGCAATGGCTCTCGTCCCTGAAAAAAAATTTTTTTTCAGAGAGGAGGGTTTTTTTATTGTAGAAAATCAAGAGATTTTTGATGGCATAAAACCAAGTTATCACTTAAAACAAGAAATGAGGTATGTAAAATGAGAAATATTTTAATTGGAGGCGCATGGCCTTATGCAAATGGTTCATTGCACATAGGGCATATCGCCGGATTATTGCCCGGTGATGTATTGGCAAGATACCATAGGGCTGTCGGAGACCATGTATATTTTGTCTCCGGGAGTGATTGTCATGGGACACCGGTTGCAATCAGGGCAAAGCAGGAAGGCAGGACGCCGCAGGAAATCAGCGATTTTTATCATGAGGAGTTTGTAGATTGTTTTCATAGATTAGGGTTCAGCTTCGATGTGTATACAAAAACATCATCGGATGAACACAAGAAATTTGTACAGGAATTTCATAAGAAACTCTATGAAAGTGAATATGTATATGAAAAAGAGTCTCCGCAGGCATATTGCGAAAGCTGCGATACCTTTTTGGCGGATCGGTTTGTGTTAGGGAAATGCCCGAAGTGCGGGAAAGATGCGAGGGGCGACCAGTGTGATTTTTGCGGTATGGTACTGGAACCTGAAACCCTTGTGCAGCCGGTTTGTGCGGTATGCGGAAGAAACATCAGCTTTAGAAAATCAAGGCATTTGTACCTTGCGGTTACCAAGCTGCAAAAGGAATTGGAAGAATTGGTAAACGATCATCCGCAGTGGCGCAAAAACGCTATAGCATTTACCAACAGATATATCGGGGAAGGATTAAGGGATAGAGCGTTAACAAGGGATTTGGCGTGGGGCATACAAGTGCCCAAAGACGGATATGAAGGTAAAACAATTTATATTTGGGCAGAAAACGTGTTAGGTTATCTGTCTGCAAGCAGACTTGCCTGTAAAACTGCAGCAAAGGAAGGGAACACGGCATATGAAAAACTCTGGGGAAAGGATGCGAAACATTATTATGTGCACGGAAAAGACAATATTCCGTTCCATACCATCATTTTGCCGTCCTTGTTGCTGGCACATGATAAGAAATGGCATTTGCCCGACCAGATTGTATCAAGCGAATATCTGACACTTGAAGGAAGAAAAATCTCTACAAGCCAGAATTACGCCATCTGGGTAAAAGATTTGCTGGATAAATATGAGGCGGACTCTATTCGGTATTTTTTCTTGGCAAATGGACCGGAGAAAAAAGATGCTGATTTTTCTTGGAGGGAGTATGTTAAGAGCCATAATGGAGAACTGCTTGGGGCATACGGAAATTTTGTAAACCGTTCTTTGGCTTTTATCACCAAATATTATAATGGGGTGATTCCGCAGGGAGCGGACAATCCGGTGATGAACGGACAGATAGATGAACTGTTTGTAACTGTGGGGAAGCAAATAGAGGGCGGTGCGTTCAAGGATGCTCTGGATACGATATTCGGATTCATCAGAAAAGCAAATAAGTTTTTTGATACACAGCAGCCTTGGATTACCAGAACAGCCAATGCGGCATTGTGTGCCAACACGTTATATCAATGTGTGCAGATCATTGCAAACTTGGCGGTGCTGCTTTATCCGTTTCTGCCATTTTCCTCTGCAAAGGTGTGCAACTGGTTAAGTGTAGACAGCCATTGGCAAAGGTGTTCTGTCCCCGCTGGCTATAGGCTTCCGGAGATAGAGGTTTGTTTCAAAGAATAGACAAAAAGGTTATTGAATTGGAAACAGAAAAGTTAAATTTATGCACTGAAAAGACACTGTCATAATTACAAAAAGGAATAAGCATCCGAAAACTGAGGATGCTTATTCCTATGTCATGTACTGCCTTGAATCCTTTCAGTCGTTCAAAGGAAGTTACCTATTCTGGTATCTTCAATAAATTTCTTGCGTGACGGATTCCCTTCAACTCTATAAATCTTTTTGTTTTTTACATCATAAATGACTGACCATACGGTATCGGCGCCCTTCTTTCGTTCATACTGGCACATGAACCCATATTTGCCGGATAAAATATCCCGTGCCAGTTCCAAAGAATAATTGTTTTCATTTTTCATTAGCGCATGGTAAGCGGTAGCATATCGTTCGCTTGAGCGCCAGTCATCTATGTTATGATGATTGTATTCAATCATATTTGGGGAAACAAAACCGTTTGCAGCCACGACAAAAGGATGCTCTTTGGTGGGTCTTATTACCTCAACATGATTGCAGTTACATTCTATGACAGCACAATTACCAAAATGATCCATAACCGTCAACGTCTGCTGTGAAGCAATGGGAAGCATATGCAGACGTTCAATCGCTTCATCAACGGTTTTGCATTTTTCTAATAAATACCGCACCAGCATACCGGAATTAAAACCTGCGTTTATCATCTTAGGGTATATAAAGGTAAGACCAACTGCTAAAGCATGTTCATTTATCCCGTCTTCCATTTCGATAAAAGCCGTCGTGTTTCCGTTAAAACCATACACGCCATTCAGTTTATACAGACAGTTCATATAGAGCTTTTCCAGTGCAACAAGAAAATCGCTGTTTCTGCCAAATATAAAATGCTCCTTATCTGCAAATGCAAAACAAGTACAATGATTATTGACCTCAAAACAATACATGCTTAACAGAAACGTATAAAAATCTTCGTAGCTGCCTCTTTGTCCGTCTGCCAAGCCTCTGATTTCATCCAAAATTTCGGGATAATATTTCTCATAAATGGGCAGACATTCTTTTGCAAATAGTCTGCGTTCCTGAGTTGCCTGCAAGGTCACGTTCCGGTCTATTTTTTTGCCGTGCTTATATAACAGGGCTCCCCAGTTATAACCTGTTTCATAATGGCTTTTTCTAAATCTTCCATGATACATTATCTTTGTTCCTCCTACTGTTTTTGAGTAGGCGCCTGCTCTGGTTAAAATGCTATCAAAATAAAAAATTTATGTCAATGAAATAAAATTGGTTTATACGTGTCCTCTAAAATACGGGGAATTTTATAAAGAAGGGACAAGAAAAACTTAAAATACGAATGAGAGAAAATACTGTCAAAATCTGTTCTTGAATGCCCATACTTGATTAAATATAATGGAAAACAGTAGGAATGTTGAACAGAGGTGAATGTTTTGCTAAGACAGATGAAATATTTTCAAGCTGTTGTGAAGAACAATAGTTTTTCGGAAGCAGCTTATGAATGTAATATCTTACAATCCGCCATATCACAGCAGATACAGGCATTGGAAAGGGAGTTGGTTTTTACGCTGTTACAGTGGACAGCTTGGAACAAATATTATGAGGATTCCATTGTATCGGGGAAATGAGCCAATCAAACGAAATTATTGTGCATTTTGGAAAAATGAAAATGCGAAAAAGATATCAGAAGAATTTGCAGAGATTTTACGATGTAAGTTCTAAGCGTAAAATAGAAAAAATTTTATCATTTGGAACCGTTTTCAACTATACGTTCAAAACGGTTCTTATTAATATAAGGACAGTTCGCGGAGCGTGCTGTCTGTTATTTTAATACAAAATTTATGAAGGAAATGCAAAATGGTTTGCTTCCGATTTGATTTCTGGAGACCTACTGGCAGACGAAGAATATGAGGAATTGAAAAAACTCTTGGAGAAAGGAAGAACAGAAAAATGAACATTTTATTGAAAATGTTTTTGCCTATGTCTTTTTCTGGCTCATTGTTGTTGTACGGCTGTTATTGCCTTTTGGACCAGAAACAAACTTGATAGGAAAAGCCTATCAGACAATCGACCGGACCATAACCCATTCTATTTCCCTGCCGCAACAGCAGTCACCGCATGGTGATACCAATGCTTTCATTCTTTTGGTGCAATATTTTGAGGTTTGGCATACCGCAAAGCCTTGAAAATAGGGGAAAGTTAAATCAGTTAATAGATAAACTGGAATTCTGATAAGACCTAATTTATAACATTTAATAACTGTTATATCTTATCTCCAAAAAGTTCGCAAACCCTTGAAATTGCTAAATTTATAGCATGTGAGTTTGCCCTTAGATTTTCCCTTGTGTTATATCCTTTTCCCTCATGTTACGAACCCTCATAAGGGCAAAAATAAGGGAAAGAAAAACCTGTAACAAATTATAACATGAAATGAACAGGACAGGAAGAACTGATTGAAATGCTTTCTTTATTTATAATAAATTTGACATACAGGGTCACACTCCTTCGTGTATTATTTGAACGCAAACTTATTATACAACAGGGATAGCTTTGTGCGTCATTTTATTTGAAAAACTTGTAAACTGGTGAAATTATTATTACATTGCCTATAAAAGAAACGCTACACCCCAGCGGGAAATCTCCCATAAAATAGAGCAAATCTTTTTAATAACGCCTGATAGGCATTGCAAAACAAGTTTATAAGTTTATCTTGGTTCCAGTCACTATGCGCTTGACTCGTAATTGCCATTTAAAAAAGTCTTTGCATTCCTTCACGCTCAATTTAAATTTAACATTCCATTTTTCAACATTCACATTTAGGAAAGTTATACAGATGAATGAAAATATATGCTATATTTCAAATGTCTGTTTAATTATCCACATTTTGGACATAAACTATTAAATCATTTATAATTGCATCCATATTGTGCCTGCACTCTTTATCATTTTTATCTTTTACTATAATATCTCCTTCTATTACTTGTGCTTGTCCGACATCATGTGCCAACGAATTCCTATATGGATCACTAAAGGGAATTTTTTTTAATGTTTTACTTGTAAATTCTTTATACAATTCTTCTCTTCCAGAAGTTCTACTTAATTTGTCGTACAAATGTTTCTTCAATATCTTGCGTAGTTTCGTATTTTTTACCTCGCTATCCAAATCAGGTATCTTATCCCAAATCAATGAACGGACATAGCTCTCCGTAATACTAAAAGCGCTAAATAGCAAAGCCTTGGTATTTATTGCGTCATCATATACTCTCAATTTTTTTGATATTGAATATAATTCATCAATAACATTATCTTTCTGAAGGGGGTTCTTTTGATAATATTCTTCAGCTTCGAAATCAGTACGCCATCCTAATGGGTCGGCTTTAGTTTCTGATAACTCTCCATCTGTAAAATACAGTGTTCGACCAAACGGAAACGTTTCAATATCTATTTGTTCTTCTATCTCTTCCTGCACTGTTTTATCAAGACTTTCATAAGATGGAATTTCAGCATAATATCCATAATGCCATTCTTCTTTTGAACTTCCAGTATCCTCTCCTATATATGGTTCAATTAACTGAATAATCCATAAATCAACATCTAATATTTCAGCAAGAGCTTTATACATTACATCTTCCGAATCAAATGGCATTATCTATACCTCCCATTACCTCTATATAATTGCAGTACTTATCAATCAATTTATCACAACATTTTTTGTACTTCATTCCACTCCCACATGGACATGGATCATTTGGATATATTTTCTTTTTTAAATAAGATATTTTTTCTCCACTTCCGCTATAATCTGCCGTTTCCAGTAAATAAATTATTTCTTCCATATATACTACAGATTGATATAATTTCAAACAATCTATGGTAAACTCCAATAAATAGATTTCATCCTCATATTCTTTATGCTCAGTATGATTTGTATTTCTTGTATACAAAATTTTTTGACTCTTTCCTTCTATTTTATAGTCATAATGCCCAATGGCATTCCTCATCCTTTCATTAAACTTTATTGAAACTAATTTTGAAAATCCTTCCTCTGGAATATATTTTTTCACTTTTAATGAATTCGGCTTATATAAAAGATCCTCATATTTTATTTTTGTGTCCGTACTCTCATTATATCTTTTCCGTAGTAAAATATTATTTAACCCATTAAGAATCGGAACCATATCTCCCAATAATTCATAACAACTAATGTAAAAATCTTTGAGCATTTCAAATGATGTTGTTGTAATTCCAAAATTACTATAATCTACCTCTACCTCTTTTAGCAACTCCTTATATGCCGGCATCATATATTGAAACTTGTCAATATATTGATTAGTAATCTCATATATTCTTCTTTTACAATTAACCAGATATTCTTTTGAACTTAAAAATTTCAATAACTCTTTCACTTCCCTATATGGCAGTTTCTTCATACTTGTAATAATTGCATCTAATTTTCCCTCGTCATATTTCATGAATTTTCCAACCCTATTAAACAAAGTATGCAATCCCTTCTCTTGCCAAAGGAGGTCACTTTCTTGCGGTTTTATTAAGTTTCTTTTCAATTCTTGCTTTAAATACAGTTCACTACTATGATTACTCCATAATTCAAATACCCTCCGAATAGTTCTCCATTCATCCTCTTTCATTTTAAACAGTGCCATAAAATTATGTCTGTAAATTTCATTTTTATCATCATGTGCATTTCGGATAAACGGCGTCATAACAGATGACAGCATTACTCTTGGATCATCTTCGGAAACCATTTTGAAAGTTATAAACTCACCCGATGACTCTACAAAATAGTCAGCCTCTTCGCCATATGATACTCTAGTAGCATTTTTAAACTGTAATCCAATCTGTCCTTCATCAGGATCTTGAAACACTGTGCCCTCAATCAAAATATTGCACTCTCCACAATATATCGCAATAGGATGCTCTCTCAACCATCCGGCCTGCACTTTTACCCTAGTAACACATCCACATACATTGCATTTTATATATGCATTTACATTCATTTTTTTTCTCCTAAATATTCTTTTAACGCATTTTGTAACAAAAGCGAAAAATTAACATTTTCTGCCTTTCCTAATTCATCCAGCCATTTGGGTATAGTTAAAGTTTTTTTAACATAGATATTTTTTACCTTATCTCTAACTACTGGCATGGAAACCTCAATTAAAACCAATATCTCATTATCAGATAGAGGAATATCTTTTAACACACTTTTCCTTGGAAAACTAATTCCCCTACATTCCATATCGTATAACCATAACTCCAATACCTCTTTTGCATTTGAATATGCTTCTGTTTCACATTCTGCATCTGATACACATTCTGGAAAATCAGGAAAACGAATATATATTACTTCCTCATAAGAAAACACTGCTGGATAAATATATTTTTCCATTTCTATATCCTTTCTTTTAAATAACCGAGCTTAGTCAAAACTAAGCCCGGTTATTTTCATTATGCTGGATAATGTACCAATGGGGATTTCTTTTTTTGTTACCTTGATAGGAACTGAAATTCCATCTTTAGAATAAATAGCATGACTACCATTCACCCTTATTCTTCTCCAGCCATTTTGTCCTAAGATTTTTAGGACATGTCTTGTAGCAACAGCACCTTTCATTCAAGGAACCTCCTAAGTCAGTATTGGCAAATGTCTTTGCATACTCAACATTGTCTACTGGCCTCTTGCTACCACTTCAGTGTAACACGTATTTCAATACGTGTCAATCTTTTTCTAAAATTTTAATGAAAACGTATTTTAATCCACCATCTGAGATGGGGAGAATAGAATGAGCTATAGCGTTGCTTGAAGTACTAAAAATAATGGTGTGGGTTTGCAGCCACATCAAAATGATCTCTCGGAATTATGAGTGATCATGCCAGCAAAGTTCTGGCATTGAACATTGAAAAGTAAATATTATCCTAAATTGAAAAGATGGGTATGGAAAATAGACATAATACTGTCATTATGCCTGAAAATAAGGTATGATAGTCATAGGATCATGCTGCATTCAAAATCAACTTTCGTAGGGTGGATTCAAATGGCAGATCCCATGCATCCAGATGCTGTAACATCAGGATGTGATAGAGGCGGCAGTACCACATCTTAGTAGAGCGGTGTCTGCCGCTTTCTAACAGAAAGTCTAATTTCTGGCGTTTATTGGAACGCTCTGCCGAGGTTCTGGTATTGAACTCAGTTTTCCATTCCCTACTGTCCCGGGGAGGGATGTTTATCAGCCTTGGGTTATCTTTCATGGCAAGGTGTACAGTCCTGCCATACTTGGAATCCGAACATGGCTCCTGACAGGAACAGCCGTATCTGCGGCTGGCAAGCGGACAGCGGTATTTTATACGATATTTGCTCCGCTCCACACCGTCATGGTTCATTTTCCTGCCGGCTCTGCAGACAGGAATGCCATCTTTACCGATGGTGAAGTCATCTTTGTATTTTGTCCTGATGTCGCGTTTTTCATTGAGGTCAATAAATGGGATGATGCCATTTCTTTTACAGTATTCATAGATAGGCATGGCATCATGTGCAGAGTCAAGGAGCAGTTTTTTGACATGGAATTGTGGAAGGAAGTTTATCATATCAAAATAGGCATAAAGGAACCCATGTGAGTCATGCCGGGAGGCAGGATTCAGCAGAGGGAATACGGGCAGGTCGCTTTCGGAATCAGAGGCGACAAGCATGTACAGGTCATAGCCGAAGTAAAAGCATTCGCGGGAGGAATCCCATCCAATGTCACAGTCAGGCTGTGAGAAGTAACGATCGCAGCTGCAGTCAGAAAAGCCTTTCTCTGAGCAGTCACAGATACGACGTTTCCGTTCCCTTGCAGAGGTTACGACAGGTGTACCGTCGCCGGCAATGGAAAGGCTGGAGTTATTGATAAGCCCTTTCTTAACAGACTCTAGGAGGAATTCTTTGTGGAAAAGGTCAAACAGGGAAGCAAAGGGCTGGCCATCCAGGGAAGGAGACTGTGCTTCGAGCTTTTTCAGGAGATGTTCCACCGTCAGTTTTTCCACAGAAGCAGCTTTATTTCCTTTCTTTGAGGGTTTTTTGACGGAAGATTTTAAAGGAAGGAGATGAGGGGAAAAGTTATCATCATCGGAATCCCAGAGACGGTCAAAGAAATCGTAGAAAGTGCCGACACCAGGGGTATCACCGACCTCAAAGCCGCTTAGGATAGCAAAAAGAGGATTGATCTTAAGCATTGCAACCCATTCAGTAATGGAAGTAACCTTAAAATCAATAGAGAGCAGATAGGAACGGTGCATGCTGGAAGGAGTCCTCGGTTTTGGACCAAAGATGGAATATTTGTTTTTGAGTTTTTCATCAGTGTAGGAGAGATCAAGGTTCCAGAAACGGTCAATGATATCCCAGACAGAACGTGGGATGGAATCCGGATCAGGATAATATTTACGAAGATTATCAACAACAAAGTTTTGATAGGCGGAATGGCCGCCGGAATTAACAGGTAACAAATGAAATCGCCTTCGATCGAAAAATATGCTTTTGATCAAGGGCGCGAAGCGCCGCATTTTTCGATGGAAATGTCAAGAGTTTTTGGCAAAAAAGTGGGGGATTTTAATAAAAAAGGATCTGAAAGCCTTGATTTTACCGGCTTAGAGATTCCGAGAGATTATCAAAATCAAAGGAGGTATCCATAATGGATGATCAAAGCACACCAATTTACAAGTTTTTCAAATAAAATGACGCACAAAGCTCTCCCCGTTGTATAATAAGTTTGCGTTCAAATAATACACGAAGGAGTGCGACCCTGTACGTCAAATTTATTATACAACAGAAATACCGTGATTGGCAAACTTTACATATATTTTTCCGCGTTCTCAGCTCCAACGGCAAAAGCTCTTTTCCTTTTGGTGCTTTCCATGCTAGCATTGGAAGCCGCTGATTCAATCCGCTTCCTCTTCAGGCATTTCCTATCGAAGATTACAGAAAAGTCGCTCAATGCTTTCTATTATACCTGCTCCTATGCAAAGGCTGATTACATGTGATTTATGGGAGTAACTGCGGCTCTGGCTCTGAAGATTGTCCCACAGAGACTTGACACTCAGCCTGTGTTCCTCTGTGTTGACGATACCATGGACGAAAAATTCGGTACAAAGTTTGAAGATGTTTCAAAACCGTTCGATCATGCCGCACACAACGGCTCCAATTACCTTAACGACCACTACTTTGTCAGCCTCATGCTCTGCGTCCCCGTCCGGAAAGGATAGAAGAGCTCTTACACTGCCGTCCCCCTGGGATATCGCATGTGGAAAAAAGACGCCACGAAGCTTGACCTTGCCGTTTCCATGATCAGACAGGTGATGCCTGCACTCTACAGCAAGAAGAATGTCATCATTCTCTGCGACAGCTGGTATGCAAAACAGAACCTCATCCGTGTTATTGATGATTTTTAAGGGAAACACTTGAATAGTTCTGTATAATATTTACGGTATTTTGTATTGCTTTTACAACATAGAAACTTTATAATTACAACATGTGAATATTCCACGTATCTGAGTCTACCAATATTTGTTTGAGATCCACTTGCACACGGGTAGGATCCTCTTGCCTTTTGCCATGCCCCAGAATACTCAAAGTGGGGCTTCTGTGTCAATGACAAGGACTATCGCCTGCGCTGCCGCGCATCATTGACACAAAATCCCCATTTGAGTGGGGGTAATTAAGCAAAAGTAAGGGTGGAGCTGTTCTGCGAACTGATGGCACCACTAGGAAATCTGGTGGAGCCTATCCACAGTGGAATCTGGGTCTCTTGGCGTGGAATAATCAACATGTATGTTTTGTAACTTACATATTGATTTACGAAGTAGATTCACGCTATGACAAAACGATATAGCAACAAAAGAATTGGAGGTACAAACCATGTATGTGGGTGCAGGCATTGATGTAGAAGAACCTTGTTACGATTATGAACATATCAAAAAAGTTTTAGGAGAAATCAAGAAGAATTTTGAGGGATATTTCCAGCGTTTTCTTGAAACAAACGCCGGAAATGGATTAACAGATGAAGATTTTACAAAACTTCAAAAGAAATTTGGTATAGATGGGAAATATACCAAACCTATATCCAGCAAACAACTCTCCATTAATTATAAGTCGATAATAAAAGAATCCTTAGTTAAATACGAAAAGGATCAAGGTGATTATTCAAAGATAATGGATATGGAGCTATTGGAAGATTTAGTTGATGATGCTGATCATTTTAAGTCTAAAATCCTTAGAAATGAATGCCCCATTATCCGAAAAACCCTTGCAAACAGAAAAGCAAAAGAGCTTGATAAATACAGGGGAAATTTCAGTCATGCTGATGCTGATTGGCTCTTGGAGGTGGTCACAAATCTATGTAAGTTTGCTGATGAATATGCCCAAAATTATGATGAAGAGGAATATGAGAACTACGAAACCTATGAAGATTTAAGTATGAACTTAATGGATACAGATGATTATACAGCCTATGGAGTAATTGGCGGTGGTATAAAAACGCATATGTTGTATAAAGTATACCCAGGGCTTTTCCCAAATCGTAGCAGAAGTGCATTATGGGCATTGTGGTATTTGTCAGGCAAATCGAAATACAACTGTACTATGGACTCTGAGTTTTTAATGATAGATGTAGATAAAGGAGTAGTCCAGCAGAATTACTTTTATCCGTATACATTATTTGTATATTATGCTTTTGAAATCTACAAACTTCTTCGTGATAAGGCTACTGAACTTAATGCTTACATAGATCCGGATTATCGCTATATCATAGTAGATGCTTTCCTTGAATATGTTGCCCTTGAACATGATGCTGATATTTCTGTTATGAAATCGCAGATAAGAGATGGAGGTATGGGATTTGCTTAATTTGGATAAAGATTTTAGGAAATACTTTCCTTCTTTTGATTTTCAACTAAAAGAATTTCAAAAGGATGTTATAAACAACCTTGTAGAAAAAGATAATACTTTATGCATTATGCCTACTGGCGGTGGTAAATCCATAATTTACTGGATGTCTGCTATGGAGGTTGGAGGAATAACACTGGTTGTTTCCCCATTGACTGCATTGATTGCTGAACAGGCTGAAAAGCTAAATGATCAGGGATATGAAACATTGGTTATTCATGGTGGTATAAATGCCAAGAAACAAATGACTGTATTATCCGATTTTGCCAATAAGAAAAGTACGCCAAAATTTATCTTTGCCAGTCCTGAAAAATTTGCTACAGATGGCTTTTTTGAATACTGCCTGAAACAAAGAAAAGAAGATATAAAACTCTTGGTAATTGACGAGGTGCATTGTGTCAGCCAGTGGGGCATGAGTTTTAGACCATTTTACAAACGCATACCAAATTTTCTGGATAGAATTTTCGGTGCTGACAAGTGGTGCAGAATTTTAGCCTTAACCGCTACTCTTAATCCAAAAGAATTGAAAGATATTTGTGAAGAATTCCATATTTCAAAGCACAATATCCTCAAACAGACTGTTTTAATGCGAAACGAAATTCAACTCCATACTCTTAAATTCAACAAAGAAGATGAAAAAGAAGATAAATTTTGGGAAATAATTAAAAACCATCGTCACGAAAAAACATTGGTATATGTATATCGAAAAAAAGGAGAACGTGCTGTAGAGGGCTTATGTGAGGAGGCAATCTCTAAAGGTTATAAGGCAGCATGGTTTCATGGAGAAATGTCCTCAAAAGAACGAATGGATATTATAGAGCAATACCGTAATGGGAACATCAACCTTGTGTTTGCAACCAACGCATTTGGTATGGGAATTGATATAAAAGATATAAGAAATGTGATTCATTTTATGATACCAGAATCCGCAGAGCAATATTATCAAGAGGTTGGTCGAGCCGCTCGTGACGGATATGGTGCTAATGCCTATTTGCTATATTCCAATAAGAATATAGATGTAAAGAGAACACATTTTATAGACAGGTCATTTCCAACAGAGGCAAAGCTACAGGAAGTCTACAAGAATATAGGAAAACGTGATGGATACAGAGTGATTGCTTATTTTGACAATGAAGACATTCAAGAATGTTTGCCATACTATATGAAAGCTGGTCTAATTAAAATAATCTGTAAAGGTTTTTCCGGTCTTACAGAATTATATGATATTCAAGATACTAAATTACAAGAACTCTATGATAGCACACGATCCAAAGGCTTTGTTCGTATAATGAAAGCAAATAACATAACTGCTGAAGAATTATCTGATATAGTGTACGATTCTATTATTAGAGGAAAAGCAAAACTCAAAAAACCCTTAGAAAGATGGTTAGTAATAGAGGTCACATCAACTGACATATCAGACGAGCAGATGAAAATAATGCTTGATGATATTACCGAAAAGAAAGAATATAAGCATGAATTATTAAACTACTTCGTAAAATTACTTGAAGATAACCCTAACTCCCAGTATTTACATCAGGAAATTGCACGTTATTTAGGAACGGATAAATATCAACTGAATCGTATCTATACAACCGTAGATGGTAATAACGTACGAAGCAAATCCGAGGTTATCATTTGTGATTTACTCCATGCATCTGGTATTAAATATAAATACGAGGAATTACTGGAATATGGAGATGGAAAAACTATAAATCCTGACTTTACTATCTACCTGCCATGTGGCAAGAAAATGTTCTGGGAACATGTTGGTATGCTTGGCACTGAGGATTACGATATTTCATGGTCTAAAAAAATGGATATATATGAGAACTATTTTCCAAACCAACTAATTAAGACTTATGAAAATGGTGCATTATCCAAAGATGCTCAAAAACTCATTGATAAGCTAAAAGAGGTTGCAAAACAAAATCTTACATAATAACAGCTTCATTTTATCACGCCCCAAAACTCTATTTCAGAGATATGCACACTCTCGCATCCTCGTATATGCAAAAGGACATTTTCAAAGAATGGAAATGTCCTTTTGAGCATTACAAGATTTTAGTTTTAGTCTGCTGCTTTATAATTGGCTAGGTCTAATACATTTGATTCCTGTTCATTTTTACACCCATAAACTGTACCTGCTTTTCAACAGCTTCCACATTCTGCGCTAACTGGTCTATTGTGCCTGTACGGTTTTCAAGCTTGATTTCCGGCTGTATCAGTTCTTTCGGGTATTCCTGCCTTGTATGGATATCCATATAGGATTTAAGCCGGTAGTAATAGCCTTCATTCCTGTTATCTTCAAACACAGGGGAAACTTCGCCTTTTGAGGTCTGCCACCGCATAAGGCGTGGAAACCAGCATAATCCGTCTTTTATGATCTCCTTGAATGAATTCAGCAGTTCCCCAAGTGCGGTCAGCAAGCCACGAAAGCTGTTTCCTGCCTCTATATCCGCCCCACGTTCCACATGGTTCGCAAATTCCTCAATCAATGGTGCAAAGGGAAGATACGCCTGTATAAACTGTTTTATCTGTCGGATTGCTCTAAAAAATATATTGGAACTTTCAATCTCTCCGTCCAGTTCCTCCAGTTTCTTTTGTGTAGTGGATTTTTTATGGTTCAGGACGAGAAGGTCAGCCTCCAATCCTATTTTATCTGTTGATAATTTTTCAATTTTCTCTTCTTCTTTTGCAACTTTGTATTCCGCAACAGTCAGGTCATGGTTTTTTCCTTTTTTCTTTTCCTTTACTTCCTGTTGGAATATGGCTTTCATATAATGGTTTGCATCCGCCCGCATTTTATCCTGTAAGACTTCTGACAGGACTTGGGGAGTGAATACGGAACGTTTTGACACTTTTGTTGACAGCCCCCGTTTAAATCCCCTCCCTATCGGAACTCCTACAACGTGCATGTGCGGGCTTGCCTCATCAAAGTGGATCACCGCATTGGCTATCTTAAAATCCGGCAGATATTCCTGCAGTTTTACAAGGAGCTGCTTATAGACCTGCTTCATAAATATCCTGTCATCCATGTTCTGTTCCCAAAAGCCCTTATCCCCGCATTGTATGATGATTTCCACTGCCATATCCTGTTCCGTTTCGGATACATGTTCAAAATAATCGTCAATCCGTCTTTCCGGTCTTTTCTGCTTCGTATTGTATTCATGCAGGGCAGCGTCAAACTCTTTGCGGTAAACATCTTTCACGTCCTGCATGAGATTCGTTGTCCCATAAAGAAGTGTGATGTTATCCCTGCTGTAATCCTGCGAATGATACTTCCTCAGATTGTGTTTTGCAACCCCTGCAAGTTTTGCCTTGCTGTTGATGGCGCTCTTCTTGTTGCTGATGTGGTTGCTGAAAGAGATTTCTCCCATGTCCTTCCTCCTTGATTTCATATTGGAGCAGTGCGGTTATCATCTTGGCTCTGCCATAGATGATAACCCCCTAGCAGTATTGGCAAGCCAATACTGCGGGGGCTCTCCGAGGGTATTCAGTGAAATGTATCTCCTGCATATTGGAAACAATTTTCCGGCTGTTTTATGCTTGTTTTATCAGCAGTCTTATTATTTCTGCCCGTCTTTGTTATCCTTATCTGTCCCAGATGTACTGATTATGCTGAATTTCATTTTTGCTGTTTCCGGCAGTCAACTGACTTTATTCAGAGTGATTGCACTTTTTAAGTTCATTTTTGGCGGAACATATATCACACAGTTTTTCAGTGAACTTACTTTTTGAGTTCATTTTTCAAAAGTGACTGCATTTTTTAAGTTCTTTTTTCAAAAATGATTGCATTTTTTAAGTTCACTGCAACTATGCGCCTGCATTTTATACAGCAGGCTTTCTTGTGACGGCTTTGACATTGCCCTTGTCCCTCAAATCCCTTCCCTCATTGACAGTCATAAACATTTCCAGAATGTCCTTTTTGATAAGTACCTTTCTCCCCACTTTTAATACAGGGAGCTTATTCCACTCTACCAGTTTCCTTAGTGTGTTCCGACCAACACCCGTGTAGTCGGCTGCCTCCTCAATCGAAAGGGCAATCTTCATTTCTGTCATTCATTCTCCTCCTCTTAAAATGCAATATGCAATTTTTATAGTATGCTTACTATACACCATTTATATTTTATTGTCAAGCGTTATGTGATTTTAAAAATTATTTTTAACTTGCATATTGCAATATTGCTTTTGATATGATATACTCTGACCATACCGATAAAGGAGGAAACCCAACATGAAAGACAAGGAGCTACGCAAGATAATCGGCGGCAGAGCAAAACAGCGGAGACTGGAACTGGGCGTCAACCAGCCTTATGTTGCTGAAAAAATGGGTGTCACCGCATCCACTATCCAGAGGTATGAGGCAGGAACGATTGACAACACCAAGAAACTCGTCCTTGACGGTCTGGCAGATGCTCTCCATGTTTCCGTAGAGTGGTTAAAAGGCGAAACGGAGGAATACGAATCTGACATTACGGATAAAAAGGAAATGTTAATCCGTGATGCCATGTCCTCCATTCTTTCAAAGCTGCCTTATGACATGGAAACTTCCGAATCAGACTTTTCAAAAGACCTGCTGTTGCTGATGCTGCGGGAATATGAATCGTTTGTGGACTCTTTCCGTCTTGCGTGCAGGAAGTTTAAAGGAAACAAGGAAAGCGCCAAACTTGCAAAGACAATGGGATTTGAATCAGGGAGGGAATATGATGAAATCATGTTCCTTCGGGAGATTACCCACACAGTAAATGCCCTTAATGATATGGGTGACATAGTGAGGCTCTACTCCAAAAATCCTGATGCTGCCGCTGCAAGACTTTCCAATCTTTTATCAGAGGAAGATCCCGATTAGGTATGGAAGGACAGCAGATTTTATACTATCCTTATCAGCAGAAAGCATTTCATCAGTTCCGATTGCCATATCTGTTCAATGAATTACATACGCAGAAATGCGTTCATTGAAAGGAGAAACGATTATGGCAAAAGGATCAGTACGGAAGAAAGGAAAAAAATGGTACTACCGCTTCTATGTGGAGGACGCAAGCGGGAATCTGGTACAGAAAGAATGTGCAGGAACAGAAAGCAAGAGCGAAACGGAAAAGCTGTTAAGGCAGGCAATGGAGGATTATGAAAGCAAGAAATTCATTGCAAAGGCAGACAATATCACGCTTGGGCAGCTACTTGACACATGGGCAGAGGAAGAATTAAAGACAGGCACATTAAGCAATGGCACTGTTGGTACTTATCTTCAGGCGATCAACCGTATTAAACAGCACCCTGTAAGCAGACGAAAACTCAAAACGGTCACTTCGGGGCATTTACAGCAGTTCATGGATATCATGTCTTTTGGAGGCACGATTGAAGATTTTGTTTCCAAAGGGTATTCCAAAGACTATGTAAAGGCATTTTCCGCAGTATTACAGCAGTCATTCCGCTTTGCGGTGTTCCCGAAACAGTACATTACATTCAATCCCATGCAGTATGTAGTCATGAGGCATAAAAAGGACGATATGGACTTGTTTGCGGAAGAAACGGACCCCGACAATGGCAAGGTCAAGCCACTGTCATTTGAGCAGTACCAAAAGCTGATTGCACAGCTTGGCAAGCGGAGCAAAGACGCAATCCTGCCTGTACAGATATCCTATTTTACAGGTCTCAGGCTTGGGGAAGTGGCAGGACTGACTTGGCAGGATATCAACTTTGAGGAACAATGCCTGACAGTTCGCAGGAGTGTCCGCTACAACGGCGCTACCCATAAGCACGAAATCGGCTCTACAAAAAGGAAGAAAGTACGGATTGTTGATTTTGGCAATGCCCTCGCTGACATCTTGAAGAAAGCAAGGAAACAGCAGCTTAAAAACCGTATGCAGTATGACGAACTCTACCACAGGAATTTCTACAGGGAAGTTACAGAGAAAAATCGGGTACATTATGAGTATTACAATTTAGGAATGACAGAGAATGTGCCGGAGGATTATACGGAAATCTCCTTTGTATGCCTGAGGGAAGATGGCTGTCTTGAACTTCCTGCCACCGTAGAAACAGCCTGCCGGACAGCGGCAAGGAAAGTACCAGAATTAGAAGGATTCCACTTCCACACATTAAGACACACCTATACAACGAACCTGTTATCAAACGGGGCACAGCCAAAGGATGTGCAGGAACTTTTAGGACACTCGGACGTAAGCACTACCATGAATGTCTATGCACACGCAACAAGGGAGGCAAAGCGGGAATCTGCAAAGCTCTTGGATAAGGTTGTGGGAATGAATTAAAACTGGATAAGAAAAACTTTCCCTTGTAACATGCCCATAAGGGCAAAAACAAGGGAAAAGGATACATATTTTGAGGCTGGCATTGTGCAAAGCCTTGAAAATAGGGGAAAGTTAAATCAGTTAGTAGATAAACTGGAATTTAACAGTTTACCCATACATCTATTTCAAATCCATCAGGCTTTTCAAAGAGATGGTTCGCCTTTTCAGCAAGACCTTCATCAATATAGTAAGCAGAAACTTGATGTTTAGATACTTGGTTATTTCTTTTTTCTATGCGTTTTTTCCATTCTGTATCTGAAATGTCCAAATAGTGTATTTCACTTATTATTTTCTTTGAATTGTAAAAATCTCTTGCAGCTTTTCTTTTCGCTTTTGTCCAAAGACCTATATCCATAACTACATCAATTCCAGCGTCAACAAATTCTGTTGACTTTTTAAGAAGATAATTTTCAAGAGCGTCAACGTAATCATCGTGTTTTTCTCCGGCATTTTGTCCGAACATAGCAAGCATGATTTCGTCTACTGAGAGAAGTACAGCAGATTTGTTTTTGCGGATATTATCAGCATAAAAGCTTTTTCCACTACAAATTTTACCGCACATCAGTATAACCTTAGCCATGTCAGTTCCTCCTGCAATTTCCGATTTGTACTTCTAACAGAATACCACAATCACACGCATATTTCTATTAAATTTCTTCCTCCCTCCGCTTAGTCTTACCTTGCTGTCTGTTATGCTGTCGGCTCTCGTTCTGAAGCTCCCTCTCAAGGTTCTTCCTGTTATAGCTGATTACCTCGGCATAAGCTAACTCTGTGGCAGTCTTGGACTTTTCTTTGCTGATACTGTCATACTCGGCTTGCAACGACTGTATCTCCGCTTTCCACTGTTTTCAAACACAAAGCAGTTATTGCCACCATGTATTCTTCCGGTCTGCGTATATCTGAAGTTGTCCATCTTTACTATGATGATATTTCCCGCACGAACATGACGATCCATGTCCGGGAGGCAAAAGGGCGGATTGACTGATATTCGATCCTTTCCCGTAAGAATCTCGGACTCCTTACAGAATACTGGTATAAGTGTGGCAGGTCGAAAGGTATTCTTTTCGGGTTTCTTCCCATACCTGCCGCCACAGTTTTGCCAGCCATTTGTTTGAAAGCGGGGGATATCAAATATATCCAGTCTCCTCGCCATGTGGCTCCCCGTTCCACAGATGCTGTGAAATATTCGTCTGTTGTGCCTAAAGGGTAAAACTTTTCTTCTGTGAGGTATTCAAGGGATATTTCTCTTTTGTGCCGCCTTTGCTGGTCACGCCATGCGGTGATAGTTGCATTATGGATAATGACTTTGCAAAAGCCGTGGAAAGTATACATGATGTGTTCCTTGTATGCTTCTGTACATGTCATGGAAAATCCCCTTTCTCCCGCCTATGGCATTACATGGTTTATAATTATTTTTTGTAACTTTAAGTTGAATATGTTACTTATCTATCTTGTCGGTAGCTGGAAATTTACAAGTGCCTTGTTCAAATATTCGTTAAATGGCTTCATGATTTGGAAAACCTCTATTGCTTTTGCAAGAAACACTTCTACATTTTTCACATCTTCATCTTTCAGTGGATATTCAAGATACCAGCTCTTAAATTTTAAATAATCTGCTTGAGGGTGCTCTTTCTCATATCCCGCAGGAACGTTTTTTAATGCTGTTCCCTGCACGGTGAAATATTTTTCAAAATTCGGTTCGTGGATAATTTTTTCCCACTGTTCTCCGTTTTGGACAATATAATCCCGTATCATCGTTGTAGCGTCTTTAAACATATCCGCAAACAAGCCGCCGCCTAAAAAAGATTGATTCCCCGGTTTGATCATAAGATAATAGCCGACAGGAACAGGCAATTTCCCTTTTGGGGAAATATGAGCGCGAAACGTAGGGTTATACGGTGATTTATCATGACTGAATCGGGTGTCCCTTACAATTTTAAACGTAAGATCTTTGGGATTGTTATGTAGAATGCTGCTGTCAAATTTCCCGATTTCCAGTATCAATGTCTGTAACAACTTTTCAAATTCAGCATTTGCTTTTTTATAATCGTCCTTGTTTGCATGATACCATTCACGGTTATTGTTCATACTCAAAGCTGATAAGTAGTCAATAATAATTTGAGTGTTCATGTTTTTCTCCTTCAATTTTTTTGGATAATAGAGAACTGTGTGGAATCTAAAAATTCCCGTACCAGATGTTTCATGCGTTCGGGGGATTGATAGGGTTTACAAAACGAAAAATCCTGCGATAAATCATCAATATCTTCCATAGCATTTTTCACATCTATCATAGTCTGAATAGAGATTTCATTGGCTGTCATATAATCCAACTGTAACGGATTTAGTCTATGACTTTGTATCGCATAATTCACTCTATCCTTGCATTTACATTTGCCACTGCCGTATTCACCGCAATACTGTCCTAAAAAATCCGCCATTTTTTTGCGTATTCGGGAAAGCCTCTGGCGGTATGCTTCGGGTGTCATTTCCAAAATATCCCCTGCAATCCGGCTGTCAATTTTAAACATTGTACCCAATATGAAAATACATCTGCTCTCTATATCAAGGCATTGCAACATCACATTGGTACAGGACATTTTCAATTCTTCCGCTAATATATCCTTTTCTACATTCTGTGTTAAATCTGGTACGTCTTGTATTTTTCCGTTTTCAATATCATTTCCATAATATTCAAAACTCAACGGGTAGTGGGCGAACATATGCTTTTTGTGATTTTTCAAATGATTAGTGGCAATACTGAATACCCATGTTGTAAATGAACTGTCACCTCTAAAAGACGAAAGGTGAGTAACCATTTTTAACAAAATGTCCTGTGTGGCGTCCTCTGCGTCGGCAAAAGTACCGAGCATTCGCAAGGATAAATTAAATACAATATCCTGTACACCTACAATAAGCGTTTCAAGGGCATTTTTATCCCCTGCGGTGGCTTTATCAACTAAAGCCTGTAATTCTTCATTCATTTTTTTATTCATATATTTTTACCTCCTGTTTAATTAGACAACACAACTTTGGTTTTGTGACAGAAAACTTTTCTTACTGTCATTTTTCTTACGCTATTTTAGCATGCGGTTGTATTTTTTTCTATCTTGTCCTTTTGATTTTAAAGAAATATGGAATGGAAGAATTTCCGTAGTAGTCGGCATTGTGGGAAAATCCAAAAGTTTAGATTTTCCCACAATGCTTGTTTTTTGGTCGTTGGTTTCTTTGGTTCGGAATAGTGCGGTGCGGGCGGTCTATCTCTTGTTTTCTGTTTCTTGCTTCCTTACCGTACATGCGTATACCCATAAGGAACGTATGGCGGAGAATTTCAATGTGTTTGATTTTCCCCACAGATGGGGATATGGCAGCAATCAATGCACTGGACAAAGCGGCAAGCTCTTTTTTCTCTCATTATGACTTGGCTATGGTGGAATGGTTTGTGAAGATGGTAGAGAAACGCAGGACCAAACATGACAGCAGGAAATAAAAAAAGAACTCTCCAAGGAAGTTTTGATTGTGGCGGGAGCCGGGCAAATTGGTATGGCGATTGTAAGGCGTTTAGGATATGGAAAGAAAAGTGTAATGGGTGATAAGAGTTTTGAAAATGCGAAAAATATTGAAAAATGTTAACTCCTCATGAACGTCAGCTCATGCTTGCGCGGGGGGAGTATATCTTGTATACTAAGACATGGAGTTATACTAAGACATCAAAGAACGATGTCTATGTATAACTAGACCATGTCTAAGAGAATGCGAAAAGCGTGCATTCTCCGCAGAGGACATGGAGTTACATGATTGTTTACAGAGAGGAGTTACTATGGTTAAATTAGCAGAGGGCGGCGTATATCTGCTTCACGGGACGGAGATGATTCCGGAGAGTGCGGATGCTGCGGCGGAGATTAAGAGTAAGACAGGAAGGGATGTTTCCAAGGAGGAAGCGGCAAAGAATACGATTGCATACGGGATTTTGCAGGAGCACAATACGTCCGGCAATATGGACAAGCTGAAGATTAAGTTTGATAAGCTCACTTCCCATGACATCACGTTTGTAGGGATTATCCAGACGGCAAGAGCGTCGGGGCTTCAGAAATTCCCGATTCCGTATGTGTTGACCAACTGTCATAATTCTCTGTGTGCCGTTGGCGGTACGATTAACGAGGATGACCATATGTTTGGGTTGACCTGCGCCAAGAAATATGGCGGTGTCTATGTGCCCCCTCATCAGGCGGTGATACATCAGTATGCAAGAGAGATGCTTGCGGGCGGCGGCAGGATGATTTTAGGTTCCGATTCCCATACACGTTATGGTGCATTAGGAACGATGGCGATGGGCGAAGGCGGTCCGGAACTGGTAAAACAGTTATTATCTCAGACTTACGATATTAATATGCCGGGCGTCGTAGGCGTGTATCTGACGGGCGAACCGGTGAAGGGCGTGGGTCCGCAGGATGTGGCGCTTGCCATTATCGGTGCGGTGTTTGCCAATGGTTATGTGAAAAACAAAGTGATGGAATTTGTAGGTCCCGGCGTGGCGGCACTGAGCGCTGATTTCCGTATCGGCATTGATGTCATGACGACGGAGACGACGTGTTTATCCTCTATCTGGAGAACAGATGAGCAGATTAAGGAATTTTATGATATCCATGGCAGGGCAGAGGATTATAAGGAACTGAATCCGGGTGAGGTGGCGTATTATGACGGCATGATTACGGTGGATTTGTCCAAGGTAAGACCGATGATTGCAATGCCGTTCCATCCCAGCAATACTTATACGATTGATGAAGTGAATGCTAATTTAAAAGACGTACTTCACGATGTGGAGGAACGGGCGAAGGTCAGCTTGGACGGCGCGGTTCCCTATTCTTTGCAGGACAAGGTAGTGGACGGCAGGTTCATGGTTGACCAAGGTATTATTGCAGGCTGTGCCGGCGGCGGTTTCGAGAATATCTGTGCGGCAGCGGATATTTTGAGGGGCTCTTACATCGGTTCCGATGGCTTTACGTTAAGTGTATATCCTGCATCCATGCCGGTATATATGGAACTGATTAAGAATGGCTGCGCGGCGGCAATTTTGGAGACAGGCGCAGTGCTGAAAACAGCGTTCTGCGGTCCCTGCTTCGGTGCGGGAGACACACCGGCAAACAATGCTTTCAGTATCCGTCATTCTACAAGGAATTTCCCGAACAGGGAAGGCTCCAAACTGCAGAATGGACAAATTTCGTCCGTGGCGCTGATGGATGCCCGTTCGATTGCGGCAACGGCGGCAAACAAAGGAGTGCTGACGCCTGCAACAGAATTTGACGCAGAACTTAACAGATATAAATATCATTTTGACGCCAATATTTATAAGAACCGCGTATTTGATTCTAAGGGTGTGGCGGACGAGAGCGTAGAGATTCAGTTTGGTCCCAATATCAAGGACTGGCCTGCGATGGGCGCTTTGCCGGATAATCTGGTACTGCGTGTGGTATCGGAGATTCACGATCCGGTGACTACTACGGATGAGCTGATTCCCTCCGGCGAGACTTCCTCCTATCGTTCTAATCCGCTGGGACTTGCCGAGTTCACGTTATCCAGAAAAGACCCGGAGTATGTGGGACGCGCCAAGGATATTCAGAGGGCGGAGAAGGCGAGAATGCAGGGCGAGCATCCCTGTCAGGCGCACCCGGATGTAAAGCCGGTCATGAATGTGATTAAGAAGACTTTTGCGGATGCTTCTCACGAGAATACGGGATTCGGTTCCACGATTTTTGCGGTGAAGCCGGGTGACGGTTCCGCCAGAGAGCAGGCGGCAAGCTGCCAGAAGGTACTCGGTGGCTGGGCAAACATTGCGAACGAATATGCAACGAAGCGTTATCGTTCCAACCTCATCAACTGGGGAATGCTTCCTTTCTTAATCAAAGAGGGCGATTTGCCGTTTCAGAATCTTGATTATCTGTTTTTCCCGGATATCAGAAAAGCGGTGGAAGAGAAAGCGGATGTAATCAAGGCGTATACGGTGTCTGTAGAAGAAGAGAAACTGACGGAGTTTGAGCTGTGTCTCGGTGAATTGACGGATGAGGAGCGTCAGATTATTCTGAAAGGATGTCTGATTAATTATAACAGAGTCGGATAAGATTATTAGTCTTCCATTTATTGACTAAAGGAATTGTAACAGGCATCCGATATATAAAATACGAGGGGCGGTTGCTCTTGGCCAGACGATTGCTTCTTGAATCTGAATGATGTACAGACCATGGACGGTGTTTTTTGAGGAAAAAGGATTTTCTTTGAGGATGCCGTCCTTTCTATTGCAATGCATCAGGGAAGGTGCAGTCGGTGGCACAGACAGGCGTAGATAGAGGTCTTTGCAAAAGGAGGGAAAGGTGAGAATTGATTCCAGTGTGATTGGAATGGAATCGACCAGAAGATATTCTTCTGTAACATCCAAATCAGTGAGAGCATCCGGCAGGCAGTTTTCGGGCAGTTTAGCGGGTCTAAACAGTGGGCAGAATCATTTAGGCAGCTTTCTTGGGAGTCTGGTAAGCAGCGGAGAAGAGAAAGAGCAGACTGAACGGACCGAAGAGAATGAGGAGAACAGCGCGAACTTGGAAGATATCACGACACATTTTAAGAATCTGTCCAATGCGACCAAGGTGAAGGAGAGAAATACCCCGGAAGATACGCTGATGACAATCAGACAGCGGTGCATCGAGTTTCTGATGGAGCTTTTTTTCGATTTCCGCAGAGACAGGGATGATTTGTGGGAGATGGCGGCAAACAGCGGCAGCAGGACGCCGGTCTACCGGGTCAATACGTTAACGAACCAGTATTATCACGTGGAAGAAGAGCAAACGACATTTTCCACGACGGGCATGGTGAAGACTGCGGACGGAAGAGAGCTTTCTTTTAATCTTGAGGTTGGAATGAGCCGCAGGTTTGAAGAGTATTACGAGGAGACGTACAGTACTGGAATGGTGACATACTGCGATCCGCTTGTCATCAATCTGGATACGGATATTGCGCAGGTATCGGACCAGAAATTTTTCTTTGATTTGGATCAGGACGGTAAAGAGGAAGAGATTTCTTCGCTAAAATCCGGCAGCGGCTTCTTGGCGCTTGATTTAAACGGCGACGGAGTCATTAATGACGGCGGAGAGCTTTTCGGGACAAAGTCCGGCGATGGTTTTGCAGATTTAGCGAAGTATGATTCAGACGGCAACGGATGGATTGACGAGGCGGATGAGATATGGAAGAAGCTGTTAATCTGGACGAAGGATAAGGATGGAAATGATAAATTATATCATTTGTCTGACTTAGGGGTAGGGGCAATCGGACTTCATAATGTATCTACACAATTTGCCCTAAACTCTGAGAAAGATAACCATAATAATGCAATGATTAGAAATACGGGTATTTTCCTGTATGAAAACGGTAATGTCTCTACGGTACAGCATTTGGATTTGGCAAGGTAGCGGGAAACAAGGCTTCGTCCGGGTGTCGTAAGACATAAAACATAAGGCGCACACATAGGAATAGAATATGTGAGGTGCCGCATGAATGAAAATAGAATCGTCTTAAAAGGAACAAACAAAAGAGATGCAGCAGGATTTCTTTTGTTTGTTTTTTTACTGCCATATGTGTGTGCATGTCTGTGGGGGCATGCGGGTGTGGATAAGGATGCGCTGTCCCTAAGCAGCGGAGCAAAAAAGTCGGGGGATGCCACGAATTATGAAGTACAAGCTGATATGGGGTGGGGCGTCTGGAGGATTCCGCTGGAAGAATATCTTGTGTATAAATTGGCGGATGTAATGCCCGGAGATTATGAGAAGGAGGCGTTAAAAGCGCAGGCAGTGCTTCTTAGAACGGAGATTGTACAGATGCTCATGGAGGAGGAAAGCGAGCGCCTAATCCTATCGGGTGAGGGGCTGGAGAAGTGGTATGAAATGGATTTGGCTGCAAGAAAGGAGCTTGGGGATTATAAAGAGGCGGTAGCAGAGACTGACGGACTCTATCTTTCTTATCAGGGGGAACCGATTCAGGCATCCTATTTTAAACTCAGCAACGGGCAGACAAGAAATGCAGATGAAATGTGGGAGTCGGAGAAATGTCCGTATCTGACAAGCATTGCATGTGCACAGGATAAAGCGGCTAAGGACTTTAACAGTGTTGTGACCGTTTCTAAAGTAAATTATCTGTATGTTTTAAAACCGTACCTGGATGACGGATATTCGGTGGAAGGCTTATGGGAGGGAATACAGCTTACCTATGATGCGGCAGGATATGTGACAAAGGTGTCGTTTGCTGAAGGGGAAAATCAGATTGGAGAGCTTGACGGGGAAGATTTCCGGCATTTATTTGGACTGCCGTCGGCGTCTTTTGAAGTCAGCCGGGAGAAAACGCAGATGGTATTTCATGTGACCGGTATCGGACACGGTTTCGGAATGAGTCAATACGGTGCAAACTGTAGGGCGTTGAACGGGGAAACCTATGACCAGATACTGAAGGAATTTTTTTTCGGGACAGAATTAGCAAAAATTGAATAACATGTCAAAATTGGGTAAGACTAACACCATGTAAACTTTTACGAAAAGCTTTTAAAGCAAACATGAAAATAGGAGGCAGGGTTTCATGGCAAGAAGAAATAGAAATGGTGTTAGAAAAGAGAGATTCATTATGTTGGCATCGTCGGTTCTTGTGTTAACGGCATTGACAGTAACCGGTATTTTTGTACAAAGAAGCAACAGAGCGGAAAAAGAAGATTATGTGTTAGATTTTGAGGCGATTGAAAAGGGAAGCGGTACGACAGCCGAAAATCTGATGTCCGGTGAAGAGCTGGATACTCTGTTCGCGGAGGTCGGAACGGATGATTTGGATTACGACCCCAGCTTTCAAGAGGCAAATTCTCAGAAGGTGGAAAACACTGGCGAGAAGTCCGGAACTTCATCCAAGAGTGGAAAACCGACAGATGTAAACGGAAAACCGGCAGAAGAGAGTGAGAAGCCCGACAAGGCTTCGGATGAAGAAGCGGAAACAGAGGAAAAGGGAAGAGAGAGCGAAAAGAAGGAGAGCAGTAAGAAAGAAGTCTCCGAAAAAAGCAAGAAAAGCGATGAGGAAGAAGAGGGCATGTTTGATGAATCTGTGGATACGGCGTCCGGCGTCGCAGAAGCAGAGACAGCAGAGGCAATTTCAACGACGGTGCAGCCGTCCCTTGATTTTAACGAAGAGGACGGGCTGGTGTGGCCGATCGTGGGAGATGTGCTGATTAATTACAGCATGGACAAGACGATTTATTTTCCCACATTGCAGGAGTATAAGTACAATCCGGCAATTGTGATTGGAGCGCAGCAGGGAGCAGGCATTTCGGCGGCAGCAGATGGACGGGTGACCTCTGTCGGATATGACCGGAAAACCGGAAATACGGTGGTGATGGATTTGGGTAACGGATATGAGCTGACATACGGGCAGCTAGAGAATATCACTGTCTCAGAGGGCAGTTATGTGAATGTCGGCGATCAGATTGGTACTGTGGCATCTCCGACGAAATACTACAGTATGGAAGGGACAAATGTGTATTTCAAACTGACAAAAGACGGGGAACCGGTGAATCCTATGAGCCAGTTACATTGATAAGCTGCCAAAAGCTGGTCTGACGCAGGAGGAAAAGCTTACCAAATGAGGTGATTTATGCGAAATTTTCTAATGACAGGAGAAGACGGGACATGCTGGTTATCATTCATGGCAATATAAAGACAATGGAAGGTCGCGATTATGCCGACGGTTATATACAGATAGAACATGGTAAAATTACAGCTATCGGGGACATGAAGGAGTGCAGTCAGGAGAAACTGAGAAGCGACGAACATGTACAGATGATTGATGCGCGGGGAAATCTAGTCATGCCCGGAATCATGGAGGCGCACTGCCACATGGGTATTACGGAGGAAAAGAAAGGCATGGAAGGCGACGACTGCAATGAAAATGTGGATCCGGTGACGCCCTATCTGCGGGCAATTGATGCAATTAACCCGATGGATGATGCATTTCATGATGCAATCAAAGCGGGGATTACTTCCGCGATGATTGGACCGGGGAGCTCTAATGTGGTGGGTGGTCAGTTTGCCGTATTAAAAACGCATGGCAGATGTATCGACCAGATGATTGTCAAGGCGCCGGCGGCGATGAAAGTGGCGTTCGGGGAAAATCCCAAAGTCAATTATTCGGGGCAGGGTACTTCGCCGGCTACCCGTATGTCAATCGCTGCAAAGCTTAGGGAAGAGCTGGAAAGAGCGAGGGAATATGAGAGAAAAGTTAATGAAAATCCGGAGACGACGCCGGATTTTCGTTACGAATGCTGGCTTCCGGTCTTAAGCGGGGAAATACCATTAAAAGCCCATGCGCACAGGGCAGATGATATATTGACAGCAATCCGCGTCGCAAAGGAATTTGGGCTGAAGATGACACTTGACCACTGCAGTGAGGGGCATTTGATTATAGATGAAATAAGGGAATCCGGATTTCCGGCGATTGTGGGTCCGGATATGGCGAGCCGCAACAAGATAGAAGTCCGCAACATGGCATTTAAGACGGCGGGACTGCTTAGTGAAAATGGTATTCTGACGGCGGTCACGACCGACCATCCTGTTTCTAAAATACAGTTTCTGCCAATCTGTGCCGGACTGGCGGTAAAAGAGGGCATGTCCGCAGAAGACGGTTTTCGGTCAATCACGATTAATGCTGCCAGAATCTGCGGCGTTGATGACCGTGTGGGAAGTCTGGCGGTAGGAAAAGATGGGGACATTGCAATCTTTAACGGCAATCCGATGGAGGTGTTTACAAAAACACTTTGTACAATTATTGAAGGAAAAATTGTATATTATGATGAAGAATGCGGACTTTTGTGTTAAGATGTTCAAGTAGACGGTGAGCAGTGCGGCAGAGGCGGTACATCTGCCGGCTGCTTTCGGTAATAAAGATGAAAGAGCAGCCGCTGGAATGAGAAACGGATTTTTCAAAAAATTAATTGGCATAGTGCTTTGTATACCGCTGTTAGCGGGGTGTGCCTATGCGTCGGAGTTTTCCTTTGACACAAGGAATGTTGATGAAGGGTTTACCACGCTTGGATTGTCTCCGGAGTTTGACTATGAAGTGCCGGAAAGCCTTCCAAGCATTCTGACAGATCAAGTCGGATATGCGCAGAATAGCAGTAAAATAGCGTTGTTTCAAGGTGAATTACTACCGGACTTTTTTGCGGTAGTTGATGTGGACAGCGGTGTGAAAGTCTATACGGGAGAAATCGTGCAGAAAGGATATGACGAGAAAGAGGGTGTACTTGTCAGTTACGGGGATTTTACTTCCCTTCAGACGCCCGGCAGATATTACATAGAGGCGGAGGTAATCGGACAGTCCTATACGTTCGTGATAGAGGAGAATCCTTATGAAGAGCTGTATGATGTAGCGCTGAAACAATACTATTATAATCGGTGCGGGCTGACACTTTCTTCGGAACTGGCAGAAGAAGCTGCGCATAATGCATGTCATTCCAAAGAGGCGCAGCTCAAAGAGTCTGCGGATGTTAAAATGGATGTATCGGGAGGCTGGCATATCGACGAAGCATATACCCGGGACGTGCCAACAGGATGCCGCACGGTGAATTATCTGCTGCTGGCATATGAACTGTATCCGCAGATGTTTGACGATGACTTAGGGATACCGGAGAGTGGAAACGGGATACCGGATATTTTGGATGAAGTGAAATATGAGGTTGACTGGCTTCTTAAGATGCAGGATTCGACCAGCGGAGCAGTGTATTCTGCTGTTAACAGTGTGGATAATGCTGCGGTGAGTTACCTGCTGTATATTGATGGGATTACCATGGATGCAACAATCCAGTTTGCGGCGACCATGGCAAAATTCAGTTATTTGTATCAGAATTATGACAGGGAATTTGCTACCAGATGTCTGAAGGCTGCAGACAGGGCATATCGTAATGCAGGACAGTATTTAAAGGATGTTTCGCCGGAAGAATATTTCTATGCTTCCACGGAATTGTATCGTGCGACCGGTGGATATGGCTATCACAATGTGATACTGAATTATCTGACGGAGAATCCGCTGGAGGACATGGAGAATGATTTTATTTTCTGGGGGTGCGTCACGTATTTGTCCACCAAACAGAGGGTAGACGTGAATACATGTGAGACCATGATTGACATATTGATGCTGGAAGGGGAGAATATTTCTTATGCTTCCAAAAATTCTAAATTTCTGGTGAGCATGGATGAAGAGGAAAGCGGTACAGCCGCATTGCTGCGGGATATTACACGTCTGGCGGTGGTGGATCATATCATCACAAATCATGAATATGCCACGGTGTTAGAAAATCATCTGCATTATATGCTGGGACGGAATCTTCGCTCAATCAGCTATCTGGACGGAGCAGGAAGCCGTAACTATGTTGATATCGATGAGAAACTTGGTATCATGAAGCAAGTGGAACTCAATGCGGAGCTGGTATTGATGATGAGCGCGATTATGGAAGAGCTGCAGGCAGGGAGAGAAGTTGAAGTAAGCGGGGAATAGTCTGCTGAGACAGAATATGGAAAAAGCAAAACGAAGAGCGGTCAGACCAGCTCTTCGTTTTTGATATAGTTTTCTTTGATGACATTCTGTACCGTCGCGCTGAGACGACGCTTCTCTTCTTTGCTCAAATCTTTGGTATAGATAGGCTTGCCGTATTCAATGACGACATGCGCCTTTTTAATCCAAGGAATATGGTCTTCAAAAATAGCGCCGGCGTTGTTGATGCTGATTGGAACGATGGGACAGCCGGATTTCTCGGCAATTTTTATACTGCCGTCATGAAATTCCAGAAACATCTCGTCCGTGCGGTTCCGGGTTCCCTCCGGAAAGATACAGATGGAAATGCCGGATTTAATCTTGTCGATAGCATCCAGAATGGATTTCATTCCCGCTTTGATATTGCTTCTGTCCAAAAAGATACAGTGCAGATATTTCATCCATGTGGACAGGGACGGATAGCGCAGCATCTCGACCTTCGCCATGTATCCGGTGGGTCTTGGCACACGTACATAAGTCATGATGATATCAAAATAACTTCTGTGGTTTCCCACATACAGGACAGCTTCGTCCTGCGGGACGTTCTCTTCGCCGAGTACGGTCACGGATGTACCGGAGAGAAAAAGAACCACCCGGAACGCCCAGTTGACAATTGCCAGCGAACTACGGTCCTTGACATCCTGATTGAATTTGCCAATGATAAGCTCCACAAGCTGAATCGGCAGACTTACAATCAAAAATATGACAACAAAAAGAGCAACTAAGATTAATCGAATCATATGATACCACCTTATAAAAAAATAGATAAAATAGTTCGCGCAGCGAATCACGCAAACGAGCTCCGCTCGTTTTATTATATAGGTTGATGCCCCAATAATCAATAGAAACAGCTTATACAATTCCGAAGAAATGTTGATATGATAATCAATAGGAATAGACGGTGTGTCTGGATAATAAATTAAGTAATAAGAGTTAATTGTCGGAGTGAAAAACATATGAGTGGTTTATACGAATATCAGAAAAGGATTCTGAGTGTCTTTCTGGTCTGTCTGATGTGTATGGGGGTATTTGCGTGCGGAAAGAAACAGGATACGATGGAAAAGATTAAGGATTTGGAGTGTACGGTGATTGCGGAAGATAATCTGCCGGAGGAACTGTTTAATAAGATTGAGCAGAAAAAATCGGATGCCTTTAAGATAACCTTCGAGGATAAGGGATTTCTTTATATTTGCGTGGGATACGGGGTGCAGGAGACCGGTGGGTACAGTATTGCAGTAAACGATTTGTATGAAACTGCCAATGCGATTTATGTGGATACCAACCTGATTGGACCGTCGCCGGAAGAGAAGAGTAAACCGGTGGCAAGTTATCCCTACATAGTGATTAAGACGGAGTTTATCGACAAACCGGTGGTGTTTGACTAAAGACTGTGGTAAGATAAAGGAACATAATCTGCTATACGAAGAGGCGGAGAAGGAACTATGTTATGTCGTCGTGAAAAGCAGGAAAAGCAAAAAGACGCCGGACATCGGCAGAATGGAAGGGACTATGATTTATTTAAAAAACGGTTGGTTGATTGACCCGGTATCGGGGACGGAAGGGTATCGGGACATTCTGATAAAAGATGATAAAATTCACCGCATCGCGCCAAAAGGAGCGTTGGAAGAGGAATGGCAAAATGTGCGCAGCGGGGAACAGGAATGTGACGTGCATGGAAATGAAAAGATTGACTTAAATGGTCAAAGCGTTGCGCCGGGACTGGTGGATGTGCATGTACATTTCAGAGACCCCGGATTCACGCATAAAGAAGACATTTTTACGGGGGCGCGCGCGGCGGCAAAGGGCGGTTTTACTTCCGTGGTTTTGATGGCGAATACAAAACCGGCAGTGGATAATCCGGAAACGTTGTCATATGTGCTGGATAAAGGCAGGAAGACGGACATTCATGTCTATACCTGCGCCAATGTGACAAAAGGGCTTCATGGAAAAGAACTGACGGATATGGAGACTTTATGCAAAATGGGTGCGGTCGGATTTACGGATGACGGTATACCGCTTATGGATGAAAAATTATTGCGGGAGGCTCTGCGGCAGGCTGCAAAATGCGGGTGCCCGGTCAGCCTCCATGAAGAAAATCCGGCACTGATTACAAACAACGGTATCAATGCCGGCAAGGCAGCCGGACATTACGGGATAGGCGGTTCCCCCAGAGAGGCGGAAATCTCCATGGTGGAACGGGATTTGAAGATTGCGCTGGAAGAAGAAGCAGATTTGTCGATACAGCATATCAGTACGAAGGAAGCGGTGGAACTGGTACGGCAGGCGAAGAAAATAAGCAGCCACATCCACGCGGAGGCAGCACCGCATCATTTTACTTTGACGCAGGACGCGGTGATTGCGCACGGTACTCTTGCAAAAATGAATCCGCCTCTGCGGGAAGAAGCTGACCGGCTGGCAATCATAGAAGGATTAAAGGATGGCACCATTGATATGATTGCCACCGACCATGCACCTCACAGTGCAGAAGAGAAGGCAAGACCGTTTACGGAAGCGCCGAGCGGTATCATCGGCTTAGAAACTTCCTTCTCACTGGGGATTCGGGAACTGGTAAATAAGGGATACCTGTCGATGATGCAGTTGATTGAAAGAATGAGCGCCGCGCCGGCGAAGCTGTATCATCTCGGTGCGGGTTACGTTGCGGAGGGCGGACCGGCGGATTTGATGATATTCGATTCGGATAAAGAGTGGGTAGTAGATGTTTTCGCCTCGAAATCGGCAAATTCTCCTTTTATCGGAGAGAAAATGCCGGGGGTGGTGAATTATACGATCTGCGGTGGTAAGGTGGTGTATCGGCGGTAGCAGTTGTCCGTGGAAAAAGAAGAGCCGTGAAGCGGGGCGGCGGGAGTGGTTTGCAGATGGAAGGCAATGTCATGGGAACACTTTTACGAAAACAACGATAAATTTTGCAGAGCAGAAAGGACAGGCAAAAGTGAAAAAATTGGGATTGGTCGGCGGAACGGGACCGGAATCGACACTTGTATACTATAGGGAAATCAACGGGCAGATTCACACGAAGACAGGCGGGACAGCCTTCCCGGAGATTTCGATTGAAAGCGTAAACTTGTATAAAGCGCTGGGATATGTCTCGGAGGGAAACTATGAGGAGTTAAGCCGGTATCTGTCAGACGCAGTCAGTCATCTGGTAGATGGCGGTGCAGAGATTGTTGCATTCACTGCAGGAACCATGCATGTCGTATACGATGCAATCAAAGAACAGGCAGCGGTTCCGTTTATCAGTATTCCGGAAGCGGTGAGCGAAACAGCAGTTTTGCGCGGTTATCGCAAAGTCGGTCTTCTGGGGACGATTTTTACGATGCGGCATGACTTTTTCAAGAAAACTTTTCGGGACAAAGGCATTGCTATCGTTACGCCTTCTGAAGAGGACATGCTTCTTGTGAATGAGAGGATTTCCAAAGAGTTGGAATACGGACTCGTAAAAGATTCTACCAGAGAAGAGCTGATTGGTATCATCACAAAGATGCAAAAGGAGCAGGGGATTGAGGCGGTGATATTAGGCTGTACGGAGCTTCCGCTCATATTGAATGCGGGCAACTGCCCGGTAGACTGTCTGGATATTATGGCTATCCACATCAACAAGCTGGTACAGTTGATGATGGATTAGCGATATAGTGATACCGTGCGGAAAAAGAAAAAAGACAACGATTGTAAAATATGGCTAAAGGTTTATTGCTTTTTGGTCGATACAATATATAATTTATATATATTGTTTCTGTTTCGGACGCAGGGAAGCGATGTAAAAAGGAAGGGATGCCTATGGTTATTAAACACAATATTACGGCAATGAATGCCAATCGTATGTTCAATCTGACGAATGCCAATCAGGCAAAATCTACGGAGAAGCTGTCTTCGGGATATCAGATTAACCGCGCGGCGGATGATGCGGCAGGACTTGCCATATCAGAGAAAATGCGCAGACAGGTGAGGGGATTAACGCAGGCGTCTGCGAATGCGGCAGACGGTATTTCATGTGTGCAGACGGCGGAAGGTGCACTGATTGAGGTGCATGATATGCTGCAGCGTATCGCCGAACTGGCAGTAAAGGGCGCCAATGCAACGATGACTTCGACTGACAGAGGGTATATTGCCTTGAAAGTCAGACAGTTGATGAAAGAGATTGACAGAGTCCAGTCCACTACGACTTTTAATGAACAGAATCTGCTGGACGGTACGTTCCTAGATAAAGGTTTACAGGTGGGCGCGGAAGCAGGACAGCATATTGCCATTACTATAGGCAATATGTGTACCAATGATTTGATAGCAAGCGCGCTTTCCAAGGGAATCTTTTACCAGACGACCAACGATAGTCCGTTGTGTAATGCGACGGATATTCCGAAGCCTTCAGAGGCTCCTTATCCGGTGGGCGCGGAAGGATGTATATGGCTTCCGGGCAGTGGCACAACTTGGGCGAAAAAGGAATATTGGAATGCAAGTATGGTTCCGCCGTGGCAGCCCGGCGCCGGGCACAGTCATGTGTTGTCGGCTTCTGACTTAACGGCATTTCATAGCTTTTCCTATAGTGCGATTACGGATGACGCGATAAAAGAACGATTGACAAACACGTATCCGGCGAATACGACGGGAGGCACCGAGGAGGATCTGAAGCTGGAGGATCCGGATGTGCGCTGTTTTCAGGCTCTAAATGCATTTGCCAAAAGTGCGATTTTTGATGTGTCTGAGACACGCTCTAATCTGGGCGCCGTACAAAACCGCTTGGAGCATACGATTCGCAATCTGGATAATATTGTTGAGAATACGGCATCGGCGGAATCTGCAATCAGGGATACGGATATAGCGGCAGAGATGGTAAAACATTCTAACAATAATATTCTCGCGCAGGCAGGCGCGTCTATGCTTGCGCAGGCGAATCAGAGTAATCAAGGCGTATTGTCACTGCTGCAATAGGGCAGAGGAAAGGGCAAAGGATGTGAAAATGTATCAGAGTGTATGGGACAAGACTGTACACTCTGATTTTTTGTGCAGAAAATTTCCCTGCCGACAAGCCGATTATAAGAAAGTTGAGGCTTGTGAGGAAATCAAAAAATAGATATAATGGTAGGGAAACGGCAGTATGAATGAAAACATAGAAAGAGGATAACGAAAGAATGGACAGTCAGGTAGTACCGAAAAAGAAAGTGGAAGCGACAATTTTTTCACAAAAACAGATTGCAGAACAGATATATGATTTGTGGCTGGAGACGGAGCTTGCGCAGGACGTCCGTGCAGGGCAGTTTGTTGCGGTGTATCCGAAGAACGCAGCGACGCTGCTCCCAAGACCAATCAGTATCTGTGAAGCGGACAAAGACCAATGCAGACTGCGGCTGGTTTACCGCATTGCCGGTAAGGGTACGGCAGAGTTTTCTTCTTATAAAGCAGGGGATACGTTAGAGCTTCTGGGCTTGCTCGGCAACGGGTTCCCGATACAAGCGGCGAAAGGCAGACGGGTTTTTCTGATGGGCGGGGGTATCGGGATTCCGCCGATGTTACAGCTTGCAAAGGAACTGGACGCAGAGAAGCAGATTCTTCTGGGGTATCGGAATCAGGATTTGTTTTTGCAGGATGATTTGGGAGAAAAAGGGCAGGTCTATATTGCAACGGAAGACGGCAGCGTCGGTGTGCACGGCAATGTGATGGATATCATCAGAGTTAACGACCTTCATGCAGACGTGATTATGGCATGCGGTCCGATGCCGATGCTGCGTGCCATCAAACAATATGCGGCTGAGCAGCAGATAGATGCATATATCTCTTTGGAGGAGCGGATGGCATGTGGTGTGGGCGCCTGTCTGGGCTGTGTGTGCAGGACGAAGGAGATAGACGGGCATTCCCATGTGCACAATGCACGCATCTGTACTGACGGACCCGTGTTTGAAGCGAAAGAGGTGGACATATGATAAACACAAAAGTGACAATCGCAGGAGTAACCTTGCATAATCCGGTCATGACGGCGTCCGGGACCTTTGGATCCGGCATGGAATACAGCGATTTTGTAGATTTGAACAGACTGGGAGCAGTGGTGACCAAAGGGGTGGCAAATGTACCTTGGCAGGGCAATCCGACGCCGCGTGTGGCGGAGACTTACGGCGGTATGCTGAATGCAATAGGCTTGCAGAATCCGGGTATTGATGTGTTCGTCAAGCGAGACATTCCTTTTCTGAAACAATACGACACGAAGATTATCGTCAATGTATGTGGCAAGACGGTGGAAGACTATCTGGAAGTGGTTGAGCGTCTGGCGGAGGAGCCGGTGGATATGCTGGAGATAAATGTCTCATGCCCGAATGTGAAGGAGGGCGCGATTGCTTTCGGACAGAAGCCGGACAGCTTGTATGAGATTACTTCTGAGATTAAGAAGAAGGCGAAGCAGCCTGTGATTATGAAATTAAGCCCGAATGTGACGGATATTGCGGAAATGTCAAAGGCGGCAGAGGCAGCGGGTGCGGATGCACTGTCCATGATTAACACGCTTACGGGCATGAAAATTGATGTTCATAAGAGAAAATTTGCACTTGCCAATAAGACAGGCGGTCTTTCGGGACCGGCAATCAAGCCGGTGGCGGTGCGCATGGTCTATCAGGCGGCTCAGGCAGTGAAGATTCCGATTATCGGAATGGGCGGCATCGCCAACGCGGAAGATGCCATAGAGTTTTTGCTTGCAGGGGCAAGCGCAGTGGCAGTGGGCGCGATGAACTTTGTCAATCCTTATGCGACGGTAGAGGTGGTCGAAGGGATTGAGGCGTACATGCAGCGTTACGGGATAGAGGATGTGACGAAATTGATTGGGGCGGTCGAGAATATATAATAGAATATTTTTGCCACAAAATCTTAAGCGGGTTTTGTGGCATTTTTTTATGTTATAGGAAATTTCTCCCAAGAGTGGAAGAACCGAAGGTTCTTCCGAACATAATGCCGAAGGCATTTTGTTCTATAATAGAAAATTTCGACAAACGCGGAAGAATGCTCTGCATTCTTCCCAAGATAATCTGCGAAGCAGATTTTCTTGTGTTATAGGATGATGTTGGGGTCAAAATGAATTTTTGGTAAATTGAGATGGCAGATCGCACAAAATATTCCCTTGTGTCCGCAAAATGCTGGATACTGGGCGAAATATTAAGAAAATCACAATCTCAGTTGTAACGAATCTCCCCAAATTGGGATATAAGAAGTAGGAAGCCGGCTGCAATGCAGAGAATACAGACGCGGGAGGAGGTGGCGACGTGCAGGAATCTGACAAAAACAGCATAGATATGGACACGGTCTATCAGGAATACGCCAAGCTGGTGTATCGTTTTTTGTATGTTCACACACGCAACGCGCAATGGTCCGAGGAACTTACGCAGGAGACTTTTCTGCGTGCAGTCACATCCATTCACCGTTATGACGGTTCCTGCAAGTTATCGGTATGGCTCTGCCAGATTGCGAAACATGTGTTGTATCAGGAGCTGCGCAAAAAGAAGCGGGCGGATTTCGTGGAGCTATCGGAATGCATTCCGGATGATGCTGCGCCGGACGGTGAGGATGCTGTATTGCAGAAAGAGAACAGAACGGAGCTTTACCGCGCAATTCATCATTTATCCGAGCCGGAGAGAGAAGTAGTGATGTACCGCATGACAGGTGCGCTTTCTTTCCGGGAGATTGGGGAGATTATAGGAAAAAGTGAAAACTGGTGCAGGACAGTATTTTATCGGGCAAAGATAAAAATGAAAAAGGAGTTGAGTGCATATGAATAGAACGTATCCCTGTGAAATCATTCAGGATTTAATGCCCGGCTATATCGACGGCATATTAAGTATGACGGGAGAGAACAGCGTAAAAGAACATTTGCAGGAATGTGACAGATGCCGTCAATATTATGAGGAAATGACGGGAAAAATACAGCCGGCAGCGGATGATGGAACGGTTTTGAAGGAGCAGGCAGCGATTGACGGATTTAAAAAGCTGCGGAAACATACAAGGAAGCTGAAACTGGCAGCAGGAGCTGCTGGAGGACTGTTGTTATTATGCTTTTTGGCACTTCTCCTAAGAGTTTATGTAATCGGCAGACCGATGTCCACGGCTCCGCTGCAGATTACAAGATGCATTTACGATGAAGAGAAGGACAGCCTGACGCTGCAGGGAACGTTAAACGTATCCGGGGAGCGGGTAAAACGTGTTGTGTATAAGGAAAGTGACAACGAACCGTATGTCATAAATGTTCTTGTTTATACGGCGGAGACAATACCATTCCTTCCTTTTTTTTCTGCTGGACAGGAGCAGAGAGGATTTGAGATTACCATTCTGGATGCAAAGGGGTATGACATTTATCTTGCTTGTCCGGAATATGACCGGGTGCAGGTGTATGATTGGCAGAAAGGGCACTATGAGAAACTGGCAGAAATGGAAAGGGAGATTTATGCCCGCATTCCCGGACTGGACGAAGAGACGGACGCGCTGGATTACGTCAGAGGGATAGAGACTTTGGACGGAGAAGAAGGCATCTGTTATAGCGTGACGACGATGCTGGGAGACGATGCATATTATTGGCGTTTTAATAATCAACTGGTGATGTATGGGGACTTCGCTGTACTGGATTTGGATATCTGGATATCGCTGGAAGAACCTTATCATATTCTGATTCATGACTACAGGACGGGAGAATATACGGAAGATTTTTCTGTTGTTGCAGACAGAAAGCAGAACGCAGAGCCCGAAGAATTGATATGGACGCAACAGCAATAAAATAGAAATCATATACAACCTCCCTGTGGCATACACTTATATTAAGTATACGCATGGAGGTTTATTTTTGTGGAATTAGTAAAAAAGAAGATACATATGGATCGGATCAGCAGCAGAGCCGGCACGCAAGTCGTATTGGAAGAAGATGTCAATATATCAGATAACAAACCCGACGCCAGCTATCTGTTAAACAGCAAGGGCGAAATTATCATGGAGGAAGTACGCGCCGGAGAGAATGTGGTGAACCTGCGGGGCAGACTGGTGGTTTCCATCCTGTATCTGACAGACATGGAAGGAACCTGCGCCAGCATGGAAGCGGTGATTCCTTTTGAAGAGAGAGTCAATATGGAAGGGGTATCCAACGGGGATATCATATTGACAGACTGTACAATCGAAGATTTGACGGTGGGTCTTATTAATTCCAGAAAACTCAGCGTGCAGGCGGTGGTGTCTTTCGGTCTGGAAAAGGAGGAACACATCGAGCAGGATACGGCAGTGGATATTTACCATGACGAACCGGTAGAATACCGGAAACGCGTCTATCCGGTGGTACAGCTTGTTTTGCAGAAAAAAGATATTTTTCGGTTAAAAGAGGAAATGGAACTGTCGGGAAATTTGCCCAATGTATTCCAGACAATCTGGCATCATATTACATTTGATCATGTGGAATTTAAGGCGTTGGAAGAAAAAATTTCAATCCAAGGTGAGATGAAAGCCTTTTTCTTATATGAGGGCGAAGGCGATAACGACAGGACATTGTGGTATGAGAATACGGTGCCCTTCAGCGGAATTATCGAGTGCCACGGGTGCAGGGAAAATATGATTCCGGATATCCGTTACAGTCTCGGACAATGTAACGTGGAAGTGCGTCAGGATTTTGACGGAGAGGAACGTGTTTTCTGTGTGGAGCCGGTACTCGATTTGGATATCCATTTATACGAAGAAGAAAATATGGAAGTACTGTCGGACATTTACGGTGTAGAGAAAGAGATTGAAGCGCTGACCACGGAAGTCCAGCTCAAGAACCTGCTTCTTTGCGGGAGCGGGAAATGTAAGATTGCGGAACATGCTAAGATACAGAATCCAGAAATGCCGATGTATCAGTTGATACATTCGGAAGGAGAAATACAGATAGAGGAGCAGGCGATTGTGGAAAACGGGATTGCCATTACCGGAACGCTGTGCGTGGTAACGTTATATCTGTGCGGCGGCACGGTGAAATCTATCTATTCCACAAAAAATGTGATTCCTTTCCAGTATGTGATTGAGGCGGAGAATATTACGCCGACAAGTATCTTCAAACTGCATTACAGTGTGGAACAATTGACGGTGACAATGCTCGATAATGACGAACTGGATGTCAAGGCGGCATTGCAGTTTAAAGTGATTGTGTTTGCGGTAAGGAAGTGCAGCCTGATTACAGACATGAAGGTGGAAGAACTGGATTTAAACAAATTAAGCGAGCTGCCGGGCATGGTAATCTACATTGCAGGACAAGGCGATACACTTTGGGATATCGGTAAACGTTATTATGTGCCGATAGCGCAGCTTAAGGCGGTAAACGAGCTGGTTTCGGAGGAAATCAATGCCGGAGATAAGATACTGGTGGTAAAAGGAAGCGTATAGTTTATAAAGTTTTTCGTGGCAAAGATGGGAGAAATTGTATATACTATGAGTTAGGCACTGACGTGCCTAACTCGGCAGAAATCGCTTCGCGATTCTGCGTATGAAAGAACAGGCATAAAGATACCTATCTCACAGCACAAAGGAGTATCAGATGAATACAGCACCTATCTTAAAAAATAAACTATTCCTATACCTGACGGAGTTTTTTGCGGGTATGTCGGTGATGGCAGTGGAATTGGGCGCCAGCAGGCTTCTGGCGCCTTATTTCAGTTCTTCCCAGATTGTGTGGACGATTATTATCGGAACGATTATGATTGCCATGGCGCTGGGAAATATTTATGGCGGACGCAGCGCCGACAAAAATCCGAATCCGGACAAGCTCTACGGCAGGATACTCATTTCTGCAATCTGGATTGCGGCGATTCCGGTCGTTGGAAAATACATTATTCTGGGGATTTCCGCATTGCTGATTTTTACGGTCAGCACGAATTTTCTAATCTGGGCGGCGTTCGCAGCGTGTATGGTTATTTTTGTATTTCCGCTTTTTCTGCTGGGAACGGTTACGCCTTCGCTGGCAAAATATTCGGTGGACAGTCTGGAGGACAGCGGCAAGGTTGTGGGAACACTGGGCGCGTTCAATACCATCGGCAGCATTATCGGTACGTTTGTGCCGACATTTATCTCGATTCCGGCGGTGGGGACTTCCATTACATTTCTGATTTTTGCAGGGATATTGCTGGCGCTTGCCTTGACCTATTTTGTCAGCAGAAAGAAAGGGGCGGCAAAAGGGGCGGTATCCGCAGGAATCTTTCTGCTGTGCTGCATATTTGGTCATTCGGGCAGTTTTGCTTTCTGGGAGACAAATTTAACATATGAGGGCGAGTCCATTTATAATTATCTGCAGGTGAAGGAAAGCGACAGAAGTGTCATATTATCCACAAATGTTTTGTTTGGCGTACAGTCCATTTTGATGAAAAACGAGGGGCTGACAGGCATGTATTACGACTATGCGATGGCGGCGCCGCTAATGACCGGACGGGACAAGCCCGGCGACTGTAAGGTGCTGATTCTCGGAATGGGAACAGGGACATACGCCCACCAGTGCCGCAATTATTATGGCGATATGGAAATAGAAGGCGTGGAGATTGATGAGAAGATTACAAATCTGGCGCGGCAGTACTTTGATCTGCCGGAAGATGTGCAGGTGACGACTTACGATGGCAGGGCGTATCTGAAGGCGATTGACGGCAGGTATGATGTGATTATGGTAGATGCCTATCAGGATATCACCATTCCTTTCCAGATGTCTTCCGTGGAATTTTTCACAATGGTAAAAGACCATCTGACCGAGGACGGCGTGATGGTTGTCAATATGAATATGCGCGGCAGCAGCGAGGGGAGCATCAACGAGCATCTGGCGGACACCATCAGCAGTGTGTTTGGGGAAGTGTATACTGTGGATGTGAGAAACACGACGAACAGAGAGTTATTTGCGTCCGATAATATGCAGATGCTTGCCAATTTGGCAGACCACAGGGAGAAGCTGGCAGACGAGAATCTGTCTGTAATGATGGCAACAGTTGAGGAGAACCTGACTGCATATGAAGCGGGCAGCTATATCATGACCGATGATAAGGCGCCGGTGGAGCTCCTTGGCATGCAGGTGATAGACGAGCTGATTCGCGATGAGGTTGCATATTATAAGAGGATTTATGAGGAGCAGGGCGTACAAGGCGTGATTAACGCGCTGTAAAGCACTCCTCCTCTCAGAATTTGTTGTATGGGCAGTTTTCTGTATGGCTGATTTGAATTAATGGTTTAGAAGCTGCACAATTCCCGTTGCCGGATTCTGAATCATTTCAAGTGCCATATAAGCAGAATGAACAGAAGGAATCTGTGGAAGCATTTTATGAATCTGCCCAGCGGTGGCATTCCAGTCCATGACGCCATATTTTTCGTTGCGCATAATCACATCTGCATAGAGGCATTCTTTATCGTACAGTGCGCCGTTTTCGGGATTGCGGAGCATTTTGCGGTATCCGCCGCCGGGGCTATGTTCAAAGCCCATATGCATCCCCTCCGGCGGCTGCATGACTTCCAGACAGGATATCTTACCGATATAGATTCCCAGTAAAACGTCATGGCTGATAGTTTCCAGCCTTAATGCCGTCAAAGGTTTTGTTTTGCCCTCCGGATCGGCATAGGCGCGAAATTCCAATCCGCGCCAGCCTTTTACCAAATCGGAGCGGAGCAGGAAGCCTGTGCTGAGAAAGCCGGTGTTTTCTGCACAGACGGCTTCTTCGACGGACATATATTGTTGAGAGACCTTAAAATGTTTACACATACTGGCGTTTCTTTCCAGTATCAGACGTTCCAGTTCCTCTCCGTTTTTCCATTGACGCTTTGGACGTACTTCCAGTTCATGGAGATAGACCTGTGTGATAATTTTATTGATTAATTCACTGTCACACTGGAAATCTGTATCAAAGAAACGTCCGAGGCTCATGGCGCCGTCCAGCATTGCCGTCAGCCAGTTATGGTCTAAATGGAAAAAGCGGATGCTTTCCGGCGGCAGAAGATTTTTGTGCGGAACAAGATAGCGGTAAGGAATGCCGTACAGCAGACTCCATTCGGCGAGAGGGTGTATGATTTCCGCTGGTACTTCCGCAATTTCTGGTTCCGGAGATGAAAAAAGGCTTAAGCTATCTGGCGAGAGCAGTGCAGATGTAAGGCTGCCTGTTCTGTGCGGCGTCCTGACTGTTTCTGATGTGGCAGCCGGCATATCGCCAAGAAGTGTATGGGCGGCAAATATGTTTAGGACATCGTGAAGGTTTACCGGATTTTGTCCCACATCCTTTTCTCCTTCCATTGCAAAGAGATTGGAATCCTTAGTAGAACGTTCCAGTGCGTCAAATAAAATATTCTGATTCATCTGTTTTCCCCGGATAGGGAGGAAGGAATCGTCTTAAATCCGCTTCCGATTTATATACGCAGACATCCGCTTCAGATTGCGCTATTCGAGGCGGATGCGGCGTATTATCCGGCGGGGTTTGGCGACAGAATAGGGTTTTCTTATCAGGTGTTTGGTGCGGATAGCTGTGTTTTTTCTCCGGGAGATACGGCGTTAGAGACGGGGAATGCGATACAGGATAAAGGGGGATATACCGCGACGCTGTATCGCAGGACGCAGTATACGTTGACGGCTGTCCGAGAGGAGGAACAGGTCTTAGCCAGCGTGGAGCTTGTACCGATGAAGGCATCTATTCAGAGTTTTAAGGCGCGTGTTACGTCCCCGGTCAAGGATGAGATGCGCGAGGTTACGTTTTGCTTTACGGTGAAGAATACACATCATGTTTATCTAAGCAGGATTGGAAGAATTGAAGTAAAAGCCGGCGAAGAGCAGAAGGTAAGCAGGTTTTTTGACTGTTCTGTGAGCCGGTTTACGCTTTCTGTAGAGAATGAGGACGGGCTGGTGCAGGTAACGGATGTTTTGGAGGAGGCTGAGAGATGAGTGCGATAACAGTCAGAAATGCAGAACTTGAAGATGCAGAGCGGATTTTGGAGATATATGCGTATTACGTGGAGCATACGGCGATATCATTTGAGTATGAGGTGCCGACGCTTTCCGAATTTCAAAGCCGTATGGAGAATACGATGAAGCGGTATCCGTATCTTGTGATTGTGAAAGACGGTGCGATTCAGGGATATGCCTATGCAGGCGCTTTTGTAGGTCGTGCTGCCTACGATTGGTCCTGTGAGCTGACGATATATCTCGACCATACGGCGCTTAAGTGCGGGCTTGGCAGGAAGTTGTATGAAGCACTTGAGTACAGACTGGCAAAGATGGGGATTCTAAACTTGTATGCATGTATCGGATATCCGGAAAAAGAGGACGAATACTTGAATAAGAACAGCGCACAGTTCCATGCGCATCTGGGGTTTTCGACGGTCGGAACATTTCATCAGTGCGGATATAAATTCGGACGTTGGTATCATATGATCTGGATGGAAAAAATAATCGGCGAACATGGCTCTGGTCCGATGCTTTTGAAAGAAGGACAGGGACTCTGTGGGCTGTAGAAAAAAGAAAATTTTGTAAAAATTGCATTATCTATTGACCTTATACTTACTATACCCTTTAGAATCAGATTAACAAGTAAACGAAAGGAGCAAGTAATTCCGGTGAATATCAACGAACTGGAACGTCTTACAGGAATCACAAAACAGAATATCCGTTTCTATGAAAAGAAGCAGCTGCTCCATCCGGCAAGGAATGAGGTAAATAATTATCGGGAATATACGGAAGAAGATCTTACGGCGCTCAAGTCAATCAAGCTCTTGCGGAGACTGGATTTTTCCTTGGAAGATATCAAGAAAATCTTGGAAAAAGAGGCGTCGTTTCATACAGTGCTGGAAGAACACCTTGAGGATTTAGAGATGCGGCAGAAGGAATTGAACGCCTGCATTCATGTATGTAAGGAACTGCTTCATGCGGAAATGGAGTCCATTAATTTGGATGAAACTCTGGATAAGATGGACAGAATGGAACACAATGGGGGTAAGTTTATGTCAATTGTAGAAGATTATAAGCGGTTTGCCGCAGCAAAGAGCAGACAGCATTTTTCCTTCAAACCCGATACGATGGTGCAGAATCCCGCAGAGTTTACGGAGGCGCTATTACAATATGCCAAGGAGAACAATCTGAAACTGGTTCTCACAAAAGGAGGCATGTATCCGGAGTTTGAGCTTGACGGAGTGGAATACACGGCACATCGTGCTTTTGACCGTTTCGGTGCAACCATTCATTGTACGATGATACATCCAGAGGAAGCGGATGTGGGAAATATTTCGCCCGGAAGGAAACGATTGTATCGGTTTCTTTGCGGACCGTATCTGTTTCTGATACTGTTATTTATCGGGATGGCAATCAGCAGACAGAGCATTGGCTTTGCGGCAATCGTTGCCCTTATGATTTTTCCGTGTCTTGGCTGGTTGTTCCCACGGGTCAAACCGTAGAAGTGCGCATGAAAAGTGTGAAAATTCACAAAAAGTCCGCAGGGAAAATGCAAAAATATGAAAAAGACCTCATGAAAAATGTAAATATACTCGAAAAGTTTGCATTGAAAATGCGAAAATTTATTGAAAGTCCGAATGGAAAATGTTACTCTGACATAAAATGAAATATGGAGCGGGGTGAATTTCTATGGAACGACTTTTGATGGATGAACTTGTTAAATGGAAAGATAAGAAAAACAGGAAGCCGCTGATTGTGAAAGGTGCAAGGCAGGTTGGTAAGACGTGGCTGATGCGGGAGTTTGGAAAACGCTATTTTGAAAATGTTGTATATATTAATTTTGAGAATAATCAGCGCATGAAAAATGTGTTTGAGATGGATTATGATATCAAGAGAATTTTGTCAGCATTGAAAATTGAATGTGGAAAAGCAATCGAAGCATCCAATACGCTTTTGATTTTCGATGAAATACAGGAAGTGCCGAAGGCTTTGAATGCGCTGAAATATTTTTATGAAAATGCATCGGAATATGTAATCGTTGCAGCCGGTTCGCTTCTTGGCATTGCGCTTCATGAAGGTACATCGTTTCCAGTGGGCAAAGTGGATTTTGTGACGCTGTATCCGCTCAATTTTACGGAATTTTTGTTGGCAGTGGAACAAAAACAATTAGTAGAAGTGATGGAAAAAAAGGACTATGACTTGATGAATGCTTTTGCGGAAAAGTATATCGACCTGCTTCGCAAATATTATTATGTGGGCGGAATGCCAGAAGTGGTGTCGGTATACTTGGAAACAGATAATTTGAAAGAAGTCAGAGCGGTGCAGCAGCAGCTTTTGCTTTATTATGCCAATGATTTCTCGAAGCATGCACCAAAAGAAACGATTCCAAGAATCCAGATGGTCTGGAATTCGATTCCCATGCAGTTGGCAAAAGAAAACAGGAAGTTTATATACGGTGCACTGAGAGAAGGCGCAAGGGCAAAGGATTTTGAACTTGCAATTCAGTGGCTGTTGGATTGCGGACTGGTTCATAAATGCCATCGGATTAGCAAACCCGGAATGCCTTTGATTTCTTATATGGATATGTCGTCTTTCAAAATTTATATGTCGGACGTGGGTCTGCTTGGAGCAAGATGTAATCTGGATGCGATTACGCTTTTAGAGGGCAATGGGATTTTTACGGAGTTTAAAGGCGCATTGACAGAACAATTTGTCGCACAGGAGCTTTCCTCAGCAGGCATGGAATTATATTATTACAGTACGGAGAACTCTTCGGGCGAAGTCGATTTCGTGGTACAGAAAGCCGGTAAGGTGATACCGCTTGAAGTGAAGGCACAAGAAAATCTGCAGGCGAAGAGTCTGCGGGCATTATGCAAAAAATATGAGTTGCCGGATGCCGTCAGAAGTTCGATGTCAAACTACAGGAAGCAGGACAGGATGACGAATGTGCCGCTTTATGTGTTGCGCATATACATGCAGCAATTGGAATGATTACGATAGCAGTTCCTGATAGATTTGCATATCACTGTCTTTGAAGACATTAAAAATAATCCGTTCCATGGAATCCGGATGCGCGGTCAGAAAATCAAGCACGGTGTCTATGGCTATTTTAGCCGCCTCATCATTAGGAAAATGAAATTCGCCCGTTGAAATGCAACAGAAAGCAACGGTGCGGATTTTGTTTTCCACACAGCATGTTAGGACGTTTGCATAACAGTTTCGTAAGTCTTGGCGAAGAGAATCGTTCAGTCCGCCATATACAATCGGTCCCACCGTGTGAATCACATAGTTGCAGGGGAGGTTGTATGCTTTCGTGAGAGTCGCGGTGCCGGTGGGTTCCTCATATTCCCTGCCATAGCGCATCCGTTTCCCTGCCATGATGCGGCTGCACGCTTCGCGAAGCTGCATACCTGCCGCACTGTGTATGGCGTTGTCAATGCATCTGTGGCAGGGCACGAAGCATCCTAGCATCTGGGAGTTGGCAGCATTGACAATCGCGCCGACTTCCAGCCTTGTGATATCGCCCTGCCATACGGATAAGCGGTTCTGATATACTGTATCCGTACCTTGAATCGTTGGTATTTCCGACAGATGTACAACGCCTTTTTCGGCAAGCTCTTTTTGCAAATATGCATTCTGGATTTCTAACAGTTCTGCAGAAATTTCCCGTGGCATACGAATATTCATCAGAGAACGGATTGCATTTTTCTTTTCTTCTGGATGATACTGCGCCGTTTCAAGGCTGCGGTATTCCACGGAATCTTCTTTTAATTTTTCTAGGAAAAGGTCGGTTATGTTGTTTGTTTTCATAGTCATATTATAGTCTTATGCGTGGGGAAAAACAAGCTACGGGTTGTGACAAAAATGGATATGGAGCAACGGTTGTTTTTGAGGAACATTTGATGTAAGATTTAAATCTAAGAGATGAATTTAAATTTGATGGAGGAAATCAAATGACATATACTTCAGATTTTTTTGTTATTAACTATAAAGCGGATACAGAGGATTTAGTCGGACTAATTCTGGATTCGCTTGACAGAGGAATGAACAGGATTATTGATTTTTTTGAATTAGAACAACTTAGTTCAAAAAAAGAAATTGTTATATACTCATCTATTGATGAATATGCACTCCATGTAAACAGTTATTCTCCTTATCAGGATTGGATGATTGCAGATACGTTTGACGGAAATATTAATGTTCTTTCTCTGAAATGTTGTCAGCAGATCCGTTCGCACAGGAATATGGACTGTGAAGAATACAAGAGGCTTATCCTGCACGAATTTGTTCATCAGTGTCAGCAGGCAATAAACCCTAATGCATACGGCTGTATATGGTTTTGGGAAGCACTTGCTACAAATCTGTCGGGACAAGTATTTGATGATACAGAGATTAATTGTACAAAAGAACAGTTGATGTATGACTATATCAATCTCGTCGGAAATTATTCGATATCCTACAAACTTGGAAAATATATGCTGGCAAATTTTGACCACGCACGGATTCTTGATTATGTGAAAAGTCCTGAAAAGCTGTGTAATGAACTGGATTTGATTCTAAATGACACTTGAAGAAATTGTGGATTGTGTTCCCTCATCGTCGTTTGATGAGTTAAAAAATTTGAAGCCTAAGATTATGCAAATGACATCAACGTGCATACAAAATTAATTGTTATGGTAATGGCAAACCTGCCCCATATTAAAGAGGTTATGTACCCTGAGCTTCTGGAGTTATTTACAGAAGCTTTTACTTTTTAATGTGTGATATGTTGTGAACTGTAGATGTAAACATTTCCGGCAAATGCAGTATTTTAGCGGAAATGGAGCATCTGCTAAATTACAACATATGCGGCTGGCTCATTTGTGGTGAATGGAAACTTGCAGATGTTGTAGTATAGAAAGTGGGTGATAACTCTTTTTATTCGTATCTGTAAATAGTTTAGCACAAGGAAAGGTAGTTGTATATGGAGATTACATATCATTGGGAAGGCGATTATCTGATCCCTGACCTGAAACTTTCGGATACAACAGAATATCAGATTGGGAAGTATGGGAGAATGAGAAAGAGGTTTTTAGAAGAAAACCACAGGGCGTTTATTCTTATATGCTTTTGTCGGAAACCTTATGGAAACATCTTGCGGAGATTGATGAGGAATGTAATGAAATGATGGACAGGCTTGTAAGGCAGATAGCAAAAAACGAGGGTGTGACGGAGCAGCTAAAATCCGATGACTGGCTACTTTGGATTCAAAAAACAAATAGCATTAGGAGCAGGGCAGAGGAAATAGTGCTGCATGACTTGCTCTATTCCCTTTAACTTTGTTGAAATCCCGCAGGTTGTAGTAGGAGACACAGAAGATGTCAAGACACCGGCTCCGCCTCGCCTGCGGCGATCTTGACATCTTCTGTGCCTCCTGCTATGGGGTAGTCAATGGGGAACAAAGTTGCCCCATTGCATTAGAAATGCCAATGGCGTGGTATTTTGAAAAAATCAAAATCGGGGATTGACAGGACGGAAAAAATAGCTTATTGTTTACAATAAGAAATGGGTTTTTACCGTACAGTGTTTTCACTCAAGCGGGTTGCTCGTTTCTTTTTTTATTGCCAGAATGTCATACAGATATTTTTTGCCATCATCCGCATGACGGACTAACATACTTGCAGAATAAATGTTATGCCTTTCTATTTTCCCGGTTTTATCATCATATACGGGCAGAGAGAACCTGATGTCATACCTATACCACCCAAATTTGGCATCTGTCTTGTGCTTCTCTTTTCGGTTGCTTTCGTGTTTCGGGTTGGTTGCTATTTTTATAAGCTCAGGAATAGCCTGTGCAGCATTTGCCTTTGCTTTTGCAACTGCGCCTTTTAAGGAAATACGGCTTTCTGAACTTGCATATTCATCGGGAAAATCTGTTGAAATATATATTTTCTCAGCAGTTTCTTCAATTTCGTAAAAATCTCCAATATACTCCTTCAGATATTCTTCTATAACTGTCCAGTCATCCCGCATTTTCGCCTTAAACCGTATGTCGTTAATCGCTACCAGCTTTTTACCGTCAGCATCGGTTATGATATTTACATTCCTGTTTTCAATCATCGCTTTTGTTCCCCTTTTTCTTTTCTCTTGATTTGTATACATTATATTGGTTTTTACATTGCGGACTGCAAAACTCATTTCCTTTTCTGCTTGCGATAAAGGCTTTTTTACAGTGCTTGCACATCCGCATATCACTGTCCTTATCTGTGAGTATGAAAGAAAAGCACATCTGCACCATGACGAGCAGGGAGTGGAAGTCCCATACGATAATGGGCGCATCCTTTTCAAGAGCAATCCGATAAGTCGGCGTTATGCCGCCAAAAGCGGAAATACCCTGACGGTACAGGCTACGGGTATCTTCGTCAAGCAAATCATAATCAAGGTAATAAAGGAAACTTGTCATAAAGGTAAATGCAAGGTCAGTAAACTCTTTTACGCTCCAGTCGTATCTTTCCGCATATTCTTTCTGGAATCCAGCTTATTAAAAGATAGAAATAAGAAAGGAAATCCTCAGTGGAGAGGGATTCTTCCTTTATAAAGTGGTTTTTAGGCAGGTACACGGATTCATAGATGATAAAATCCGCTGTTGTCGGCAGGGCGGTCATAAAGCCGAGAAAACCGTACTTCCGCACATAAACGAGGACAGATTCTTTCAGTTCTTCTTCCGGGACTTTGTGCATGGCGGCAAGCCCGACATTTACGGCATCCATAACGAGCTGTCCTGCATCCTGCATGGGGCGGTACATTTCTGGTTTAGCGTTTTTAGAAACGGTTATGTAAAGATGGATTCACCACAAATGAGCCAGCCGCCGGAAAGGAGTTCGATATGAACAACAGGACGGCTGGTGACAACAGAATAACAGCTCTTTACGAGCGGCTCTCAAGGGACGATGATCTTGCGGGGGACAGCAACAGCATAGTCAACCAGAAGAAAATGCTGGAGGATTACGCAAAAAATAACGGGTACACGAACACGGTGCATTTTACGGATGACGGATTTTCCGGCGGCAGTTTTGAAAGACCGGGATGGAAGCAGATGTTAAGCCAGATTGAAAAAGGCGATGTCAGCACAGTCATAGTAAAAGATATGAGCCGTGTCGGGAGGGATTACCTTCAGGTAGGATTCTACACAGAGGTATTCTTCCGTGAAAAGGGTGTACGTTTTATTGCTGTTTCCAACGGTGTTGACAGTACTAACAACACCAGCAGTGAATTCGCCCCTTTTTTGAATATCATGAACGAATGGTATCTGCGTGACTGCAGCAGGAAGATTACCGCAGTTTTACGGGCAAAAGGGAAAGAGGGAAAACCGATCACGAGCAACCCGCCATATGGATATGTGCAAAGCCCTGATGATAAAAACATCTGGCTTATTGACGATGAGGCGGCGGAGGTTGTGAGGAAGATATTCCGGCTGACCGTGGAGGGCATGGGACCGTTCCAGATTGCAAAGCGGCTTACGGAGGAAAAAGTTGAGAAACCGTCTTATTATCAGGCAACCAGAAACAGGGGGAATTATAAGACCATGTGTGATTTTGAAACCCCCTATAACTGGACGGGCAGATCGGTTGCACGGATACTGGAAAGACCGGAGTATATGGGTGATACTGTGAATTTCCGAAGCCATAAGGAAACTTATAAAAATAAGAAGCAGATTAAGAATGACAGTAGTTCGGTATTGGTATTCAGTGACACCCATGAGGCAATCGTAGACCGCAGGACTTGGTATATGGTGCAGGAATTAAGAAAAACTGTCCACAGGTTTGATACTAGCGGAGAAGGAAGTATGCTGACCGGAATGCTCTACTGTGCGGACTGCGGTGGCAAAATGCACTACCGCAGGGGTACGACAAGAGCAAAAAGGGACTGGCGGGGTATTCCAAACGGTGGAACAGAGCGGACATCCGCAGGCTTTAACTGCGGCACTTACAACAGTGCCAGAAAGCAGAACAGGAAAGTATGCTGTTCCCATTCCATAACAGAGGACGCCATAAAGCGGCTTATCCTTGAAACAATACAGTATGCCTTAAAAAGCGTCCGCATGGACGAGACAGCATTTATAAAAAGTATGCGGAGTGCATCACAGGTCAGGGACAAAGGCGAGGTAAAAAGGCTGAAATCAGACCTTGCGAAAAAAGAGAAACGTTTTGCAGACCTTGACCTGCTGATTAAAAAGGTGTATGAGGACAACGCAATGGGAAAATGCCGGACAGGCGCTACGAAATGCTTTCTTCCGATTATGAAAAGGAACAGCAGGAGATTGAGATTTTCTTAAATTATATCGGGAAAGTGGAGTTTCCGGCGCAGGAGCTTTCAAAGGAAGAAATTGCAGAGGAAGTAAAGAAACGGAAACGCCGCCAGTACAGGGCAGGTTGCGGTTATGGTAGACGGAGAAAATAAGGTTATTATAGATGGCAGCCTTCCGACTAAAGAAGAAGTGAAGCGGAAGTATGGCAAATAATTTTATTAAAAACAACAATTATGAAAGCGAGGACTTTTTTATGACAAAGATCAGGGATTACAATATGAACGGAACAATTATTTTAGGCGTGGATGCAGGATATGGGAACTATAAGGCGGCAAGGTGCTGTTTTCCGACTTCCGTGAATAGGAGCGACCAGCCGCCTATCTTTACAAGAAACTTTCTTGAATATGAGGGCGGCTACTACACCATAGGCGAAGGGCATAAGGATTTTGTGGCGGAAAAGAGCATGGATGACGATAATTATATCCTTACACTCGCCGCCATTGCGAAGGACTTAAATGCAAGAGGATTGTCAACGGCAAAGCTCCACCTTGCGGTGGGGCTTCCGTTAAAATGGGTGCAGACACAGCGGGATTCGTTTCGGGAATATATGATGCAGAACCGCCATGTAGATTACAAGTATGCGGGCAGGCGTTATGTGGTTGACATCGTGGACTGTACAGTCATGCCGCAGTGTTATGCGGCGGTAGCGGAGAGCCTGCCGGATTTTAAGGGGATGCACATGGTAGCGGATATTGGTAAGGACAATGAATGTGATAGTACTTAATAACGGTAAGGCAAGCGAGAGTAAGTCGCGGACGGTAAGGCTAGGCGTGGGCGAGTGCTTTAAGGTGATCCGTGACCACATCTTAGACAGAAAGGTGGAGGAACTTCCAGCAGAGATTATTGAAAATTATCTCAAATATGGCAGAGCTGATATAGGGGATGAATACAAGACGCTTATGGAGGAAGCGGCAAAGTCCTACGTGGATAAGATATTTGCGGAATTGAAAGCGCATGGCTATAATCCGAATCTTATGAAACTGTATGTCATGGGTGGCGGGGCAAAGATTGTGGAGCTTGTGGGTAGTTATGACAGCGATAATGTTACTTTCAACCATGATATGCGGGCAAACGCCAAAGGCTATGAATATTTCTGCTATATGAAACTCCGCAGGCAGAAAGCAATGGCATCAGCCGGATAAGGGGGTATCTGAATAAAAACCACAATATCCGTTTTAACATGGAAAAAGAGGACGAGTGCAGGGCGTGGGAACTCCTGCACTCCCAAAGATACGGCAGATGTTCAAGTCACAGAATAAATTTGTGATAGAAGCGGTCAATGATTATTCTGACAGGCGCATGGCGGCATGGTTTGCGGTCAGGCACTGGCAAACGGTACGAATAATGGAAATGCAGTAATAGGCGGGGCAGCTTCGCCCACTGCTTCCAATCCGGCAGAAATGGGAGCAGAGATGCAGGGTACAGAGAATATGCAGGAAGAAGCTGTATCGAAGAATGCCACAGAACCGCCGGACAACGATTTGATGCATTTTAGTATTGATATAGAGCAGGGCTACGGTAATCAGGTTTATCGTAGCTCTATTTTTACGATTTTTTTCATATCAGAATATAAATGTAGCCGTATTTTGATAAAAGACCAATAAAAAGTAGCCGAAAGGCTACACAATGAGGACAAAGGGCAGCCGTTAAAGGCTGCATAATAAAAGGCGGGCATTTAAGCCCGCAAAATAAGGGCAAAGTGCAGCCGGAAGGCTGCAAATAAGGGCGTAGATGTAGCCGTCTGTTTTGAGACTGGAATATCAGTTTTCGGGCAGGCGGCTTTTTTATGTCTGTGAAGTATCTGTTCCACGGACTGCTCCGGAGTGGTTCAAGGAGTGTTAGGAACTAATTTCCGGGGAGGGCGCAAGCTCTCCCCTAAGCCCTCGGCGTTTGAGAGCGAAATACACCCTACGCACAAACCTTCGGTTTATGCTCCGGGGATTTCGCCCTGCGGGGCTGCTAAGCGCCAGTAGCGCTTGCTAAGCAGCGACCGGAGCGTAGACCAAATTACGCCAAACAGGAACATCTCTATGAAGTTTATGCAACGGAGCCGGACAGGGCATTCTGGTGGGAACTTGCTAAATGTAATCAGGAAGAATTTGATAAAAGCGGCACGGATGGAAAGTGCATCGAGGCAAGGGAGCTGATAATTGCGTTGCCAGAGAGTTTTATCTATTATGACCACGACTATCTGCTGAAAAAGATGGTAGACGAATTTAAGGAAAAGTACGGGGTGGAGTGCTTTGCTGCGCTTCATCACAACAAGCGGAAAACAAACCTGCACATCCACATGATATTTGCGGAGAGAGCGGTTAGAGCAGCCGGAGGAAAAGACTGCCACCCGGAATATGTTTTATGACGAGCAGGGAAAACACGTCCGCACCAAGAAAGAAATCCTTGACGGTGACGGGAATATCCGCAAAGGCTGTAAAATCATTAAAAAAGGCGAGGTTTATGAGCGCAAGATTTTCACTGTCAAAGATGAACGCTTTAAGCAGGAATCTTTTTTAGACGGGGTAAAGGTGTTTTATACGGATTTAATCAACCAGATGGTGATTGATGATAAAGTCAGGCTCAGCATTTTTGATAAAAACGGCCCATACCTTGCCACTAAGAAAGTCGGCAAAAATAATCCGAAAGCGGAGGAAATCAAGGCAGACAATGAAATCCGCATGGAATGGAACAGAACCGTTGACCGTGCGATTGTAAGCGGCGTATCCGATACGGAGATTGTAGAACTTAAAAAGGAGGAGATTACGGATAAAGTAAAGGAATCCGTGGAACAGAACGGACAAAAGCCGGGGCTATTCGGGGATATTGTCAGGGCGGCAATTCTGTTATTAGAACTCCTGATTGCGAAAGCCATGCAGAAAGTAATGGATATAGCGGAGAAAGTGATCGGCATTGATGTCAGTGCTATTAAGGAAACATCAAGGGAAACGAATATTCGTATTCATGCAGGAGAGAATTTACCATTCCAGCCGGAAAGGAAAAAGATACCGTTTCCCGTGAATTCGCGTCGGGAACGGGATATGAAAAAGAGTACAGAACGCTCAACGACTGATTCCGTAAAGAAAGCATCATTAAGCAGATAAAGGCAGAGCAGAAGCCTCTTCCGATTGAAAAAGAGCAGACAGCAGAAAGACCGCAGCAGCCAAAACTGTCCGTACTTGCAAGTAAATATCCCCGACTGAAAGAGATAGAGAGCAGGTTGAAAGACCAGAACAAGGCAATTTTCGGGCGGGAGAAAAAGCGGGATATGCTGAAAAAAGAATTGTCTGAATGTACGGGCATTTTCAAAGGCGGCTGGCGTAAGGAGTTACAGCAGGAGATTGACAGTCTTGATATTCAGATTTCCAATATGAAAAAGAGGCTTTCTTCTATCGTGAAAGAATACAACTTTGACTCTGCTCAGGCATTTTATAAGGAGCTTAATGCGGCAAAAAGAGAGGGCTATAAAAGAAAGAGAGGCTGGCAGGGTATATCAGGCAAAGCAGAAAGATAAAGGGGCGAGGTAGAAATGAAAAGTAATGCTTTTTCAAGACAAAAAACATTAAATATTGCCTTGAAGGCATAAGGTTGATATAATTTGCAGTATGAAATACAGGAGGTAAATTTATGGAAATCAGGGTGCTTCGATACTTTCTTACAGTGGTAAGAGAGGAAGGAATTAATCGTGCCGCAGAGGTTCTGCATATAACGCAACCGACGCTCAGCCGTCAATTAGCTCAGTTAGAGAATGAAGTCGGTGTCAAACTTTTTTCCAGAGGTTCAAGGAAAATTACTCTTACGAACGAGGGAATGTTATTGAGACGCCGTGCAGAAGAAATATTGGCATTGGTTGACCGTACAGAGGAGGAACTGACGGAGCAGGAGGAACTTATAGAGGGAAAAATCATGCTTGGTAGCGGCGAATTAGCGGCTGTGGGTCTTTTGTCGGATTTACTTGAATCTTTCAGTAATAGATACCCTCTCGTCATTTATGATATTTTTACGGCAAATGCTGACATGGTTAAGGAACAAATGGAAAAAGGGCTGGTGGATATAGGTGTTTTGCTAGAGCCGATTGATACGGAAAAATTTGAATTTATACGTTTGGAAAATAAGGAACGCTGGGTAGTCCTAATGAAGCCGGATGATCCATTGACGGAAAAAGCAAGTATATCTGCTAGGGACTTGGAAAATTTGCCGATTATATTGCCAAGGCGATTAAGCGTACAGAGTGAACTTGCGAACTGGTTTGGAAACACATACCAAAAGCTCCATGTTCTGTTTACAAGCAATCTGAGTACGAATAGTGCAATTATGGTAAGAAAGGGATTGGGGTATGCGCTGGTTATTGAGGGTTCCGTGCCGCTTTGGGATAAAACAGAGATTACCTATCGTCCCTTAAATCCAGCGCTGTCTGCAAACAGTGTATTGGCGTGGAAAAGAGGACAGCCTTTTAGTCCTGCGGCGGCAAAATTTATTGAATTTATGAAAAAAGAAATTATGCTCTAAAGGCATAACTTATATATAAAAGATAAGTATTTGCTATTGTTTGGAATAAACTTTAGAATATGGGTGTAACAGAAAAGAAAGAAGCGCTTTCCTGTTACACCCATTTTGCATAGTAGAATAATTGTAAAGCTTGTTGATAATTTGGAGTGGATTATGACAATAGAGGAAGTAAGTAAACAATGCGGCATTCAGGCGGAAGAACTGAAGCAGTATGAAGAAAAAGGGTTTTTAAGGTATAAAAAAAGGAAAAATAACGTGTCGGACTATCAGAGCGCAGATATTCAGCAAATTGAATTGATTCATTTTTTGTTGGGTATTGGAATGGAAGATAAGGTATTGGTGAATTTTTTGAAACTGCCAGATAGAGGCGAGGAACATAAGCAAGAGCGAATGCGTATTTTGCGTAAATGCAGGTTTCAGTTGCTGGATGAAATTCATGGTAAGCAGCAGTCTTTGGATCGGCTGGATTATCTGATTCATGAAATAAAGAAAAATAAGTAGGAGGCGGCAATGAAAAAAGGAGTGTATATGTTGTTTTCTATCATAATTACCTTTTCTCTTTTTGGATGTGGAAACAGCCGAATAGACAGTAATATGGAGTTGGAAAGCAACTATGGGAACAATGAAACAGAACAAGACTACATTGATTCCTCAGCTTCACAGCCAGTAGAAATAGAAAGTAGTAATATGGATTATGTGACAGAGGAAGGACAGGGAGTATTAATTGTTTATTTTTCCCGGTGGGGAAATACGGAGTATCCGTCAGATGTAGATGCGACAACTTCTGCGAGTATTGTCGTTGATGATGGCGCTTATGGAACAACAGAATTTCTAGCCCGAATGATTCAGGCTAATGTGGGTGGGGAAATTCATTTGATTCAGACAAAGGAGAAATATCCGGTGGATTTCGATGAGTTGAGGGATCAAAATCATGCAGAAATGAACGAGGAATATCTGCCGCCGCTTTTGGAAAGCAATCTTGATGTCTCGCAGTATGATACTGTGTTTATTGGATATCCTGTTTGGGCTACGGATGTTCCGCAGGCAGTGTTATCTTTTCTGAATGAATATGATTTGTCAGGAAAAACAGTTATCCCTTTTTGTACCCATGACGGATATGGGGCAGGTGGAAGCTATAATACAATCAAGGAAGCAAGCCATACGGACAAACTGCTGGACGGACTTGCAATAGAAGCAAAAGATGTTCCCAATTCTAAAGACACTGTGGATAACTGGTTAAAGATGATTAGAATATCAGGAAATGTGGAAAACGACAATGAAAGTGGCGAGACCGCAATCAAAATTACTATAGGGGATGTTGTGCTGGACGGAGTACTTTATGACACAGCGCTTGCCGGGGAAATAAAAGAGTATTTTCCACTGACGATTTCAATGAGTGGGTATGGCGGAAGGGAATACTATGGTGGTGTTGATTTTTATCCGGAAAATTTGGAGGGTGGACAGAAAAATATTGCGAATGGAGATATTACCTACTGCGAAGCACATCATAATATGGCAATTTTTTATGCACAAACTGATAATCCGAATCTCACAGTAGATGTGATTCCGATAGGGAGGGTAACATCTGAGCTTTCTGTATTTGAAACTTTTGAAAGCAGAGAAAGCATTACATTTTCATTAGTAGAATAAAAATGGAGGAAAAAAGATGAAAAGATTTATTGTTGGAGTAGTAACTTTGTTGATGGTTGTTTCACTTACGGCTTGTGGAGGTAAAGAAGAACCGGAAAATACTGTTGAGTACACAGTGGAGAATACAGCCGGAGTACCGGGAGATTCCAATGCGGGCGAAAATTCCGCAGCAGAGGATAGTCCGACAGAAAATTTGCAGGTGGAAAATCTTACTGAAGTTACGGAGCCGGCGGGCGGAGACGGGCAGACAGATGAAGCCGATGAAAGTAGGGCTAACAGTGCGAGTGAGGGTACAAAAGTATTGGTGGCTTATTTTTCTGCAACAAATACAACGGAAGGCGTGGCAGAACTGATTGCTGATGTGGCAGGGGCTGAACTCTACGAGATTGTGCCGGAGGAAATGTACACGGATGCGGATTTGGATTACCATGATGATAATAGCCGAAGCTCGATTGAAATGAATGATGCTGACGCCCGTCCGGCAATATCGGGTTCAGTTGAAAATATGGAGCAGTATAACATTGTGTTTATCGGATATCCGATTTGGTGGGGCGATGCTCCAAGAATTATGAGTACCTTTGTGGAAAGCTATGACTTTTACGGCAAGACAGTAATTCCTTTCTGCACATCGGGTGGCAGCGGTATCGGCTCAAGCGGTACAAATTTGGAAAGCCTGACAAGTGGAGCTGAGTGGCTATCCGGTGAACGACTTAATGGCGGAAGCTCCCGTGAACAAATTGTAGAATGGCTCAATGGTCTTGGGTTAGATATTACGGCGGAGTAAAAACAATCCGCTTGCTTATGGAGGCAAGCGGATTATCACTTTATGAAGTGGAGATAAATGCTATGAAGTTGAAAATAAGACGGAGTGTTGATTTTTTAATGACGGTACTATTGCTTCTGCTGATGGCATATCAGGTAACAGGGGAAACACTTCATGAGTGGATAGGTACTGCGATGGTGCTATTGTTTATTATTCACAATCTCTTAAATATTAAATGGTATGGAAGTTTATTTAAGGGACAATATAAGTCCTTAAGAGCCATACAGACGGTTGTAAATTTTGCGCTTCTGGCAGCAATGTTCTCGTTGGCTTATAGTGGGGTTATCATGTCACGTCATGTGTTTGCTTTTCTTCCGATAAAGGAAGGAATGGCTTTGGCAAGGATAATGCACTTGGCAGCTTCTTATTGGGGGTTTGTGCTGATGAGCATACATTTAGGGCTGCATTGGGGAATGGTGACTGGGATGCTCCGTAATGGAATGGGCAGGCTTGCTTCGTTTGACCGAAGAATGGCGCAGGCGCTCCACCGGGCATTACAGCTGCTTGGCGTTTTTGCTGCCGGATATGGGGCATATTGTTTCCTTCAGGCTGACATTTTATCTTCTATGTTTTTGAAAGTGGAATTTGCTTTTCTTGATTATGATAAAAGTGGGATTATTATCATTCTGGAAAATACAGCCATGATGGGACTGTGGATTTTTATCGGTTATTACTTAATGAAAGTAATTGCTTTATGGCAGCATGGCTGGAGAAATCCATGCAAGCAGAATCGAATCATTAAGGACAGATAATATAAAATAAGTTTAAGGAGTGAGACGAGGCGATCATGAAGTATACGAACCCTGTTATTTCTGGATTTCATCCTGACCCCAGCATATGCCGGGTGGAAAATGACTATTATCTTGTGACAAGCAGTTTTGAATATTTTCCGGGGATTCCCCTTTTCCACAGTACGGATCTGGTACATTGGGAGCAGATTAACTATATCTTAAACCGGAACAGCCAGTTCACTTTGTCTGTTGAGGCGCCAAACTGTCTTGGAATTTACGCCCCACGATCAGATACCATGAGGGCATATTTTACTGTATTGTCACAAATGTAAGTGTTTCAGAGAGCGAGAATTTTTTTGTGTATGCCGAAGATCCTTACGGGGAATGGTCTGACCCTGTAAAGCTTCCGTTTGGCGGTATTGACCCGTCCCTGTTCTTTGATGAGGATGGCAGAATATATTACACCGGAACAGATAAAGGGATTTTTATATCTGAGCTTACTTTTGCAAAAACATTTTCTGAAAGTGGCAGTGTAAATATAAGCTGTACCGGGGCTGGTGAACAGATTTATGCGTGGAATGGCACGGGAGGGAACAACCCGGAAGGACCGCATCTATATAAAAAAGGTGGGTTGTATTACCTGTTAATCGCAGAGGGAGGCACAGAATATTGTCACATGGTAACTGTTGCAAGAAGCAGATCCGTATATGGACCTTATGCGGCATGCCCGCATAACCCGGTGCTTACAAACCGCAGCACGGGGCTTTCCATAAAGGCGGCCGGGCACGCTGATCTCGTTGAAACTAAGAATGGCAGCTGGTGGGCTGTGTGTCTGGGGATCAGGCCGTTAGGCTACCCTTTTCGTCACAATCTGGGCCGTGAGACCATGCTGGTTCCAGTTGTGTGGGAAAATGGATGGCCTGTCATGGGTATGAATGGAAATGGGCATGTGGACGCTGAGATTGAAACAAAGCTTCTGCCTTGTACAGAAGCTGAATTTGATAGAGAATTTACGAGCAGTCATTATATTCCCGGAAGTGATGTGGTTGATAATTTTGACACTACTATCATGCATCCTTCATGGAATACGATTTATAATCCCGATGATGGAATGTATGAATTTTCGGCAGATGGGTTGATTCTGCATGGAAATAGGCAGGGGCTGTCAAGCAGCTTTCCGAAAGCGCTTATCTGCAGGAGGCAGGAGCATTTTGATTTCATGGCAGAATTGACACTTTCCATAATGAATATGGAAAATATGCCGGAAGGCAGTGAAGCAGGCATTGCCATTTACATGAATAACCGCCATCATTATGAAGGCGCTGTTGCCATGCGCAATGGCAGACGCTGTCTTATTATCAGACGCCGGATTGGGAATCTGAATGCAGTGGAAAATGTAATTGACTGCGATAAAGAAACCGTCATATTGCGGCTTTTGGGTTCAAAGGAAACTTACAGTTTTTATTATAAAGTTTCTGAAAATGAAGAGAGCGTTCTTATCGGGTGTGGTGAAACACACTATCTTACCACAGAAGTCGGCGGATGTTTTACCGGGAATTATATCGCAATATATGCTGTAGACATGGATGTGGTATGTAAGAAATTCGTTTACAAGAGTGCAAAATAAAATCGTCCGGCGTAAAAAGAGAGGGAAATATTATATGAAAAAGGTTGGTATTTCTATTTTGATAATGTCCATATTCTTTCTGTTGTGTGCATGTGGAAAAACGGAAGAACAGCAGGATGCTCTTTTCGGAGGAAGCAGTATATCGCAGGAGAAAGATATGGTGAAAACGCAGAAAGAAAACAATGTGAAGCGTGATACAACGGAGAATGGTGCAGCGGATGAGTCAGAGAGGTTAATCAGTCCCGACTCCATGCCGGAAGACTTTGTACTGATATCGGGCGGCACGTTCTGGATGGGCAGTCCGGCGGAGGAAGCGTGGCGCTCAGAGGATGAAACACAGCATACGGTTACAGTCAGCGACTTCTATATGAGCATTTATGAGCTGACACAGGCAGAGTATCAGGAGATCATGGGCGAGAACCCCTCCAGTTTCTCAGGTGACGGGCTTCCGGTGGAAAATATATCCTGGCTGGATGCCATCCGTTACTGCAATACACGCAGCGAGCGGGAGGGGCTGACGCCTGCTTATACGATTGATGGGCAGAGCGTCCTTTGGGACAGGGGGCAGACGGATACCGGCTGCCTACTGAGGCAGAGTGGGAATATGCCTGCCGTGCAGGAACGGAAACGCCGTTCAACACAGAAAATTCCATCAGTGCGGAAGAAGCAAACTATTACGGACATTATCCATACGAGATTGAGGACAATTACTTTACACAGGGGAACCTGACAACAAAACCGGGAGAGTACAGGCAGACTACGGTTGCGGTAGACAGTTTTTCGCCAAATGCATGGGGACTGTACAATATGCACGGCAATGTGGGTGAATGGGTCTGGGATTATTACGGCGATTATGGCACGGAGGCTGTGTCTGATCCAACAGGAGCAGGTACGGGAACCCTCAGGGTATACCGTGGCGGAGGCTGGAATGATTTTGCCAAGAATATGCGCAGCGCTTACCGTGCTACATTGGCAGAGGACAAAGGCAGCTTTAATATAGGAATCCGTCTGGTAAGGGGGATTGCAGGCAGTGGAGTGGTTGCCAGTGCAGATATGCAGAGTGAGGAAAGTGGCGGCGGTAAGGTCCTGATTGCTTATTTTTCATGGGGCGGAAATACCAGAGGGATTGCACAGGAAATTCAGGCGCAGACAGGCGCGGATCTGTTTGAGATTGAATTGGTAAATCCCTATTCTGATGATTACAATACCGTTCTGGATGAGGCGCAGCGTGATCAGAATGAACAGGCCCGCCCGGAGCTTGCTGCCCATGTGGAGAATATGGATGATTATGATACCATTATTTTGGGTTACCCGAACTGGTGGGCGTCCATCCCCATGCCGATTGCGTCCTTTTTGGAGGAATATGATTTTTTAGGGAAAACAATCATACCTTTCTGTTCCCACGGCGGGGGACGCTTTGGGCAGAGTCTGACGGCGATTGCAAAGTTAGCACCCGATGCATCAATGGGGGAAGCATTGTCCGTCCACTATTCGGGAGGGAGCAGTCTGTCAGAGGATATAACAGAATGGTTACGAACCAACGAGATTTTGGAGTAGGAGAAAAAGATGGATGTAAAGAAAAAAACATTTACAAGTAGTGATTTAAGAAAAATAGTTATCCCGCTATTCATGGAGCAGCTTCTGGTAATGCTTGTAGGACTTGCAGATACTTTGGTCATCAGTTACGCAGGAGAGGATGCGGTATCGGGTGTTTCTTTGGTTAATCAATTCAACACCATATTTATCTACTTGTTTACTGCTTTGGCTTCCGGCGGTGCGGTTGTAATCAGCCAGTACATAGGCAGGAAAGAAATGGAACGTGCAGGGGAGTCTGCAAGTCAGCTTTTGTCTTTTTCCACTATTTTTTCAGTTATTATCGCTGTGGCGGTATTAATTGGAAATCAAGCGATGCTATCCCTTTTGTTTGGCAGGGTGGAGGATTCCGTCATGGCGGCGTGTGTCACTTACTTAAGAATATCTGCTTATTCCTATCCGGCACTTGCCGTTTATAATTCTGGTGTGGCAATTTACCGGAGTCTTGGCAAAACGAATGTGACGATGTATATATCGGTAATATCCAATGTAATTAATATTGTCGGAAATGTGGTGGGTGTGTTCGTGTTAAATGCCGGAGTTGCAGGGGTTGCATGGCCGTCTTTCATTGCCCGGATGTTTTCAGCCATTGTGATTACAGTGCTTTGCTTTCGGAAAAAAAGTGCCGTGGTCTACTCTCCCCTATGGATTTTCAGATGGGATAAAAACATGATGAAAAGTATTTTGAACATAGCAATCCCGAATGGTATGGAAAATGGGATTTTTCAGTTAGTTAAAGTTGCGCTTTCCAGTATTGTTGCACTTTTTGGTACTTATCAGATTGCCGCAAACGGTGTTGCCCAAAGTATATGGTCATTGGCAGCGTTGGCGGGGGTTGCAATGGGACCGGCATTCATTACCGTGATCGGTCAGTGCATGGGAAACAATGATACGGAAGCTGCGGAGTATTATTTTAAGAAACTTACAAAAATGACACTGTTGATTTCATCAGCATGGAATTTGTTGATCTTCTTGTTGACACCCCTTTTCCTAAAATTTTATTCACTGGCTCTGGAAACGAAACAGCTCATTATTTGGCTTGTTCTGATTCATAATGTATTTAATGCAGTTGCCTTTCCGTTTTCAGGCGCACTTTCTAATGGACTTCGGGCTGCGGGGGATGTAAAGTTTACCATGTATATTTCTGTATTCTCTACAATTGTTGTCCGTTTGTTGTTGTCTTATCTTTTGGGAATTGTATTTGATATGGGGGTAATTGGCATTGCGGTGGCAATGGTATGCGACTGGGTGTTACGGGCAATTATTTTTGCGTGGAGGGAAAAATCGGGAAAATGGAAAGAGTTTCAGGTAATAGCGTGAGAAGAACTTCTAATCGCTCGTTACAAGTTCTCACGCAGGAGAAAAATCTCATGTATCATTATGGAGGCAGGATGGTTTGAAGAAAATCTATCATATTTTGCCGGCTTTGCTGCTTGTGATTAGTCTTGTGTCCTGTAGCAAGGCAGAGGGAAAAAAACAGGGAGAAAATAATAATGAGTATGCGGATGGTACGGGTATTGTAGAGATTGGAAAAGATGAAAAACCTGAAACCTTGCCACAATCTGAAGATAAAGCGACTTCGGGGAATGAGAAGCAGGGGAAAATTCTTATAGCATATTTCACATGGGCTGAAAATACAGTAACAAGTGATGTCGATGCCGTAACTTCTGCAAGCGTAAAGGCACCGGGAAATGTTGCCATGTTAGCATCTTGGATTGCCGAGGAAACACAAGGAGAGCTTTTTGCTATTAAAGTAACTGAACCGTATCCTGCTGATTGGGATGAGTGCCTGAGCCGTGCCAATCAGGAAAAGACAGATGGGATACATCCTGAATTACTACAGACGGTTTCAAACATAGATGAGTACGATGTGATGTTTTTAGGTTATCCAAATTGGTGGTATAGCTGTCCTATGGCGATTCTTTCATTTATTGAGGAAAATCAACTCTCAGATAAAGAAATTTATCTGTTCTGCTCGCACGGGACAGGGGGACTTGCCCGAAGTGTGCAGGATATTAGTGCAGCGTTACCGGAGTCAGCAATTATTTCGGATAATGTTTTTGATGTGTATGAAGATGACGTAGCTTCTGCAAAAGAAGATTTGTTAAGCTGGCTAGACAAGTTAAAAGAAGAATAAAAAATAGGAGGGATTTATAATGTCAATCAAACAAACAGCAGGAAGGAATCAACTTGGGGAATTTGCCCCGAAGTTTGCACAGTTGAATGACGATGTGCTATTTGGTGAGGTGTGGAATCGGGAGGATAAGCTGTCTCTGCGTGACCGTAGTTTGGTCACTTTAGTTTCATTGATGTCGCAGGGATTGACAGACGAATCTTTTAGGGCACATTTGCTGACAGCGAAGGCTAATGGAATTACCAAAGAAGAAATTTCGGAAATCATTACCCATGCGGCATTTTATGCAGGGTGGTCTAAGGCATGGGCAGCATTTCGGCTTGCCACACAGATTTGGGGTAATGAAAATACTGAGGATGTGGCAAGAGCAGCTCATGAAAGAAGTATGGCGTTCCCAATTGGTGAGTTCAATGAAAAACCGGCACAGTATTTTTCGGGGAAAAGCTATATCGCTCCGGTTTCTCTGGAACAGGTGCCGATGTTCAACGTGACCTTTGAGCCGGGATGTCGGAATAATTGGCATGTCCATCATGCTGACAAAGGCGGCGGTCAGATATTGGTTTGTCTGGCGGGACGTGGCTATTATCAGGAATGGGGTAAAGAACCCATATTGATGACACCCGGCACTACGGTGAACATTCCAGCGGAAGTCAAACACTGGCATGGGGCAGCAGCGGATAGTTGGTTTACCCATTTGGCAGTAGAAGTTCCCGGCGAGAACGGAAGCAATGAATGGCTTGAGCCGGTGGATGATGAACAGTATGGCAAATGTAAATAAAAGGGAAAAGGAAAGGGAAAATTTTATTATGATTATGGATAAAAGCTATAATATGAAAAATGGTGTAGAAATTCCAAAGATGGGACTTGGCACATGGTTTATAGATGATGACAAGGTAGCGCAGGCAGTTCGGGATGCTGTGGCGTTTGGTTACCGTCATTTTGATACGGCGCAGGCTTATAGAAATGAACGGGGTGTGGGAGAAGGCATCCGTACCTGTGGAATTCCAAGAGAGGAATTATTTGTGACAACTAAATTGGCGGCAGAGGTAAAAAGTTATAAAGAAGCGGTTTCCTCTATTGACAACTCCTTAAAACTGATGGATGTGGATTACATTGATCTTATGCTGATTCATGCGCCACAGCCTTGGGCAGATTTCCGAGGCGGCGATTATGTTGACGGAAACCGGGCTGCATGGCGGGCGTTGGAAGATGCATATAAGGTGGGAAAAATACGCTCTATCGGCATTTCTAATTTCAAAAAAGAAGATATAGACAATCTGGTGGCTGACTGTCGGATTATACCTATGGTAAACCAGTTGTTAATACATATTAGCAACACACCGTTTGATTTGATTGAATATTCAAAAAGTAAAGGAATGGTGGTTGAGGCATATTCTCCCGTAGCTCATGGTGTTATATTAGCACACCCCCATATTGAAGAAATGGCAAAGAAATATGGAGTGACAGTGGCACAATTATGTATCCGGTATTGCTTGCAACTTGGCACGGTTCCTCTTCCAAAAACGTCATCACCAGTACACATGAAAGAAAATACAGGGGTGGACTTTGTTATATCGGATGCGGATATGGAAAATCTTAAAAATATGGAGCATATCAAAAATTACGGTGAGCATAGCGTGTTCCCTGTGTTCAGCGGAAAGTGAGAGGATAGTTTATGGAGTATCGTACATTGCCGCACGGTGGGGAGAAAATAAGTATATTAGGGATTGGAACAAGCTCTATTCAAACAGCGGATGATAAAGAAATTGAAGAAACCATTCGGACAGCGGTGGAAAACGGCATCAACTATTTTGATATGGCTTCTTCAGAGGCAAAACCATTTTCGGCTTATGGACGTGCAATTTCTGATTGCCGGGATAAAGTGTATTTTCAAATACATTTCGGAGCTAATTATAGCGGTGGGATGTATGGATGGACGGCAGATCTTGATACAGTGAAATGCTCCGTGGACTGGCAGCTAAGCACATTAAAGACAGACTATATTGATTTTGGATTCATACACTGTATTGATGGAGAATCTGATTTAAGGATGATAGAGAAGAATGGCATTATTGATTATCTCCTGCGTTTGAAGAAACAGGGAGTTGTACGTCATATTGGGCTGTCTTCTCATACGCCCAAACTTGTAAACCAAGTATTAGATATGGGGATACTCGATATGCTGATGTTTAGCATCAATCCTGCTTATGACTATGCTGGTGGAGAACTGGATTATGCAACGGACAGCTATGCGGTAGGCAGTGTAGCTGAGCGAATGGCATTGTATCGCCGTTGCGAAGCAGAAGGCGTAGGCATTTCCGTGATGAAAGCTTTTAGCGGCGGACAGCTCTTAGATGCAAGAACATCTCCCTTTGAGAAAGAATTGACAAAAAATCAATGTATTCAATATGCTTTGGATAAGCCGGGTGTGTTGACTGTTTTGCTTGGAGTACGAGGTAAAGCAGATTTACAAAAAATACTTTCTTTCTGCGTGGCACCACAAGAAGAAAAGGATTATTCTGTTATAGGGACATTTGCGCCACATGATGCGGAAGGGCATTGTGTTTACTGCAATCATTGTGCGCCTTGTCCTGCCGGATTAAATATAGGACTTATCAATAAATACTATGATCTTGCTGTTGCTGGCGATAAGCTGGCGCATGAGCATTACCATAAACTGGAAGTAAAGGCAGATCAATGTATGAAATGTGGACATTGCAATTCCCGCTGCCCATTTCATGTAGAGCAGATGGAAAGAATGGAGCAAATCAATAACTATTTTAAGAAAAAATAAAATGAGTAGATAATTTTAAGGTAAATAACAGAATTTTCAGAAATAATATAGTATTCAAAAAAGAAATTGTCTGAATCGTTACATATCAAGGTGAATTGTAGAGAAGTAAAACTTCAATGCAATTCACCCTTTTATGTCGGGTATCTCATGTTTTGAGATATGCTCAAAGCATTTGATCTTATGGTTGCTATGGGGAGTAGTGGTTTATTGAATTAGAGTGATTATAATCACTACGGAATTTTGTTCGTTTAGAGATTATCGGTACTAATAATGAAATAATATAGCATCAACAAGTACCGCTTTATATGAATTTAGAACTTGTTCTATGAGAAAAGTTTACAAATACACTTGACAATATCTCTCTGATTGTAAATGCAGAACAATTGTATGCGGATATTTTCGTGGGGAATCATCGGGGTAGGAATTTTTTGTCTGATATAAAGGCAATGGAATGGTTCCTTTACCAGTACAAGTAACTACTGCAGGGGAAGAGCAGGTATTTTCAAGGATAATATAGGCAGATACAATGAACAGTATCGTATCTGCCTATAAATTATTTCTGTAAAACCGGGGAACAAACCCTGTCATGCATTGACACACAACATGCTCTTTACTTTTGCAAGTTCCTCTTCTGTATACCCAAAAGAAATAATCTGTTATTATACGCGATTTATGCCGAAAATCAAATAGGATAGTTTTCTATTGTAACGGTGCAGATAGACCAACGAAGGTATTTCAGCAGAGGCAAAAAGCCCAATTTTATCCAACTCTACCGCTGGTAGGTGTTCATTTTTATGCCGGATTTATATAATTTACTGCAAGCAGGAGGAGGGCTGAATGATGAATCAAGTTAAGATTGGAGCGTTTATTTCCGAACGCCGGAAAGCAAAGGGGTGGACGCAGAGCCAGTTAGCAGAAAAACTGAAAATCACCGATAAAGCTGTTTCAAAATGGGAAACAGGACGTTCTATGCCGGATTTGTCTTTGTTTATGCCTTTATGTACTCTTTTAGACATTACTTTGAATGAACTATTTGCGGGTGAGTGCATTGCAGAAGAGAGGTTGAAAGAAAAGGCAGATGAGGTACTTATGGACGTCATTACAAATTGGTTAGGACATGATAAATGGGAATCAAAAGCATGTGATACAGCATCACAAAACGTTTTGGAGGTTGAAAATGTTTCCAAGCTCTATGAGAATGTTTTGGCAGGACACGAAAATGTTTCGGAAGAACACGAAACGGAAAATAATTGTGTACTAGCTGTAAATGACGTAAGCTTTCAGATACCGCACGGCAGTTTTGTTGGCATCATGGGGGCTTCCGGTTCTGGGAAAACAACACTGCTTAATTTAATAGCCACAATAGACAAGCCGACAAACGGGACGATACGGATAAGCGGGCAAAATATAGTAGATATGCCGGAAGAAGCTGCCGCAGAATTTCGCCGCAGGCATTTAGGCTTTATTTTCCAAGAATACAATCTGCTTGAAACTCTGACTATCTATGAAAATATTGCGCTTGCTCTGACAATTAAAGAGGTTTCCAAAGAAAGCATTCGCCCAATGATTCAAAGTTTGGCACAAAAGCTGGATATATCGGCAATATTAGATAAATTCCCATATGAGGTGTCGGGAGGACAGCGGCAACGCTGCGCCTGCGCCCGTGCGCTCGTGGTAAATCCGGATATGATACTTGCGGATGAGCCAACCGGGGCATTAGATTCCCATGCGGCAAGACAGCTTTTAGACACCCTTGCTATGCTTTGCAGGGAATATGGCGCAACCATATTGATGGTTACACATGATGTCATGGCAGCCAGCTATTGTGACAGGATTTTGTTTATGAAAGACGGCGAAATAAAAGCTGCCTTAAATCGGGAACAGGAAAATAAACAGACTTTTTTCGCGGAGATTTTGAAGAAAATAGAATGGATAGGGGGAGAAGGCTAGATGTATTTGAAATTGTCAATTCGCAACGCCAAGCGGTCTTTTATAAATTACCTTTTATACGTTGCTGTCATGACCGTCCTTTTGGCGATGATAGAGGTATCTAATTGTATAGCAATTATAGGAGAACTAGCCGGTTTTCAAGTAATTTCCCTGCCATTGTTAATCGCAGCCATTCAAATCGCTTTAGTCGGATATATAGATACTTTCATGCTAAAGCAGCGGGCAAAAGAATTTGCAAACTATTTACTATTGGGTATGGAAAAAAAGAAATTGACCCGGCTATTCCTATGCGAAGTCCTATTGATTGGTTTTTGCTGTTATATAGCAGGAGCAACAATCGGTTTTTCCGTATATGGATTTTGGTATTTCCGCGAGCCGCTGCATGAAATGAAACATTGCGGATTCCTTTATGTTAAAAGTATGTTCTACACGTTTCTGTTTTTTTGCCTTATTGAAGCCGTGTGCTCTTTTCATCTGAGGCAACGCATAAATAAGCTGCAAATAAGGGAACTGATGTATGAAAGAAACCGCAATCAAGGTGCAAAAAATACAGGAAATTATAAAAAATGGGGCATTCTCTTCACTTTGTGTTTTACGTGCCTGATTGGCTGTGTTTGTGGCATTGTTTTTTTGCCGGGAGAGTATATGGTTTATCCCATATCTGTTGTAGCAATACCCTTGTTAATATCTGTCTTTTCCTTTTACAAATGGGCGTTTGGCTATTTATATGCGTACAGGCGAATGAAATCCGTTGGAATATATCAAAAAGACAGACTATATATTACGGCAAATGTAACGTCAAATTTTAAGACGGCAGCTGTGATGAATGCTGTTTTTTGCGTATGTTTTTTATTTTCCGGCTGTTCTTTTGTGACGGGAATATTGATGCTGCAACCGGAATTTGAGCTGTTTGATACGGCTGTGCAGCAGTGGATGGGAACTTCACAAATAAGCATCTGTATCGTGTTTTTGGTTATTTATTTTTCAATATTATCTCTGCAGCTGATGATAGAGGTCAGACAAAATTCAAAAAACAATCGGATTATGCGCTGTATGGGAAAAAGTAGGGAACAGATAGCAAGACTTGTGAATCAGCAGATAGCAATGAAACTGACTTCTCCAATGATAATGGCTTTCTTGATTATTTTATTCTGCATACCGCTGCTGAATGAAAAAATGAACTTCATTTTGCCGGTTTCCTTGAATAATATTTTGTTCAAATTAACGGGTGAGTTTGGAGTGTGCATTCTATTTTTCTATAGTTGCTATTTTGGAATTGTTAGCGCTATGAGTAAACGGTATATAGACCACTCGATGGGAACGTGCCGCGGCACTTTTCCAGTTCCGTTTTGACAATTTCTTATATCATATTGCAGGCGAAGAAGGTTAGTAATCCCTTTTACGATAAATTCCCACAGTCAGCGGATAGGATAAAGCAAATACCAGCAGGGAACATAGAAGCAAAACAGCCGCACCCACTAAAATGGTCGTTATGCCAGGCGGTAAATAAAAATTAAGCACGCTGATAATTCCCATGGCAGCGCCGATTCCGCAAAGCAGGCTGATGATTAAAAATACATCGCTTTTTTCTTCGCCGCCCAAATAAAATAGGGGAAAGAACAATGCGCTGGTAAAATTGCTCACGCAAATTCCCAATGCAAATATTGAAACTATGTCAATGCTCTTATCAAAAGGACAGCCGTGTAATGCCCAAGACAGGCTTATAACTATCCCGGCATACAATGTTCCGACAAGCAGCCATAGCAGCTGGCTGATGAAGTAACTCTTTATAATGGCAGTCCTTTGAACTGGCAAAGTCAATTTGTATTTTCCCCATTTTGAAACATACTCCCTTTTTATGCCGGTAATCGCATTTACTGAAAAACCGACCATACTTAACAGAGCATAACCTATCAAAAGCGGCTGGCTGATAACCGCAACAACAAAAATTCCCAATATGCACATAAAAATGAAAAAAGCTTTTGCATTTGCATATACGGCAAAAAAATTATTTTTCATTAAGCCTTTCATACCCGTTCTCCCTTTACCAATAACAACATGATTTCATCAATGGAAACATGGTCTACGACAGTGTCTTTATATTTCCGTTGTGCTTCTTTTCCATGGGCAACCAGAACATCAATCTGATAATCCCGTTTCCGGTAGGCGATTATATCAGCGGGGTCTAGTGCAAGAAATTGGCTTTTTTTGCAGCGCATGACAGCATAATGATATACCAAATCGTTTTTGGATACCGTCATAATCAATTTCCCGTTATGGATGAATGTAATATAATCCGCAATTTTTTCCAAATCACTTGTAATGTGGGAGGATAGAAGAATGGAATGACTTTCATCCTGCACAAATTCAAGAAAAACGTCCAGTATTTCATCACGCATAATAGGGTCTAAGCCGCTGGTTGCCTCGTCCAGAATCAATAATTGCGGGTGATGTGACAAAGCAGCTGCAATAGCCAGTTTCATTGTCATTCCTCTGGAATAGTTTTTAATTTTTTGCCTAACTGGCAAATGAAAATCCTCTAAATACTTTTGAAACAGTCCGTTATCCCATTGTTTATAAATGCCCTCCATAACTTGGGATAATTGTTTTGCGGTCAAAAAACCGGGAAAATTATCTCCGTCGTAAACCACGCCTATTTTCTCTCGAATATCCGTATCTGCATCCTGCATTTCTTTTCCAAATAGTTTTACCACACCGCTGTCTTTGCTGACGGTATTTAAAATACAGCCAATCGTAGTTGTTTTACCTGCGCCATTTTCGCCAACAAAGCCTAGAATAGCTCCGTAAGGCAATGAAAAAGAGAGCTTATCCAGTACAAAATTTGATTTTGGAAATGTCTTGCATATCTGTTGCAATTCTAAAATATGATCCATGTGATTCCTCATTTCTGCGCATGTTTACTAATCTATTCGTTTTCCCGATAAAATAAAGTCAACAATTCCGTCAACTTCTCAAGAGAGAGATTGCTCATTCTCCCTATTTCAGCCGCTGCCTGCAAATGTTCTTCGGCAATACGCTGTTGTTCCTCCTGATAAAATTCTTTGTTCAGCGCTGACACAAAACTTCCCCTGCCAATTGTGGTTTCGATAAATCCGTCCCTTTGCAAGTCCTCATAGGCTTTTTGAACGGTAATGACACTTACATGAATTGACTTTGCCAAAGCCCGCATGGAGGGGATTGCGTCACCTGCCTGCAATTCGCCGCTCATTATCATCGCCTTGATTTGGGATGTGATTTGTTCATAAATCGGTTTATTAGCATTGTTGCTGATAATGATTTCCACTTTTATGACTATGCCTCTTTCTCTGCCTGCAAGTTTGTGCCTTACGGCGGCAAACTTGCGGTTGAAAGAATGCAATTCTTTCAACCTTTTCACCTCTTGCCACCAATTGTACTTAATGTACAAGTACATTATAACACTTTTTCTGAAAGAGTCAATTCATTCCATAAAATAAAAGCAGCTTTCAGTTTTGGTGATAATATAGAAAATATATTTTAAATGTACAAAAAATAAAACGGTTTGACTTTCCTATCCACTCATTCGTTATATAGGATAGGAGGCAGGGATAGAAGGAGGTGAGCCTGTGCTTGAGAAAATCATACGGAAGTATTATGACGAGATATTCCGTTACTGTTATCATCATGTGGGAAGCCGTACCGTGGCGGAGGATTTGTGTCAGGATACTTTTGTAAGCTTTATTGAGCACTATGAAGGATACCGTCCTTTGGGAAAGACAAAGAATTACCTTTATACGATTGCCAGAAATAAATGCCATGACCATTACAAGAAAAAAACGCCTCTCATAGTGGAACAGGTTCCGGAGCAGGAAACCGGACAGCGCATGGAGGAGACGGTAATCATGAGGGAGATGGTCATGACTCTGCCGGAGGACTTTCGGGAAGCGGTGATACTGCGGTATTTTCAGAGTATGCCATATCAGGATATCGCTTCGGTTCTTGCCATCAGTCTCTCGCTTGCAAAGTATAGGGTCAAAAGAGGCTTGGAACTGTTAGCCGATATGGAAGGAGGCGCACATGGGACAACGTAAAATGAAGAAAAGACTAAAACGGTATGCGGCTGCATGTGAAAAGATTGTGCCGGTGGAAAAAGAACAAAGAATACAGGAAATTTTGCAAGCCGGAAGGCAGCAGGAGAACATGGCGGGTGGAAGCTTCCGGCAGGTAGCGGATTCGGCTTTCGGATACCGCGCCAGAGGAACGGTATGGAGCTTTTTGCTGGAACAGGTGGGATATCTCGGAAGATACTGTCTTGTCTGGCAGGCGGCGTGGCTGGCGCTGTTTTACTACATGGTGCGGCATGGTGTTGCGCAGCTTTTTGGAAAAGATAATGGGAATGCGCTTCTTGTGGTAGTTTCCATTTTACCGCCGCTGCTGATTCTGCTGACGGTTGAGGAAGTGACGAAGGTATATCAACGGAGTATGCTGGAAATTGAGTATGCGACGAAATACTCGCTGCGAAGTGCGGTGATGATTCGCATGTCAGTGCTTTGTGTGATACATTCATTTATCTTAATGATATGCATTGTCTGTCTGCATTTCAGTACGGAGGCAGAGCTGGGGAGACTTTTCGTGTACGGCTTTACTCCCATGACGATGGCAACGGCGTTGCTGTTTAAAATGATGCAGCATTGGCAGGGCGAATTTTTGCTGCGTGCGTCGGTAGGAGTGTATGTACTGATGGCTGGATTGGCGTTTGTCGGCAGCTCCGGATATGTTAACTGTTATCAGCCGGCGTATTTTAAAATATGGTGTATCGTATGCGCAATCGGTATTGTGTCCGTGGTGCGCCAGATGATTAGGCTGAACAGGAAGCTTGAAAGTTATGAGGCGGTTGTGCAGTGAGCCGCATGGATACACAGAATACGGGTATTCTCCGGAACAAGCCTGCTTATTTTGGGATTTTGAGCATCTGCGGAGAAGATGAATGGGCATTGAGGTGGAACGTTTATAGGAAAGGAAGCAAACTATGGAATTAATGATAGACCGGGTAACAAAACAGTATAAGAATAAAATTGCCGTAGACAGACTAAGCGCAACCTTGCAGGAGGGGGTGTACGGTCTGCTGGGTGCAAACGGCGCAGGAAAGACAACGCTGATGCGGATGATTTGCGGGATTGCCGAAATCAGCAGCGGGGAGATTCGTCTTGATGGCGAGGAAATCGGCGTAATGGGAGGACGGTATCGGGATTTGCTAGGTTATCTGCCGCAGGATTTCGGATACTATCCGAATTTTACGGCGATGGAGTTTATGCTCTATATCGCTTCGCTCAAAGGTTTGGACAGAGGCTATGCGAAGGACAGGAGCAGACAGCTTTTGCAGAAGGTAGGATTGGCGGACGAAATGCGGCACAAGATTAAGACTTTTTCGGGTGGTATGCGCCAGAGACTTGGCATTGCACAGGCGTTGTTAAATGACCCCAAAATACTTATTCTGGATGAGCCGACAGCAGGACTTGACCCGAAGGAGCGGGTACGTTTCCGCGATATGATTGCGGAGCTGGGAAAAGAGCGGATTGTCATTCTCTCCACCCATATTGTGTCGGATGTGGAAGAGATAGCGGACTGGATTTTTCTGATGAAACAGGGGCAGTTTATTGCACAGGGAACGTTGGGTGATTTGAAAACGCACTATTTGGAAGTGGCGTCAGATGCGGAGAAAGAGAAGTTTAATCTGGAGAAGCTCTATCTGTTCTATTTTTCCGGGGAATAAGCATGACTGTGATTGCATGGACAGGATATAGAACCGCTAAGAATATGGAAAACAGGGGCATATGCTATGACGGAGGGAGACGAAAACTATGATGCGGTATGAATGGAAGAAAATATTTGAAAGCAGGCTGAATGTGGCAGCCATGCTGCTTGGGTATCTTTTGATTGGGATAGTGGTATATTCTTATGTTTCACAGGAATATTTCTATCAGGCTGAGACGGACAGCAACATTGAAGGACCGGTGGCTTACCGGATGAAACAGGAGTTGGCAGAGCAGCAGACGGATGTCATTACGGAGGAATATATGACGGAACTGATTCGTGACATACAAAGTTATGGTATGGATCTTGAGAGTGATGAAGCATATGTACAGATTATCAGACCGTTAGATGATATGTTCTATTTTATAGCGAAAAATTATACGGACATGCGTTCTGACATCATTGACCGTAATGCGCTTATGAGGGTGGATTTGCAGGAGGGCGCACGCTTTTATGAGCAGCGCATGAAGAAGATTACGGATTATCTCAATCTGGATTTTTCATTCGGCAATTACACAGAAGCGGAGAAAGCCTATTGGATTGACAAGGCAAAGCAGACGAATGTGCCTTTCCATTGGGGCGTGAAGGCTGTGATGAGCAATGTCTGGGAGCTTACTTTTGCGGGACTGTATCTGTGGTTTGTCATTGTCATATGTGCAAGCTCTGTATTTTCTTCGGAATATGAGTCCGGTGCGGCATATCTGCTGCTTACGACGAAATACGGGAAGGACAGACTGGTATGGACTAAAATCGGGGCAGTTGTACTGTTTGCCGTGGGATATCTGACGGTGGGAGCGCTGCTTGCGGTTGTTCCGAACATATTTGTTCTGGGACTTGCAGGTACGGATTTGCCGGTACAGTTGTGGGATTCGGTGATACCGTATAATATTACGATAGGTCAGACTTGCCTTGGGGCATTCGGACTCATTGTGTTGATTGGAATTACGATTGCACTTGTGCTTTTATGCTGCTCTGCAAGGCTTCGTTCTTCCTTGGCGACACTGGTCATTGGCACGGCGCTTATCATTGCGCCGGCGTTCTTCCCAATGAGCAAAAAGAGCGGGCTGTGGAATCATATCAATTATCTTTTTCCAGTCAGGGCATTTAATTTAAAGGAAATGATGGGTTCCTATGTGAGCTATGCGGCGGGAAATGTGGTGATTTCGCATACGGCAATGGTTGTGGTGGTATACACTGTGATCAGTGTCGCAGCGCTATTGCTGATTCGGCGGGGATTTGTGAAAATGAGATAGAAACAGAGACGGAAAGTGCGAGGGACATTTGCATTACTATAATTGTTCCGTGTTTTCCGGCTCTATCATTGCCGTTATCAGATAGAAGGGCATGGCAAACACCATAAAGTACACATATCTGAAGTCGGTTGCCACAGGAGTGGCAATCATAACCGTCAGATAGATCGCAAAGCTCGGAAGATAATAGGGCAACTTTCCTTTTTCGTCTCTGGCGAAGGCATTACCAATGCAGAATAAAAGTACATAAAAGGCAAATCCCATGCTCCATAAAAGTCCGTAAACAGGAAGCATACTGCCCAGCTTTAGGGAGATTTCCTTGATTTTTATGACGACCGGACCACCAATCAGAGGAGTGTGTGATACGCCAAGTTCTGTGGCGCTGATTCCTTCCCCTTCCGCCACCGGATAGAATGAGTCCGGATACCAGTAACCATAGGTCTGGTCAATATATGCCTGCAGGTAGTCCGGTGGATAGGCACATCCTATAGAAGCCCATAATTTCAGATACTCCCATTTATGCTCTTCCAGATAGGAAGGATTTCCGGCGCGCACCAGCTCTTTCATGTTATCTGCAAATGTCGGGTTATATAATTCCTTAATGTAAGTGGTATCAATCACTTGCTGTATCAGCGCGGTCTGTTCCTCTGTCAGTTCTCTGTCATTGCACAGGACTGCCGCAATCTGCTGGGTAGGAATGGAGAGCGACTCGACGAAATCCGGCGGCGTCACATGCAGGGTGCCCATGATTGGATATTTTATGATGACTGCCACGAGCAGGGTTGCACCGATAACCGGCATCATGACCTTCGCCTGCTTTCGGTAGCAGAGTATCAGAAAAGGCACGCAGAATAAAAAACCATACCAGCCGTTAGAGCGCATCAGGCAGATCATGCTGCCTGCGAAGAAAAACATTGCCAGTTCGCGACGGCGGATTCCCCGCGACATACGAAGCAGGGTACAGCTGAATAAGAGCACCAGCGCTGCAAAAGGAACATCCTTCCAGATGGTAACGGAAAAGATGGCATGATAGGGTATCAGCGCATAAAAAATGGCTGTTATCATCTGAATTTCCTGTCGGATATGGAACAGCTCCATTGTTTTGATAAGATAGGATACACTGAATGCGAGAAAGCACATCTGGAAAAACGTATAGCATGAGACCGCCGCCACCATATCAGTGGTAATCGCATAGCCGATATGATAAAACAGCGAAAAAATCATAGTATGTACAAATGGATGGTGGTTGCTGTATCCAATCATGCCCAGAACCTGCTCAAATTGATGGATGCTGTCCGGCGTCATGATTCCCGGATACTGGTACAGAAAATAAGGAAGCCAGCAAAGCACACATCCCAGAAAACAGTATAGGGAAAGCCTCTTGATTTTAGGTTTTTCTTCCTTCTGGTACAACAGACTCCGCAAGACCTCTTTATCGCCGCTGTAGGAAAATAAAAAAAGCAGAAGCTTATAAAAGCAGACGCAAAACCCTATAAAGACGGCAGTCAGGACAATCGCCTGAAAAAGCCGGTTTGTCAATGTCTCAATGTAATGCGGATAATCCACCAGCATATAGAAGAGCGTAAACAGGACAGCCAGTACCGCCGCTGCCCGCCGTACCTTTTTTTCATATGCGAAATGCTTCACGGACAGCCGGATGCTGATGTTGCGGTATAGAAAAAAGGCAAGCAGAAAAATAACACCGACCAAAATATTACCGGGTTCCATTCTGCCAGCCTTCATAAAAGCCCATGCGGTGAAAAAACTTTCACCTATGTTCAGAAAAATCAGTTTATTCGCAGTTGTCTTCATATAAGGCTCCCATACGCGGATTCTAATATATGATATCGAATCGTTGGAGCGTTGTCAATGACAGGGCGAAGGAAATGTGACGTTTTGTAACAACTCAATCTTCCATATCAGTCAGTCCATTGTACATCCCCGCAGCGCATCCTTCATTGATTTTACATACTCTCCCACATACTTCGGCGCATCTTTTCCATACTTTTCCAGCAGCTTGATGATGGCGGAGCCCACAATGGCGCCGTCGGAGATGTCTGCCATTTTTTTTGCCTGTTCGGGGGTGGAGATACCGAAGCCAATGGCGCATGGGATAGCAGTATTTTGCCGGACGATATCGACGATGGAGGCAAGGTCGGTGGTGATTTCGCTCCTTGTCCCGGTGACGCCGAGTGAAGATACAAGATATAGGAAGCCTTCCGCTTCTCCGGCAATCATGGCAATCCGGTTTTCGGAAGTGGGTGCGACCAGCGATATCAAATCCACACCATATTCGTGGCATACAGGCTGAAATTCTTCTTTTTCTTCATAAGGCAGGTCGGGCAGAATCAGTCCGTCGATGCCAGTCTCACGGCAGGCTGCGACAAATCGTTCTGTGCCATAAGAAAAGACGACGTTGGCATACGTCATGAATACCATTGGGACAGTGACATCCCTGCGTAGTTCTTTGACCAGTGCAAAAATTTTGTCGGTGGTGACGCCGCCGTTTAGCGCCCGCACATTGGCGCCTTGGATTACGGGACCTTCCGCCGTCGGGTCAGAGAAGGGAATGCCCAGTTCGATAAGGTCGGCGCCGTTTGCGACAGCAGCACGCACGGCGGCGGCGGTGGTTTCCAAATCGGGGTCGCCGCAGGTTATGAAGGCAATAAATGCCTTTCCGTTTTCAAAAGCTGATTTGATGTTACTCATGGATATCCTCCCCTCTGTAGCGCGCGATGGCGGCGCAGTCCTTGTCGCCTCTGCCGGAAATGGTGATGACAATGGTCTGCTCTTTGTGCATTTCGGGCGCAAGCTTCATGGCGTGTGCGACGGCATGTGCTGATTCGATGGCGGGAATGATGCCTTCCGTTTTTGACAGATATTCAAAGGCACATACCGCTTCATCGTCGGTCACCGGGACATATTCCGCTCTGCCGATGTCGTGCAGGTAGGCGTGTTCCGGACCGACACCGGGATAATCCAGTCCGGCGGATATAGAATAGACCGGGGCGATCTGTCCGTATTCGTCCTGACAGAAATAGGATTTCATACCGTGGAAGATACCGATTCTTCCGGTATTTACGGTGGCGGCAGTCTCAAAGGTATCAATGCCCCTACCTGCCGCTTCGCAGCCAATCAGCCGTACCCCTTTGTCTTCAATGAAATGATAGAAGCTTCCGATGGAATTGGAACCGCCGCCCACGCAGGCAATGACTGCATCGGGGAGTTTTCCCTCTTTTTCAAGAAGCTGTTCCTTGATTTCTTTGGAAATGACAGCCTGAAAATCCCGTACCATGGTTGGAAAAGGGTGGGGACCCATGACGGAGCCGAGACAGTAATGGGTATCGGCGATGCGGGAGGTCCACTCGCGCATTGCCTCCGAAACGGCGTCCTTTAAGGTGGCTGTCCCGGATTTTACGGGAATCACTTCGGCGCCGAGCAGGCGCATACGATATACATTGAGCGCTTGGCGGACGGTGTCCTCTTCACCCATGAATACAACACACTCCATGCCCATCAGTGCGGCGGCGGTCGCCGTGGCAACGCCGTGCTGACCGGCTCCGGTCTCGGCAATCAGGCGCGTTTTTCCCATTTTCTTGGCGAGCAGCGCCTGACCGAGTACATTGTTGATTTTATGGGAGCCGGTGTGATTCAGGTCTTCGCGCTTAAGATAGATTTTGGCGCCGCCTAAATCTTTGGTCATCTTTTCAGCATAATAGAGTCTGGAAGGTCTTCCGGCATAGTCATTGAATAATGCGGAAAGCTCGCTATTAAATTCCGGGTCATTTTTGTAATGGTTGTACGCTTCTTCCAATTCAATCACGGCGTTCATTAATGTTTCGGGAATGTATTGCCCGCCGTGAACGCCGAAGCGTCCGTTTGGGTTTGTCATATTGGTAATACTCCTTTCATAAGGTAAATGTTTATATTTTCAGACAGAGACAACATATTGGCACGCAGCTTTGTCACTCATGGCACATGTCCGCAGCAGGTTCGCAGAGAACACTCACAGCGTGTACAAACTGCTGCATTTTCTCAATATCCTTTTTCCCGCAGGTTTCAATGCCGGAGCTAACATCGACGGCGTAGGGATGAAGTAGCGTGATTGCCTTCTGTACATTGTCTGCGTCCAGCCCTCCGGCAAGAAAATAGGGACGGTTTATTTCTGTAAGCAGTTCCCAGTCAAATACTTTGCCGCTGCCGCCTTGACCGGAATCAAGAAGGACATAATCTGCAATGCTCATATTTGCGGCTTTTACATCTTCTTTAGAGTCTATGCGAAAAGCCTTGATGAGCGGTTTGTCCGTACATTCACGAAGCTGCCTGATGTAATCCTCGCTTTCATCTCCGTGGAGCTGGGCGATGTCGATCGTGCCCTGTTTTAGCAAAGCGGCAACAAGTTCGGGTTTTTCATGTACGAATACGCCGACGGTTTTGATGGACGGAGAGAGCAGTTTCTTGAGTCCGGCAGCTTCCGAGGCAGTGACATATCGTTTGCTTTTGGCGGCAAAAACGAAGCCGATGTAGTCCGGCTGTAATCTGTTTGCGGCTTCCATGTCGCATGGTCTGGATAAGCCGCAGAGTTTGATTCTGGTCATGGATACCTCATTTCTGTGCACGTCTTTTGCGCATATCAAGCGCGCGTCTGTCAGTGGCATGTGCACGCTAATGTAAAAATCTGTTTAGTGCCCACGCAGTTTAGCAAGCATTGCTTTTTTGTCTGTTGCACGCATCAGCGTTTCTCCAATCAGTACCGCATCAACGCCGACTTCGTGAAGCTGTGCGACATCTGCGGGACTGGTTATGCCGCTTTCTGAGACGAACAGAACATCCTGCGGAATCAGTTTGCGCAGTCTTCGGCTGTTGTCCGTATCCACGGTAAAGTCTTTGAGGTTGCGGTTGTTGACGCCGACAATGCGTGCGCCTGCGGTTAATGCGGTCCGGACTTCCCCTTCATCATGGGCCTCCACCAATGCGGACAGACCCAGCGTGTCGCATATGTGGAGATATTCTTGAATCTTTTCTCCGCTCAAGAGGGAACAGATGAGGAGCACAGCGGAAGCGCCGAGCAGTTTTGCCTCGTAAATCATATATTCGTCTACGGTGAAGTCCTTGCGCAGACATGGGATAGAAACGGTACTTGCGATTTCTTTTAAGTACGCGTCGCTTCCGAGGAACCATTTTGGCTCGGTCAGTACGGAAATGCAGTCGGCGCCCGCCGCCTCGTAGTCCATGGCAATCTGCAGATAAGGAAAATCCGGCGCAATGAGTCCCTTGGAGGGAGAAGCCTTTTTGCACTCGCAGATAAAGGAGATTCCCGGTTTTTGCAGCGCCTTTTCAAAGGGAAAAGACGCAGCGGAGGATTGTGTGCTGTCGGATAGTGACAGGGCACGGGCTTTGATTTCTTCGAGAGACGTTACGCTCTTTGCCATCGACACACGCTCTCTTGCGTGGGCTGCAAGCTGGTCTAAAATAGTCATTGTGCGGGTTCTCCTTCCGGACGGTTGCTTACTTCAATTATCTTATTCAGAGTCTCCGTTACCTTACCGGAGTCAATTAATTCAGCGGCGAGACGGATACCGTCCTGCATGGTTTCAGCTTTGCCGCTGAATTAATTGACTCCGGTAAGGTAACGGAGACTCTGAATAAGATAATTGAAGTAAGCAACCGTCCGGAAGGAGAACCCGCACAATGTCGGCATTTTCTTCCGGCGTTCCGCCGACAAGGTCGGCTTTCGTACAGCGTTCCAATCCGAACTGTTCGGGGGTAATGACGTAGGATTTAAACCAGCCGTCTTTGATTTCGCAGACAGTCGTCGGAGCGCTCATGGAAATTTCGTCCAGTTTATCCTGTCCGTAGACGACCATGCCGCGTTTGACGCCGAGGTTGATTAGAACCTGCGCCAAGGGCTCGACAAGATATTCGTCGTATACGCCGAGAAGCTGCATTTTGGGGCTGCCGGGGTTCGTGAGCGGACCGAGAATGTTGAACACGGTACGGAATCCGAGTTCTTTGCGGATAGCGCCCACATATTTCATGGAAGTGTGATATTTTTGAGCGAAAAAGAAGCACATGCCGGCTTCCTGCAACAATTCGATGCACCGGGCGGGACTTTGATTGATGTTGACGCCCAGCGCTTCCAGACAATCCGCTGTTCCACACTTTGACGATGCGGCGCGGTTTCCGTGTTTGGCGATTTTCATGCCGCCTGCCGCGCAGACGAGGGCGGACGTAGTGGAAATATTGAAGCTGTGTGCATTATCTCCGCCGGTGCCGACGATTTCAAAAATATCCATGCCGGTTTCCACTTTGGTGGCGTGGTCGCGCATGGCGGCGGCGCATCCTGTAATTTCCTCCGTTGTTTCAGCCTTTGCGCTTTTTGTGGAAAGCGCAGCGAGAAATGCGGCGTTCTGGGTCGGCGTTGTCTCGCCGCTCATGATTTCGTTCATCACAGCGTATGCCTCGTCGTAGGTGAGGTCGCCTTTGTTTACGATTTTAACAATTGCTTCTTTAATCATAGTGATAGTCCTCCTGACAAATTAATTTTTTTATATATTAAGTTTGTTTTGTTCATTCATGTGGCTGCTATGCTGGCATCAGTACATTCGTGCAGTCAAAAGACATGTGAAACCGTTTGCTCATGTTACGGTGCACCTGTTGTATATTGCAGATGGATAAAATTTTTCAGCATGGTTTTGCCGTCCGGCGTCATAATCGACTCCGGATGGAACTGTACTCCGAAAATGGGGTAATCCTTGTGTTGGACTGCCATGATTTCCCCGTCCTCGGTGACTGCGGTGATTTCCAGTTCTTCCGGAATGGTGGAAGCGTCAGCCGCAAGGGAATGATAGCGGGCGACGGGAGCAGTCTTGGGACAGTCTGCAAATAACGGGCAGTCTGTGCGGAATGTAACGACGGATTGTTTTCCGTGCATTAACTCTTTGGCGTAGGTAATCGTTGCACCGAAGGCAGCACAGATCGCCTGATGACCGAGACACACGCCAAGAAGTGGAATTTCTTTGCCGAGCGTTTTTGCGGCTTCCACAATGATGCCGGCATTTTCCGGTCTGCCCGGACCGGGAGAGAGGATGATGCAATCCGGACTAAGAGCACGGATTTCGGATATCGTCATCTCGTCGTTGCGGATGACTCTGATATTGGGGTCGATTTCACCGATAAGCTGGTAAAGGTTATAGGAAAAACTGTCATAATTATCAATGAGTAAAATCATTCGTCCGCCTCCTGTGCAAGTGTTAAAGCATTGATGACTGCCTTTGCCTTGTTGATGCATTCTTCGTATTCCTTTTCGGGGACTGAGTCCGCGACAATACCGGCGCCGCTTCTGACGAATACTTTGCCGTTTTTCTTATAGGCAATGCGGATGGCGATGCAGGTATCCATATTCCCCGTAAAATCAATGTAACCGATGGCACCGCCGTAAATGCCGCGTTTGTTATTTTCCAGTTCGCCGATGAGCTGGCAGGCGCGGATTTTGGGTGCACCGGAGAGTGTACCGGCGGGAAGGACAGCTCCAATCGCGTCAAGAGCGTCGCGGTCTTCACGGATTTCTCCCCGGACCGTGGAACCGATGTGCATGACATGCGAATACCGTTCAATGGAGTGCAGTTTTTCGACTTGTACCGTGCCGAATTTACTGATTTTACCGAGGTCGTTTCTGCCCAAATCCACCAGCATATTGTGTTCTGCAAGCTCCTTTTGGTCGGCAAGGAGCTCGGCTTCGAGTGCATTATCTTCGGTCTCTGTCTTTCCTCTGGGACGGGTTCCGGCAAGGGGAAAGGTGTGCAG
>CANOEC010000009.1 GCA_947564735.1 uncultured Lachnospiraceae bacterium | reverse complement strand
CTTCGAGATTAACTTTGAGTAAATCTCTTCGAGATTAACTTTGAGTAAATCTCTTTGAGATTAACTTTGAGTAAATCTCTTTGAGATTAAATTTAATGATATAGAATGGGAACCGCTCTTTATTCTGAGAGCAGTTCCCATTTTTCATATAAGTCAGTAAGTTCTGTGGCGTTGGAGGCTTTTTCTTTGCTAAGTTCCTGCAATTTTGCCACATTGGTGCAGATTTCCGGTGACGCCATCAGGGAATCAATCTCTTGGTTGCGGGTCTCTAATTGTTCAATCCGGTTCTCACATTTTTTTAGTTCATTTTCCTTTTTGCGCTGTGCCGCCTGCTGTTCTTTGCGTGCAAGCCAGTCCGATTTTGCGTCCGCTGCAGCGGCTTCCGGGACGGAACCTGCGCCGTTATCAGACGGCTGTATGTCTGCAGAAGAGGCATTCTTGTGCAGATGATCAATCAAGGCAAGCTGTTCGTCTTTCTTTTCAAGATAATATTCATAATTACCTAAGTAGTTGGTCAGTACTTTGCGGTTTAAGTCCAGAATCCTTGAGGCGGTTCTGTTGATAAAATAGCGGTCGTGTGACACATAGAGTACCGTGCCGGTATAAGCGTTAATGGCGTCCTCCAGAATTTCCTTCGACATCATATCAAGATGGTTGGTCGGCTCGTCCAAGATTAGGAAATTGGCTTCCGAAAGCATCAGCTTGGCGAGGGAGACACGTCCGCGCTCTCCGCCGCTGAGCGCCTTAATCTGTTTGAACACGTCTTCGCCGGTAAAGAGAAAAGCGGCAAGGGTATTTCGTATTTCCGTATTGGTAAGTGTCGGATAATCATCAGATATTTCTTCAAAAAGGGTTTTATCCATATGCAGCACATGATGCTCCTGATCATAGTATCCGATGGCAACGTTCGTTCCGAGGCGAATCAGACCGGTATCGGGAACGAGCAGTTCGTTGATTAGTTTTAAAATTGTGGTCTTGCCGGTGCCGTTGTCACCGATGATGGCAACGTGTTCGCCTTTTTTGATGTCAAAACCAAGGTGCTCAAACAGCGTGAGAGAACCGAAGGATTTGGAGAGGTCTTCTACATGCAGTACGTCGTTGCCACTGGCATATTTCGGTTCCAGCTTAAGATGCATGTCGGCGCGGACTTCGGAGGGCTTTTCCAACACCTCGATCTTATCAAGCATTTTTTCACGGCTTTCCGCGCGCTTGATGGATTTCTCACGGTTGAATGATTTCAGTTTTTCAATGACGTCTTCTTGATGTCTGATTTCCTGCTGTTGTTTCATATAAGCATTGTATGCGGCTGTGCGCAGAATTTCTTTTTTAGCCGCATAATCGGAATAGTTACCGGTAAAGACGGTGGATTTCGTATTGTCAATTTCAATGACTTTATTGGCGATTCTATCAAGAAAATAGCGGTCGTGGGATACGATGATTACGGCGCCTTTGTAACTTCTAAGATAAGTTTCCAGCCAAGTGATGGAGGACATGTCCAGATGGTTGGTCGGCTCATCCAGAATAATCAGGTCGGGCTTTAACAGCAAAAGCTTACCGAGGGCAACGCGCGTTTTCTGCCCGCCGGAAAGCGTGGAGACAGAACGTTTAAATTCTGATTCTTCAAAGCCGAGTCCCTTCAATACGCCGATGACTTCGCTTTGATAGGCATAGCCGTTTGCCGATTCAAAAGCATGTGTCAAATCGGCATAGCTCTTCATCAGGCGCTGTAGGGCGTCGTCAGAAGCATTTTTCATCTGCAATTCCACAGAGCGAATTTTCTGTTCCAGATCAATCATATCTTGTTTTACGCTGAGCAGTTCGTTGTAGATGGTGTTTTCACTGGAAACAGCTTCCTGCTGCGCCAGATAACCGATGGTCTTATCGCGCGATACGGTTACGATACCGTTGTCTGCGGACAGTTCACCCATAATAATGCGCAGCAGCGTGGTTTTGCCAGCGCCGTTGATACCGACGATGGCGGCTTTATCATAGTCCTCAATATGAAAAGAAATATTCTTAAGTATGGGAACTTCATTAAATGATTTATCAATATTACTGACAGAAAGTATCATAATATACAGTACCTTTCTTAAATATATGTACAAGCCATGAAAAATTGTGCCGCAGTGTAGAATGACAACACAGAATTAGTTTACAGTTTCTAATCGGTACTGTCAATGTTTGACAGCTTTTTAACACAGTTGTATACTTAACTATTATAGCATAGGGGGTGGCAGCAAGGTGGAAGAGAAGGAGATTTCACAGGCTGTTGTGAGTCGTTTGCCGAGATATTTCAGATATCTTGGCGAGTTAAAGGACGCCGGAATTGAGAGGGTTTCTTCACAGGAACTGAGCGATATTATGAGAGTGACCGCTTCACAGATTAGGCAGGACTTAAATAACTTCGGTGGATTTGGCCAGCAGGGGTACGGATATAACGTGGGGTATCTTTATGATGAAATCGGGAAGATACTGGGACTTCATAAGGAGCATCGCCTGATCATCATCGGTGCCGGACATTTGGGACAGGCACTTGTCAATTATATGAATTTTGAGCGGCGGGGATTTCTTTTTAAGGGAATTTTCGATATTGACGAGAAACTTTTTGGCACGCAGATTCGCGGGATTACGGTGCGGCCGATGCAGGAGATGGAGCGGTTTGTGTTGGAGAATGAAATCGATATTGCGGTGCTTACCATACCGAAGAACAGTGCAGTGGAGGTGGCAGAGCAGCTTGTTTCGTACGGGATTAAAGGTATTTGGAATTTTGCACATGTAGATTTGCATGTTCCGAGAGGCATCCAAGTAGAAAACGTGCATTTGTCAGACAGTTTGATGAAACTGTCATACAATTTGGTTTCACATGAGGGATAGGTATTGAGATGGAAAGGTGCGTAAGGATATGTCAAGGGCGGATGAAGTATTTGAACCGGCGTTAATCGGCAAAAAGATTCCGATTCTTACACTGGATAATAAATGGCACAAGCTTTTTACCCAGAAGGAGTATTCTTCGGATATTAAGCGGATGGAGAATGAATTAAATAACCTGCTCAAACGGCAGGCGAAGGCGAAGGAAGATTGTAAGGAACTAAAAAAACTGAAAAAAAAGATGATGGATGAAATCGTTGTTCTGGCGGATGCCATCGAGAAATCACCGTCCAAGAAATTGGAAAAAGAGATGGAAGGGCACAAAAGTACGGTGAACGAGTGCAATGAGAAGATAGATGCCTGTGAGGAGGAACTGGTGGAACTGCCGAGGCAGATTAACCAGCTCAACAACAAGCTGATGATTGCGACGATGGAAGTCTGCTACCGCAAACTGCAGAAGAACACCGCAGAGCTGGAAGAAATCAATGAATGGATTGGCAGCATTCGGAGAGAATTAAAGAAGAAAGTTGTTCGCAAACAGGAAAAAGAGGCGATGAACAACCAGTTGTATGCTTACATGCACGATATTTTTGGGGCGGATGTTATCGAAATCTTTGACATGAAATTTCAGCCGGAAGAAAATCAAAAAAAAGGCGAAGAGGCAGCTAAGAAGAGTGCAGAGCCTGAAGAAAAACCGAAGGAAAATGATGGGAACGCGTTGAAATCGTGAGATTTTAGCGCTTCTTTACATCAGGGGAACAGGTAGTTTACAAGACATATAAAGTGGAGAAGATATGAAACAATACCTTGTAACGGCTTCAGAGATGAAGCGCTATGACCGTCATACAATAGAAAGATTCAAGATACCGTCATTGATTCTGATGGAACGGGCTGCGTTAGTGACGGTGGAAGAAATTAGGAAAAGATGGGGTACGAATTTAAAGAATGTGCTGATTGTAGCCGGGAATGGCAATAACGGAGGGGACGGGCTTGCCGTGGGGCGTCTCTTGATGTTAGAAGGCAGCCGGGTTACTTTTGTATTGCTTGGAGAGAAAGACAAGTGCACCGGCGAGACGGGAAGACAGATGGAGATTCTAAAGGAATACGGAGCGCAGATTTTTAGCACAATACAGGATGGTGAATATGATATAGTGATAGATGCTGTTTTCGGCGTAGGGTTGTCGAGAGCCTTGGAGGGTATCTGGCTGGATGCCATACGGTGGATAAACCATAGCCGGGCGCATGTGTGCAGCATAGATATTCCGTCGGGCATCCATGCGGATACGGGAGAGGTGATGACAGATGCCGTCCGTGCAGACATGACGGTGACATACGGCTTTCGTAAGCTGGGACAGATGCTGTATCCGGGGTGCGCATATACCGGAGAACTGATTTGCCGCAAGATGGGGATAGATGAACGCAGTTTTCTTGGAACAGAGCCGGTCTGGTTTACGCATGTTGGAGACGACAGCAGACTGCTGCCGTTGCGCAGACCGGACGGAAATAAGGGCTCTTTCGGAAAGGTCATGATGGTTGTGGGTGACGCCCGGACTGCCGGAGCTGCCATGATGGCGGCAAAGAGTGCGTTCCGCATCGGCGCCGGAATGGTGAAAGTGGTCACGGCTGTAGAGAACAGGGAAAGCCTGCTGCAATATGTGCCGGAGGCGATGATGCTTACCTATAAAGAAAGCATGGCAAAGGATGATGAAGAATGGATGAGGGAACTGAAAGGGACCCAAAACTGGGCGGACAGTATCTTAGTCGGTCCGGGCATCGGGGTGGATGAGAGGGCTTATGAGCTGTTAAGTTTCTGCATAGAACAAAGCAGTCTGCCGTTAGTAATTGATGCGGACGGACTCAACCTGATAGCCGGTCATGCAAAACTGAGGCAGATGCTGGCAGACAGAAAAGAAAAGGACAGAGTCGTGATACTCACACCGCATTTAGGAGAGTTTGCGAGATTGTATGGATGCAGCGTGTCGGAGGCAAAAAAAGGATTGACAGATTATCCGGGACGGCTTTGTGAGGAACTTCAGTGTATTATCGTCTGCAAGGACGCGCGCAGTGTGGTGGCGTGTCCCGGCAGCAAATGGAGATATCTGAACACGACGGGGAATGCGGGCATGGCGACTGCCGGTTCGGGTGACGTACTTGCCGGGATGCTTGCCGGATTACTTGCGCAGGGGATGAAGGGGATGGATGCTGCGGTGGCTGGCGTTTATCTGCATGGAATGGCGGGCGATCTGGCGGCGCTTAAGGAGTCACAGACAGCGATGACGGCAACGGATATCATCGAACAAATCAGAGACGTCATTTTCAGACAGCAGGAGAATGCACAAGAAGATAAAAGGGAGAAGGGTTGAAAAATTGCATGTTTCAACCGCAAATTTGTGCCTTACGGCAGGAATGGGGATTCATATGAAAAAATATCAAAGAGTATGTGCGGAGATTGATTTGGATGCGGTCTGTTATAACATGGAACAAATGCACCGCAATCTGTCAGAGAAAACGAAAATAATCGGGGTAATCAAGACAGACGGTTACGGTCACGGCGCGGTGCCGATCGGCCGTGAGCTGGAGCAGATGGATTATGTGTCCGGCTATGCGGTCGCCACTGCAGAGGAGGCGGTAATTTTGCGGAAGGCAGGATTACAAAAACCAATTCTGATTCTCGGTTATACCTTTTCTTACTGTTATGAAGAGCTGATAAATTATGATATCAGACCGGCGGTATTCAGGGAAGATATGGTGGCGGAATTGGCGGAATGTGCAGTCAGAATGGGCAGGACCGCCAAAGTGCACATAAAGGTAGACACGGGAATGTCGCGTATCGGCATCAGACCGGATAAAACGGGCATGGCGTTCGTTGAAAAAGTGCTGCATACAAAGGGAATTGAATTAGAGGGGATATTTACGCATTTTGCAAGAGCGGATGAGACGGATAAATCGTCTGCCAGAATGCAGCTTGCGCGGATGAAAAAATTTGTGTCGGACGTAGAGGAGCAGCTTGGCTTTCACATTCCGGTCAAACATTGTTCTAATAGTGCGGGGATTGTGGAACTGCCGGAAGCCAATATGGATGCAGTCAGAGCAGGAATTACGATTTACGGATTGTGGCCGTCTGCAGAGGTGTCGAGAAATATCGTGGATTTAAAGCCTGTTTTGTCACTTAAGAGTCATGTCGTATATATCAAAGAGACGGATGCAGGTGTGCCGGTCAGCTACGGCGGAACCTACGTGACCCCTAAGAAGATGCGTATCGCGACCATTCCCGTAGGATACGGCGATGGTTATCCAAGAAGCTTATCCAATAAAGGATATGTTTTAATCCGGGGCAGGAAAGCGCCGATTATCGGCAGAGTCTGTATGGATCAGTTTATGGTCAGCGTGGATGATATTCCGGACGCTTCGGAGGGAGACGAAGTGACGTTGATTGGCACGGACGGCGCACACTGTATTACGATGGAAGAGCTGGGCGATATATCCGGCAGATTTAATTATGAGTTTGCCTGCGGCCTCGGCAAGAGGATTCCGAGGGTTTATATTAAGAACAGACAAGTCACGGAAAGCAAAGATTATCATGTATACCCTTAGAGAAACCGGCAATACTATTGTTGGAAAAATTAATATAAGGAAGTGTATGATAATGAGAAGAGGAGATATCTACTACGCAGATTTAAGACCGGTAATCGGTTCGGAACAAGGCGGTATCAGACCGGTTCTGATTATACAGAATGATGTCGGGAATAAGCATAGTCCGACGGTAATCTGCGCGGCGATTACCTCAAAGATGAATAAGGCGAAGCTGCCTACGCATATTGAACTGAATGCCAGCAAATATGATATGGTCAAGGATTCTGTAATCCTGTTGGAGCAGCTTAGGACAATTGACAAGAAGCGCTTAAAGGACAGAATATGCCATCTCGATCAGGATATTATGCAGGTAGTCAATAATGGATTGATGGTCAGTCTGGAGTTAAATACATAAGACGGACCGGGATTTGACACACAAACTATTCCTTGTTATATTAGATGGTATATTGACCTGTTATCATAAGACAGAGACTATCAATAGAAAAGGAAGGGATTTTACAAAATGGACGATGGTGTCGCGGGCAGTATGATATGGTTTATCATATTACTGCTGTTAGAAATGTTGTTTTATGGTTTTGGATCTGCCTTTAGCAATGTAAAAGGGACGGAGAAGGAAGAAAATGATACACAGGAGACAGGCAGGAGCAGTAAGAAACAGCAGCGGCTTTCCTATCTGGCGGAGCATCATGCACAGTATGCAGGCGCAATCCAGCTTGGAGCCGTGACAGTTAATCTTTTATTCGGAGCATTGTATTTATACCGGCTGAACAGTTATGTGGGCTACATCGTTTACCGTGCGGCGGTACACAATATCGGTAATCTGGTGGAATGGCATATTACCTTGTTTGCCATTCTGACAGCAATACTGGTCACGCTGTTTATGCTGTACATAGTGATGACATTCGGAGTGTCTATACCGAAGAAAGCTGCATCCCGTAATCCGGGCATCTGGCTGGGAATTTTTGTTACACCGGTTTACTATTATGTCAGAATGACGGCGCCGTTTACAGCGCTTATATCCGCGACGGCGAACGGATTGCTGCGTCTGCTTGGCATCAATGTGATGGGAGATAAGTCGGATGTGACGGAGGAAGAAATCCTGTCGATGGTTAATGTAGGACACGAGCAGGGGATTCTTCAGGCGAACGAAGCGGAGATGATAAGCAATATATTTGAATACGGTGATAAAGAAGCCAAGGATATTATGATCAACCGTAACAATATGATAGGAATCGAGTGTACCATGACGCTGCAGGAGGCGGCAGCATTTATTGTGGATGCGCATAACAGCCGGTTTCCTGTCTATGATGGTACGATAGACCATATTGTTGGAATTCTGCATCTGAAAGACGTGATGCGTATGCAGATGAACGAACGGATGAAGAATAAACCCATAGGCAAGATTAAAGGACTGCTCAGAGAACCGAGATTTATTACGGAGAAACGCAAGATTGACGATTTATTCCGCGTCATGCAGACTGAAAAGATACAGATGGTCATCGTGATTGATGAGTACGGGCAGACAGCGGGGCTTGTGGCATTGGAGGATATTCTGGAAGAGATTGTCGGAAATATTGAAGATGAGTATGACGAAGAGGCGAGTTATATCAGCAAAAGCGGTGCAGATGATTATGTGATTCAAGGCAAGATGCCTTTAGAGGAGCTTGAAGAACAATTGCAAATCAGTTTTGAGGAGGAACCGTTTGATACTGTCAACGGATTTGTCATTTCCCGTCTTGAGCATATTCCGGAAGAGGGAGAAGATTTCGAGTTTGAGTATGCAGGCTACACCTTCAGGATTCTTGAAGTGAAAGACCGGATGATTCAGACAGTGCTTGCACGACGCAGCATGCAGGAAACTTAAGACCGGGTGTGGCTGCTGCGGAAGACGGAAGCGCTTAGGTGAAAATATGTGCGAGACAGGTCGTGGTTGAATCAAGGCACAAAAAATGATATGATAAGAAATTGGAATTAAAAGAAACAATAGAAGACAAAGGAGAGTATGACATGTCAGGACATTCCAAATTTGCAAACATTAAGCATAAAAAAGAAAAAAATGATGCTGCAAAGGGCAAAATATTTACCATTATCGGACGTGAGATTGCGGTAGCGGTGAAAGAAGGAGGACCGGATCCGGCGAATAATTTCAAGCTGGCGCAGGTGATTGCCAAGGCGAAGGCGAACAATATGCCGAACGATACGATTGACAGAGGCATTAAGAAGGCGGCGGGCGAAGGCGGCAGCGTCAACTACAAATATGTGACCTATGAGGGGTACGGTCCCAACGGTATTGCGATTATCGTAGACGCCCTCACGGACAATCCGAACAGAACGGCGGCTAATGTAAGAAGCGCTTTTACAAAAGGGCAGGGTAATGTGGGAACGCCCGGCTGTGTCTCTTTTATGTTTGACAAAAAGGGACTGATTATGATTGACAAAGAAGAATGCGATATGGAAGCGGATGATTTGATGATGCTGGCGCTCGATGCGGGAGCGGAGGACTTTTCAGAGGAAGAGGACTGCTATGAGGTATATACCGACCCGGATCAGTGGAGCGAGGTGGACAATGCATTAAAGGATGCAGGCATAACAGCGGTTTCTTCCGAGGTAACGATGATTCCGCAGAACTGGGTAGAGCTTACGGATGAGACGGCGGTGAAGAATCTACAAAGAACGCTGGATTTGCTGGAAGATGACGATGATGTGCAGGCTGTGTACCATAATTGGGATGAATAAAGGCAGGAAGCAGGGTAGGATTGATGGAGAAACCGGAACTGAATCAGATAGCCGATCTGCTGGAACAGGCACCGGCAAGGATTGCTGAGTTTAAGAAGGAGACCTATCAGGCGTCATTCAGAAAGTATGTGGATGATAATGCGCATGTGTGGTCCACGCTGGCAGACACATGGAATGGAAGTATGCCAGACAGGGAAAAGGACAGAAGGCAGGTGGCTGACTGTCTGGCTGACAGAGCCAGTGAACTACTTGATGCTAAAAAAGGAAGAGCGAAAAGAAATGCCGCGCAGATGAATATCAATCTGTATATGGTGTCCTATTTTCTTCCGGCAATCATTGCCTATCAGAGACGCTGTGGCGGCGGGGAAGAGGAAATGCGTAAGCTGACCGATGCCATCGGCATGAAGTGGGAAGAACGGTTCGGACAGCGTATTCAGGCGGCGGATTATGAGTCGATTCAAAGCGGATTCAAGCAGAAGCTATGCTTCGTGACGACGGCAGTGTGCTGTGGAATACATAAACCTCAGGATTGTCGGGAAATAGCTCTGATGAAGCAGTACAGAGACGAATATATGTTCAGACAGGCAGACGGGGAGGCGCTGATACAGGAATACTACGATATTGCACCGACGATTGTAAAGCGCATTGCCAAAGAGGCGGATCCGGAAGAAAAATACATGTATTTGTGGAACAATTATATCAGCAGATGCGTTGCGTTAGTAAAGCAGCAGAAAAACGAACAGTGCCGGCAGTTATATCAGCAGATGATGACGGAGTTAAAAAATGAGTACATGGTGACGAATTGGCATGACAGGAGAGGAGCGCATAAGGATGAACAGACCATATAAGAAAGAGACAATCTGCATCCAGTCGGGATGGCAGCCGAAAAACGGGGAACCGCGCGTATTGCCAATTTATCAGAGCACGACGTTTAAATATGAATCTTCGGAGCAGATGGGCAGACTGTTTGATCTGGAGGAAAGCGGATATTTTTACAGCAGACTGCAAAATCCGACGAACGACTGCGTGGCGGCAAAGATATGTGAGCTGGAAGGCGGCGTGGCGGCAATGTTAACGTCTTCCGGGCAGGCAGCGACACATTACGCCGTTCTGAATATCTGTGAGGCGGGAGACCATATTGTATTATCGTCTACCGTATATGGAGGTACATTCAATCTGATTACCTGTACCATGAAAAAGATGGGAATCGAATGTACCTCCATATACGGTAGACGATAATACAATATGGTCTCCCGCCTCACAGATATTCAGAACGGCGTAATGTGTTTTTGCGGAGACAATCGCCAATCCTGCGCTTGTTGTGCTGGATATCGAGAAATTTGCCAAGGTGGCGCACGATCATCAGGTGCCGTTGATTGTCGATAATACTTTTGCAACTCCAATCAATTGCAATCCAATCAAATGGGGTGCGGATATTGTTATACATTCCACAACGAAGTATATGGATGGACATGCCATGGCGTTGGGCGGCTGTATTGTGGATTCCGGTAATTTTGACTGGAGTGCATATCCGGACAAGTTTCCGGGACTTTGTACGTCGGATGAATCCTATCATGGCATCATCTATACGGAGAAGTTCGGTAAGGCGGCTTATCTTACGAAAGCGACAACGCAGCTCATGAGAGATTTAGGGTCCATGCAGTCTCCGCAGAATGCTTTTTTGCTGAATGTGGGATTGGAGACGCTGTCGCTTCGTATGGAGCGTCATTGTTTCAATGCGCAGAAAGTAGCAGAATATCTGGAAGCCCATGAGAAAGTTGCGTGGGTGAATTATCCGGGGCTTAAGAGCAATCGGTATTACGCGAATGCTCTCAAGTATATGCCGGATGGTACTTGCGGCGTGATTTCCTTCGGGTTAAAGGGCGGCAGGGAGGCAGCGGCTAAGATGATGGACTGCTTGGAGTTAGCTGCTATTGTGACGCATGTGGCGGATGCAAGGACGAGTGTGCTGCACCCGGCAAGCCATACGCACAGACAGATGAATGACGAACAGTTAAAAGAAGCGGGCGTCGCTCCGGATTTGATCAGATTGTCTGTTGGCATCGAACATGTGGATGATATCATTGCAGATTTGGAACAGGCGTTGTCTAAAATACAATAGAGAAGGATAAGAGATGATGACTTATCGTAAAACGTGGTTTGACTGCGTGGTATGGATTTTGTATGCGGTTTTGTGTATTGCACTGTTGGTATATGCAGGAATGATATGGGCGTACTACTTTGCAGGAGTGCCGTACGCAGAAAATTTTCCGGACAGTGTTGTTTCACCGCTTGCGGGGATGTCAGCCGGTATGCTGAGTGTGATTGGCGTTCTGGTTGTTCCGGGTACAATCGGCTTATACTGGATGATTCGCAAAATTGCCGGTCAAATCAGAAAGAAATGTATATGGAAACCGTCTGTCATCACTGGATTTGAGTGTATGGCGGCGCTGCTTATCATGGCGGCAGGCATTGTTTTGCGGATTGATTATGCGAAATATGATATTTTCATGGCACAAAACGGTCTGCTTTTTTCGCATGGGAAGATACAGGGAATGCAGTATTATGATATGGCAGTCGTGACTATGGAACATTCGGCGCCGTCTTTTTCTATCCTCGGACTTGGAAATCTATACGTCCTGTGTCTGTCGGTAGTCTTGTCTTTTCTGGGAAATAAGTTTGCCTCGGCAATTGTGATGCAGGTTTTTTTGCAAATCATCGGTATGATACTGGCTTATGTTGTGACGCGAAAGATGGCAGGTCGTATACCGGCATGTGCGGCGCTTTTGTATCTGGCATGTTCGTGCTGCTGCATGGAGATGCTTGTCTGTGTCGGTCCGGAATGGTTTTTCTTTGATCTGTATCTGTTTGGTATGTTTTTTATTGTAAGTTATGTCAGGCGCTATTGTGAGAACTGTTTTCGTATTCCGGCGGCGGTTATTCTGGCTGTCTTTCTGGGTGTTGTGATTGGTTTCCTAATCTGGCTGCATCCAACAGCATTAACGCTTTTGATTCTGCTGGCGGCGGCGTTAATAGCAGGAAAAAAGCATCGGCAGGAAGGACGACCGCCCTGTCATGGAGCAGGCGTAAACGCGGCGGTTATCCTTACGGCGTCTCTGGCTGCCGTGTTGTGTTTTGCCGGGCTGACGGCTGTCGTATCTTTTGAGAACGGAATTGATTTTTACGGAATGACTGCGCGGTGCGCAGGACAATTTAAGCTGCTTCAGTACATGCTTCCCCCGATTCCTTCTTACCCGTATTATGCGGACATTTATCTGATGGGCATATCGGTGGTGTTTGCGACCTTTCTTGTCTTTGATTATTTAAGAAAAGACAAGGAGCAGAATTATACGTTGTGGATGTTTTTGTGCGTACTGACGGCACCGGCGCCCATGTTTGTATTGGGGCAGGGAGGCGGAGAAGATTTTTTCGGAATTTTTTCTTTGTACGTGTGGGCAGTCTTGGCAGGTCTGGGATTGCAGAATTGTATTTTCGGTGGCAAGGCAAAGGCAATGCAGGAACAGACAAAGGAGCAGGAAAACCAGCCGGTGGGCGGCGGAACGCATACAGGACAGGAGCAGACGAAGGAGGTGCCCATGACGGACGCACAGCAGGAGGGAACGAAGACAACAGAAACAGACGCGCCGGAGAAACCGCGTTTCTTTGAGAATCCGCTGCCCCTTCCAAAGAAGCATGTGAAAAAGGAGATGGATTATCAGTATCAGATTGATGAAAAGGATATGTTTTACGATATAGAAGTGGATGATAATGATGATTTTGACATTTAATATGTTTGTATGCCGTTCATAAAACCGGCGGATACTGGCAGAATGCCGTTGTTGGTACGCATGTGCGCGCAGAACGTATAAATATGAAAAGATAACGTAAACTAAGAGAGAATCGCAAAAAACGTGGTTCTCTCTTTTATTATATATGCTTAAAAGCAGCCAGATAAGCAGAACGGAGGTTTGAGATGGGAAACAAAGATACGAATAAGAACGGACACAAAGAGCATAGAGAACACAAAGAAAGCAAGAGCGAAAAGGAAGAAAAACAGGAGGCACAGGAGAAGCAGCAGGACAAGGAGAAGCATCGTGACGAACGAATTGGGGAAGTCGGCCAGATTACGTTAGACGAAAACGAAGCGCATCACAAGATTCATTTGATTACGATTATCGGTGAGATCGAAGGTCATGATAATTTGAGCAGCACTTCCAAGACGACCAAGTATGAGCATGTGCTCCCACAGCTTGCAGCAATAGAGGACAGCAAAGAGATAGACGGTGTGTTGATTCTGTTAAATACGATGGGCGGAGATGTGGAGGCTGGGCTTGCCATCGCGGAGATGATTGCGTCCTTAAGCAAACCGACCGTGTCGCTTGTGCTTGGAGGAAGTCATTCCATCGGCGTACCAATTGCCGTCAGTACGGATTATTCCTATATTGTGCCTACAGGGACGATGGTGATTCATCCGGTAAGGCTCAACGGGATGGTGATTGGCGTACAGCAGACATTCGATTATTTTAGGCAGATACAGAACCGTATCACAGGGTTTGTATGTGATCACTGCAAGATATCGAAGACAAGGCTGGAAGAGCTGATGATGGAAACGGGCGTGCTGACAAAGGACGTAGGCACCATACTCGTCGGGAATGAAGCGGTGGAAGAAGGTATTATCTGTCAGGTTGGAGGCATTAAGGACGCCGTGAAGCATCTCCACGATATGGTAGATAAGAAAAAAGCGGATACAAATTAAAGGATGACAAGCGAAAATGAAAATGCTATACTATATTGAGTCATATTATCAGATGAGAGTATGCTCAGGAGGCATTTGACATGGCATCTAACCAAGGAGGAAAACGTTCTTCCGGGAACAAAAAGACGACAACTTCAAATAGAAGCGCGGGCAGAAAGACACAATCAGAAAGACAGAGAAGCAGCCGTCAGGCGCAGGCACAGCCGATGGATGTGGCAATCCGAAACGAGATACTGCTGATTGTATTTTTTGCCCTTGCAGTGATAATATTCCTTTGCAATTTTGGTATAGTTGGAAAAGTAGGAGACATCGTGAGCAACGTGATGTTCGGAATTTTCGGTCTGACCGCGTATATTGCGCCGATTGTGATTTTTTTAGCAATTGCCTTTGCAATGTCCAATACGGGCAATTATGTGGCAGGCAGAAAACTCGCCGCAGGCATCATTCTATTTGTACTTATCAGCATTGTCTGCGAACTGTTTGGTGCGGAGCTTGCGCAGACGGAAAGCTATCAGGTCAAAGAGATTTACCTAAGATGCAGTGAGAACCGCAGCGGTGGGGGTATCATTGCCGGTTCCTTAGCCTATCTGTCATACAAATTCCTCGGCATGGTAGGTACTGTGCTGGCGGTTCTTGTGCTGGGCATTATCTGTATGGTGGTCGTGACGGAGAAGTCATTTATCGGAGGAGTGACCAGACAGGGGCGCAAAGTGTACGAGCGGTCTGTGGAGGATGCGGCATATCGCAGGGAACGTGCAAAGCAGCGGCGTGTAATGATGGAAGAGAAGCGTGCATCAATGGAAGAAAAACGTGCCAGAGATGAAGAAAAACGCAGGTTAAGAGATGAGGAGAGACGCAGACATAGAGAGGAAGAACGCAGGCAAAAAGAGGAAGAGCGCAGACAGCGGCTTGAGGAGATTGAGAACGAGAAGATTCTGCGTATGGATAAAAAAGTGACCGGAGTCATGATTGATACGGCACTTGGCAGGGAAAAAGAAAAGGAGAGTGAAGCGGTAGAACGGGTGCGGGATGATATTCATGAGATTACGCTGCATCCGGCAAATGATGAGGCAGATGCAGTGGTTGAATACGAACCGGTGCGGGATGCCCATTCTTATCACTACATAGAGAATGAGTCTGACGAATTGGATGAAATTCGTATACATGGAGCGGCGGATGAGATTCCGGTGCAGATGCCGGAATCCGAGAGGGAAGCAGAACCCGTGATACATATGGAAACAACACCGGAGAGAGAACCGCTGAAAGAGAATGTAAAACGTCCTGCAGTGAAGGAAGCTGCACCTGTCACGGCGCCGGTGGAGCGGGAGATTCCCGAAAGCGGGCAGAAAACGGCAAGACCGTACAAATTCCCGTCCACCAGTCTGTTAGCAAAAGGAAACAGTAAAAATGGCGGGGATTCCGCCAGGGAGCTTAAGGAGACAGCGGCACGCCTGCAGCAGACACTTGCAACTTTTGGCGTGAAGGTGACGGTTACGGACATCAGTCAGGGACCTTCCGTGACCCGGTACGAGTTACAGCCGGAACAGGGGGTCAAGGTCAGCAAGATTGTCGGACTTGCGGATGATATCAAATTGAATCTGGCGGCTACGGATATCCGTATCGAAGCGCCGATTCCGGGGAAGGCGGCAGTGGGCATCGAGGTGCCCAATAAAGAAAATACCGCCGTGGCGTTCAGAGACTTGGTGGAGTCAAAAGAGTTTAAGGAGTTCCCGTCCAATCTTGCATTTGCGGTGGGAAAGGATATCGGGGGCAAGATTGTGGTTACAGACATTGCCAAGATGCCGCATATGCTGATAGCGGGAGCGACCGGTTCGGGTAAGTCGGTCTGCATCAATACGATTATCATGGGTATTTTGTATAAAGCGAAGCCGGAAGACGTGAAGATGATTATGGTTGACCCGAAGGTGGTGGAACTGAGTGTTTATAACGGGATTCCCCATCTGTTGATTCCGGTTGTCACGGATCCGAAGAAAGCTGCCGCCGCGCTCCATTGGGGTGTTGCAGAGATGACAGACCGTTACAAGAAGTTTGCGGACTATAACGTGCGTGACTTAAAGGGCTATAATAAGAAAGTGGAGGGAATGCGCGAGGCAGGAGATCCGGAAGCGCCACAGCGGCTTCCGCAGATTCTCATTATCGTAGACGAGCTGGCTGATTTGATGATGGTATCGCCGGGAGAGGTTGAGGAGTCTATCTGCCGTCTGGCGCAGCTTGCAAGAGCGTGTGGGATTCATCTGATCATAGCGACGCAGAGACCGTCAGTTGACGTTATTACGGGTCTGATTAAAGCGAACATGCCAAGCAGGGTTGCCTTTGCAGTATCAAGCGGTGTTGATTCCAGGACGATTCTTGATATGGTAGGTGCGGAGAAGCTTCTTGGGAAAGGGGACATGCTGTTTTATCCGCAGGGATATCCGAAGCCGGCGCGTGTTCAGGGGGCGTTCGTATCGGATAAAGAAGTGGGAGATGTCGTTGATTTTCTGAAGAATCAGGCAATCGGAAATGTCTACAGCGACGACGTGGAGGAACAGATTAAGAGCATGGGCAGCACCTCCGGCGGAGGCACATCTGCCGGTGAGGGCGGCTCCGAGTACGACCAGTATTTTGCAGAAGCCGGAAGATTTATTATCGACAAAGATAAGGCATCTATCGGGATGCTGCAGAGAATGTTTAAAATTGGTTTTAACAGGGCGGCTCGGATTATGGATCAGCTGTGCGAGGCAGGCGTTGTCGGGGAGGAAGAGGGAACAAAGCCCCGTAAGGTTTTGATGAGCGCCGAGGAATTTGAACAGTTTATTGAGGAAACGTTGTAAGATATGATTAACGGAAAGGAAGGGCGCAGATTTGAAGACTGATATTGAAATTGCGCAGGAAGCGGTACTTGAGAATATTGTGGATGTTGCCGGAAAAATAGGAATATTGCCGGATGACTTGGAATTATACGGCAAGTATAAGGCGAAAATATCGGATGAATATATTGAGCGGATTCAAGGCAATCCTGATGGCAGACTGATTCTTGTGACGGCAATCAATCCCACACCAGCCGGTGAAGGCAAGACAACCACGAGTGTGGGTCTCGGACAGGCGTTTGGCATCATGGGAAAGAAGGCGATCATTGCGCTCAGGGAGCCATCCCTTGGACCATGCTTCGGTGTCAAGGGAGGCGCAGCCGGCGGCGGTTATGCGCAGGTGGTTCCAATGGAGGATTTGAATCTGCATTTTACCGGAGATTTTCATGCGATTACTTCTGCCAATAATCTGCTGGCGGCAATCCTTGATAATCATCTCCAGCAGGGGAACGAGCTGAATATTGACCCAAGACAAGTGGTCTGGAAGAGATGTCTGGATATGAATGACAGGGCGCTTCGCAATGTGGTAGTGGGACTTGGCGGCAGGACGGACGGCGTTGTGCGGGAAGACCACTTTGTAATTACGGTTGCCTCCGAGATTATGGCAATCCTTTGTCTTTCTACAGACATTGCCGATTTAAAAGAGCGGCTTGGACGGATTATTGTTGCATATAGCTATGAGGGAAAGCCCGTGACGGCTTCCGATTTGAATGCGGTGGGCGCCATGACGGCGTTGTTAAAGGACGCCATGAAACCCAATCTGATTCAGACACTGGAGCATACACCGGCTCTGGTGCACGGGGGACCTTTTGCTAACATCGCGCATGGATGTAACTCTGTCCGTGCCACGAAGACAGCGCTCAAAATGGCGGATTATGTTATCACGGAGGCAGGCTTTGGCGCCGATTTGGGCGCGGAGAAATTTTTTGATATCAAATGCCGTATGGCGGGACTCAAGCCGGATGCGGTCGTGCTGGTTGCAACGATTCGTGCGCTTAAATATAATGGCGGTGTGGCAAAGAGCGACTTATCTGTGGAGAATCTGGCTGCGCTGCAGGCGGGAATCGTCAATCTGGAGAAGCATATCGAGAATCTTCACGAGTATGGCGTGCCGATTGTTGTTACGTTAAATTCATTCGTATCCGATACAGAGGCGGAAATCGAATATGTAAAGAAATTCTGTGAAGACAGGGAATGTGAGTTCTCGATATCCGAAGTATGGGAAAAAGGCGGTGCGGGCGGCGTGGAGCTTGCCGGTAAGGTGCTTGAGACGCTTGAGAAGAAAGAGAGTCATTTCAAGGTGCTGTACGAGGATGCGCTTTCCCTCAAGGAAAAGATTGAGACAGTCGCAGCAAAAATATACGGCGCGGGTGGTGTATCTTATACTCCGGCTGCGGAGAGACAGCTTGGCAGATTAGAAGAACTCGGATTTGGCAGTCTGCCGGTATGTATGGCAAAAACGCAGTATTCACTGTCTGACGATCCGGCGCTGCTCGGCAGACCGGTAGGCTTTATGATGAATGTGAGGGAAGTCTATGTCTCTGCGGGCGCCGGATTTGTGGTGGTATTGACCGGCGCGGTCATGACCATGCCGGGACTGCCGAAAAAACCGGCGGCGTATCAGATTGACGTGAATGAGAACGGTATGATTACCGGATTGTTCTAAAAAAATCTGGCAGATAGCAGGACGTGCAGATAGATATTTATGAGAACGGAGGGTGATTCATGGCACAGATAATAGACGGCAAAGCGGTTTCGGCTGCCATCAAAGAAGAATTGAAAGGGAAAGCAGCGCAATTAAAGCAGGAAGGAATACAGATATGTCTTGCCGTGATTCAGGTGGGAGACGATCCGGCGTCCAGTGTGTATGTGGGCAACAAAAAGAAGGCATGTGCCTATATCGGCATTGATTCGCTCTCCTATGAACTTCCTGAAGAGACTACGCAGGATGAGCTTATTAATCTGATAGAGGAATTAAACGGTAAAGAGGAAGTAAGCGGAATACTGGTACAGCTTCCGCTGCCGGCGCATATAGATGAGGATAAGATTATCCGGGCAATCGACCCCGGTAAGGACGTGGATGGTTTTCACCCGCAGAGCGTGGGCGCCTTATGCATCGGACAACCCAGATTTGTATCTTGTACACCGGCGGGTATTATCCAGCTGCTCAAGCGATCAGGTATCGAAATTGCCGGAAAGGAGTGCGTGGTTGTCGGGAGAAGCAATATTGTCGGCAAACCGATGGCGCTTCTGCTTCTGCGGGAAAACGGCACCGTGACGATTGCGCATTCTAAGACAAAAAATCTGCAGGAAGTGACGAAAAGAGCGGATATTCTCATTGTGGCAGTGGGCAGACCGAAGATGATTACCAGAGAGTATGTGAAAGAAGGGGCGGTTGTGATTGACGTTGGAATTCACCGCAACGAGAACAACAAGCTGTGCGGTGATGTGGATTATGATGATGTTGCGCCAATCTGTAGTGCAATTACGCCTGTACCGGGCGGCGTGGGACCTATGACGATAGCGATGCTGATGCACAATTGTGTGGAGGCTTTGACGAAGCGGTAACCTGTAAGGAATCGGGAGAGAAAGGGGACAACTTATGAAGTGCCCTCATTGTGGTAACGAGTTGAAGGACGGATATCTGATTTGTGAGAAGTGCGGAGAAGAGATTCAGATAGTGCCGGATTTTGAACCGGAAATAGAAAACAGCATAACAGAGACTTTGTCCACACTTGCAGCACTGCAGGAGGGGAGCGCTGCGCAGGAGATATCACAGACTGACGAGGAGACAAAAGAGGAGGATGTACAAGAGCAGGACGAACCCTTTGAGGACGGAAGAAAGATATGGATGATTGTCAGTCTTGTCGCCATTTTTGTGGTGGTGCTTGTGACTTACAGTACCTATGCTTATCATATCAGAACTGTGGATTACCAGATTTCAAAGGCGAAAGAATATGCTGCGAATGAGTCTTATGACGAGGCGATTGCCTGTCTGGAAGCGGCGTATGAAAGTTATCCCTATGAGGCGGATTTGCTTTTTCTGGAGGCGGATTATTACTATTTACAGCAGGATAACGAATCGGCGGTTAACGTGCTGTACCGTGTGATAGACAGAGGAGACTTTTCTTATGAAGCTCTTGAGGAGGCATATAATAAAATTATTACGATTTATGCCAATCAAGGGATGTACGGACAGATTAACGAACTGCTGCGGAGTTGTAAAGAGAGCAGTATTGTCAATATGTTCCAGAGCTATCTTGCGATGGAACCGGAGTTCAGTTATGTGGAAGGAAGTTATGCGGAGGTTATTCCCTTAAAACTCAGTTCCAATACCGCAGGAACAATATATTATACGATGGATGGCAGTAAACCGACCCGCAACAGTCAGGTGTATACGGCGCCTCTTTTTCTTGAGGCCGGTGAATATACCATCAGCGCTTTTTTTGTAAATGATTATGGGATAGAAAGTGAAATTGTCAGCAAGACCTATATCATTAACTTATCGGTGCCGAATGCACCGGAGGTTGATTTGTACAGCGGAGAGTATACGGAGCCGACGATGATTGCCGTGGAAGGGATAGAAGGGTGTAAGATTTACTATACCACGGATGAGTCAGAGCCGACGCAGGACAGCGTTCCCTATACGGGACCGATTCCGATGCCGCTTGGCAGGACATTGTTTAAGTTTGTCAATATCAGTGAGGAGGGTGTACCAAGCGAAGTGACGACAAGAACGTATACATTGACTCTGCGGGATGCCATTCCGACCGCGCAGGCGGTCAACCGTCTGGTAGAGCGTCTTGTTGAAATCGGATATCTGGAAGATGCTGAGGGACATAACAAACGGCAGAGCGGTATGTTAAGCTATCAGTTCAGTTCCGTGTTGAGAATTGGAGGGGCAGACGATTATTATACCATTTACGAGTACTATGACGACGGAACGGGGATGCTCAGCCGCACAGATAAGGTGTTTCTGGTACAGGTACATACGGGCGAGGCTGCGCAGCTTGGATATGATGAGCAGGGCGAGTTTACAGCGGTTATCCTGTAAGATGTTTATCTTATAAAATTTTGATGACGCTGGAATTTGATGGCACTGGAATAAGAAAAGGTTGCAAAAAAGAATCAGTTCCTATATGATAAGACATGATGTTGCACGGAGACTGCAAGAAAATCGCTTCGCGATTATCTTGGGAAGAATGCAGAGCATTCTTCCACGCTTTGGAGGAATTTCCTATTATATGAAAAAAAACGAGCTGCGCTCGTTTGCGAGATTCGCTTCGCGAACTCGAAGTATACGGGGCAACGATATTATCTGTTATAGCAAGGGATGTCAGTTGAGGAGGATAAGGAGACAATGTACAAAATAGTAAATGCAAAGGAACTTGCAACGAACATCTACCTGATGGATGTGGAGGCGAAAAGGGTTGCAAAATCCTGTCAGCCGGGGCAGTTCGTAATCGTAAGAATGGATGAGGACAGCGAGCGTATTCCGCTGACGATATGTGATTATAACAGGACGGCTGGAACCGTTACCATTGTAGTGCAGGTAGTCGGTGCGGCGACGGAGATGATGCGCAATTTAAAAACAGGCGATTATTTCCATGATTTTGTGGGACCGCTGGGCTGTCCGTCTGAATTTGTCAATGAGGAACTGGAGAGTCTTCGCAAAAAGAAAATTCTTTTTGTAGCCGGAGGACTCGGAACGGCGCCGGTTTATCCGCAAGTGAAATGGCTGCACGAGCATGGCATCAGCGCGGATGTGATTATCGGAGCAAAGACGAAAGAATTGCTCATTATGGAGGAAGAGATGAAGGCGGTAGCCGGCAATCTGTTTGTTACGACGGACGACGGCTCATATGGACGAAGCGGTATGGTGACGAAAGTTATCGACGATTTGATTACCGAGGAAGGTAAGAGCTATGATGTGTGCGTTGCCATTGGTCCGATGATCATGATGAAATTTGTCTGCCTGACAACAAAGAAATATGATTTGCCGACGGTTGTCAGCATGAATCCGATTATGGTAGACGGAACCGGTATGTGCGGTGCGTGCCGTCTGACCGTAGACGGAGAGGTGAAGTTTGCATGTGTGGATGGCCCGGAGTTTGACGGGCATAAGGTCGATTTTGACCAAGCGATGAAGAGACAGCAGATTTACAAGACGAAGGAAGGAAGAGCATTTTTGAAGGCGCAGGAGGGAGATACCCATCACGGCGGATGCGGAAATTGTGGAGGTAATGACTAATGGAAACAGATGTATTAAAGAAAGTGCCCGTCCGTGAACAGGACGCTAAGGTGCGTGCAACGAATTTTGAAGAAGTATGTCTGGGATATGACAAAGAAGAGGCGATGTGCGAGGCATCCCGCTGTATCAACTGTAAGAATGCACAGTGTATCAAGGGATGTCCGGTGGCAATCAATATTCCCGGATTTATCGAGAAAGTAAAAGAAGGCGATATCGAGGCGGCTTATCAGATTATCAGTGAAGCTTCCGCGCTTCCGGCAGTGTGCGGGCGTGTCTGTCCGCAGGAAAGCCAGTGTGAGGGAAAATGTATCCGTGGGATTAAGGGCGAGCCGATTTCTATCGGTAAATTGGAGCGGTTTGTGGCTGATTGGGCAAGAGAAAACAATGTGAAGCCGGAAGGCGCAAAGGAAAAGAAAGGGAAGAAAGTTGCGGTTATCGGTTCCGGTCCGTCCGGATTGACCTGTGCGGGCGATCTTGCCAAGATGGGATATGACGTCACGATTTTTGAGGCGCTGCACGAGCCGGGCGGCGTACTCGTATATGGTATTCCGGAGTTCCGTCTTCCGAAGCAGGATGTGGTTGCCAAGGAGATTGAGAATGTGCAGTCTCTGGGTGTTAAGATTGAGACAAATGTGGTGGTAGGAAAGTCGGTTACGATAGACGAACTGTTGGAGGAAGAGGGATTTGACGCAGTGTTTATCGGCTCCGGCGCAGGGCTTCCTAAATTCATGGGGATTCCCGGAGAACAGGCAAACGGTGTGTTCTCTGCAAACGAATATCTGACAAGAAGTAATTTGATGAAAGCGTTTCATGAAGAGTCCAATACACCCATCATGAGAGGCAGGAAAGTAGCGGTAGTCGGAGGCGGTAACGTGGCGATGGATGCCGCAAGAACTGCGCTGCGTCTCGGCGCGGAGGTGCACATCGTATACCGCAGAAGCGAAGAGGAGCTTCCTGCGCGTGTGGAGGAAGTGCATCACGCAAAAGAAGAAGGAATCATTTTTGACCTTTTGACGAATCCTACGGAAATCCTTGAGGACGAGAACGGATGGGTGTGCGGCATCAAATGTGTGCGCATGGAGCTTGGCGAACCCGATGCCTCCGGCAGAAGACGCCCGGTGGTCATTGAAGGATCGGAATTTACGATGGAAGTAGATACGGTCATTATGTCTCTTGGCACGTCGCCGAATCCTTTGATTTCTTCCACGACCAAGGGGCTTGAGGTCAATAAGTATCAATGTATCATTGCAGAGGAGGAGTTCGGCAAGACATCCAAGGAAGGAGTTTACGCGGGCGGTGATGCGGTGACGGGAGCGGCAACCGTAATTCTTGCAATGGGCGCCGGCAAAGCTGCGGCAAAGGGTATTGATGAGTATCTGAGCAAGTGAGGGAATTAGTTTTTCGATGCGATAGTTTTTAGGGAAGAGTCTGTCCGAATGGCGGGCTCTTCTTCTTAAATCATATCGATATTACATAAAATCTTAATAAATTATACAGTAGTTTATTAAGGAATAGCAGTTACAATAAAAATATAAAGAGCAGACTTGTAAGGTCTGACAAGGGAGGAAAACATGGTAAATCATATCGTGATGTGGAATTTTAAAGAAGAATTGACCAAGCAGGAGAGAAATGAAGCGGCTCAGCGTATTGCGAAGGAGCTGGAAGCAGTCAAAGAGCAGGTATCCGGGGTGGTTTCGTTGAAGGTGGTGACTAAGCCGCTTACTTCAAGCAACAGGGATATCGGTCTGATTTCCGTATTTGAGAGTGCACAAGCCCTGCAGAACTATCAGGTGCATCCGGCGCATGTGGCGGCAGGCGGTTTCATTAAGACGGTGACAGAGAACAGGACATGTCTGGACTATGAAGAATAGAAAGTATGAGACGTGCCGCAGTAAATGGGGAAGGTATTTGAGGAAGATGCCGTTTGTTTGGAAACGGGAAAGGCGGGTGTGATGTATGAATCTGATGGAGGGAAATCGTCATTCAAAAGACCAGAGCTGGCGGGATGACTTGAGACCGGATTTGGAGAAAAAAAGGTTTGAAGAAGATATCATAGAAGACGATAAAATGGAAGACGACGGATTTTCGATAGAGGATTTGGACAGGGAGCCGGATGACGGCGAAGATGACGTACAGGGATTTCTGCATAAGCCATATATGACTACGGTGCTGTTAACCGTGATTCTGATACTCTTAATCTGCATTATTATTTTGCTGCTTTTTTTGCCGAACCGCAGACAGACGGTGACATCGAATGATAATCTTCAACAGAGCATCACGCAGTACGCGCAGGAGCAGAAGCAGAACGATTATGTTTCAGGGCTTTCCGGGGAGACGGTTGATATTGAACCGGCGGATAAAGAACAGGAGGAGACAGAAGCCGTGGACGAAATTCCACAGCAGGAACAGACCGAAGAGGAAATATCCATTGCGGCGGCGGACAGCGATAAGATGGCGGTGGTCGTTGACATAGAAGATGAAAATGACGTGTCCTACAGCAAAGAATTTATTTTAAATGAAGCGCTTCCGTATTTTGCGGATAACAATCAGGAAGCAATCTGGGATTTGGCGCATTTAAAAAGGTATGTGAAACTGTCCGAAGGATTAAAAGGAACAGACCAGTATTACTATAAGGGAGATGTCAACAGTGACGGAATACCGGACGGACAGGGACTGGCAATCTACGAGAATAACAGTTATTACTATGGCGAATGGTCAAACGGCATAAGGAGCGGTACGGGTACGTGGTATCGGTTTTATATCGGTAAAATCAATAAGACCAATTCCATGGGAAAATACATCGCGCACAGTTATGCCGGAACATGGGCGGATGATTTACCCAACGGACAGGGTGCAGAGCATTATGAAGTGGATATTACCAAACTGGCGGTACGTGAAAGAATACTGCAAAACGTTGTGGGTAATTTTACAGATGGGCTGTATGACGGTGAGTTGTATATGAATACGGTAGACTATACAGGCAGCGTGGAGGAATGGAGCGGCATTGCCAACAAGGGCGTCTTTGATTTGTGGAGGGATATGAGCGCTATCGGCGAATGTTCGGTATGGCGTAAAAATGATGATACGTCACTCTGTCTGGATATTGACAAATCGCAAAATAAGAATCAGGGAATGAGAGAACTTCTTAAGGTCGATATGAAATAAGTGACAATCAGAGGAGAGGGTATTGCAATTTATGCAAAATGATTATAAAATATAGCTGTGTGTGGGAATTTTTGGGCAATATTTTAAGTTTTTTGTACGATGCATAAAATGCGATAAGGAGCGTGACATATATGCCTTGGTGTCCGGTATGTAAGAACGAATACAGAGAAGGAATAAAACTTTGTGCGGAATGTAAAGTGGAGTTGGTAGAACATCTGGAGGATGAGAAAGTAGAAGACATTAAGCGGTACGAGCAGGAGAAGATGGCGAGAGTACAGGCGATGATTGCAGCAGAAGAAATTTCGGAGGAAGAGGACGAAAGAGCGGTGTACCATGCCTATCAGGACAGCGCGTCGAAGGCGCAGGACAATCGCTCGTCCGCATATACGTTGCTGTTTGTCGGTATTTTAGGATTTATTCTGGTATTGCTTATTTTTACAGGAGTGATTCCGTTTTATCAGAATGCGGCGACTACCAGATATTTTCTGTGTGGTGTGATGGGCACAATGTTTATCCTGTTCATCGTGTTCGGAGTCGTGTCTATGCGTAACTCCAAGATTCTGCTTGTCAAAGCGAAATCAGAGGACTCTCTGTTGTCGGAACTTACGAAATGGTGCGAGAAGAATCTGGACGGCGGACAGATTGACAGCGGCTTATTTGAAGAAGAGGAAGCTTTAGCATTGCCGGAGGAGCAGAAATATTTTAAGCGGATTGAACGGATGAAGGAAATTATCAACGAGAACTTTATGAATCTGGATGAAGCTTTTTTGGAACATTTCGTGGACGAGTATTATCAGGAGCTGTTTGAGAGAAGATGAAGATAACGGTCATTGCGGTCGGAAAGATAAAGGAGAAGTTTTACAGGGAGGCTGTCGCGGAGTATGAAAAGCGACTTAGCCGTTACTGTAAGCTGGAGATCATACAGGTGGAGGATGAGAGGACTCCGGATAGGGCGGGGGACGCTATAGAGAGGGAGATTAAGCGCAGGGAAGCGGACCGCATTATGAAGCATCTTAAGGATGACGCCTGCGTTGTGACTTTGGAGATTCAAGGGAGAATGTATGATTCCGAAGAATTTTCACATGAAATAGAGCAGCTTGCCATACAGGGAACCAGTCATATCCAGTTTGTGATAGGCGGTTCTCTCGGACTGCATGAAGAGATATGTAAGAGGGCTGAACGTGCGGTCAGCTTTTCTAAAATGACCTATCCGCACCAGTTGATGCGTGTGATTTTGCTTGAGCAGATTTACCGCGCCTACCGCATTATGAACGGGGAGCCGTATCATAAGTAAAATAGGAGGACAGGATATGAGAATGTATGACCTTATCATGAAAAAGAGAAACGGCGGAATCTTAAGCAAAGAAGAAATAGAGTATATGATTGCGGAATACGCAGCTGGTCGTATTCCCGACTATCAGATGTCCGCCATGATGATGGCGATTTATTTTAGGGGCATGAATGCACAGGAGACTGTGGCGCTTACAATGGCGATGGCACATAGCGGCGATAGGATGGATTTGAGTGCGATTGCAGGCACAAAGGTCGATAAACACTCTACCGGAGGTGTAGGGGATAAGACATCCATTGCGCTGACGCCGATGGTTGCCGCATGTGGCGTGAAAATTGCGAAGATGAGCGGCAGGGGACTTGGACATACCGGTGGGACAATCGATAAATTGGAAAGTTTTGCCGGATTTACAACAGGGATTACGGCAGAGCATTTTGTCAGGCAGGTCAATGAAATTGGTGTGTCGATCATGGGACAGACGGCGGATATCGCTCCGGCGGATAAGAAATTGTATGCGCTTCGGGATGTGACGGCGACGGTGGACAATATGTCGCTCATTGCAAGTTCCATTATGAGCAAGAAGCTTGCTTCCGGCGCCGATGCGATCGTGCTGGACGTTAAGACCGGGAGCGGCGCTTTCATGAAAGAAGAGGAGGATTCCTTTGCACTGGCACGGGAGATGGTTACACTCGGTAACATGGCAGGCAGAAAGACGATTGCCGTGATATCCGATATGGATCAGCCTCTTGGATGTGCGGTGGGAAATGCGCTGGAGGTGGAGGAAGCAATCGCAACCCTCCGCGGAGAAGGACCGGAGGATTTTACCAAGCTGTGCATGACGCTGGGAACATATATGCTGCTTGCAGGCGGTGCGGCAGCCGACGAGGAAGATGCGGCAAAGAAGCTGCAGCGTGTGATCGAGGATGGCAGTGCGTTAAAGAAGCTTGCCAGATTTGTGCAGGCGCAGGGCGGTGACGCCAAGGCGGTTTATGATACGACGCTTTTGCCGAAGGCATCCGTTGCCGAAGAAATTACCTCCATACAGGATGGTTATGTGGCAAAGATTGACTGTGATGAAATCGGTATCTGTTCTTTGATGCTCGGCGGCGGCAGGGAAACGAAGGACAGTGTCATTGATTTGTCGGTGGGACTTCTTTTGCATAAGAAAGTTGGTGATTATGTTGCTGCCGGGGAATCATTGGCAACGGTTTATGCGAACGACAGTAAGAAACTGGCGGAGGTGAAGGAACGGTTTTTGAAGGCATATCATTTTAAAGCGCAGCCGGTTTTACCGGCGCAGTTGATCAAAGGTGTCGTGCAGGCGTAGGCGGAAGTAAACTGTAAAAACGATAAAACGATGTATGGCAAAGCAGGGAATCAGTCATGAATTTCTTATAGAAGACATATAGTGAACTATGAGAAGAAAGAATAAAAAACTGCCGATATCGGCTTTGTCAAATTCTAAGGAATTGATTGTGGAGTCGTTAAAGCTTCCGAAGGATACGATGCTGGGGGCGGCGATTGTCACAATTACCGGAAACAGGGAAGCCTTTATAGAAAATTATAAAGGGATAATAGAATATACCACGGAGTCTATCGTGCTGCAGGGCAAGAACTGTAAAATATGCTTTGAGGGCAAGAGACTGTCCATTGATTATTATACCAATGAAGACATGAAAATAAGCGGCAGTATTGATACTGTCCGATATATTTGACGGAGAGGGAAAGGATGCTTCATTGGATACAATATATCAGAGGATATGTGACGATTAAGGTATGGGGATATTCTACGGAGAGACTGCTTAATTTGTGCGCAAATCACGATATCCTTGTGTGGGATATCGTCAATCACGGCGATTATGATACGATGAACATCAGCGTGCAGGGTTTTTTTGCATTAAAACCCCTGTTAAAAAAGACCGGAACGAAGGCATCCGTCTTAAAAAGATATGGACTGCCTTTTTTTGCGTCAAAAATGGGACGGCGTAAGATTTTTGTCGCCGGATTTATCTGCTGCATGATTTTTTGGATAGTGACGGCCGGATTTATATGGGATATCAGAATCGAGGGCAACTATGTCCTGACGGAAGATATTCTGTTGGATTATCTGGAAGAAAAAGGCGTCCATGTCGCCATGAAAAAGAGCCGACTGCAAATTGAGGAAGTGGAGAAGGCACTGCGAGAAGATTACGATGTAATCACGTGGACTTCCGTGCAGGTAAAGGGCACCACACTGCTCATTTTTATTAAGGAAAATGAAATGCCGGACTATGACCAGATGAGTCAACAAAAAAATGCGGATAGTATTGAGCAGACGAAGGGCATGGATCTGATTGCGACCAAATCCGGAACCGTGTCTTATATCATTACCCGCAGCGGCGTACCGCAGGTTGCTGTCGGGGATACGGTAGAAAGGGGAGACGTGCTGGTTAGCGGCGCCGTTCCGGTCTATAATGAAGACACTACTATCAGAAAATATCAATATGTGATATCTGATGCGGATATTACTTTGCAGTATACGGAATCAGTTACCGTGAAAAAGGATATTTTATATGAGGAGAAGATGTATACCGGGCGGCAGAAGAAGGTGGCGATGGTTGGAATCAAAGATAAGGAGTGGGATTTAAGACTCGGAGGAATCCCGTACGAGGAATATGATGTGAGCGGTGAAAAAAAGCAGGTGAAACTGTTAGATCGTCTCTATCTGCCGGTTTATTATGGCGGAAAAACCGTTTGTGAGTATGAAATGATACGGCAGAAGTATACCGAGGATGAGATGGAAGAGATTATGCAGGAGGAGTGGAATAAAATAATCTCAAGTTTAGAGGAAAAAGGGGTACAAATTACGAAAAAAAATGTTACAATAAAAAAGAACGAAAGGAACTGGGTGTTAAATGCCCGGATGCAGCTTGAAGAGTCGGCGGTGGAACTTGTGCCGACGGCGACCGATCCGATACCGGAAGCGCCACAGGAAACAACGGAAGGTGTGGAACAGACAGAACATCAGAATACAGATGTCAACGAATAAATAATAACGGATAGAGAGGCAGTATATAAATACATGGGAGAATTTACAGTCAGTATGGATGTGCCGGTGGAACATATGCAGAATTTGTTCGGCAGATGTGATTCTTATATCAGAAAAATAGAGGACGATCTGCAGGTGATGATCGTGGACCGGGACGGCGCCGTGCGGATAAGCGGTGAGAAGGAAAATGTTACAAAGGCTTCCCATATCGTAAAGGAATTGCTGACGCTATCAGAGAGAGGCAATACGTTGGAAGAACAGAATGTGAATTATGCGATAGAGCTGGAGCATGAAAATCAAGGGCAGGACAGTGTGCTTTTAGAGATAGACGGCGACTGTATCTGCCACACGATAAGCGGTAAGCCGATTAAACCTAAGACGCTCGGACAGAAAAAATATGTAGATGCAATCAGGGACAATATGATTGTATTCGGAATCGGACCCGCTGGAACCGGCAAGACTTATCTGGCGATGGCGATGGCAATCACGGCATTTAAGAACAACGAAGTTGGTCGGATCATATTGACAAGACCAGCGATTGAGGCTGGCGAGAAGCTGGGATTTCTGCCCGGCGATTTGCAAAGTAAGGTGGATCCGTATTTAAGACCGCTCTATGACGCCTTATATCAGATTATGGGGGCGGAGAGTTTCACGAAGAATATGGAGAAGGGCTTGATTGAAGTTGCGCCGCTTGCCTACATGAGAGGGCGGACACTGGATAACGCTTATATTATTCTGGATGAGGCGCAGAATACCACACCGGCGCAGATGAAGATGTTTCTGACCCGTATCGGATTTGGTTCCAAGGTAGTGGTGACGGGTGATGCCTCGCAGAAGGATTTGGCGCCGGATATGAAATCGGGGCTTGACATTGCGGCGAAAGTATTGTCGAAGATTGAAGGAATTTCTTTTTGTATGCTGTCGAGTAAGGATGTGGTCCGACACCCTCTCGTACAGAAGATTGTCAGAGCCTATGATGATTATGAAGCAAAAGAAAAAAAGCACATCGAAATAAAACAGAGAAATAGGAATTATAATCGTGGAAAAAAGTAAAGCACCTCTTTGGAAAAGAATACTGGTATTTGGAATCATGTTCATCATGTCGGGCGTCATCGCACTGGCGGGAAGTCTTTTGTACGGAAATCATACGGCGGAAGCAATGCGCAATACGGTCATGGTTTTAACCGGAACAGGCGTCGTGATATTTGCATTTACCATGAGTGAATTGAATGGTTTTTTTATTTACCGAAATGAAGGAAGGTATGGCAGATTTACATTTATGTATCTGTTCAGTCTGACTGCTTCGGTGTTTCTGCCGTATCTGCCGGTTAAGGGATGGCCCTTTCTGGTAATCTTTGTTCTTCTTGGTGTGTTTAGCAACGGAGTGACCGGTATCGCAGCAGGGAGCGCCTGTCTGCTGATGGCTGTGAATTTTTCCGGCAGTGCCTTTGATATTTTCTGGTTGTATTTTATCAGCGGAGTGGTGGGCGTGCTCGTGTTCAGCTTGATTGATGATGAGTTCCATGTGGGGCTGCCTTTGTTCATCGCCTTATCGATTCTGACAGTTTGTCTGACGGCTAATGTCATTTTGTTTTCACAGGAACAATTGTCATTGGGACAGTTTCTGATTCCGTTGGTCAACCTGATGGTATGCTGTATTTTACTGCTAGTCAGTCTTAAGATGTTTAGTTCTGCGGTGATTCATAAAAACAGAGAAAAGTATATGGACATAAACGACCCGGAATTTCCGCTTTTGGTTCAGCTTAAAAATATGTCGAAGGATGAATATTATCATGCGATACATACGGCATATTTAAGCGATCGGATAGCAAGGCGTCTGGGGTTTGACGATGCAGCGGCGAAAGCGTGCGCTTATTATCACAGAATCGGCAGGCTTAAGGGTGAGAATACATGGGAGAATGTTTCATCAATCTGCAATGAATACCATTTTCCGCCAAATACCAAGAAGATTCTGAAGGAGTATGTGGATGATTCGGAGAAGATTGTGTCAAAAGAGACTATCGTTGTACTGTTTGCCGACTGTATTGTATCATCCATCGGCTACCTTTTCGAGAAAGACCCCACATCGAAGTTAGATTATGAGCAGATTGTAGAGACGATTTTTCAAAAGAAGCTTGAGACGGACGAGCTGTGGGGCAGTGAAATCTCGCTTGGTCAGCTTTGTGAGATGAAGAGGATATTCGTTGAGGAGAAATTATATTATGACTTCTTACGTTGAGAATGAAACGGGAACAGCGTTTCCGTTTGAGGTTCAGAAGATACTTGAACGCATTATGGATGCGGTGATGGAGATGGAAGGCTGCCCTTATGAGACGACGGTGAATCTTCTATTGACGGATAATGCCGGGATTCGCGAGTACAATAGGGAGTACCGGGGGATAGACCGGGAGACGGATGTGCTGTCTTTTCCAAATATACCGTTTGAGAAGGAGAGTGATTTTGCCGTGGCAGAGACAGCGGGCGCGGATTGTTTTGACCCGGACAGCGGAGAGCTGATATTAGGGGATATTATTCTTTCCGTAGAGCGTGTATTGTCACAGGCACAGGAGTACGGACACAGTCTGTTACGTGAATTTGCCTTTCTGACCGCACATAGCATGTTTCATCTGTGCGGTTACGATCATATGGAAGTAGAAGAGGCGGCTGTCATGGAGCGGAAGCAGGAGGAAATTCTTGCCGGGCTTGGGATTTTACGGCAGCCTTGAGATAAAGGATTGGTACAGGTATGAAGTTACGAAAGAGAGAAAAAACTCAGAGTGGGTTATTCAATAGAACGATTAAGAATCCGTTGGTGCAGTATGCGGGGATTTTATCATATGCCATTCTTCTGGTGATGAGAATTCCCTTACTGAAGGTGATCGGCGATGCGGGGATTGGTTTGTTAGCGCCTGCGTTTGAAATCTTTTTTTTAATTACCTTGTTTACGTCCTACAGTATGACGGGTGCTATGGCGGCGATCATCAGATACAGGGTAAAACGGGAGCAGTATAAGAGTGCACGGAAAGCCTTCCGTGCGGCGTTTGTCATGGATTTATTCATCAGCATAGCAGCAGCGGCAGCGCTTGTGGCGGCATCCTCATTTGTCTCGGATATTCTGGTGTTGGAGACGCTTAGCCGTATGGCGGTGCTTGCGGCGGCTCCTGTGGTGATTTTGGCGGCGTTTATCGGGACATTCAGGGGATATTTCAGCGGCTTCGGTCTGGGAATGCTGACGGCGCATTCCCAGTATATAGAGAGTATTTCCATGATTATCGGGGCGGTAGTATGTGGTAACATGTGTTTTACTTACGGTCTGAAAGTCTCTGCGCTGAAGCAGAATGAGGCGTACAGTTATGCTTATGGCGCATTTGGCGCCATGCTGGGCGTCATGGTATCACAGTTGATCACATTGATTCATCTGCTGGTGATTTATGTGATCTATTCGGGGACGCTTCGCGGTAAATTCGGCTTGGACAACAGCAAACGAATGGAAACGCAGTATTCATTACAGTGGATGACGCTTGCCAATAGTCTGCCGTTAGCTGTCATTGCGATTCTCGCCAACTTGTTTATGCTGGTTGACCAGCGTATGTTTAATTACTGTATGAATAAGAAGGAAATGGGGGAAGTGCGGACCGCCTTATGGGGTTCCTATTACGGGAAGTTCGCGCCTCTTGCAGGCATATGTGCTGTGTTTGTCATTCTCAGCGTCTATGCGATGATAAGTAAAATCAGCAATGCATATGAGCGGGAAGAATATCGTCTGATGCGCGATCGAATCGGTAAGGCAGTCCGCAGATTGTCGATGACGGCATTTCCGATTGCGATTTATCTGGCGGCATTGGCGAAGGCGGTAGTTGCATGTTTGTATGAAGGAGAAGCGGATACAGTTGCCGGGTGGATACAAAAAGGTGCGGCAGTGGTAGTTCTGTACGGCTTTTGTTTCTTCTTTGGACAGCTTCTGTACCGGATGCATATGATTAGGGAACTGCTTTTAGCAACGGCGGTGTCTTTGCTGGTACATGTTCTTATTGCATATCTGTTTGTACAGAAGGCATTGCTGGGTGTAGACGGCATTTTGTATGCACTGCTTGTATTTGCAGCATTGTATGGAGGACTAAATTTCTTTTTTATCAGCAGGAACTTAAAATATCGGCAGGACTGGTTTGGCGGAATCGTATTTCCGGCGGCAGCGGCAGGTGTATCCGGCGTAGTCGTGATGATTATCAGCAAACTGCTGCTTGAGCCGGTGGGCGGTGCTCTGACGATGCTTATAGGCATTCTTGCAGGGGTGTTCTTCTATATCACGTTTCTTATGATTTTTAAAGTAATAGGAGAGGCGGAGTTGTCCAGAGTGCCGCTTGGATTTTTCTTTATTATGCTTGGAAAAAACCTCGGAGTGTTGAGATAGAACCATATGTTTTTCAAAGTAGAACAAAATTAGCGGCATTGTCTGCATAAAATTTTCAAAATGACTGATACTGATTACAGGAAATCCGGTAAGAAGGGTTATGAAAAGGATGAAACTTATAAGACGTATCAGTCTTTTTCTTGTTCTGTCGGGGATTATGCTTTTAGCAGGGGGCTATACAGCGCTCAAAGCGGAGCGGTTTTTCTATCCAAACAGATACCAGACGAAGGAGACTCGTATTCAGGAAAAACAGCAGCAAAGCGCCATAGACGGCGAGATGAAAGAGCAGGTAATAGAAACGGCGGTGGGCAGTATTCCCGTGGTAAATGCCGACACGACGTATCTTGTCGAAGAGGTGGATTTGATAAACGGTACGGTGCATGAGACACAGGAAAGCGTACCGGTCAAATACATTGGACTGGATAGGGAAGGACTGCTTGAAGAACTGGATTCTTATGACAGGAATCCTCCGCTGACGGAGTTGGAGCGGGGCTTTGAGACAATAGAACTGACCGCATTTTCCAAGGACAGGGTAGTCATCTGCAAATATTATAAGCAGCCGGAAGAGGATAAGGGCTTTTATCTGATGGTGGCGGATCATTTCATTGTGGTGTATCGGGAAGACAAGCAGACACTGTATATGAACACGGATATTTTGCTGGAAAGCTTGAATGAAAAGCTGCAGACAGAAATCATGCAGGGAAAATATGTGGAAACAGAGGAAGAATTGTATCATTTTCTCGAGTCCTATTCGAGTTGAGGATTACAGGGAGGCAGTATGGGCAGAAGAATAGCCGTAGTCGGCGGCGGTGCGGCGGGAATGATGGCGGCAGTGCACGCAGCGCGGGCAGGTGCACGGGTGACGGTCTATGAGAGAAATGACAGAGTGGGAAAAAAGATTCTGTCTACAGGTAACGGCAAGTGTAATTTTTCCAATGAGAGAATGAGTGCCGACGATTATTACGGAAGTGGAAAGGAACTGATAGATACTGTATATTCGGTTTTTGGCGTAAGTCAGACGAAAGAGTTCTTTGCAGGACTTGGTATGCGGATTAAGAATCGGAACGGTTATCTGTATCCGGCGAGCGAGCAGGCGTCCACCGTGCTGGACGTCCTAAGATATGAAATGGACCGCTTAAAGATAACCATACATACAAACCGGCAGGTTGGCGGTATTGTGCGCTGTGATGCCGGACTGCTTGTGGAGACGGCAGGACATGAGAGGAAAGTATATGATGCGGTGATACTTGCCTGCGGCGGCAGGGCGGCGCCTAAGACCGGGTCGGACGGGTCTGGCTATCTTCTGGCGCAGGAACTGGGACATCGGATCGTGCCGACGGCGCCGGCGCTTGCCGCGCTGCGCTGCAAAGAAGATTATTTCAAGCGCGTGGCAGGCGTGCGGTGTGATGCCGGACTTACATTGCGGATAGACGGACAGCCTATACGTTACGAGCGGGGTGAACTGCAATGGACGGATTACGGTATTTCCGGTATTCCGGTGTTTCAGTTATGCAGGGATGCGGCATATGGGCTGGGCGACGGAAAATATGTGACAGTTGAGATTTCCCTGCTGCCTGATGCGGAATCAGCAGGCGGTCTTAAAAGCAGCCAAGAGAAGGACGAAAGGCATGAGTCGTTCTGGGCGGACAGATGGGACAGGCAGGCTTACCAGACGATGGAACAATTTGTGACCGGAGTAGTCAATAAGAAAATTGGTCTGTTGCTGCTGAAACTGGCGGGAATCAGGGAGACAGAGGTGGCAGAACAGGTTCCGGCGCCGCTTCGCAGGAAATTGGAGAATTTGTTTTACCGTTTTACGGTGACGGTTAAGGCAACCAATTCTTACGAGCAGGCACAAGTATGTGCAGGAGGCATAGACTGTGCGGAAGTATCGGGAAGTATGGAATCGCGTCTGGTTCCGGGGTTGTTTTTTGCGGGAGAATTATTGGATGTGGATGGAAAATGCGGGGGATATAATCTGCAGTGGGCGTGGAGCAGCGGGAGCGTTGCCGGGCGTGCTGCGGCGGTAGGGGAGAAAGGTACGGTACGAGTATGAAAGTTGTCTTAGAGAATCTGACAAAAATATTTCCGGGTCGGGACAGGAAAAAGGGGGAAAAGGTAGTTGCGGTCAGCCATTTTAACTTTGAGATTCCCGACGGCAAGTTAATCGGATTGTTAGGGCCTTCCGGGTGTGGCAAGAGTACGACGCTTAATCTGATTAGCGGGCTTGTCAAACCGACTGAGGGCAGAATTTTTTTTGGAGAGGATGATGTGACGGAGCTTCCGCCGGAAAACAGGGGAATCGGACTTGTGTTTCAAAATTATGCATTATATCCCCATCTGACGGTTCGTCAGAACATATTATTTCCACTACAGAATCTGAAAGGAAAAGATAAATTGTCCAAAGAAGAGATGGACAGGAAAGTGATGGAAGCGGCGAAGCTTGTGCAGATAGACGAATTGATGGAGCGCAGGCCGCGGGAGTTGTCCGGCGGACAGCAGCAGCGCGTCGCGATTGCCCGCGCGATGGTCAAGATGCCGAAGGTACTTCTGTTAGACGAACCGCTCTCCAATCTTGATGCCAGATTGCGGCTGAAGACGAGGGAAGAAATCCGCAGAATCCAGCAGGAGACGAAGATTACCACGATTTTTGTCACGCATGACCAAGAGGAGGCGATGAGCATATCCGATATGATCGTTGTGATGAAGGAGGGCGTTGTGCATCAGATTGGCAGACCGCAGGAGGTGTACGACTCGCCAGTGAATCTGTTTGTGGCGAAGTTTCTGGGAACGCCGCCGATTAATGTCTTTCAGGGTACGATTCGGGGAGACAGGCTTTATATAGGAGGGGATGCGGTTCTTTCCGTAGACGGCGTATGCGACAAAGAAGTCTATGTAGGCGTAAGACCAGAGGGATTTGTTTTACAAAAGGAAGGCGCATTCGGCTGCCATTTAAACCGTGTGGAAGTGATGGGACGGGATATCAGTGTGGTCTCTGCGCACAAGGAATGTTTCAATGAGACGGTGCGTTCCATAATTGGTACGGAGACGAGGTCAGATATCGGGATTGACCATGCGGTGCAGGATGGAATTGTCAGATTCAGTCTGATACCACATAAGGTATTTTTGTTTGACCGGGAGACGGAAGAACGGATAGAAGCAGAGGTGCGTTCGCTATGAGGAAGAAAACAGTTCACATTAACAGTCTGAAGGGATGGCTGTATCTTTTGCCGGCAATTCTTTTTCTAGGGATTTTTATGGTATATCCTTTGATAGACGTGTTTGTTTATTCTTTTGAGGAAGGATACAATTCGGCGTCTCAGACTTATTTTGGCACCGGCTTTTACAATTATTCCTATGTGCTGCATGATCCCTATTTTTTGCAGGCAGTAAAGAATACGTTTATTCTGGTGATTATTACGGTGCCCTTATCGACAGGGATTGCGCTCCTTATTTCCATAGGACTTCAGGCAGTCAAACCCTTGCGGGAACTGCTGCAGACAATTTATTTTTTACCATATGTGACAAATACCCTTGCTGTCGGCATGGTTTTTATGATTTTGTTCAAAAAAACGGCGTATTCGGAGGGCTTGATCAATCTGCTTATCACATGGCTTGGCGGGACGGGAGTGGATTTTATCGACGGACCATACTGGGCGAAGATGTTTGTGCTTTGTTTCTATACAGTGTGGGTAGTGATGCCCTTTAAGATTCTGATTTTGACAGGCGCGCTTGCAGGGGTAGACAGGCAGTATTATCATGCGGCAAGAGTAGATGGGACATCGAAATTCAGGATTTTCATGCGGATTACGCTGCCCATGATTTCTCCCATGATTTTTTATCTGGTCATCACAGGATTTATCGGTGCATTTAAGGCGTACAGCGATGTGGTTGCGTTGTTTGGCACGAATCTGAACGCCGCGCAGATGAATACAATGGTAGGTTATGTCTACGATATGTTGTATGGTGACAGCGGTGGTTATCCGTCCTATGCTTCGGCGGCGGCAATCATTTTATTTGCGATTATTCTGACGATTACATGCATTAATCTGCTGATTAGGTTGAAAAATCAGCCTGACAGCTGACTTTACTAAGGTCTGGATTTCAATCGAATCGGGAAGCAAAGAGGTTCATAGTATGCAGGAAAACAATAAAAAAACGAGCGCAGCTCGTTTGCGAGATTTGCTTCGCAAACTCGTGCATAAACGTAGGAATTTCCTATACAATAAAAATACCGCCGTAAGGGCGGATTACATCAAAATAGAGAAAACAGCCCGCAGACGAAAGAAGACAGCGGGCGCCATTACTTATATTTTATTGTCTGTGTGGGCGGTGATTGTGCTGTTTCCCTTTTACTGGATGGTTCTGACGTCGGTAAAAAGTTATGGCGCGTATAATTCAGAATACATCCCTAAATTTTTTACGTTGTCACCTACCTTGCAGAATTATGCGGATGTATTTACGGCTGTGCCGCTTGGCAAATATTTGCTCAATACGGTGATTTTTACGCTGGCAACCACACTTCTTATGCTGGTTGTGATTACGCTTGCGGCATTTGCGTTTGCACGCCTTGATTTTAGGGGTAAGAATATTGTGTTTGTCATTTTTCTCTCACTGATGATGATACCAAATGAACTGGTCATTATCACGAACTATATGACGGTCACGAATCTGGATATGCGCAATTCGTTTTCAGGACTGATTCTGCCGTCTGTCACGTCTGTCTTTTATATTTATCTGCTGAAAGAGAACTTTGAACAGATACCGGACGCACTTTATTATGCGGCGAAAGTGGACGGGACATCTGATTTCAAGTATCTGCTCAAAGTGATGATACCGATTTCAAAGCCTACGCTTGTTACGGTGACGATTTTGAAGGTGATTGAGTGCTGGAATTCCTATGTTTGGCCGAGACTCATCACGGATGATGAGAATTACTTTCTTGTGTCAAATGGAATTCAGGAGATTCGGGAAAATGGGTTCGGGCGTGAAAATATTCCGGCGATGATGGCGGCAGTAGTAGTGATTTCGCTTCCGCTGATTGTGTTGTTTCTGATATTCCGCAAAAAGATAATGGAAGGGGTAGCCAGAGGAGGCATGAAAGGGTAAAGCAGTCAGCGTTTGGAAAAGGGGAATGAGAAAAGATGAAAAGAACGACATTTTTCAAAAAGAGATTAAAATATCTGACAGTTTCCGCCGGGCTTCTTGTCATTGCGCTGCTGACTGGATGTCATGGCAGAGTAGGGCTTAACGCCTTTGAAATGCCGGAAGAATTTGATACGTCGCAGGAGTATGAAATCACATTCTGGGCGAAAAATGATACCAATAAAACGCAGACGGCAATTTACGAGAAAGCAATCGCTGATTTTGAGACGCTGTATCCAAACGTTACGGTGAATCTGCGGCTGTATACGGATTACGGCAAAATATATAATGATGTCATTACGAATATTGCGACGAATACGACACCGAATGTCTGTATTACCTATCCGGATCATATTGCAACCTATCTGACGGGAACAAATCTTGTGCTCCCTCTGGAAGACTTGTTTGTTGATGCAGATTATGGTCTGGGCGGCAGCAAGGTGCGTTTTGATTCGCCAAAGCTGGGCGAGATTGTCCCGCAGTTTTTGGAAGAATGCGCCATTGACGGACATTATTATGCGCTTCCCTATATGCGTTCTACAGAAGCATGCTATGTCAACAGGACATATGTGGAGGCATTAGGTTATACGCTTCCTGACACGCTTACATGGGATTTTGTGTGGGAGGTGTCCGAGGCGGCTATGAAACAGGACGCAGATGGTTATTTTGCTGTGAACGGACAGAAGGTGATGATTCCCTTTATCTATAAATCAACGGATAATATGATGATACAGATGCTAAGACAGCAAGATGCCGGATATTCAACTGATGCCGGAGAAATACTGCTGTTTCATGACACCACGGAAAATCTGCTGTATACGATAGCAGAACATGCCGGCAGCGGTGCGTTTTCGACCTTTAAGATTTCCAGTTATCCCGCTAATTTTCTCAATGCGGGACAGTGTATCTTTGCCATTGATTCCACTGCGGGCGCCACATGGATGGGGACGGATGCGCCGCTTTCCGATATCAGCGAAGACAAGCTGGTGCGGTTTGAGACGGCTGTCATGATGATACCACAGTTTGATACACAGAATCCCAAGATGATATCGCAGGGACCGTCCGTCTGTATTTTTAACAAAGAAGACCCTCAGGAGGTGCTGGCATCGTGGCTGTTCACACAATATTTACTGACGAACGATGTGCAGATTGCGTATTCCGGAACCGAAGGATACGTGCCGGTGACTGTAAAGGCGCAGGAATCGGCGGAGTATCAAAACTACTTGTCAAGAGAAGGAGAAGATGATGCATTGTATTATGATGTGAAAATCCAAGCGGCAAAGCTGCTTCTTGACAATGTGGACCATACCTTTGTTACTCCGGTATTCGTGGGCTCTGCGTCTCTTAGGGATGCTGCCGGACAGCTGATAGAAAATACTGTGAAGTCTGTCAGAAGGGGACAGACAGTTGACAGGGAATATATAGATAAGCTCTATGATGACATGAGGGCATTGTACCGGCTGGATCAGATCGGCATGTCAGGCAGCCACATATCTTCCGAAAAAACGGAACTTGGAAAGCTGTCGGCTACGTCGGTGATTTTGCTTGCTTCTTTGGCAGGTGTCTGGATTCTGATTTTGGTTTATCTGTTCATACAGGCAGTGAAGAAACGCAGAAGCGTTCGGCGATAAGCCGTTGATGGGAAGCGGACGATATAAGCCTGTCGGTTATTGACTTATTGGAAAATTCATGTATACTTAGTTTGTTGTTGCGTAACAGCATGTTTATAAACTACATAGTGAAGGCGGTAAAAGGAAGCTTTCAGAATGGAGGAGGAAATGAAAAAGTTTACAGCAGTATTGTTAGCCTCAACGCTTGTGTTAGCGTGTGCAGGCTGTGGTTCAAAGGGCGGAGATACGGATGCAAAATCGGAAGGCGTCATGACCTATGACGAGTATATGGCAGCCCCTTTGGAGTCGGAGGTCGTGATTGAAACTTATGTGCAGGCGAAACAGTCATGGTGGGAAGACAAAGCTACGGTGTATACGCAGGATAAGGACGGTGCATATTTTGTTTATAATATGACCTGTTCAGAGGCAGATTATGACAAGTTAAAACCGGGAACTAAGATTAAAGTTACCGGCTATAAGGCGGAATGGTCGGGAGAGGTTGAGATTGCAGAGGGTGCAACCTTTGAGATCGAGGACGGAAGCTACGTGGCAGAGGCTATGGATGTTACTTCTCTGCTTGCTTCGGATGAGTTGATTAATCACCAGAACAAATTCGTATCCTTTAAGGGAATGACCGTAGAAGCTGCCGGGCAGGATGACAATGGAAATGATGTTGCGTTCCTGTATAACTGGGATGGTTCTGGTCAGGACGGAGACGATTTATATTTCAACGTATCTCTGGACGGAAACACTTATACCTTCACGGTGGAATCATACCTGTGTGACAATACGACGGATGTGTATGCTGCAGTCAAGAATCTGAATATCGGTGACAAAATTGATATGGAAGGATTCCTGTACTGGTATGAGGGCGTTAATCCTCATATTACTTCTGTAAAAGCAGCAAAATAGTAAGAATGACATAAAGAATACATCAAACACAAGAACCCCGGATTACAGTTATATGGTATCCGGGGTTTTATGTTTGATGATATATGCTGTTTTTGTGTTCTTTTACGTTGGCACAATCCGGTGAGGGAAATTACGGAGAAACTGCCTAGGTGGTCGGTTTGCGCAGCGGACAGTCTGACAGACTGATTTTGTTCTTGAGGATATTTAGTCCGCAGTCGTCCAGATAATCCTGCAGGATTGGAAGGGACTGGGAGGAAGTGGGACCAATAATAATTTCGCCGACAAGGTCGGACATGTGCAGATTGAGTTTGCCGCACATTCTGTTTAAATCGAGAGGATAATATTTTTTGATTCTTCCCCGTGCGACATGATATTTTGGCTCCACAGCAAAATCGTTGGAAATAAACGGTGAAACGACCAGACGAAATTCTCTTTCATTTGTAAAAGATGGATGCTTAAACGCGGCGGACTCCACCCATGCGTCGCACATGAGATTCTGCAGGCGTGAAAGATGTCCGGGTGATTGACCGTCTTCTTTAAAAATATGATAAAATTCATCAACAAGGTGATGTTCACGCATATCAGCCTGATAATATACTTCCTGCAAAGAAACGACGCCGCCGACCATTTTCTTAAGAAGCGTTTCATGGAATGCAATACATACGCCCTGTCCTAAATGCCCGTAACGTTCCCACTGGGCGGCATCGTCCCGGTATCTGGAGAAACATGCTGCATAAGCAGAATAATGGAATTCCTGCTCTAACTGCTCGATAAAGAAATTCTGTGCGCTGCGGAGCTTTTCGGTATCTTTATCCAGCCGGAGTTTTTCGATGACGGCTTTGCAGATGCCATTGATAAAAAGCGTCATTTCAGATGTGTCATTCATGTTTAAAATATTGTTGAGCCGCAGTTCTCCACAGCGGATAATGCCGTCGAAGGCGGCAAAGTCGGTATAATGGTACAGCATAGGCGTCCTCCCGTCGAGTCATGATAACAGGGTATCATGATATTCATATGATACGATTTTTATTTAGTATAACACAAAGAATGCTTGTTTTACACTGCATAGTGAAGTATGATGGTAAGGATAGCAACCGATTACGAAAACAATGGAAAAGGTTAATTTAGGATGATTCGTGTAAATCAGGTTAAACTTCCGTTAGTTCATGGACGGCAGGATATTATAGATAAAGTGACAAAAATATTGCGGATTGCGCCTGAAAAAATCCGGTCGTGGCAGATTGTAAAGAAATCTGTTGATGCCAGAAAAAAGCCGGAGATTCTGATGAGTTATACGGTGGACGTATGTGTGGAGTCCGAGCAGAAAGTGCTTGCCGCATGTAAGAGCGCAAGGGTGCAGAAAGTGACGGTAAAGCCCTATGTTTTTCCCGGGGAGGGCGGGGAGAAGCCTGCATTCCGTCCTGTGATTGTCGGAACGGGACCGGCAGGCTTATTCTGTGGTTATCTGCTTGCCAAGAACGGCTATGAACCGCTTCTGTTAGAGCGGGGAAGGTGTGTGGAGGAGCGGATGGCGGATGTGGAGAAGTTCTGGCAGGAGGGTGTGTTAAATCCCATGTCGAACGTACAGTTCGGGGAGGGCGGCGCCGGAACCTTTTCGGATGGAAAGTTAAACACACTCGTGAAAGACAAGTTTGGCAGGAATAGAGAGGTTCTCAGGATTTTCGTGGAGGCAGGCGCGCCGGAAGAGATATTGTACGAAGCCAAACCCCATATCGGTACGGATATTTTGTGTAAGGTTGTAAGTAATCTGAGGAGACAGATTATCTCATGGGGTGGTGAAATCAGGTTCGGTGCACAGATGACAGATTTGTGCATAGAGGGTGAGCGTGTGACAGGCGTGCGAGTCAATGATGCGGAAACGATTCCCTGCGAGGCGGTGGTCATTGCCATTGGACACAGCGCAAGAGATACCTTTGAGATGCTTGATAAGCGGCGGATTCCTATGGAAGCAAAAGCTTTCGCAGTGGGGCTTCGCATGGAACATCCGCGCAGAATGATAAATAAGATGCAGTACGGACATGAGGAACATCCGCTACTTCCGGCAGCAAGCTATAAGGTGACGGCGCAGACTTCTTCCGGCAGAGGCGTCTATTCGTTCTGCATGTGTCCCGGCGGATATGTCGTGAACGCGTCGTCGGAGCAGGGAAAGCTTGCAGTGAACGGCATGAGCTATAGCGGACGAAAGGGCGCAAACAGCAACAGCGCCATGATTGTTACGGTGACGCCCAAGGATTATGAGAATGATTCTCCGCTGGCTGGCGTTGCTTTTCAGAGAGAATTAGAGGAGCGGGCTTACCGTATTGGAAGGGGAGCGGTGCCTGTGGAAACCTATGGCGATTACCGGTATGCCGTGACGGGACAAAGAGGAGAGCCGTCAACCATTCAGAAGGAATATCCCGGTTTTTTGCCTGCAGTGAAGGGCGCCTATCGCATGGCGCAGGTGCATGAGATTCTTCCGCAGGCATTGAACGAGGCGCTTGTCGAAGGGATTGACTTAATTGGTCAAACGATGCATGGATTTGCGGATACGGGGGCGTACTTGTCTGGCATTGAGAGCAGGACGTCTTCTCCGGTCAGAATCATGCGGGACGAGACGGGACAGTCTGTGATACGCGGGTTATATCCGTGCGGGGAAGGAGCAGGCTATGCGGGCGGAATTACCTCGGCGGCGATGGACGGTATGGTGATTGCGGAAAAAATTGCTGCCCGCTATCGAAGATTTGCGTGACAGAGTATGCAGAAAAGATACCCTGTTGAATGCAGAAGGCAGCGCGATAATGGAGTAGAATTGGAAGGATGGAGATGAATCATGTCAGATATCAGAGAGATGATGAAAGATAAAAAGAGGATTGTGATTAAAATTGGTTCCTCGTCGTTACAGCATGAGCAGACGGGAGATTTGGATTACACGAAGCTGGATGTACTCGTGAGAGAGTTATGTGACTTAAGAAACCGTGGTAAGGACGTGGTGCTTGTCACATCGGGCGCCGTGGCTGTTGGCAGGAAGGCGGTCATGATGCAGGATATCGAGGGTGATAATTCAACGGCGGTCAAACAGGCATGTGCGGCGATTGGACAGGCGCGGCTGATGATGATTTATCAGAAGATTTTTGCGGAATACAATCAAGTGGCGGCGCAGATTCTTATGACGAAAAACACGATTATTGATAATTTGAATCGTTTTAATGCGCACAATACCTTTGAAGAGCTTTTTAAAATGGGAGTTGTCCCTATTGTAAACGAGAATGACACGATAGCGACTTACGAACTGGGAATCGGCGATAACGACAGGCTTTCGGCAATCGTTGCGTCTTTGATTGATGCGGATATGCTGCTGTTATTGTCCGATATCGACGGATTATATACGGATGACCCAAGGCAAAATCCAGAGGCACAATATATCGAAGTCGTTGAGCGGCTGACGGACGAACTGATGGAGATGGGGAAAAGCACGACGGGAAGCAGTGCGGGAACCGGCGGCATGAATACGAAACTGCAGGCGGCTAAGATTGCGAACAATATGGGGGTTGATATGGTGATTGCCAACAGCGCGGATATCAAGGTGATTCACCGCATTCTTGCCGGACAAAATATCGGCACGCTGTTTTTGGCGCACAGGGAGGAAGGATTTGACCTGCCGTTATATGTGCAGCAGATGCATGACTAGCGTGAAGATGTAGATGGAAAGAGGAGTATGCTGGATGAACGTAGAGCAGATGACGAGACGAATCAATGAATTGTATCATAAATCGCAGGCGGAGGGACTGACCGGGGAGGAGAAAGAGGAGCAGAAACAACTCAGACAGGCTTATGTCGCCAATGTGCGTGCAAACTTGAGAGGACAGCTTGACAATATCTCTATTGTGGAGAAGGATGGTTCCATTACCGATTTAGGAAAAAAGTTTGGGGAGCGTAAACAGGATGCCGAATGATGTCATGCAAAAAAAAGTTGTTCGCAAAAATGCATTGACTGTGCGAAATACCATCCCCTTACCGGATAGAATGAGGTATGACGCACAGATTGGGACAGCCGTTGCGGACAGAGATGAATATCAGAAGGCACAGGTGATTCTCGCCTATGCAAGTTATCAAAGCGAGGTCGGTACATCGGCGCTTATCGCGCGTGCGTTCGAGGATGGAAAAGAGGTGTTTTTGCCGAAAGTTTCCGGGGATGAGATGGTGTTTTTTAAGATTATGGCATCGGAGAAGCTGTCGGAAGGATACCGGGGCATACCGGAGCCGGAGGAAGGCATTTCTTTTCCGGAATGGGTTGAAGGGCAGACAGATGCTGTGAATGCTTGTAAAATGAAGGATGCCGGTGGGATGTACATGGAAGACGGCAGGAAAGTGCTCCATGTGATGATGTGGATGCCCGGAGCCGCTTTCGACAAGGATAGACACCGTATCGGATACGGAAAGGGATTCTATGACAGGTATTTGAGTCGTATGTACCGTTGGCTGCAGGAGAACCATCAATGTCGTACAGATACGGAAATTCGTCTGACGACGGCGGCGCTTGCTTACCACTGTCAGGTATTCGAGCAGATTCCGGGAGAGCCGCATGATATCAGACCGGATATGCTGATTACGGAACAGGAAATTTATTGCGCAAAAAGCAGCGCAGGAATGGAGTAAATATGGAATATTTGGAGAGATTAGGGCGAAAAGCCGTAGAGGCAAAATTTGTATTGCAAGAGTTGACTTGCACAGTCAAAAATGATGTGCTGCAAAAAGCCGCAGATGCGTTAGTGAAAGAAACCGCACGCATTCTTGCTGCGAACGACAAGGATTATGAAATAGCTGTGCAGGGCGGCATGTCAGAGGGGTTGCTGGATCGTCTGAAACTGACGGCGGAGCGCATTGAGGGCATGGCGGGAGGATTGCGCCAGATTGTGGATTTAGAAGACCCGGTGGGTGAAGTGATGGAAGCCTTCGACAGACCGAACGGACTTCATATTGAGAAAGTCAGAGTACCGATGGGAGTCATCGGCATTATCTATGAGGCGAGACCTAATGTGACGGCTGATGCCTTCGGTTTATGCTTTAAGACCGGAAATGCTGTGATTCTAAAGGGCGGAAAGGACGCCTTTTACTCTAATCAGGCAATCACGGAGGTCATCAGGGAGACACTGGCTGAAAACTGCATATGCGCCGATGCGCTGCAGCTTATTACCGACAACGACAGGGCGGTTACGACGGCGTTCATGCAGCTTAAAAAATATGTGGACGTACTGATTCCGAGGGGCGGCGCCGGGTTAATCCGCGCCGTAGTGGAGAACAGTACGATACCCGTGATTGAGACGGGAACGGGAAATTGTCATATCTATATAGATGAAGACGCCGATTTACAGCAGGCGATTCCAATCATCATCAATGCCAAGACACAGAGAATCGGTGTGTGTAATGCATGTGAATCGCTGCTAGTACACGAAAAGATAGCCAGTCGTTTTCTGCCTGCACTTGGTGCGGCATTACAGGAAAAGAACGTGGAGATACGGGGAGATGAGAAAGTAAGAGCTCTGATACCCGGGGCGGCAGAGGCGACGCAGGAGGATTACGGCACGGAATATTTGGATTATATTATTTCCATGAAAACAGTATCTTCCGTGGAGGAAGCGGTGGCACATATCAACCAGTATAACACGAAACATTCCGACGCCATATTGACGGAAAATGCAGAGCACGCCGAGAAGTTTCTGCGGGGGGTGGATTCCGCATGTGTCTATGTCAATGCGTCCACCCGGTTTACTGACGGTTTTGAATTTGGGTTCGGTGCGGAAATCGGCATCAGCACCCAGAAGCTGCACGCCAGAGGACCGATGGGATTGAAAGAGCTGACCACATATAAATATATGATACGGGGCAACGGGCAGATACGTTGAGTGTTGCCTTTACTGTTGCTTTTCACAGGATGAAATTTGAAAAATGGATTGACATTTTCACTTTCTTATATTATTATACATATGAACATTTAATCATATGTAAATTTGTAGCGTGCACGGAGGGATTGTTTTGTCGGAAGAAAGTATGGACATGGTAGAGAATGTGTTAAAAGATTCGCAGACGGAACGAAATGAACTGCTTCATAAAGTGCAGGAGCAACAGCCTGATGATGAGATTTTATACGATTTGGCGGAGCTTTTTAAGGTGTTCGGGGATTCTACGAGAATCAAGATATTATACGCCATGTTCGAGCATGAACTCTGTGTGAATGACATTGCCGGCTTGTTGAACCTAAGCCAGTCTTCCGTGAGTCACCAACTGCGAATCCTTAAGACATCCAAACTGGTGAAGTTCCGCAGGGAAGGCAAGTCGATTTACTATTCACTCGACGATGAGCATGTGCGCTCGATTATCAGTATGGGAATGGAACATGTCGAGGAGTAGGACATGAGGCTGTGTGCAGGTTATTTTCCTGCATGTAAAAAAAGATGAAGTGTAAGAGGGAGGAAATGAAGATGACCAAAACCTACAAGATTGAAGTGGATTGCGCCAATTGTGCGGAGAAGATGCAGGACGCCGCGAATAAAACGGAAGGTGTTGCAGAAGCCGTAGTCAGCTTTATGACGCAGAAGATGAAGGTGGAATTTTCGGAGGGTGCCGATGAGAAGGCGGTTATGAAGAAAGTGCTGAAAGCATGTAAGAAAGTAGAGCCGGACTGCGAGATTGAAATCTGACCATGGACGTACAAAAGAATATCGGTTGTGGAAGGCAGCCGGATGATAAATTGAACAAAAAGCCTTATGACGGTATGGAAAGCCGGCGTAAGGCTTTTTGCGTGTTTGGACAGTATTTTATGCAGGAAGTTTAAGCAGGATAGCACAAAATAGTTGACGAAAAGGATGGAAATCAGTAGTATTTATAGATAGGGATTATTTTGTAATACAATAAGAAATCATTTATGAAGTATACTTCCGGAGGAGAACGTTTTGAAGAACATAAAAAGAACAGTCATCTTATGCGTGTGTCTGCTATGCGGGGTACTGCTTACAGCGTGCGGTAAGAACGACGAAGAACTGACTGCATATCAGGAAGATATGAACACATTTTTTGAACATATTGCGGCTTTTCATGACGGAATGAATTCCATTGATGCCTCTGCGCCGGACGCAACGAGCCAGCTGCTTTCGTATCTTGACCAGCTGCAGGCGGAATTTACATGGATGGCGGAACTGACCGTGCCGGATCGCTTCTCGGCAGTGGATAGTCTGGCGGATGAAGCAGATGAAAATATGCGGCAGGCGGTTGCGTTGTATCATACGGCATACGAATCCAATCCCTTTGACGAGGCGGTTGCACAGGCTGCAAAGGAATACTATGACAGGGCAAACATCCGTATTCAATATATTATCCAGATTCTGCACGGAGAGATTCCGGAGGGAGAAGGGGTAACTTATACGGAGGAAAGCAGCATCTTAGGCGGCGGTTATCTGAATAAGACGGACGATGAAACGGAAGAAACAGAGACACCCGAAGGTTCTGCGGAAGATTCGCAGCCGACGGAGGAACAGCCGAATGAGGGAGAAGACAACTTCGATACGGACGATACAGTGTTCTACGAAGAACCGACACAGGAGAGTACAAATTAGAATGAAAAAACAGGAATTTCAAGCGCTGTTCAAAGAACATCCGATATTTTTGGATGGCGCTACAGGATCGAATCTGCAAAAAAAAGGAATGCCTCCGGGCGTGTGTCCGGAACAGTGGATTTTGGACAACAGAGAGATTATGATTGCATTACAGCGTGCGTTTATAGATGCCGGTTCCGATATTGTCTATGCTCCTACGTTTACGGCAAACCGCATCAAATTAAAAGAATACGGGCTGGAAGATAAGATTCGTCAGATGAATCTGGAACTGGTAGCGTTGTCCAAAGAAGCCGCCGGAGACAGGGCATACGTGGCAGGCGACTTGTCGATGACCGGCGAGCAGCTTGCACCGATGGGACGGCTGGATTTCGAGGAATTGATCGAGATATATAAAGAGCAGATTGGATATCTTACAGAAGCTGGCACAGACCTTCTTATAGTGGAGACGATGATGAGTCTCCAAGAGGCGAGGGCAGCGCTGATTGCAGCCAAGGAAACGTGCGAACTGCCGGTGATGGTCACTATGACCTTTGAGGCGGATGGAAGAACGTTGTACGGAACAGATGCAGTTACAGCGGCGGTCGTCTTAGAAAGCCTTGGGGCGGATGCCATAGGCGCCAACTGTTCTACGGGTCCGGACAAGATGGGTGATGTGATACGACGTATGGCGGAAGTGACGAGTGTGCCGATTATCGCCAAGCCGAATGCCGGGCTGCCGTCTTTAGATGCTGACGGCAATACGGTTTATGATATGGGAGCGGAAACATTCGGGACATATATGAAGGCATTGGTGGAAGCAGGTGCGTCGATTGTTGGAGGCTGCTGTGGTACGACGCCGGAGCATATCCGCAGGACGAAAGAAGCCGTAGGAAAGATACAGGTTGTACACAGGAAAGCGTCGGATAAGCGTTTTCTGACCAGTGAGAGAAAGACGGTTGCCTTCGGGCTTAATGATAATTTCATGATTGTCGGCGAGCGTATTAATCCGACCGGAAAAAAGAAACTGCAGGAGCAGCTTCGTGCAGGGTCAATGGAAATGGTAGCGGATTTTGCCGAGGAGCAGGAAGCGTGCGGTGCAGGTATTCTGGATGTCAATATGGGCATGAGCGGTATTGACGAGAAGGCAATGATGCTAAAAGCGATTGAGACGGTGGGAGGAATCACGAGTCTGCCGCTGTCCTTGGATTCCAGTCATGTGGATGTGCTGGAGGAGGCTTTGCGCAGATATCCGGGCAGGGCGCTCATCAATTCCATTTCTTACGAAAAAGAAAAAATTGATAATTTACTGCCAATTGCCAAGAAATACGGCGCGATGTTTGTTCTCCTTCCGCTGTCGGACAAGGGACTGCCCGACAGTCTGGAAGAAAAGATAGATATCATTGAGAAAGTACAGGCGCGTGCCTATGCAATTGGTATGCGCAGGGAAGATATTATCGTGGATGGTCTGGTGACGACCGTTGGGGCAAATAAAACTGCAGCGATGGAGACGCTGCAGACAATCCGTTATTGTAAAGAAAAGGGGCTTGCGACCATCTGCGGGCTGTCCAATATTTCCTTTGGGTTACCGGAGAGAAGTTTTGTCAACGCTGCATTTCTTACGATGGCAATCCAAGCGGGACTTACGATGGCGATTGCGAATCCTTCACAGGAACTATTGGTCAGCTGTGCTTTTGCATCGGATCTGCTTTTGAATAAAGATGGTGCGGACTTAAGGTATATTGAGCTGATGGACGCGGTGAAAGCAAAGCGGGAAGAGACAGGAAATGTACCGGTGGCAAACACCGGCATTCACATTCAAGCACAGTCTAAGAAGGCGGACAGCAAAGATGTGACCGCGACGGGAAAGCTCCACGCGGACGTGCTTAAGGGAAATGGCGCTGTAATCGTGGAAGATACGAAGAAGGCGCTCGAAGAAGGACATGATGCGAAGGAGCTTCTGGATAACGTTCTGCTGCCTGCAATCAACGAAGTGGGCGAACTATTTGATAAAGGAAAATATTTCCTGCCGCAGCTTATTGCCAGTGCGGAGGCAATGAAAGCCTCCATCGAGTATCTGGAACCCCTGCTTGCTTCCGGGCAGTCTGTCCGGGAGATGCCGACGGTGGTGATTGCCACGGTAGAGGGGGACATCCATGATATCGGCAAGAATCTGGTGGCGCTCATGTTGAAAAATTACGGATTTAAAGTCATTGACCTTGGCAAAGATGTGCCCAAAGAAAAAATCATACAGGCGGCAAAGGAGCATCATGCGCAGGTGATTGCATTGTCTGCGCTCATGACCACCACAATGCAGCAGATGCGGCAAGTGATTGCTTATGCAAAAGAAAGTGATGTATCCGCCAAAGTTATTATCGGCGGAGCGGTTATCACACAGGAATACGCAGATGAAATCGGCGCAGACGGTTATTCCAAGGATGCGGCGGATGCGGTGAAGCTGACGAAAAGAATTTTAAATATAGAGGGAGAATAACGATGTTAGGTGCGGACGCTATGGTAAAATGCCTTGAAGAAGAAGGCGTAAAATATGTATTCGGTTATCCCGGAGTGGCAATATGCCCCTTTTACAACAGTATTCTGGATTCCGATATTCATACGATATTGATTCGGACGGAGCAGAATGCAGCACACGCAGCGAGTGGTCTTGCGCGTGTGACGGGGCAGGTGGGAGTGTGCGCGGTGACGTCCGGTCCCGGCGCAACCAATGTGATTACCGGGATTGCAACGGCTTTTGCGGACAGTATACCGCTTGTATGTATTACAGGACAGGTGAATAGTGAGCTGTTAGGGTCGGATGTCTTTCAGGAAGCAGATATTACCGGGGCAGTGGAGTCCTTCGTGAAGTATAGCTATCTGGTAAGGAATGCGGATGAAATTCCAAGAATCTTCAAGGAAGCCTTTTATATTGCAAATTCCGGGAGAAAGGGTCCGGTATTGATTGATGTGCCGATTGATATCCAGAATGCTGTGATAAATAGATTCAAATATCCCGAAGAGGTTACGATGCGGACTTATAAGCCTACGGTGAAGGGTCATGCAGTGCAGATTAAGAAAGTAGTCAAGGAACTGTCGAAGGCGAAACGTCCTATCATATGTGCCGGAGGCGGTGTGCTTTTAAGCGATGCGGAGCAGGAGCTTCGTGCTTTTGCGCAAAAACATCGTGTGCCTGTGGTATCAACGATGATGGGAATCGGCGTGATGCCCACCAGGCATCCGATGTACTACGGTATGGTCGGGAATAACGGCAATCCGTATGCAAACCGGGCGATGAACGAATCGGATCTGCTCATCATGGTGGGTGCCAGAGTGGCGGACCGTGCGGTGAGCCAGCCGGACCTGATTACGGAGAACAAGGTACTGGTACATATTGACGTGGATCCGGCGGAAATCGGTAAGAATGTGGGACCGACGATTCCGCTTGTGGGGGATGCAAAGCATATCATTGCGGACTTTATGGAAGAAGAGTTCGTCTGTGAGCATGAAGAATGGATTCAGACGTTGAACGGCTACCGTGAGACGATGGGACGCATCAGAAAGCCCAATCCGGATTTTGTGGATCCGGCAGAATTTATACGTATGTTGTCCGAAGCCATGGCGGAGAATGCCGTTTATGTGGCGGACGTCGGACAAAACCAGATATGGTCGTGTAACTATCATATTGTTAAGGACGGAAGGTTTTTGACGACGGGCGGTATGGGGACGATGGGATATTCCATTCCGGCGGCGATGGGTGCAAAGCTTGCGGACAAGAACAGGCAGGTGGTTGCCGTGTGCGGCGATGGTTCCTTCCAGATGTCCATGATGGAGCTTGCAACTATGCGGCAGTTTGATATTCCGGTGAAAATTATCGTACTCAAAAACAATTATCTGGGCATGGTAAGAGAATACCAGCATTACACTTATAAAGACAATTATTCGGTGGTCGATTTGTCGGGCAGTCCCGATTTAGAGAAACTGTCGTCGGCTTATGATATGAAGTTTATGAGACTTTGCACGATGGAGCGGGCGCAGGAGACCATTGATGAATTTCTTATGGGAAATGAGTCAGTTTTGCTGGAATGTCTCATAGACCCGATGGATCTGGTAAAGTAAACAGATAAACCGCCCATGACAGGCGGATATTTCGATTCAGTATAAGATGTGCCAGTAATGGTGCATGCAGAAACATGCGCAGTGAACGGTGATAGATAGCAGGCGCAGAAACGGGGTTTAAGATGAAAAGGATATATTCGGTTTTGGTGGAAAACAGATCTGGTGTGCTGTGTAAGGTTGCGGGGCTTTTCTCCAGAAGATGCTTTAATATAGACAGCCTTGCAGTGGGGGAGACGGACGATGCGGCGACCTCCTGTATGACGATTGTCAGCAGCGGAGATGAGCGTACCATAGAGCAGATTGAGAAACAGCTCAATAAGAAGCTGGATGTTATCAAGGTGAAGACATTTGACGAGACAGCCAGCATCAGCAGAGAATTGATGCTAATGAAAGTGAAGTATAACAAAGGAAACAGAAGAGATATCATGGAAACTTGCGAGATCATGAAGGCGCAAATCGTAGATATGTCGAAGAAAACGATGATTATCCAGATATGCGATGTGCCGGAAAAAATACAGCTTTTTATCGGTATGATGCAGTCGATTAGTATCGTGGAAGTCGCGAGGACAGGAACACTCGCGTTACAAAAATGCATGGAGACAGACGTTTAGAACTGTTTTTTGATATGCCGGATAACGACAGGTGAGGTTGACTTTTGTTAGTTGAATTGATACAATAATTGTCGGTGTGTGGTGCGGAAAGCGCCGGATGCAGAAAGGTTGTCATATGCAGAAGAAAGTATTGCAGTTATTAGTAGATAATACATCGGGTGTATTGAGTCGTATTGCGGGACTTTTTTCCAGACGCGGCTACAATATTGACAGTATTACGGCAGGTGTGACTGCCGACCCGAGATTTACACGAATTACCATTGTGACTTCGGGAGACGATGAGATTCTGGATCAGATAGAGAAGCAGGTGGCAAAGCTGATTGACGTCAGGGACTTAAAGGAGCTTCGTCCGGGGGAAAGCGTGTATCGGGAACTTGCCATGATTAAGGTCAGAGTTTCCATGGCACAGCGGCAGGACGTTATTGCGGTTGCAAATCTGTTCCGTGCCAACGTCATAGATGTAACACCGGAGAGCTTGATGATTGAACTTACCGGTGATCAGGATAAAATTGAGGCGTTCATCAGAATGCTGGACGGTTATGAGATACTGGAGCTTGCCAGAACGGGTATTGCAGGTCTTGGGCGGGGCATTGAGAATGTCACGTATCTTGAATAAGACGTGAAGCTTTGCAGAGGCAACGAAGAGTGATGTCTGCAGGCTGCTTTCTCATGTCTGGAAATGGTAACGGTAATGAATGGGGATATCCCTTGAAATTATACATAAATATATAAAGTTATATGAAATCTATCAACAAATGGAGGAACAGAAAATGGCAAAGATTTTTTATCAGGAAGATTGTAACTTATCTCTGTTAGACGGTAAGACGATTGCGGTAATCGGCTACGGAAGTCAGGGACATGCACATGCGTTAAATGCAAAGGAATCCGGATGTCATGTGATTATTGGTCTGTACGAGGGTTCAAAATCATGGGCAAAGGCAGAGGCGCAGGGATTTGAGGTATATACTGCGGCGGAAGCTGCAAAGAAAGCAGATATCATCATGATTCTTATCAATGATGAACTGCAGGCTGACATGTACAAGAAAGATATTGAACCAAACTTGGAAGCAGGCAATATGTTGATGTTTGCACACGGCTTTAACATTCACTTTGGATGTATTGTACCGCCTAAGGATGTAGATGTGACAATGATTGCACCCAAGGGACCGGGACATACGGTAAGAAGCGAGTATCAGGCGGGCAAGGGCGTTCCTTGTCTGGTAGCTGTTCATCAGGATGCTACCGGAAAAGCGCAGGATATGGCGCTTGCCTATGCACTTGCCATTGGCGGTGCGAGAGCGGGTGTTCTGGAGACCACATTCAGAACTGAAACCGAGACAGACCTTTTTGGTGAGCAGGCTGTTCTCTGCGGCGGTGTGTGTGCTTTGATGCAGGCAGGTTTTGAGACGCTGGTTGAAGCAGGATATGATCCGAGAAACGCATATTTTGAGTGTATTCATGAGATGAAGCTGATTGTAGATTTAATCTATCAGTCCGGTTTTGCAGGAATGAGATATTCCATCTCCAATACGGCTGAGTACGGAGATTATATTACAGGACCGAAGATTATTACGGAAGATACAAAGAAGGCGATGAAGAAGATTCTGTCTGATATTCAGGATGGCACGTTTGCCAAAGATTTCTTGTTAGATATGTCTTCTGCAGGCGGTCAGGTTCACTTTAAGGCGATGAGAAAGCTTGCTTCCGAGCATCCTTCGGAGGTAGTAGGCGAGGATATCAGAAAACTTTACAGCTGGAATGGTGAAGATAAACTGATTAACAACTAATATGGAGTCGTTATGCAATCCAAAACCAATATAGATGAGATGCTGGCTGAGAGCTTTAAGGCGCTCGCGCTCAAGATGCCGATTGATAAGATTACAATCAAAGAAATTACTGACGGTGCGGGAGTGATACGTCCGACCTTTTATAATCATTTCAGAGATAAGTATGAACTGCTGGAATGGGTGATTCACCGAGAGATTCTGGAACCGATTATTCCTTTGATGATGAAAGGACAGATTAAAGAGAGCCTGCTTCGGATTTTTGAAAGGCTGCAGGAGAATAAGAAATTTTATAAAAAAGTTGTCAGACTGGAAGGACAGCATTCCTGTGAGAATATTGCAAGGCAGTTTATTAAAGAAATATTGTACACTTTTATCAATGAACAGACCAGTGAAAAGAAATTGGCGAAGAGAGGATTGACAACGAGCCTGATGGCGGAGTATTATGCCCAGTCCGTTGCGTTTCTTGTGATACAGTGGATAAAGCTGGATATGAGTATCGCACCGGAACAGATGGCGGAGCTTTTTGAATATATTACGACGCATTCCATGGACGAGGTAATCGTTGAAATGAAGTGATTGGCAGGGTTTGTCCGGATTTTTGGGACAGACCCTGTTGCTTGTAGAAGATAGGATGGCAGCGTCATAAAGGAGGAATATATATGGGAATGACAATGACACAGAAAATTCTGGCGGCACATGCCGGTCTTGACTATGTGGAAGCCGGTCAGTTGATTGAGGCGGATTTGGATTTGGTATTGGGAAATGATATTACGAGTCCGGTTGCAATCAAGGAAATGGAAAAAATGAAAGTGGATGGCGTATTTGATAAGGATAAAATTGCGCTGGTTCCGGATCATTTTGTGCCGAATAAAGATATTAAATCGGCAGAGCACTGCAAATGTGTGCGTGAGTTTGCCCGCCGTAATGAAATTACCAATTATTTCGAGGTAGGACAGATGGGAATTGAACATGCGCTCTTACCGGAAAAAGGACTCACGGTAGCCGGTGACGTGATTATCGGCGCAGATTCCCATACATGTACTTATGGTGCGCTGGGGGCATTTTCCACAGGTGTGGGAAGCACGGACATGGCTGCTGGAATGGCAACCGGCAAGGCATGGTTTAAGGTTCCTTCCGCAATCAGATTTAACCTGACGGGGAAACCGGCAGAGTGGGTGAGCGGTAAGGATGTAATTTTGCATATTATCGGTATGATTGGCGTAGATGGCGCCTTGTACAAGTCGATGGAGTTTGTGGGGGACGGTATTCAGAATCTGTCTATGGACGACCGCTTTACGATAGCAAATATGGCGATTGAGGCGGGCGGCAAGAACGGTATTTTCCCGGTAGACGATTTGGCAGTGGCATATATGAAAGAGCATTCCACACGGGCGTATCAGATTTACGAGGCGGATGAAGATGCCGTGTACGATGAGGAATATACCATCGATCTGGCAAGCTTAAGACCAACGGTGGCGTTCCCGCATCTGCCGGAGAATACAAAAACCATTGATGAAATTAAAGAGGATATCAAAATCGATCAGGTCGTGATTGGCTCCTGTACAAACGGCAGACTGGATGACCTTAGGACGGCAGCAAAAGTATTGGAGGGAAGACATGTGGCGGAAGGAATGAGATGTATTGTCATTCCGGCAACACAGGCAATCTATCTGCAGGCAATGGAAGAGGGACTGTTAAAGACGTTTATTGAAGCGGGTGCGATTGTCAGCACACCTACCTGCGGACCTTGTCTTGGCGGCTATATGGGTATTCTTGCAGAAGGGGAAAGGTGCGTGTCCACGACAAACCGTAATTTTGTAGGGCGTATGGGACATGTAAATTCGGAAATATATCTTGCCAGTCCGGCAGTGGCGGCGGCGAGTGCAGTAACAGGGAAGATTTCCTGCCCATGTCAGCTTGTATCATAAAAGATAGGAGGATATATCATGCAATCAGCAAAGGGAATTGTTTTTAAATATGGAGATAATGTAGATACGGATGTGATTATTCCGGCGCGTTACTTAAATTCATCAGACCCTGCAGAACTGGCGACACACTGTATGGAGGATATTGATAAGGAGTTTATACACAGAGTGAACAAAGGTGATATTATTGTGGCGGCAAAGAATTTTGGATGCGGTTCCTCCAGAGAACATGCTCCGATTGCCATTAAGGCGGCGGGGGTGAGCTGCGTAATCGCCGAGACGTTCGCTAGGATTTTTTATCGCAACGCAATCAATATCGGACTTCCGATTATCGAGTGCCCGAAGGCGGCGCAGGAGATAGAAGAAGGTGATGTTGTGGAAGTTAACTTTGATACGGGCGTGATCACCGATGTGACGAAGAATACAACGTATACAGGGCAGGCTTTTCCGGAATTTATGCAGAAAATTATCGCGGCGGAAGGTCTTGTAAATTATATTAACCAGAAGTAATATTTGAGGCGGTATGGTCAATAAAGTAAACGGAAATGATTATTATGATTATTCAAAACTGAAAATGCCCGATGCGGCGGATAAGATGGGAAACGGCGAAAAGTTCAGCCTGAATTATCAGCGTGCGCAGGGGGAAGAAGAGGATAAGGATAAGAAAGAAAAGACCGGGGAAGGCAAAGAGATAACTGCAGCCGGTATCGGCAAAGGGCGCACAATGCTGCAAAGCGGTGTCAGGCTGGAGTTATCCGGCAACGCCCCGGCTTCCCTGACAGAAAAGAGTAAAATACAGGCGCAGGAGACGGGTGCGGGAATTTTTGATGTGTTCCGTTCGTGGGTGACTGCATTTGTGCAGGCAGTGAAAGATGTTTTCTATAAAATATGGAATGATGACACTTCAAAACAGGATGTCGAATCTGTGGAAAACGATGATGGAATGCAGAATCCCGTCGGGGCAGGGGATGCTGATGCGAGGCAGGAGCAAACGCCGGTAACTGTTGAAGAGACGGGTGATGATGCGAGAGCGCCGGAGAGGCTGACTGAAGAATATCTTACATTGAACCGGTTGGAAAGTCTCAGGAATCCGGAGGATGCCGCAAGACAGCAGATGCAGCGCCGTGCAGAGCAGGATAAAGAAATACGGCAGTATTTACGAACGGGGAATCTGGAACAGGTGATGAATCTTGTTACACAGAATGGTCAAAAAACGATGGCGAAGAACTCAACGCTTTTGACATATTATGACAGAACCGGCAGGATTATACCGCTCAGCGCATCCGATCAGGAGCGTATCCTGCACGGAGATAGAAACGTCAAGAAATTATAGCCATATGTTTTGTGTTAAGAAATGTATTACGCGACAACTTTGTTTTTTCCGCTTCGTTTTCCTTGATAGAGATTGTAATCGGCATTGGTTATTGTTTCTTCGGCGGTATCTCCATCTTTGTATGCGGAAATGCCGAGGGTCAGGGTGCAGTGAATCCATTTATTATTCAACTCAAAGACATGGTTGGCGACGTTGCGGCGGATATTCTCGGCGATACGTCCGGCGGTTTCCTTAGCAGAGCTGCTGACAAGGATTAAGATTTCCTCACCACCCCAGCGGCAGACATAGCCATTGGAACCGACTTGCTTTATGGTGATGTGTGAGATTTCTTTCAGTACAACATCACCGAAATCATGTCCGTAAGTATCGTTTATATGCTTGAAATTGTCAATATCACACATAATCAGAGAGAAACCGGATTCAGACTTCAGCGCCTGATTCAAAAATACTTCCATGCTTCTGCGGTTATACAGACCAGTCAGCGGATCGGTGCTTGCAAGTTTGTCCAGTATCTCATTCTGGTGACGCAGCTGCGCATTGGACAGCCTTATTTCAGAGATAAAAATCAGTGAAAATACAATCAGGAACAAAAAGGTACATATTGAATTAAAGATGTATAATCTTAACTCCCAAGTATGAATCCGATGCTCATATGCCGGCGTAGTGAAAAACGACAGTACTTTGCAGCTTAAAAAAGACGCCGTGGCAACGAGAGCAGAAGCGGTGGCAATCACTATTTTACGATGTCCGGTGTTCATGGTATAACAGATATAGAATCCTACGGGAATCAGTGCAATAATATATTGGGCGAAGCCGAATTTCCAGCCGATACAGATGGTTGTAACAAAAGAGTGCAGAATAATTTCAAAATATGTGATACAGTATACGGACCAGAAGTGTTCCCGGCGGATGAGCTGTGTGCAGGACAGATAGGTAAGCATACTGATGACGTTAAAAATAAACAGCGGAACAACTTTAAAGTATCCAAAGGTGATGGACAAAAAAAGATGGACAAAAGCCACTGAAAAAATAATACAGCTGAACTTTTGTTTATCTGTGATGCGGGCTTTGCCCGTCAGTATTTTTTTGATATATGTGGTATCGTGTTTCATGGTAGTTATCCTATCAATGATTTTCTTTCCTGTAAGATGCAAATAGCTTAATATTCTATATTATTATATAATATAAGCATATAAAAGTAAATCTTTTCACATATTTTAAACGAATCCGGCGGATGGATAATTAAGGTTATCTTACGCAGATTGTTGAGGGATGCATTTTGAGATGTATGGATAAAGATGCCTTTGAGCAGGCAAAACTGAAAGTTCTTTTAAAACAGAATGATCCGCATGGTTTTGGGACGCTCCGGGAAAAGACCGTTCATGCGGTAATGAAGCTGTATTATGAACCGGATGAAGATTATCACGAAGTGCCGATTGAGGGATACATTGCTGATATTTATACCGGGGAGCGTATCATAGAGATACAGAACGGTAATTTTAACAAGCTGCGGCCAAAATTAGCGGTTTTTTTACCGTCATACCCGGTCACAGTGGTGCTGCCTATCCCGCATCATAAATGGGTCATCTGGATGGATGAGGAGTCGGGGGAATTATCAAAGAAACATAAATCTCCGATAACCGGCACGGCGTACCATGCCTTTCCGGAATTGTATAAAATCAAACAATATTTAGGACATCCGAATCTGTCCTTTGCATTTCCATTAGTGGATATGGATGAATACCGTCTGTTAAACGGATGGAGTAAGAATAAGAAACGCGGTTCCAGCCGCTATGACAGAATGCCTCTTACGCTTTTTGATGAGGTGTTGATTGAACGGACAGAAGATTTTATACAATTTGTGCCCTATGAGCTTGCAGAGCCGTTTACAACCAAGGAGTTTGCACAGACAGCAGGGATTCACAGGGATCTGGCAGGTGTGATACTGCCGCTTCTTGTGCATATGGGGATTCTTGAGCGCAACGGCAAGCGTGGCAGGGAGTATCTGTATGAGATGACAGAAGCCTACAGATGAGACAAGAAAATCGCTTCGCGATTATCTTGGGAAGAATGCAGAGCATTCTTCCACGCTTTGGAGGAATTTCCTATTATAGAACAGAGATGAAAGAGGTCTTACAATGAATGTAATGTTGGTACTGCATGGCGTGGGAATCATAGTGTGTTTTCTTATGATTACGTTAATTTATGTGGCAAAGCCCTCAGAACAACAGAAAATTTTGTTTGCCGGAGCACTATTTACCCTTATGGATGTAGCAGGGTACTTTTTTGAACTTCAAAGCAGAAGCTTGGATGTGACGCGTCTTGCGGTAAAAATGCAGTATATCGGCACTACAATGGGATTGCTCAGTTTCTTGTATTTTGCCTGTTTATACAGCAATCACCGGAATGATAAGTGGATGAAAATCGTCAAGGGATTTTATACGGTTGACCATCTTTTTATTTTGTTTGTCGTGTTCACTATAGACTATCACACGCTGTATTATAAAAGCATTGATTACACAATGGAAAATGGTCTGTGCTTATGGATATATGAACCCGGAATCTTTTATTACTGGTGGGCTTTTACTACGGCGGTTCTGGGCGTGGTGATTGCTTTGATAATGATACAGACTGTAGTGGAGCATAAGGGGGAGAAGCGTCCGGAATTATTATTGATTTTTGGAGCGTCCCTGCTTCCAATCGGATTCTGGATACTGCGTCTTGCAGGAATATGGGGACATTATGATTCTTATCCGTTCTCCATGATACTTACAGAGCTGTTTCTTGTGTTTGTAATGTACCGTTATCGTTTGTTTGATACGGTAGGAGGCGCTAAAGATCGGATTGTCGATGAAATTAAAGAAGGAATTCTTGTGACGGATGAACTTGGCAGTGTCATTTATTTTAATGCGGAAAGCAGTAAGATATTTTCAGATATTGACTGGAATAATAAGGAAGAGGTCAGAGAGCAGATTTTTGAATTTATGGAGAAAAATGCCGATGGTTTTATGAAAAGGGATCGCTTTTATGAATGGCAGAGAAGCGAAATATTTGATGATTATCAGCGTAGAGCTGGCATATTATACCGTATCTTTGATATAACAGACAGGTATCTTTATACACGTCAGTTGATAGAATTAAAGGAAGATGCAGAACGCGCCAATGAGGCGAAAAGCTCCTTTCTTGCACGAATGTCCCATGAAATCAGAACGCCAATCAATGCGGTGCTTGGTATGAACGAAATGATTCTGCGTGAGGAGAAATCCGACACGATCAGAGAGTATGCTTTCCATATACAGAGCGCAGGTAAGACATTATTATCAATCATTAATGATATCCTTGACTTGTCCAAGATTGAATCAAGCAAAATGGAGATTACGGAAAGCGAGTATCATCTTGGTAGTCTGCTTGTTGATATTGAAAATATGATTTCGATGAGAGCAGAGGAGAAAAATCTTAACCTAAGAATTATCGCAGATAGGAAACTTCCGAGGGTACTCTATGGGGATGAGAAACGGATAAAGCAGAGCATTGTCAACCTGTTGACTAATTCGGTCAAGTACACCCATGAAGGAACGGTATTGTTGGAAGTAAAATGTGAAGATAGGAAAGAGGAGACCGTCTGGCTTCGGGTAATCGTGTCTGATACGGGGATTGGGATTAAGGAGGAGGAACTGCATATGCTCTTTGACCCCTTTACAAGACTCGATCTGATGCGCAACAGGAGTGTGGAGGGAACTGGTTTAGGGTTAAGTATTACAAAGCGGCTGGTTGAAATGATGCATGGTGAGCTGTCGGTGGAGAGTGAATATGGACGGGGAAGTGCGTTTTCCTTCGTGATTCCGCAGCGGATAGCAGGAACGGAAATGCTGGGAGATTACAGGAAGGCGGCGGATGACGCCGATGTACAAAATACCGTGATACAAAAGCACTTTGTTGCCCCACAGGCGAACATACTGGCAGTTGACGATAACCGTGTCAATATTACAGTAGTAAAGGGGCTTTTGAAGCGTCTGAAAGTTCAGTTTGACTCGGCGCTCAGCGGTCAGGAATGTCTGGATAAGGTCAGACAGAAACACTATGATATTATTTTTCTGGATCATATGATGCCGGAGATGGATGGAATGGAAACATTACAGAATATGCGCCGCATGGAGGAGTATATGCAGAATCCGCCGGTTGTGATTGCACTTACGGCAAATGCGATTGTGGGAGTTAAAGAGGACTATCTGAATGCCGGATTCGTGGATTATCTATCGAAACCGATTGATTCTGCGCGCTTGGAGGAACTGGTCAGTCGTTATCTTGCGCCGGAGTTGATAGAGTATACAGAATATTAAAATACTATATGTAGTAATTTGGCTTTGCAAAGTACAAAATGTATGATAAAATATGATTCGTGAGAAATTCTGGAATCATGTTCTTTTTGCGTAAAAAAAATCCCGATAATCGAAAATATGAGGTGCAGATAAATGGCGAAGATAAATGCGGCAAATAATTATGATGCGTCCAGCATCACGGTGCTGGAAGGACTAGAGGCGGTTCGTGTAAGACCGGGAATGTATATTGGCAGTGTATCTACCAAGGGACTGAATCATCTGATATATGAGATTGTGGACAATGCGGTAGATGAGCACCTTGCGGGATATTGTTCTACCATACGGGTAACGCTGGAGGCGGACGGTTCGGCAACTGTAACGGATAACGGACGGGGAATTCCGGTGGGAATGCATGAGAAAGGTATGAGCGCGGAGCGGCTTGTATTTACGACGCTTCACGCAGGCGGCAAATTTGATAATGAGGCGTATAAGACGAGCGGCGGACTGCATGGCGTTGGTTCTTCCGTCGTCAATGCATTATCTACATACATGCATGTGACGGTGAAGACAGGAGGGTTTATCTACGAAGACCACTATGAGAGAGGCATCCCGACGATGGAACTTGACAAAGGACTGCTTCCGGTGGTAGGGAAAACAAAAGAAACGGGAACGACCATCAATTTTCTGCCGGACGATACGATTTTTGACAAGACAAGGTTTAAAGAAGATGAAGTCAAGAGCCGTTTGCATGAGACTGCCTATCTGAATCCGGAACTGACAATTGTCTATGAAGATAAGAGAGGCGAAGAAACAGAGCATATAGAGTATCATGAACCGGAAGGAATCGTGGGGTTCATCAAGGATATGAACAAGTCCAAAGAAGCGGTACATGATGTGATTTATTATAAAGGAGAGTCTGAGGGCATCACGGTTGAGGTTGCTTTCCAATATGTAAACGAGTTTCATGAAAATGTACTTGGCTTCTGTAATAATATTTATAACGCGGAGGGCGGCACGCATTTAACAGGGTTTAAAACCATGTTTACCAATGTGATCAATACGTATGCCAGAGGACTCAATATTTTAAAAGAAAAAGACGTTAATTTCACCGGCGCCGACGTGCGTAACGGTATGACGGCGGTTGTGTCAATCAAACATCCGGATCCAAGATTCGAGGGACAGACCAAGACAAAACTGGATAATCAGGATGCTGCAAAGATTGTGAGTAAGGTAACCGGCGAGGAAATCGTAAGATATTTCGACCGTAATCTTGAAACGTTAAAAAGCGTTATCGGATGTGCGGAGAAAGCGGCGAAAATCCGTAAGACGGAAGAAAAAGCAAAGACGAATATGCTGACGAAACAGAAGTTTTCGTTTGATTCTAACGGTAAACTGGCAAACTGCGAGTCAAAGGATGCGGCGAAATGCGAAATTTTTATCGTGGAGGGGGATTCTGCGGGCGGCAGCGCGAAGATGGCGCGTAACAGGATGTTTCAGGCAATACTGCCGATTCGGGGTAAGATTCTGAATGTGGAGAAGGCGAGTATTGATAAAGTTTTGGCGAATGCTGAGATTAAGACGATGATCAATGCTTTCGGCTGTGGATTTTCCGAAGGCTACGGCAATGACTTTGATATCAGCAGGCTGCGCTACGACAAGATTATTATCATGGCGGATGCGGATGTGGACGGCGCACACATTTCCAATCTGCTTCTGACATTGTTTTACCGTTTCATGCCGGAGTTGATTTTTGAGGGACATGTCTATATTGCGATGCCGCCGCTCTATAAGGCGATGCCGTCAAAAGGGGCGGAAGAGTATCTTTATGATGACAAAGCGCTCGAAAGGTATCGCAAGAGACATAAGGGACCGTTCACGTTACAAAGATATAAGGGGCTTGGCGAGATGGACGCCCAGCAGTTATGGGAGACAACCCTTGACCCGGACACAAGAATGTTAAAACTGGTGGAAATCGAGGATGCGCGTATGGCTTCCGAAGTAACGGAACTTCTGATGGGTACGGAGGTGCCGCCGCGAAAGGAATTTATCTACCGGCACGCGCAGGATGCGGAGCTTGATATCTAAATAAGATAATTTTGCTTGGCAGACCTAGGAAACCGGAGGAGAGAGGAACGATTCAATGAGTGTGAACGACAGAATCATAAAAACGGAATATTCGGAAGTTATGCAGAAATCTTTTATCGACTATGCAATGAGTGTGATCATTGCAAGGGCATTGCCCGATGTAAGGGACGGATTGAAGCCGGTGCAGAGAAGAACGCTGTATGACATGTATGAATTAGGAATACGCTACGACAGACCCTACCGTAAATCGGCGCGTATCGTTGGCGATACGATGGGTAAATATCATCCGCATGGCGACAGTTCCATCTATGAAGCGCTTGTCGTTATGGCGCAGGATTTTAAGAAAGGACTGCCGCTCATAGACGGACACGGCAATTTCGGCAACATCGAGGGAGACGGGGCTGCGGCAATGCGTTATACGGAGGCGCGTCTTGAGCAGATTACGCAGGAGGCATTTCTTTCGGATTTAGATAAGGATGTTGTGGATTTTATTCCGAACTTCGATGAAACGGAGAAGGAGCCGAGTGTTCTGCCCGTTAAGATTCCCAATCTGCTTGTCAACGGTTCGGAGGGAATTGCAGTTGGCATGGCAACCAGTACACCTCCGCATAATCTTGCGGAAGTGATTGAGGCAACGAAGGCTTATATGCTGGACGAGAATATCACGACGAGAGAGCTGATGCGCTATGTAAAAGGTCCGGATTTTCCCACGGGCGGCATTGTCATCAATGAGGATGAGCTGTTAGAAATCTATGAGACGGGAACCGGCAAGATTAAGATTCGGGGTAAGGTTGAGATCGAGAAGGCAAAGGGCGGAAAGACAAATCTGGTCATTACCGAAATACCCTATACGATGATAGGCGCCAACATTGGCAAGTTTCTTATGGATGTGGCATCACTTGCAGAGACTAAGAAGACACAGGATATTGTGGATATTACGAACCAGTCATCCAAGGAAGGCATCCGTATTGTGATTGAACTGCGCAAGGATGCCGATGTAGAGAACTTCAAAAATCTGCTTTATAAAAAAACGCGTCTGGAGGACACCTTCGGCGTCAACATGCTGGCAATTGTAGGCGGCAGACCGGAGACAATGGGCTTAAAGCAGATTATTAGGGAAAGTGTAAAATTCCAGTATGAGGTTGCGACGAGAAAATATACCAACCTGCTGACAAAAGAACTGGAACGCAAGGAGATTCAGGAAGGACTTATCAAAGCCTGCAATGTCATTGATTTGATTATCGAGATACTGCGCGGCTCCAAGGATCGTGCGATGGCGAAAGCGTGTCTGACAGAGGGGAAGATTGACGGCATTAAGTTTAAGTCCAAAGAGTCAAAGATTATGGCAGCCCAGTTAATGTTTACAGAAAAGCAGGCAAATGCCATCTTGGATATGCGTCTGTATAAGCTGATCGGGTTGGAAATAGAGGCGTTAATCAATGAACATGAAGACACGATGGCAAATATCTACCGCTACGAAGATATCCTTGCAAGAAGAGATTCCATGGCGCAGGTGATTATCAATGAGTTAGATGAAATCAAGGAACAGTATCAACGAAAGAGAAGAACACAGATTACGACACAGAGCGAAGCCGTATATGTGGAGAAAAAAGTCGAAGAGATGGATATTGTATTCCTGATGGATCGTTTCGGTTATGCGAAGACCATCGACACAGCCACATATGAGCGGAACAAAGAGGCGGCTGATGCCGAGAACAAGTATGCTTTTGTCTGTAAAAATACCGGAAAAATATGTCTTTTTACCAATACAGGACAGCTTCATACGGTAAAGGCAATGGATTTGCCGATGGGCAAGTTCCGAGACAAAGGAGTTCCGATAGACAATGTCAGCAACTATGATTCCTCCAGAGAGAATATTGTATTTGCAGCGAGTCAGAGCGATTTAAATCTGTACAGGGTTATTTTTGCCACGAAGCAGGCGATGCTCAAGGTGGTGGACGGCGGAGAATTTGATGTGGCAAAACGCACGGTGGCAGCCACCAAGCTGCTAGAAGACGACGAAGTCATAAGCGTCGTGACATATAAAGAACAACGCAACATTGTTTTGCAGTCCAAAGACGGATATTTCCTGCGGTTTGCGCTGGACGAGATTCCGGAAAAGAAAAAGGGCGCCATCGGGGTGCGCGGTATGAAGCTGGGCGCAAAGGACAGTGTGGAGGCAGTCTATTATACACAGAACGCGGTGGAACAGACAATTGAGTATGGCGGTAAGACGCTGGAATTAAACAAGCTGAAACTTGGTAAACGGGATTCCAAAGGCGTTAAGGTCAGAGTCTGATAAGGAAAACGGAAGAAAGGTAAACGGAAGTATGAGAGTCATTGCGGGAACTGCGAGAAGCCTGCGGTTAAAGACGCCGGAGGGGATGGATACAAGACCTACGACAGACAGAATCAAGGAAACACTTTTTAATATGCTGCAGCCGTACCTAAGCGATGCGGTTTTTATCGACGTATACAGCGGCAGCGGCGGCATCGGCATCGAGGCGTTAAGCAGAGGCGCAAGACATGCTTATTTTGTAGAGAATAACAAAAACGCTCTGGCATGTATCACGGAGAATCTGCAGTTTACAAGGCTTGCGGACCGGGCAACAATCATAAGGCAGGATGCCATAAGCGCTTTGTCAGGGATTCATGAAAAGGAGGCTGATGTGATTTTCATGGATCCGCCTTACGATAAAGATTATGAAAGACAGGCGCTTCAAATGCTTGCCACATGTCCTTATGTGACAGAAAATACATTGATTGTCATAGAGACGTCTCAGGAAAATGATTGTTCGGATTTGGAACGGTTGGGGTTTCGGATCACAAAAGAGAAATGCTATAAGACGAATAAACATGTTTTTCTGTGCAGGGCGTAATTGCATATGTTTTTGCAAACATTTAAAAAAATTACAAAAATATAAAAAAATTCCCAAAAAAGGGAAGACATTTTTCAAAAAGTGATTTATGATGAATAAAAAGCAATAAATGTGAGAGGAAGGCATAACTTGGCTATGAAAGCAGCAATTTATCCGGGGAGCTTCGACCCTGTTACTTTTGGGCATCTGGATATTATTAGGCGTGCGGCTGAAATTTTTGATGAATTGACGGTCAGCGTGTTGAATAATAAAACAAAGACTCCATTGTTTTCTGTAGAAGAACGTGTTAAGATGTTAGAAGAGGCTACGAAGGATTTACCCAATGTCAAGATTGATTCCTTTAGTGGTCTGTTGATTGATTATGCCAAAGAGCAGAACATTCATGTGGCAATCAGAGGACTTCGCGCATTTACGGACTTTGAATATGAATTGCAGATTGCCCAGACGAACAGAAAATTTTCCGGCGGTGCGCTTGATACGATGTTTTTGACAACCAGCTTGGAATACGCGTATTTAAGTTCATCGACCGTCAAGGAAGTGGCAAGCTTCAATGGCGATATTTCCCAATGCGTACCCGAGTTTGTGGGCAAATTAATCTATGAAAAATATGGATATGACAGGTAGGAGTAAAGATGAGCAGCAGAATCGAACAACTGATCGATGAAATCGAAGACTACATTGACGGCTGTAAATACCAGCCTCTATCGAAGACAAATATTATTGTGAATAAAGAAGAGATTGATGAGCTTTTACGTGAACTGCGCATGAAGACTCCCGATGAGATTAAGCGTTACCAGAAGATTATCACCAATAAGGAGGCAATCCTTAACGACGCGCGGGCAAAAGCGGAAGCGCTGATTAAAGATGCGACGGTGCAGACCACCGAACTGATTAATGAGCATGAGATTATGCAGCAGGCTTACGCACAGGCTAATGAAGTGGTTAAGATGGCGACGATGCAGGCACAGGAAATTTTAAATACTGCGACTGCGGAGGCAAATGGCGTCAGGACGTCGGCGATGCAGTATCTGGATGATATGCTGGCAAATCTTGAGAGCGCCATGACGGCGACGTTAGCGACGACGACCGAGCATTATCAGAGTTTCTATAACACCATCAATGGCTATAATGAAACTGTCAAGGCGAACCGTGCAGAGCTTAGACCGGCGCAGGTGGAGCAGATGCTGAAGGAAGCCGAAGGGGATTCGGAAACGACGGAATTAAATTTGATGTGATGTATTACATAGCGGTATACGGAATATAATATACTGAAATCATTATGAGCCGGTTTCTTAAGAAGCCGGCTTGTTTCATATATGAAAAGATACGAATAAGAAGTTAAAATTTTGACTGACTGAGTCGGTAAGGAATATGCATTTTGAAAAGACAGAGAAACAGAAGGATATTTAGATGGGATAACTTTATATGGCTTCGTTTTCGCAACGGATTATTTGGCATGGCACTTTTATTTGTCGTGTCTGGCATGCTTTCCGCTTCTGTTTATGCGCAGGAGGATGGAATATCGGGGGAAATGACGGATGGGATAGAGGAGGCAGAGTCCGGACAGATAGTCGTGGTGATTGACCCCGGTCACGGCGGTGAGAATCTCGGCGGAGAATACGAAGATTATACCGAGAAGGAAATGACTCTGATTGTGGCAGACTCCATGAGAGAGGAATTGGAAAAGTATGAAGGGATTACGGTTTATATGACCAGAGATGACGACCGGGAGCTTTCTTTGGTTGAGCGGTGCGAGTATGCCGAGCGTGTAAACGCTGATTTTCTGTTCTGCCTGCATTTTAATATGTCCGGGGAGCATACACTGTTTGGTGCAGAGTGCTGGGTGTCGGCATTCGGAGAAAATTATAGCAAGGGATACAGCTTTGCCAGCGTGGAGATGGATCTGCTGCAGGATCTTGGGCTGTATTCCAGAGGAATCAAGACAAGGCTGAATGACAGAGGAATTGATTATTACGGGATTATACGCCATTCCGTTGAACGGGATATCCCCTGTGTACTGATAGAGCACTGCCATCTGGATCAGGAGAACGATCAGCCCTTTTATGACCATGATGAAAAACTGATAGAATTTGGTATATTGGACGCGACTGCCGTGGCAAAATATTTTCATCTAAGCTCGGAAGAATTGAACGTAGATTACAGTAATTACCGGAATGTGCAGGTCGATGTGCCTGCGAATGTGGTTTCGCCTGACAGGACGGAACCGGATATCTGTATGATCGAGGTAGTTGACCAGAATATGTCGAACGGGGAAGTGAGCGTACAGGTGTCCGCCGCCGATTACGACAGTGGAATGCTCTATTACACATACAGCTATGATGGCGGACAGAACTTTTCCCCCTTGCAGAGATGGCAGGACAAATCTGTGGATACGTTTGTGTTTACAATGCAGGTTCCGCCCCATGTTGTACCTCGGATTGTTGTAAACGGATACAACGGCTATGATTTGTATACGACAAGCAATATGGTTTCCCTGCCGTCCATGGATTATAAGACGGCGGAGGAGATAGCAGCGCAGATGGAAGGAAAAGAGGCGCTGGAGAGTATCTCCCAAACACTTGTGGCGGCTAAGGAACGGTCAAGGATTATTACCAGAGAAGTGTCCATAGCGCAGGTAAAAAAACCGCTGTCCTTCCAGTATTTTATGACAGTATGCATCGTCTGTGCCCTGCTCGTGCTTGGCATGACCATATCCATGATATTGATTCTTGGCGGCAGAAAGCGTAAACGCCGGCGAAAGAGGAAAAAGCGCTGATACCGGACAGCGGCTGAGCATGTCAGAGAATATAGAAAAGCAGATAACACACCGCCGTAATCGCTGTCTGGATGATTTTATGAAAAATATACGGACGGATTGACAGGGAGGTCTGGCGAATCATGCTGTAGGTTTGTGCGATGCATGAGAATCCGCCGAAGGGCAGAAGAATCAGGATTGGGTAAAAAAGTGACTGACCAGAATAGTCAATACCGCTTGTGATTTCTAGGATGCAGCGGTAGACGCCAAGCAGCGCCTTATTAGTATTGTGAAAGGGCATAAAAACAATATTGAGCAGATTAAAAAACACCATATAACCGCCCAATTTGGCGATGCCGAGTAAGCCGGATAATACGGATGTGTCAATGGCGGCAAGGAGAGACATGGGCTGCGGCTGATTCTCAGGCAGGGGATTGGTGTTTCCTATGTAAATGCGAGCGGCAGACTGCTTCGGAGCACTATGTCTGGTAAACAGCGCCGGCAGGCGGTGAAGAAGCGGCGCACGGCAAAGCAGGATTCCGTATAGAAAGGGGATTCCGTACATAAGAAATAGCGGTCCGAGGGGATTTTTTAAGGAAAGCGTCGGAACCACATAACTTAGAAAATAAATGGGACCGATATTATTGCAGAAGTATAAGAGGCGGGAAGCTTCTTTGTGGGATAATTTTCCCGCTTCATACAGTTCGCCGACAATCCGCGCACCCATCGGGAAACCGCATAAGAATCCCATGATAATCGTGTAGGAGCCGTTTTTGGACGTGCCAAAAATACGGTGCAGAAGCGGATGCAGCAGACTGACGAAGCCTTCTGTCAGATTCATGCGAATCATAATACCGGACAAAATCATAAACGGCAGGAGCGTCGGAACCATTTTCGTAAGCCATAAATTTAATCCGGTAGAAGCGTACTCCAAGGAAAGTGCAGGATAGCGAAGGAGCAGGATAACCAGATATAGGGCGAGGGCGGTGAAGAGAAAACGGTAGCAGGTGTCAATTTTGCTGTTCACGGGATAAAATTTCCTTTCGGAAGGGTTGTTTTATATATATTCTTAAAAGAGGACGATTATGCGGTTAGATAAATTTCTATGTGATTGTATGCTGGGGACAAGAAGCCAGCTCAAAAAAGAAATCAAAGCCGGACAGGTGACGGTTAATGGTGCGGCTGTGCGAAAGCCGGAGCAGCATATTGACGAGAATCTGGACAAAATCTGTTATAAAGGACAGACCTGTGTCTATGAGAAACTTGTTTATTATATGCTTCATAAGCCGGCTGGCGTCGTGTCTGCTACGGAGGATGAACGGGAGCGGACGGTGCTCGACCTGTTGGGGGATGAGAGGCGGGAGGACCTGTTTCCGGTGGGAAGGCTCGATAAGGACACGGAGGGGCTGCTTCTGATTACGAATGACGGTGCACTGGCGCATGAACTGTTGTCCCCGGCAAAACATGTGGAGAAGGAATATGAGTGCCATCTGGCAAAGCCCCTTGAGGAAGAACAGAAAATACGGCTCGAACAAGGGGTGGATATTGGTGAAAAGGCGCTGACGAAGCCGGCGGTGGTACACAGAATAGACAGTCAAAAGATTACACTGACGATTACGGAGGGAAAATTTCACCAAGTAAAGCGGATGCTTCATGCCGTCGGTAACGAAGTGGTTTATCTAAAAAGACTGCGTATGGGAAGTCTTGCATTGGATTTAAAGCTTTCGAAAGGACATTACCGCAGACTGACGGCGGAAGAAATAGAAGGCATCTTGCATGAATCATTATTTCGGAGGAACAAATGATAGAGGCGGTTATTTTTGATTTGGACGGTTCCATGGTAGATTCCATGTGGTTGTGGAAAGCCATTGATATAGAGTATCTGGGCAGATTCGGGATTTCCCTGCCTGAGAATCTGCAGGCGTGTATTGAGGGAATGAGTTTTAGCGAGACAGCGGTTTATTTTAAGGAGCGGTTTCAGCTTCCCGACGATTTAGATACCATAAAGGCAGAATGGAACCGGATGGCATGGGATAAGTATGCCTATGAGGTGCCCGTGAAAGAAGGGGTCATAGAGTTACTGCAATATTGCATGGATAACGGAATCAAAGCGGGCATTGCCACCAGCAATTCCAGAGAACTGGTGGAAAATGTAGTGAAAATGCGCAAGATAGAGCAGTATTTTAGCTGTATCATGACTGGGTGCGATGTGGCGAAGGGAAAACCGGCGCCGGATATTTATCTTGCAGTCGCGGACAGGCTTCGGGTCAAGCCGGAAAACTGTCTTGTTTTTGAGGATATTATTGCGGGTATCTTGTCCGGAAAGGCGGCGGGCATGAAGGTCTGTGCTGTCTATGATAAGTACTCGGAGCATCAGGATGAAGAAAAGCACAGATTAGCGGATTATTATACATATCATTTTAAGGAATTAATAGAAAAAGGCGTTCTTGCGGGAACGGATAACAAGACAATACGGGAGTGATGAAAGAAATGGCTTTTTTACCGATTTCCAAACAGGATATGGAAGCGCAGGGCATAGAGCAGCTTGATTTTGTCTATATCATCGGAGACGCTTATGTGGATCACCCTTCCTTTGGACATGCCATTATCAGCAGAGTACTGCAGGCGCATGGATACAGTGTGGGAATCATTTCCCAGCCCGACTGGAAAGATGAAAGCAGTATCACAAGACTTGGCAGACCGAAGTTTGGGTTCCTTGTTTCTGGTGGAAATATGGATTCTATGGTGAATCACTATTTTGTTTCCGGCAGACACCGTCCGACGGATGCCTATACGCCCGGCGGAAAGCCGTACAAAAGACCGGATCATGCCACGGTGGTTTACGGGAATTTGATTCGCAGGGTCTATAAAGACAGTCCGGTCATTATCGGCGGGATTGAGGCGAGTCTTCGACGGCTGGCGCACTATGATTACTGGTCAGACAGCTTTAAGCGTTCTATTCTGCTGGACAGTCAGGCGGATTTGATTTCTTACGGTATGGGTGAAAAATCTATTGTGGAAATTGCAGACGCACTGGCAAGCGGCATTGCGGTGCAGGACATTACCTTTATTCCGGGTACGGTTTACAAGACGAAAGATATCTCCGGAGTCTATGACGGCATAAACCTTCCCTCGTATGATGTGATGAAGGAGGAGCCGCGTCGATATGCAGAGAGCTTTCAGATACAATATTGCAATACAGACCCGTTTACGGGAAAAACGCTGATAGAGGCGTACCCGAACGGCGTCTATGTGGTGCAGAATCCGCCCCAGCCGCCGCTTACAATGAAGGAGATGGACGAAGTCTACGATTTGCCCTATATGCGCACCTACCATCCGTCCTATGAAGAGGCGGGCGGCGTTCCTGCGATTGCAGAGGTGAAGTTTTCGCTTGTCAGCAACAGGGGGTGTTTTGGCGGCTGTAATTTCTGTGCGCTCACATTCCATCAGGGAAGGACGGTGCAGGTCAGAAGCCATGCATCTATCCTCAAGGAAGCAGAGTTGATGATACATGACAAAGACTTCAAGGGTTATATCCACGATGTGGGAGGTCCCACGGCGAATTTCAGGCAGCCGTCCTGTCAAAAACAGATGACACAGGGGGTATGTAAGAACAGACAGTGCCTTTTTCCTGAGCCGTGTCCCAATCTGGAAGCCGACCATTCCGATTATTTATCGTTACTCCGCAAACTGCGGGCGCTTCCGGGTGTTAAAAAGGTGTTTATCCGTTCGGGAATCCGGTTCGATTATCTGATGGCGGACCCTGACGATACGTTTTTCAGGGAACTGGTAGAGCACCATGTGAGCGGACAGCTCAAGGTGGCGCCTGAACATATCTCAGATACGGTGCTTACTTTGCTTGGGAAGCCGAAGAAGGAAGTCTACGAACGGTTTGTGAAAAAATATAACAGGCTGAACGAACAATTAGGCAAAAAGCAGTTTCTTGTGCCGTATCTGATGTCGTCCCATCCGGGTTCCACGCTGAAGGAAGCGATTGAGCTGGCAGAGTATTTACGTGACTTGGGGTATATGCCGGAACAGGTGCAGGATTTCTATCCGACGCCGTCCACGGTATCCACGGTCATGTACTATACGGGTATCGACCCGCGAAACGGGAAGAAGGTCTACGTCTGCCGCAATCCCCATGAGAAGGCGATGCAGCGGGCGCTTATCCAGTACCGCAATCCCAATAATTATGATTTGGTCAGGGAAGCGCTTGTGAAGGGCGGACGGGAGGATTTGATCGGGTTTGAAAAGAATTGTCTGATCAGACCGCGGAAAATGGGAAAGCAGAAGCAGCCGCAACAGATGGGCGTTCCGAATCATTTGCAGAAAACAGCAAATCAGAAGCATTCGCAGAGGGTGGGGAAATCGGAGCGAATGCAGAAGGCAGACGGCGGAAGGGTACAGAGGAAGGATACCGGCAAGAAAAAGACGATTCGCAACGTGCATAAGAAGAAATAAGGTGTGGGGAAGTTAAGAAGAAAGCGTGTAAGTTTCAGGTAACGGAGCTTACACGCTTTCCAGTTGGTATAGAAAATTGCATCATCGACGATTTTTTACGATGTGCGGGAAGAGCGGCTGACGGCAAGCAGCTTCTGGCGCATTTCATCCTCAATCCGCACAAGCTCGTTCTCCGCGTTTTGCCGTTTGGCGCGTCCGTCCTCCTGAATTTTCATGACTTCATCCAAGGTACTGATTAATGTCTGATTGGTGGCGGTAAGTGTCTCAATATCTACGATACCCCGTTCGCTCTCCCTTGCAGTTTCGATGGTTGCAACCTTTAGTGCCTCCGCATTTTTCTTAAGAAGGGCATTGGTCATATCGGTCACTTCTTTCTGTGCCCTAGCGGCTTCGCTGGAGTGGTTTAAGCCGATTGCAATCACCATCTGGCTTTTCCAGAGAGGGATTGTATTCACCAGCGTAGACTGTATTTTCTCAGACATGGCGGTGTCGTTACTCTGAATCAGCCGAATCTGGGGCGCCATCTGCATGGCGATTGTTCTGGTCAGTTCGAGGTCGTAGATTTTCTTTTCAAAACGCTCGCACATTGCGGCATAATCGTTTGCTGCCTGCGTATCTTCCGGAAGTGAACTTTGCTCCGCCTTCTGCAAAAGGGCGGCAAGCTCCACACTTCTTGCATGATGCAGTTTCTGCTTACCGGCTAGGATATACATGGACAGCTCTTTGAAATAATTGAGGTTCAGTTCATACATCTTGTCCAGCATGGCGGCATCTTTTAGTAAAGTTACCTGATGTTCTTCCATGACCTTGCAGATTTTGTTGATATTGGTTTCCGCCTTGTCGTATTTAATCTTCAGACTTTCCAGTTTGTTACCGCCTTTTTTGAACAGCCCGAAAAAGCCTTTCTCTTCTTCTTCGCCAAAGTCCTTAAGTTCTGTGACTACGTCTGCTAACATCTGACCGATTTCGCCCATATCCTTGGTGCGCACGTTGTTTAGGGCGCTTTCAGAGAAATCAGCAATCTTTTTCTGACTGCCGGCGCCGTACTGCATTACCATCTGTGTGTTGGTGATGTCAATCTGCGCGGCAAAATCATCCACCATTTTTTGTTCCTGCGGTGTTAAAACGACTTCGGGAATTTTAGGCTCCTCATCCGGTACGAGGAGAGGGGATTTTTCTACAATTTCTGCCGGCTCAAATGGATCAAGCGTCAACGAAGGCGCTTCTTTTAACATTTCATCCAGCGTATTGTCCATTCTATTATCGTTCATTTTATGTTCCTCCATCTATATGTTTCAGTTCATTTTATATGTTCCATCTCATTCATCAGACCTTCTCTGGCAAGCATGGTTTTTAATACCTGCGCGTCGGTCGTAACATCTAATACCGTGTCTTGAAAAAGATTGTTCAAAAGTTCCGTAAATGCCTCGTTAATCATATCAAGTGTATTTTCAATTTCAGCCTTGGCGGCGATGATATCGTCACCCGGAACGCTTATCCGGTCAAATTCCTCATATGCCTCGACTAATTTCAAGGTAGTGGGGAGATAGTAGTCCATTAATTTATGCATCCGGTGCATCTGCTCCGGATGTTCCCGCACACTGTTGAAAAGATTTTTTAACAGATTTTCCAGACGGGAAAGTTTCGCTGAGATTACTTCACCGGGAATCTTTTCGTTTAGGGCGCGGAGTTTGCCGGTACATTCCATTCCCTCAGCAATCATGGTGTTTAATTCTGCTTCCTGTTCTGAAAGTGTTGATGTCTGTCCGGGTTCTGGCTTCGACCTATCCGCATCCTGTATACCCTGCGCAGCGGAGAGCGTTTGACTTTCTGCCTCCCGCAAACGACGGTTGTTTTCTGTTTCCAGATACTGTCTGTAGATATTGTCGTTTAACATAAAGCAGGTCTTCTTCTCATCCAGATGTCCTTCGGGAAACATGCCAATCTGCATCATTTTCTGTAAATCCTTAATGACACGGCGGGCTTTGCGCCCCGTGCTTCTTGCAAGATGTTCAATTTCTCCGTACAGATTACGACCGCACAGCCCAATATAACGTTCCGCCAGTTTGAGACGTCTGCGCTGTCCGATGCCTAACCGAATCATACCGCCGAACAGTGCAAGGAAGAGGAAATTGACAATCCATCCCGCCATGCTTGCAGTGCCTTCAAACACCGTTGCGAAGAGATGAAGAAAGGTTATGAGCATGGTAACACCAAATCCGATACCGCCGAATACCTGATACAGCACATTGGACACGTTTCCAACCTTCTTGAACTGAAAGGGGCGGAGAGCGGTATTATTTGATTGTTGGGGAACTGAGGGAGCATTCTGCCATAAATTTGTCTGCGGCATGTTGTGGAAAGGAGATCCTTGTTGTCTGGAAATATCCTGTCGTCTGGCAGCCTCTGCACGCTGATAATACATCTGTTGTGCCTGTCTGCGGGCTTCTTCCTGCCGTTGTGCCTTTTCCTGACGCCGTTCCTGTTCCCGCGTCTGTTTTCGAATCTGTTCCTGCGCCTGCCTGCCGACTTCGTTTATGACATTGTTCACGCTCTGGGAAACCAGTCTGTTCAAGTTACTGAAATCTCCGCCCTGCAGGGCATCCGACAGCGCATCCATAATCTGTTCTCCCATGTTGCGTTCATTCTGATTGTCTTTCATCTACAAATAAAACCTCGTCATGTAAAAATATTAGGTATTCCAAATGAGCTTTAGAAGTTCTTCTCACGCTATTATCTCACATTGCGCTTTGCTTCGCAATAAATTTCCTTGTTTCATTTATGTTGCGGTTTGCTTATTATGATTTTATAATATAGACGGAAAACATGATTATAAGTAAATCAGATGAAAAAAGGGACGTCATGCTGCACATTGCCATTATCGAGGACGAACAAATTCATACGGACCTGTTAGCAGAATATCTTCATACATGGGGCAGGAAACATGGGCAGGAGGTTTTCATACGGGAGTTTCCCAATGCCGAAAGCTTTTTATTTGTATGGGCGGAAACGAAAGATTTCGACGTGCTGTTCGTAGATATCCAGATGGAGGGAATGAATGGTATGGAGATGGCGAGGAGCATCAGAAAGAAAAATGAAGATATCGCCATCGTATTTACGACGGGCATCACGGATTACATGGAAGATGGTTATGAGGTAGAGGCGCTTCATTATCTGTTAAAACCAATCAGCATGGAGAAAATCGGACAGTGCATGGATAAGGTGCTGCGGCGCAGCCTTAAGCGGGAATATGTACTTGTGCATGGCAGAGAAGAGGTTATCCGGATTTTGGTTGATCGGATTTCTTATGTCGAGGCGAGGGGACACGGCAGCCTCATGGAAGTGTGCGAGAATGCGGATACTGGAAAATGGATACAAATTGAGATAATGGAAGGCATTTCCGAAATGGAGAAGCTGCTGGCAATGTATGATTTCGCCAGATGTCACCGCTCTTATCTGTGCAGCATCGGCAGCATCCGGCGAATTGGCAGGATGGAGATTACGCTTGACAGCGGAAGTGTCATTCCGGTAAGCAGACGGCTGTATGCGGAGATAAACCGGGCGTTCATTCAGCATTTTCGTGCGTTCTGAGCATTGATAGGAAACGATGACTGTGCAGGATATAAATGATTAACGAATTAATGGACAGGATATGATGTTGTAACAGGATAAGGAGACTGGCATGAAAAATGAAACACTACTGATATGGATATTGACTTTTGGCGGAATCGCGGTTATATTTGCCGGGTTTCTTCTTTTTCTGAGGTATCTGGTCTATGGGCTTGTGGACAGGCGCACGCTGCGTTACCAGAGCGACCTGTTAGAGAAGCACTGCGAGGAAGTACAGAATATGTACCGGCAGACGAGGGGCTGGCGGCATGATTACCACAATCATATACAGACCATGAAGGCATATCTGACAATGGGAAGGATTAAGGAGCTGGAAGATTATCTGAATAAGCTGGATACGGATTTGACTACGGTTGACACTGTCATTAAAACGGGGAATGTGATGGTGGATGCAATTCTTAACAGCAAGATTTCCGTGGCAGCGTCGAAGGGAATTGTCGTGGAGGCAAAAGCAATCGTGCCGAAGGATTTAGCGGCTTCGTTTACGGAAGTGGATGTCTGTCTGATTGTAGGAAATCTGATGGATAATGCCATAGAGGCGTGTATGAAGATACAGCAGGAAGGAAGGCGGTTTATCCGCGTTTATATGGATATCCTGAAGGGGCAGCTTTATATCTACATTATGAATGCGGTAGGAGACAGTCCGAAAAAGGCTGGCGGCGTCTATATTTCCACCAAGAATAGGGAGCATCACGGTTTCGGGCTGATGCGTATTGATAAGGTAGTGGATAAATATCACGGTTATCTGGAGCGTCAGCATGAGGAGGGGGTATTTGCCACAGAAATTATGCTTCCTCTCGCAGCGCCCGTATATGGGAACGCTTCATTATAAAGAAGGATAGTACTTTTAGAAGATACAAATACCATTCGTGCATGGGCATGACCGCTCGTGCACATTTTTTATATCATGAAGCTTCCTGTGTTATATTTTATGTCATAGGAAATTGCGGAAGCATAAATCATTTAAGGCGAATGCCGGCTGGCGTGCAATCAAAGTAAAAATTCATAAAAAGGATGGGCAATTATGGAAGCGGAAAAGAAACAAAGGGCATTGAAACATTATTCTATTCTAAGCGACATCTGGTTTTTTGTCCGGTTTTACAAACGGGAAGAGCCGCTTGTGCTGTTTTTCTGTGGGGCAGAAATCATACTCGGCGCGTGTATTCCTTTACTTACCATTTACCTGCCGAAGCTTGCCATAGACTTGGTGGAACAGAGAGCAGACACAGGGCGGGTGGTGATTATACTGGGTGGCTACAGTCTGCTCATGATGACCGCTCTTGGTCTAAAAAACGGCATTCAAGCGGGAAAATATAATCTTTACAATATACAGAGAACAAATATACTGGGCATTTTTTTCTTGAAAAGTCTGCGTCTGAAATATTCGGATCAGGAGGCTGGTGAACTCAAGAAGCTGTACTGGAAAGCATGTAACACGGTGCAGGGCGGGGACTGGTCAGCAAGTTCCCAGATGGTGAATGGTACCGTTGATTTATGCATTAATCTGTTAAGCTTTCTCTTGTATTCCACAGTGCTTGCCTATCTGAGTGTGTCTATGTTTCTCATCCTGTCGGTGCTTGCGTTTATCAATTATGGAATCAGCATGTGCCATATCAGATACGAAGAATCGCTCAGGGATGAAAGAGCTGCAGCGCAGAAACATTTCTATTGTGTACAGAATACCATGGGCAATGTGTATGGCGCAAAGGATATCCGCATTTATGGTATGAAAAGCTGGATGCTTGCACTTCGCAATCAGGCGATTGGGGAATTGAGGAGCTTGGCACAGAAATCCAAAAGGAGGGATGACTTCTATGAGAAAGTGGGGCTTGTACTTGCCGCAGTGCGTAATCTGGGCGCTTATGCATATCTTTTATATCAGACTGCGGCAGGCAGTGTGAGCGTTGGGGAGTTTGTGCTGTATTTCGGTGCGGTTACAGGATTTTCGGGGTTTATCAACAGTATTATGGGCTCTTTTGCTGCGCTGCGCAGGGCGGCAAACGATACGGATTATATCAGACAGTATCTGAAGCTTCCGGAAGAAAACAGAAAGAGCGGTAAAAGACACATTGACCAGTTTTCTTTTCCCATAGAAATTACATTCCGGCATGTGGATTTTTCTTATAAGGGGAGTGACGGGGAGGAAGACAGAACAATCTTTCGGGATTTGAATCTGACAATCCATAAGGGCGAGAAACTTGCGCTTGTGGGGGTGAATGGTGCGGGTAAGACGACACTTGTAAAGCTTTTGTGCGGCATGTATGAGCCGGATGCGGGACAGATTCTCATAAACGGGATTGACCGGAATGAGTTTCCGCGAAAAGAGCTGTATCGGCTTTTTTCAGCAATTTTTCAGGAGACCATCATTTTTCCGTTTACGGTTTTGGAGAATCTGGCAATGGACCGTATAGAGCGGGCGGATGGGAAAAAAGCGTGGGAGGCGCTTGAACAGGCGGGATTAAAACATACTTTTTTGGAAAAGGGAATCGGGCTGCATAGTTATATGACAAAGATTATGATGGAAGACGGTGTGGAACTTTCAGGCGGGCAAAAGCAGAGGTTTCTGCTTGCAAGGGCGCTCTACAAAGACGCACCGGTTATGATATTAGACGAGCCGACGGCGGCGCTCGACCCGATTGCCGAGAGTGAAATTTATGAACATTATAGTCAGTACAGTCAGGGGAAAACGGCAATCTTTATTTCCCACAGGCTTGCCAGTACCAGATTCTCTGACAGAGTCGTGCTGCTGGAGAATGGTAAAATCATCGAGGATGGCACCCATGATGAACTGATGGCGGCAGGCGGGAAGTATGCTGAAATGTTTGAAATACAGAGCAGTTATTATCAACAGGAGGAGTCATGGAGACAGATTATTTGATGGCGAAGCTTTCGTTTCGCGAACATTTGAAAAATATTGTAAAGGTTCTGAAATACGGGTATGAAATGGACAAATCCTATTTTCCGGTGATGGGAATTTCGCTGTTACTTAAGACAGCGGTGCCTTACATGGAGCTGATGTTGTCAGCCTATATTCTGGACGGAATCAGTATGCATATGGATAACAGGGAATTATTTACGGTTATCATGGCGGCGGTGTCTGTGATTTTGTTGGTGCAATTTCTTTCGGGCACAATTCGCAACAGGATGGAGGTGCACAGAGAGGAAATATATTATAGGTACGAAAGTGAATCTTATGCGAAAATACTTGAGATGGATTATGCGAGGATTGACAGCCCGGAAGTAAAACGTTTGAAAGACCGCATCAGAAAAGACAGAAATTGGGGCGCGGGAATCAACAGCCTTTTTTGGGAAGTCAACAGGATCATGGAGCATATCTTTCATCTTATCGGGGCGGCAATCGTCGGTCTGCCTGCAGCAGGATATCTGGTAAAATCCAAGGCGCCTGCAGGCTGGGGGATTCTTATTGTTTTGATTGTTGTGCTGACCGTCTCCATGTGTCTGCAGGTTCATTATCGCAAGCAGGGCGATTACCTGCGTTATCATGAAGAAAAAACGGTGGAAGAAAAAGAAGAAATGTTTTGTTTTGCATGGGATTTTGCAGGGCAGGAAACATTCAACTATAAAAATGGTAAAGATGTCCGTATCTACGAAAGCTATGATTTGATGAAGCGCTGGACTACGGAAGTGCTGCAGCATACAGGTTTCCGTAAGATGTTATTAAAATCTTCCTTTGGCGACGGCATGGCGGGCTTTTTTGCAGCCATGATGAGCGGTGCAGTAAGCGGTGCATCCTACTTGATTGTGGCAGTGATAGCCTTGGCAGGTACGATTACGATTGGAAATGTAGTGCGGTTTGCCGGATGCCTTGGCAGATTTCTCGAAGCGGCGACAGGACTTATTAACGGCTGGTCCGCTCTGGCGCTGATAGCGAGAAAGCAGTTGAGCACGCTGGAACTGATTCATCTGCAGGACGAAATGTATAAAGGAAAAATTCCCGTTGAGAAGCGCAGCGACGGTGAATACAGCATCGAATTTAAGAATGTGTCCTTCAAATATCCGGGAACGGAGCAGTATGTCTTGAAAAATTTAACCATGAAGCTGACAGTCGGCGAGAAACTGGCAATTGTCGGCATGAACGGTTCCGGCAAGACGACAATGATTAAGCTTCTGTGCAGACTGTATGACCCGCAGGAAGGTGAGATTCTGTTAAACGGCGTGGATATCAAAAAATTCAAACAGGAAGAGTATTGCAGGCTGTTTTCCGTCGTCTTTCAGGATTACACATTATATCCGTTTCTGCTTGCGGAAAATATTGCAGTATCACGCACCTATGACAGTGCGCTGGTCAGAAAATGTCTGGAAGATGCCGGTTTCGGGGCGCGTCTTGAGACATTGGAGGAAGGACTTTTTACGTATCTTTATAAAGATTATGATGATTCGGGCATCGAGATTTCCGGCGGTGAAGCACAGAAGATCGCGATTGCAAGGGCGATTTATAAAGAAGCGCCTTTTATCCTGCTAGATGAGCCGACGGCGGCGCTCGACCCGCTTGCCGAATATGAGATTTACGCCAACTTTGGCAGGATAACAGGAACGAAAACGGCAGTGTACATTTCCCATAGACTTTCTTCCTGCCGATTCTGTGAGAAAATAGCGGTTTTTCATGAAGGGGAACTGGTACAGCTTGGAAGCCACAAAGAACTGGTGGCTGATAAGAACGGAAAGTATTATGAATTGTGGAATGCACAGGCACAGTATTATAAAGATTCGGATGGAAACCCTTTACAAAATGCAATTTTAGTGTAAAATCATAGTTAACGTGATAAAATGGGCGCAGGCAAAGAAAGCTTGCGTCTAACTTATGTTACATGAGCAGTTTTACGGACAGAGGGAAGGATTAAGGCGGATGAATATTGCAATTATCACAGGCGCATCCTCCGGCATGGGGATGGAATTTGCAAGGCAACTAGACCGTAATATAGGAAAAACCGATGAAATCTGGCTGCTTGCCCGCAGAAGAGAACCTATGGAGCAGCTGGCGGGAACAATGCGGACGAGGGCAAAAACCATTGTGATCGACATGACAAATGAGCGGGAGATGGCGCAGTTTGCGGAAGTGCTGGCAATCAGCAATCCTAAGATTACGGTGCTGGTTAATTGTGCGGGCGTGGGAAGCTACGGTGAATTTGTGAAGCAGAGCAGTGCAGATATCTCCGGAATGATTCGCTTGAATATTATGGCATTGACACAAATGACGGAGATTTGTCTGCCATATATGCGCCGTGGAAGCAGAATCATACAGTTTTCTTCGGGAGCGGCGTTTGTACCGCAGGCGGCTTTTGCGGTCTATGCGGCAACAAAATCCTATGTATACTCTTTGAGCAGGGCTTTGTCAAAGGAATTACAGGCAAAGGGAATCAGTGTGACCGCAGTCTGCCCCGGTCCCGTCAATACGCCCTTTTTAGCGCATGCCTACGGGGACGCGTCTCACATGGGCAGACTCAAAAAGCTGACGATGGCGAAGACGGAATGTGTGGTGGCAAAGGCGATTGCAGACTGTAAAATGGGAAAGTCGGTTTCCGTGTGCGGGCTGCCAATGAAGGCGTTATATCTGTTGACGCAGGGTGTGCAGAATGTGATGCAGATATTGATGTGATGATTCCGTAAAGTGTTTTGGATACATGGACGCTGTCGGCGGCGAATGCGCGGAAGGCATAAATAGGGAATACATAAATACGGAAGGTGAGGAGAAAATCTTGGCAATTGAACGGGTAAAAGAATATTTCAGACAATATGGCATGGAGGATCGTATCATTGAACTTGCAGAATCCAGCGCAACCGTGGAACTTGCTGCGCAGGCGCTTGGCTGCGAGCCGGCGCGGATTGCAAAATCGCTGTCTTTTATGGTAGACGAGAAGCCCATTCTGGTTATCTGTGCCGGTGACGTGAAGGTGGACAATGCCAAATATAAGGCGAAATTCGCTGTGAAAGCAAAGATGCTTACAGCAAAACAGGCGGAAGACTTGGTCGGTCATGCCGTAGGCGGCGTCTGTCCTTTCGGAATCAACGAAGGGGTTACGGTATATCTGGATAAATCATTACAAAGATTTACTACGGTATTTCCGGCGTGTGGCAGCGGCAACAGTGCAATCGAACTGACGATTCCGGAGCTGGAGCGGTATTCTGGTTATGTGGAGTGGGTGGATGTCTGTAAGATGCGCACAGAGTGAGATTTCGCCCAGCGAAATTATGGAGATTTTATCATGAGGAACATAATAATCAAAAAAGGTTCTTACGGCTATATCGAAAATCATAAGGCGGTGACGGCAATCAGAACCTTCCTTTTTTTTGCGGTATGCGTCGGATTGTATCTTATGGGATATTTTACCACGGGAACGAGCAGGAACCTGCTGACAATAGTGGCGGTGCTGGGCTGTCTGCCTGCCTGCAAAAGCGCGGTGAACCTGATTATGTTTTTGAAGGCAAAGGGGTGCAGTGAAGCGCTTAAAGAGAAGGTTTCTGTTTATGATGGGGAACTCACCACATTTTATGATATGTATTTTACTTCCTATCAGAAGAATTTCCCCATCAGCCACATGGCGTTAAAAGGGAATGTACTGTGCGGGATTACTGAAACACCCAAATGTGACTGTAATGAGGCGCAGAAACATCTGGAACAGATGCTTAAACAGGAAGGGATTAAAAATATGACGGTTAAGATTTTTTCTCAGACTGACAAATATACTGACCGACTCAGTCAGTTAATTGCATTGTCCGCAGAAGAACACAAGAACAAGGATGGAATCATCAGTTTATTGTATGCCATCTCTATCTGACAAAGCAGCATACTGATGTGCTGATTTGTCACAAGGTCTGTTTGGTTCTGAGCAAAAATAAACAGAATCTGGGAACAGGCTGGAAATGGCCTGCGTGTTTTCACGCCTACGCTTTGTAATGAGGATTGGAATGTATCAGACAAGTATAACGGAAAAAGAAGCCGGACAGCGCTTTGACAAATATCTGCACCGGATATTACCCAATGCCGGAAGCAGCTTTTTATATAAGATGCTGCGCAAAAAAAACATTACTCTTAATGACAGGAAGGCTGATGGCAGTGAGAAGGTTGCCGTCGGAGACAGTGTGAAGATTTATTTTGCTAGGGAGACGCTCTTAAAGTTCAGAGGATTGGCGGCTGCAGGCAGTCTGAATGATGTAGAGCAGGATAATGGGATGATGCGGGAAAGGAAAAGCAGTACAACAGACTATCTTGCGGCATATCGGAAACTATCCGGGGTACAGGTTCTCTATGAAAACAAACACATTCTTCTTGCAGATAAACCGGCGGGCGTCTTATCACAAAAGGCTGAGAGGACGGATGCTTCTTTGAATGAGTGGCTGATCGGATACCTACTTGACAGCGGCTATATAAAGGAAGACGAGCTTGCCTTTTTTAAACCGTCCGTATGTAACCGTCTTGACCGCAATACGAGCGGTATCGTGTTATGCGCAAAGTCGCTTCAGGGTGCGCAGCTTTTAGGAGAACTTTTAAAAAACAGAACGCTTCACAAGTATTATCAGACCTATGTAAAAGGTGCGGTCAGAACAGAAAGGCTTGTCGAAGGGTATCTTTCCAAGGATGAGAATCATAATAAAGTATCCGTTACGCTGACTGAAAAGACTGCCAGTGAGGGAAATGCTCTTTTGCAAAAGACGGCGGACGCAGAAAAGGCGTATATCCGGACTTGCTACAGACCGCTTGAGATAATGCATGATAAGACGCTTCTTGAAGTAGAACTTATCACCGGAAAGCCGCATCAGATACGTGCCCATCTTGCCAGTATCGGTCATCCGCTGCTGGGGGATTATAAATACGGCGATAAGGCGTGGAATGATGAGTATCGGCAGAAATATCATGTGAAATACCAGCTTTTACATGCCTATAAAGTGGTGTTTCCACGGCTTTCCGCGCCTTTTGAAGATATCAGCGAAAAAACATTTTATGCCAAATTGCCCGATATTTTCCACATAATAGGAAATCCCGGCATTATGCTCTAGTATAGGAAATTTCGACAAATGTGGAAGAACCGAAGGTTCTTCTCAAGATAATCTGCGAAGCAGATTTTCTTGTATAATAGGAAATTCCGCCAAAGCGCGGAAGAACCGAAGGTTCTTCCCAAGATAATCTGCGAAGCAGATTTTCCTGTATAATAGGAAATTCCGCCAAAGCGCGGAAGAACCAAAGGTTCTTCCCAAGATAATCTGCGAAGCAGATTTTCTTATAGTATGTGAGGAACACTGACATGGCGACATGGAATTCCCGCGGTCTGCGCGGTTCAACTCTGGAAGATTTAATTAACAGAACAAATGAAAAATATCTGGAAAACGGTCTGGCGCTCATCCAGAAAGTGCCGACCCCTATCACGCCTATTAATATCGATAAAGAGAGCAGACACATTACGCTTGCCTATTTCGACCAGAAGAGTACGGTGGATTATATCGGTGTGGTGCAGGGGATACCGGTCTGTTTCGATGCAAAGGAATGTGCAGTAGATACGTTTTCCCTTCAGAATATTCATGAACATCAGGTAACGTTTATGGGACAGTTTGAGAAGCAGAAGGGAATCGCTTTTTTTCTAATATATTATTCCCATAAGGATATTTTCTACTATCTGCCCTATGAGATGCTCCGTTTTTTCTGGGACAGGGCACAGGAGGGTGGCAGAAAAAGTTTTCGCTACGACGAGCTGAATCCGGAATATATTCTGCCAAAGAAGCATGGGATTTTGGTACCGTATCTGGATATGCTGCAAAAGGATTTAGACGACAGGATTGAATGATAGTATTAAATGTGAAAATAGATTGACAAACCGATGAAATTAGGATATATTGTATAAAGTTTAATGCGCTACCAAATTAGCGAATTAGCACTTTAAAGCGATAAAGCGCTGGTGGAGCAGCAAGAACAGAATAAGTATAAGTAATCTATAATATGAAAAATCTGATAAATTGTGAGGGCATTATGAGCAAGAAATTAGTACATACACCGGAGGGTGTGAGGGATATTTACGGTGATGAGAAAGCAAAAAAGACGGTTGTAGAACGACTTTTGCACGAGAAGATCACAGGGTACGGCTATCGGGACATCCAGACGCCGACCTTTGAGTTTTTTGATGTTTTTTCCAAGGAGGTAGGGACAACGCCCTCTAAGGAGCTGTATAAATTTTTTGACAAAGAAGGAAATACGCTTGTTCTTAGACCGGATTTCACACCGTCCATCGCCAGATGCGCGGCGAAGTATTTTATGGAGGAGAATGTGCCGATTCGTTTCTGCTATCAGGGGAACACCTTTACCAATACCTCAGAGCTGCAAGGCAAACTGAAAGAAGTGACGCAGATGGGGGCAGAGCTGATCGGAGACGGTTCCGTGCAGGCGGACGCAGAAATGATTGCCATGACGATTGAAGCGCTGTATCATGCAGGCTTATCCGATTTTCAGATAAGCGTCGGAAATCTGGAGTACTTCAAGGGAATCTGCGCTGAGGCCGGGCTGAACGAAGAGACGCAGCTGGAGCTGCGGGAATACATTTCGGGTAAAAATTATTTTGGCGCGGAAGAACTGCTGGATTCGATTCATGTAAACCATAAAAGTAAAGAACAGCTTCTGAAGGTGAGCGATTTGTTTGGCACAGAAGCGATTCTGGCGGACGCTGGGAGGGCCGTTTCTAATGAACGTTCCAAGAAGGCGATAGAACGTCTTTGGAAAGTATATGAAGTATTGTGTGACTACGGCGTTGAGAAATATGTTTCCTTTGACCTTGGAATGCTTAGTAAGTATAATTATTATACGGGTATTATTTTCAAGGGATATACTTATGGTGTGGGTGATGCCATTGTGAAGGGCGGACGCTATGATAACCTGCTTAGACGCTTCGGCAAGGAGGCTGCCGCAATTGGTTTTGTCATTGTGGTGGACGATTTGCTTGCGGCAATGAACAGACAGGGAGCAATCATTTCCGGCATGGAAAGTTATAAGAAGCTCTATTATACGGAAGCAGATTTTAAGGAAAAGCTTCAGGAATGCAGGCAGCTTCGCGCATCAGGAAAGAATGTGGAATTGCTTCCGCGCTCATGCATGGAGCGGTAAAAAATATTTAGGAAAGAAATCATAATTGAGCTGTTTGAAGGATAAAAAGAGAAAGAAAGAGTGTCTAGTAAGATGAGTGAAGACAGATATTTAACGTTTGCCCTCGGAAAAGGGCGGCTTGCCAACAAAACAATGGATTTGTTTGAGAAAGTCGGCATCACCTGCGAGGAGATGAAGGATAAAGATTCCCGCAAGCTGATTTTTGTGAATGAGGAATTGAAGTTGAAGTTTTTCCTTGCGAAAGGTCCCGATGTGCCTACTTATGTGGAGTACGGTGCAGCAGATATCGGTGTAGTCGGCAAGGATACTATTATGGAGGAAAACAGACGTATCTACGAGGTGCTGGATTTAAAATACGGCAAATGCAGGATGTGCGTATGCGGACCTGAGAGCGCGGAAGAACTTTTGCGGCATCATGAGATGATTCGCGTTGCCAGTAAATATCCGAATATTGCCAAGGATTATTTTTATAATAAAAAGCATCAGACGGTAGATATTATCAAGTTAAACGGTTCTGTGGAGCTTGGACCGATCGTAAAGCTTGCCGATGTGATTGTGGATATTGTGGAGACCGGTTCTACATTAAAGGAAAATGGCTTGAAGGTTTTGGAAGAAATCTGTCCGCTTTCAGCAAGAATGATTGTCAATCAGGTCAGTATGCAGATGGAGCCGGAGCGGATTAAGAAGCTGATTCAGGATTTGAGAAGTCATTTATAGGGAAAAGCCGGATATTCGCAAGCTATGGAGAGGAGCATAGAGAGTAGTATGAGAACAGTCAGATTAACTGCGGATACGCAGAATGATATCTTGGGAACCCTGTTAAAGAGGAGCCCTAACAATTATTCCGAATATGAAAAGGTTGTTGCCGATATTATTACAAACGTGAGAGAGCGCGGTGACGAAGCGGTTTTTGATTATACGAAGAAATTTGATAAATGGGACATCAACGCCGAAAATATCCGTGTGACCGAGACGGAGATAGACGAGGCGTACAAAGAGATTGACAGCCGTTTTGTGGAAGCGATGAAGAAATCTGCCGCAAATATTGAGGCGTTTCATAAGAAACAGCTTCGTAACAGCTGGATTGACACGAAACCGGACGGCAGCATTCTCGGACAGCGCATCCTGCCCGTCGCGATATCGGGTGTATATGTACCCGGCGGAAAAGCTGCTTATCCGAGCAGCCTTCTGATGAATGTGATTCCGGCAAAGGTGGCGGGCGTGCCGAAGATTATCATGACAACGCCGGCAGGCGCGGACGGCAAAGTAAATCCCGGCACTTTGGTGGCGGCGAGGATAGCGGGTGTGGACGAAATTTATAAGGTAGGCGGTGCACAGGCGATTGCGGCTATGGCATTCGGCACCGGGTGTATTCCGAAAGTCGATAAGATTACCGGACCGGGAAATATCTTTGTGGCGCTCGCCAAGAAAGCATGTTTCGGCTATGTGAGCATCGATTCCATTGCAGGGCCGAGTGAAATACTGGTGCTCGCGGATGAAACTGCGAATCCCCGCTATGTGGCGGCGGATTTATTGTCACAGGCGGAGCACGACGAGCTTGCAAGCGCAATCCTTATTACGACAGATGAGCGGGTAGCGGAAGCAGTCAATCATGAAATAGAAGAATTTGTGAAAAAGCTATCAAGGGCGGAGATTATCCGAAAATCACTGGATAATTACGGGTATATTTTATTGGCGGATTCTATGGAAGATGCGATAGCTGCTGCAAACGCTATCGCCTCGGAACATTTGGAGATTCTGACGAAGGATCCGTACAATGTCATGACAAAGATTCAGAATGCAGGCGCGATATTCTTAGGGGAGTATTCCTCTGAACCGCTTGGGGATTACTATGCAGGACCAAATCATATTCTGCCGACCAACGGCACGGCAAGATTTTTCTCACCGCTTAGCGTGGATGATTTTGTGAAAAAGACAAGTATTATTTCTTACTCTAAAGAAGCGCTTGAGCGGGCACATCAGGATATTGAGCTGTTTGCCGAAAAAGAGGGGCTGACGGCGCACGCAAACTCCATTAAGGTTCGGTTTGACATGGATTGAGTCTGCCTCTTATGCCGGGTGCAGATGAGAACTTGAAAATGAGGCAATTTGTTTTGTATCTTAAGGGAAAGAAGGATATACATGACCAGAACAGCAAATGTTAATAGAAAGACAAAAGAAACGGCTATCTCGCTGATGCTTGCCATCGACGGGAGCGGGGACAGCAAAATCCATACCGGAATCGGTTTTTTTGACCATATGCTGTCTGGATTTGCCAAACATGGATTTTTTGACTTAACGCTGCAAGTCAACGGCGATTTGGAAGTGGACGGACATCATACGGTGGAAGATACCGGTATTGTGTTAGGCACGGCAATCCGCGAGGCAATCGGGGATAAGGCTGGTATGAAACGCTATGGTTCTTTTATCCTGCCGATGGATGACGCACTCTGTCTGTGCGCCATAGACTTATGCGGAAGACCTTATTTTGCCTACGACTGTGAGTTCGCCACGCCAAGGGTGGGAGAATTAGACACCGAGCTTGTAAAAGAATTTTTTTATGCGGTTTGTTACAGCGCGGGTATGAATCTGCATATCAAAATGCTGGACGGCTGCAACGCGCATCACATGATTGAGGCGATGTTTAAGGCATTTGGCAAGGCATTAGATGAAGCGACTTCTTACGACGAGAGGTTAAAGGGAGTTCTCAGTACCAAAGGCGCGCTGGCGTAATGTACAAGAATCATAATGAATCATTATAACATGCAAGAAAGGCATACTGTACGATTATGATATATAAAAAATTTATACCATGTATCTATTTATATAAAGGAAATGCCATAAAGGGATTTTCAGACAGTACGATTATCGACACGAATCCTGTGGCGCTTGCCAAGTTCTACAGCGATAACAATGCGGATGAACTGATTGTTTATGATATGTCTGAGGGTGACACGGAGCATGAGGAGGCGCTTGATATTTTAAAAGCGATATGCAGCGAGGCGGAAGTTCCGGTCATCGGCGCTGGCAATGTGAAACGCATGGAAGATATCAAGAAACTGCTCTATGCCGGATGCAAGAAGGCTGCGCTCAATTATTCCAAGGCGGACAACATAGCAATCACGGAAGAAGTTTCCAAGAAGTTCGGGAAAGATAAAATCGTGGCATGTGTGACGGAAGCCGCCGTTATCAGGGAAAATGAGGAGCTTTTAGACAATTATGTGGAAGAGATTATTTTAGTGAAGGAAAAGGAATTAAAAGAGGCGATTTCCGTCTCCAGATTCCCGATGATCGCTTCGGTTCCCGAAGTTTCTCTCGATAAAATACTGGAACTGCTGTCAAAGGACAATATCTGCGGTATTTCCGGTTATGCAATCAATGAGAACGCCAAAGAACTGCTGGCGATCAAATCCCTTTGCCAGAATAACGGCATTGCAGTCAACACCTTCGAGCCGGCAATCAAGTGGGAAGAATTTAAACTAAATTCTGACGGACATGTGACCGTTGTGGTGCAGGACTATAAGACGGACGAAGTGCTGATGGTGGCTTATATGAATGAAGAAGCCTACAATATGACGCTGAAGACCGGTAAAATGACTTATTACAGCAGAAGTCGTCAGGAGTTGTGGATAAAGGGCGATACGAGTGGTCATTATCAGTACGTGAAGTCTCTGACGGCGGACTGTGACAAAGATACGATTCTGGCAAAGGTATCCCAGATTGGCGCGGCATGTCATACGGGCGCACATTCCTGTTTCTTCAATGAGATTATGGCAAAAGAATACGAAGAGACGAATCCGCTGAAAGTGTTTGAACAGGTGTTTGATGTGATCAAGGACAGAAAAGTGCATCCGAAAGAAGGCTCCTACACCAACTATCTGTTTGACAAAGGCATTGACAAGATTCTGAAGAAGTTAGGAGAGGAAGCAACGGAAATTGTAATTGCAGCAAAAAATCCGAATGCCAATGAGGTGAAATACGAGATTTCTGATTTCCTGTATCATATGATGGTGCTGATGGCGGAAAAGAACGTGACATGGGAAGAGATTACCGCAGAACTGGCACAACGCTAGAACTAGTTTGCTGACCGGCGTGAGACTTCACGCCGGATTCATCTTGTTAGGCATTTTGACGAAATTTGACAAGCCTTTATGTAGCGAAGGAGAAATATCGCGTCTTTTGACACGAAATGACTTGAATTTCATAAAAATTGCATTTTCTTTTATTTTTTCACTTATTTTTGGGCTGACAAACAGCGTTTACAAGATTTCCTGCAAGTCAAAAATGATTCCTTTATTGCAAAAAAATAATTTGGCAAATAATAACAAGTGTATTGTAATTATACAGGGCTGATATACAAATAAATAACGCCTGCCTTTGTTAATTTGCATAATACAATATCTGGTATACAGTGGGTAACTATCTCTCATGGACGTTCTTTTTTGACGGGGAAAATCATAAAATGAAGCAAATAAATGATAGCGGATAGGCAAGTTATTTATGGAACGAAACATTCCTGTGGAAAAGAAAATGGCATTGGCACAATACATAAGGGCGGAAAATCATGGAAATCGTATGAAAATCAGACAACGGGAGAATATTCTTTATGGCGTAAACACACAGCCGCCGCTCTTTGATAGGGGCAGATTACAGCCGGTTGAGCAGCAATATGAGGGCAGTCAGGAGGAAAGCGGGATGCTCCAGCCGTTTTCGGTCAGTACTTTTAAATATCGTATGATGATTGCGATTGTTTTGTTTGTGGGATTTTTACTTTGTGATACCGGCGGTGATAAAATCGGCAACTATACGACAAGCGATATTCATGAGATGATTATGGCGGATACATTCCATCTTTATGACGGGGAGGGCAACGACACGATGGAGGCATTGGCGTCATTGCTTGATTTTGAGTGATATTTCTTATATACTATGACAATAAGGCTTGTGAACAGGCCTTATTGTCCGGAAGAGTGCGATTGTATACATTTTCCGGCAGTTGTAACGATACAGGATGACAAAGAACAAGGAAAAAATAGATGAGAAAACTGGCATTAAACGACGATATTTTAATGCAGGTGGAGAAGCCTGCAAGATATATAGGCAATGAAGTGAACTCTGTCATAAAGGACAAGACACAGGTGGCAGTCCGGTTTGCCATGTGTTTTCCCGATGTATATGAGATTGGCATGTCACATCTTGGCATTCAGATTATCTACAGTATGTTAAACGAATGGGAGGATGTGTGGTGCGAGCGGGTCTATTCCCCGTGGGTTGACTTGGATAAAATCATGCGCGAAAAGCATATTCCACTGTTTGGGCTTGAATCTCAGGAGCCGGTGAAAGATATGGATTTTCTCGGCATTACCATCCAATATGAAATGTGTTATACCAATATCTTGCAGGTGCTGGATCTGGCACAGATACCGCTTCTGGCAGCGGAACGCGGGGAAGGGATGCCCATTGTGATCGGCGGCGGTCCCTGCACCTATAATCCGGAGCCGATTGCGGATTTCTTTGATTTATTTTATATCGGCGAGGGAGAAACCCAGTACCGTAAGTTGTTTGACTGGTATATTGAGAATCGGGCAAAGGGCGGCACACGCGAGGACTTTCTCAGAGGCGCCGCGAAGATTCCGGGTATCTATGTGCCGCAGTTTTATGAGGAACTCTACAATGAAGACGGAACGGTTAAGGGACGAAGGAAGCAATACGACGATATCCCCGACACGATTCTAAAAGAAATTGTCATGGATGTGACAGACGCACATTATCCGCTTAAACCGGTAGTGCCCTTTATCAAAGTGACGCAGGACAGAGTGGTACTTGAAATCCAACGGGGATGTATCCGCGGGTGCAGGTTTTGTCAGGCGGGACAGCTCTACCGTCCCGTGCGCGAACGAAATGTGGACAAGCTGAAAAGTTATGCGGTACAGATGCTCAAGAATACGGGACATGAAGAAATATCCTTAAGTTCTTTAAGCTCCAGCGATTATTCCCACTTGGACGAACTGCTGGATTTTCTGATAGAAGACTGTAGTCAGAAGCATACGAATATCTCCCTGCCGTCCCTGCGTATAGACGCCTTTTCTCTGGATGTAATGAGCAAAGTGCAGGATGTGAAAAAAAGCAGTCTTACCTTTGCACCGGAGGCGGGCAGTCAGAGGCTTCGGGATGTCATTAACAAGGGACTGACCGAGGAAGTAATCTTAAAAGGAGCAGCGCTTGCCTTTGAAGGCGGCTGGACAAGGGTAAAGCTTTATTTTATGCTGGGGCTTCCAACAGAGACGGAAGAGGATATCAAGGGCATCGGCGATTTATCCAATAAAATTGCGGCGACCTTCTTTGATACCGTGCCGAAGGATAAACGTGTCAACGGCAAGGTGCAGATTGTCACAAGCACTTCCTTTTTTATACCCAAGCCGTTTACACCATTTCAGTGGGCGACGATGTGCACGAAAGAAGAATTTCTGGAAAAAGCATACCAGACAAAACAGGGCATTATGGAACAGCTCAATCAAAAGAGCATCAAATATAACTGGCATGAAGCCGATGTGAGCGTGTTAGAGGGCGTGTTTGCCAGAGGCGACCGCAAGATTTCACAGGTAATCTTGGAGGCTTACAAGAGGGGCTGTATCTTTGACGCTTGGAGCGAGTATTTCCATAATGACGTGTGGATGCAGTGCTTTGAAGACTGCGGCGTAGATATCGGCTTTTACACGACGAGAGAGCGGCCGGATGACGAGAGGTTCCCTTGGGATTTTATCGATTGCGGCGTGACGAAGGAATTTCTTTTGCGTGAGTGGAAGAAAGCACAGGACGAAACCGTATCTTCAAACTGTAAAGTACAGTGTCAGGGCTGCGGGGCGAACCGGTTTGGCGGCGGAATCTGTTATGAAAACAGGTAAATGCCCATTATAGCTTTTTTCAAGGAAGATATGAGTTGACAAATGAGTGAAAGAGGAATCCAATGAAAATCAGAATCAAATTTGCCAAATACGGCACAATGAAATTTATCGGGCATCTGGATATGATGCGTTTTTTCCAGAAAGCAATCAGACGTGCTGGTATTGACATCAAATATTCGGAAGGCTTCAGTCCCCACCAGATTATGTCCTTTGCGGCGCCGCTCGGTGTGGGAATCGAGAGCTGTGGAGAATATATGGATATTGAGGTGCTGTCCATGACTTCCACACAGGATATAAAAGATGCGCTCAATCGGGTGATGGTGGACGGGGTGGAGGTGCTTTCCGTCACGGTACTGCCGGAACAGGCAAAAAATGCGATGGCGAGTGTTGCAGCGGCTTCTTATCGCTTACAGATGAAGGAAGGGGCGTTTCCAATCGACCATCTGGAAGATAAAGTAAAGGCTTTTTACGGTGAAGAATCCATCCCCTATACGAAAGAGACAAAAAAAAGTGTTGTAGAAGTGGATTTGAAACAAGGAATCTACGAAATCGGAGTTGACTCGGATGGGGCAATCATGATGCTTGTCAATGCAAGCAGTAGTGGCAACATAAAACCTACGGTGGTATTTGAGAAGCTGTGTCAGTTCGTAAACTTGGAAATTCCGCAGTTGTCTTATCAGGTGACCCGACTGGAAACTTATACGGATATTGCAAAAGCGGGTGAAGAACATGTTTTTATTCCACTTGCGGATGTGGGATAAGACAACGGAGAGTAATCCTGTTTGCACAAACAGAGGGAACTTTTTTGAAATCCATGCAAGAAAGGTTCCCTTTCCATATTTTTGAGATATTTTTTAAGAAATTTTATAATAATGATTGACCTTCCACCTTATGGAAGCCTTATGATAACCACATCAGGAGAGATAAGAAAGGGATGTAGACCATGAAAATCAACGAGGTCGAACAGCAGGTAGGCATTACCAAGAAGAATATCCGCTTCTATGAACAGCAGGGACTTTTAAATCCCAAGAGGAATATGGAAAACGGTTATCGTGACTATGCACCGGAAGATATTGTCGAGCTGAAGAAAATCAAGCTGCTCAGAAAGCTTTCACTTCCAATTGATGAGATTCGCAAGATACAGCATGGCGATCTGCTCCTCGAAGATGCCCTGCACAGACAGCTGATTGTTCTGGAACGGGAGAAAATCAATTTACAGGAGACGTTCGGGCTTTGCCATAGTCTGATGGAAGACCAGTGTCAATATCCAAGTCTTGTTCCTGATGAATATTTGGAAAGGATGGTAGAAATGGAGAAGGAAGGAACCAAATTTGTGAATGTGGGCAATGATATCATTCAAAAAAAGCGCGGTTCGGTCATTGCGGCTGGAACATTTATCCTGTTCATGTTGTTTTTAGTCTGCGTCATGATATGGGGCTATGTGACCGACCCGATTCCACTTTGGATGCTGGGTGTATTCATTTTGATACCGGTTGCGGTGATCATCATGGTAATCATTGCATTAACACAGCGTATTAAGGAGATTGAAGGGGGAGAAGAGGATGTTGCTCGTAAATACTGATTATATTACAGGAAAAGAATTGGAAATGTTAGGAATCGTAAAGGGAAGTATTGTCCAGACGAAAAACTTCGGCAAAGACTTCATGGCAGGCATCAAAACGCTTGTCGGCGGCGAAGTGAAGGAATATACACAGATGCTCAATCAGGCGCGGCAGATTGCCGTAAAACGTATGGTGGATGAAGCACAGGAATTGGGCGCCGACGCTGTCGTCAACGTAAGATACGCATCTTCTTCCGTTATGCAGGGTGCGGCGGAAGTGATTGCATACGGCACGGCAGTAAAATACAGAAATTAACAACAAATAGCAGTTACGAGAGGATGTCAGGGCTTCAGCACCGGCATCTTCTTTATCATTATATTAGGAAACAGGATATGGAGGAAACAGGATATGGAAAACAGCATCACATCAAAACGCATTGTGATATTCTGCGTCATCACTTTTGGGCTGACATGGGCGCTTGTGTCTGTCATTCCGCTTACCGGGATGGCATATGGAGAAAGCCTTGGTTCAATGTTTATTGTATCGGCATGTATGTTTATGCCGGCGGCTGGCAACGTGCTGACCAGACTTGTGACGGGACAGGGATTTTCAGACTTTAAGCTGGCTCCCAAATTTAGGGGTAACGGAAAGAATTATCTGCTTGCATATTTTGGCTTTATCATTCTGATTTATCTGGGCGTCGTGGTCTATTACCTGATATACAGGGAACAGTTTGCCTTGACGGGAGGTATCCTGTATCAGTCGGCGGTTCCCGTAGAAAATATGCAGCTTATGCTGATAATCAATCTCCTTGTATCCACGGCAATTTCACCGGTTATCAATATCATACCGACGCTTGGGGAAGAAATCGGCTGGCGTGGGTATTTACTGTATGGATTAAAGAATACATGTGGGAGTGTGAAAGCCGTTTTGTTTACGGGCATTATCTGGGGATTATGGCATGCACCGATGATTGCCATGGGACATAATTACGGAACAGACTATCTCGGTTATCCGTTTGCCGGTATTTTGATGATGGTAGTTTTCTGTGTATTTATCGGCATCATCGAAAGCTATCTTACACTTCGCACAGACAGCGTTCTTCCGGCGGCAATCTGTCACAGCGCAGTCAACGGACTGGCGGCAAACGGGCTTTTGTTTGCCAATACAAGTGCATACAATACGCTTTTGGGTCCGACATATGCGGGGCTCATTCCGTTTCTGCCGACCATTCTGTTTGGATTTTATTTTTTGCACAGAATCAAAAAAGAAGCATTGTAGGACAGATGAAAGGGAACGTTATAGAAGGGGGTTGCACAAGTATCAAACTTTTTGGCATTTCTCCTGCTTTATGGTATACTGGACACAGATTTACATTGCGGTAATCAGTGTACTTTTTCAACGAAAGCAGGATAACCATGACGTCTAAAGGCAAGATTTTAATTCTAAAACTGAACGGGAAGTTACTCTCTGTGCTGATACAGGATAATCAGATTCTGTCAGTACAGGTACAGAAACAGGACGAATATGCCGTGGGAAATATATATGTTGGCAAGGTGAAGAATATCTCTGAGAATATTGGAGCCGCATTTGTGGATCTGGGGCAGGGATATCTCACCTTTTTGCCACTTGCGGAGGCACAATATGCGTATGTCATGAACCGGAAATCCGACGGAAAGATTAAGGTTGGCGACGAGCTTCCCGTTCAAATCATCAAAGAACCCATAAAAACAAAACTTGCAGGAGTGACCACGTTCCTTTCCCTTTCGGGGAAATATGCAGTCGTCGGGATGCGGAAGGCGAAACAAGCCGGCGGCGTGCAGGTGTCCTCAAAACTTAGCAGGAAGGTGCAGAACCGGTTTCGTGAGATAGAGGCTTTGCAAAAGCTTGCCGGGCGATACCAGTTGATTGTCCGTACCAATGCCGGCGAGCTTTTTGATGACGAGCCGCTTCTTACGGATGCGCACAAGATGGCAGAACAGCTGGAGCATATCATACAGATTGCGGACAAGCGTACCTGTTACAGTTGTCTGTACCGTGTCAAACCCGATTATATTTCTTTTGTGGAGAATACATATACGTCAGAGTACGATGAAGTTATCACGGATCTGGCAGAAGTTTATGAGCAATTGAAGGCGCAGCTTTTCGGAACAGGCATTTCCATCCGGTTATATGAAGATCAGATGCTTCCGCTCTATAAACTATATGCCATCGAGGTGCGGGTCAAGGAACTCCTTTCTAAGACCGTGTGGCTCAAATCCGGCGGTTATCTCGTTATTGAACCGACAGAGGCGCTTGTTTCCATTGACGTGAACAGCGGAAAATACGAAAAAGGAAAGAATCAAGAGGAAACCATTCTCAAAATCAATATGGAAGCCGCACAGATGATTGCGGTGCACCTGCGTGCAAGGAATCTGTCCGGAATTATTATGGTTGATTTCATCAATTTTAAGAACAAAGAGCATGAGCTGCAGCTTGTGGAATATATGCGGAGCCTGCTTAAGAAAGACAGCGTCACGGCGAATGTGGTGGATATGACAGGGCTTGGGTTGATGGAAATCACAAGAAAGAAAGTTAATCCCAGCTTTCGGGAGCAATATCAAGGCAGCAATAACAACGCAGAAAGGAGCGAAAGCGTATGAAACTTCTGGGCATCAAGAAAGTAAAGGATGGAACCTATTTAAAAAACTATGAGCTGACCTACCTGAATAAAGCCGGAAAAGAAAAGAAATATGAGATTGTAAGCCGCAGTGAAATAGCGGGACCCGAGGCGATTGGACAGCGTATGAGCGGTGTTTCCATCGTGGCGTATCATGGGGATAAAATGCTTTTACTCAGGGAATTCCGCATGGGAGTCAACCGGCTTGTCTATAATTTATGTGCAGGGATGATTAATGATGGGGAGTCCTTAGAAGAATGTATTCAGAGGGAACTATATGAGGAAACTGGATTACATGTCAAGAAAATCCGGTGTATTCTGCCGCCTTCTTTTGCAGCAGTGGCATTTTCTGATGTGAAGACACAGATTGCATTTGTGGATGTGGAAGGCAGCTTTGAAGATCATACGTCGGAGAATGAGCAGATTACGGCATGTTTTTATAATAGGGAAGAGGTGCGTGAACTGTTGGAGACGGAAGAATTCAGTTCCAGAGCACAGATAGCGGCATATTTCTTTACGGCGTCAGACTTATTCTGGTAGCAAGAGATAAATAATTTTTGATAATGTTTTTATATTGTGTTAATATAGTACAATAATAATATCATCATAGAAAGAAACATACGATCATAGGAGCAAAACAGATGACGCAGAATAAAAAAACTTCAGAAAATCAATCCCGTCCACAGATTATGAGTTATATCAAAATCGCAAGACCGGATCACTGGATAAAAAATGTTTTTATTATGCCGGGACTTGTACTGGCAGTGATATTAAGCGATAAGACATACAGTGCTTTGGACGTGTTCCTCAAATTATTTGCCGGTTTTTTCGCAACTTGTTTTATTGCCTCTGCAAATTACGTAATCAATGAATGGCTGGATGCGGAGTTTGATAAGTATCATCCGACGAAGAAGTACCGCCCGGTGGTTAGTCAGAATATGAAGTTTTCGCTGGTGATGGCAGAATATGCAGTCTGTATCATAATCGGCTTATTACTTTCCCTGCCGGTCAACCTCCCGTTTCTTCTGACGGAAGTCTGGCTGCTTATTATGGGTGTATTATATAATGTGAAACCAATCCGGACGAAGGATATTGTTTATCTTGATGTATTGTCGGAATCCATCAACAATATGATACGACTTTTGCTTGGCTGGTTTATTGTCTGTGACAATATTTATCCACCTTCCAGTATTCTGGTAGGATATTGGATGGCAGGCGCGTTCCTTATGGCAGTGAAAAGATATGCGGAGTACCGTATGATAGGCGACCCGAAACTGGCTGGTGCGTATCGGAAATCCTTTGCAAAATATACGGAAGCATCCCTTTTGTGCTCCTCTTTTTACTACGGTTTATGCGCCACATTTCTGATAGGAATCTTCCTGTTAAAATACAGGATTGAATATATTGTAGCGATTCCGGTACTGTTTTTCCTGTTCTGCTATTATCTCTATATTGCCTACAAACCGGATTCGGCGGCACAGAAACCCGAAAAGTTATTCCGTGAAAAGAAGCTGATGATACTGGTAGGCGTGCTGGTGGTCATGTTTGCAGTGCTGACATTCGTGGATATTCCGGTGATGAAGGCGTGGGAAAATGCATTTTTCATTCCGACCGGAAGATAAAGGAGCACACATGAATCAGTCTGTTATGAGAAAAAAAGCTCTGTCAGAGTACAGAGCCGTCATTTTTGATATGGACGGAACCTTATATTATCAGAAGCCCTTCCGGATAAGGATGGTATGTTATCTGCTGGGGCGTATGCTTCGGCATCCTTTGGCGCTAGGCGATATTTTGCTGCTCAAGAGATACAGAGAAGTTCGTGAAAAGTGGGAGGATTATGAACAAACGATGTCTTTCCCGGCGGATATGCCGTTGGAGGAGAGACAGTATGAATTTGTTGCCGCACAGAAAAAAGTATCGGCAAGGCGGGTAGCAGATGCGGTGCGCTTTTACATGCAGGAGGCTCCGCTTGCATTATTGCCGGACTATCAAGATGAAATGTTAGCGGGCACAATTGAGGCGCTTCGGCAAAAGGGCGTTCAGGTAGTCGTTTATTCGGATTATCCGGTAGAGGGGAAACTGCGTGCGTTGGGAATCAAAGCTGACGCGAGTTTTACTTCTGCGGACGAGCGGATTAACTGTATGAAACCGGATCCTAAAGGATTGAAAGTTATTCTGGAAACGCTTGGACTTCGGGCGGCGGATGCCGTCATGGTCGGAGACCGTTATGAGAAGGACGGACTTGCAGCGATTGGGAATCAGATGGATTATCTGATTGTTTCTTCCTCAAAAAAAGAGAGGGAGAAGCTGAAAAATCTCTTGATATCGTAGATGTGATACGAAAGAGCGTGGCATAGGAACCCGACGCTCTGAAAAGAAGAATATATTCTGAAAAGAAGGATATGGTTAATTAGGATGAACATCATCAAAAAATACTGGCATTTATTGATAGCCGCAGGCATTTTCATAGTTGAGGCAGTCGTTTTTTTTGCGTTTCGCGAGAATATTTATGTTGGAATCCTTGACAATCTTGATTTGTTTATTACGCAGCTTAAAATGCTGCGGGACAATGACGCTTTTTTTGCACATGGGCAGATGATGCCTATTCTGCAGAGCATCGACCGGAATTATTTTCCCTCGGAGTTTTCCCTATATAATATTCTGTTTTTCTTACTGCCGGACTTGTATGCGTACATTGTCGGTTATCTTTTGAAGCTTCTGATGGCTTTTTTTTCTTGTATTGTGCTTGCCAAGCTGATTTTGCAGGACAAATATCAAGAGTATGCCAAAATAGTGACATTGCTGTCAGTTGCATTTGCGCTGCTTCCGGTCTATCCGATGTATGCATTTTGTTTTGCATCGCTGCCCTTTGTTTTATATCTTTTGATACGATTGTATAGAGAACCGAAATGGCATCTTTATATGTTGTTGTTTTTCTATCCGCTTGTATCCTACTTTACGTTCTTCGGTGCATTCATCTTAGGATATCTTTTCATCGCCGTCGTCATTCTTGCCGTCCGGGATAAAAAGGTTCCTTGGAGACTGCTTGGCGGATTTGCGGCGCTTTTTGCAGGGTTTTTCTGTTTTGAATACCGGTTGTTTGGGATTATGCTTTTTTCCGATGTGGTGACAATCCGGGAGACGATGGTCACGGCAAATCTTAGCTTTGGCGGACTGCTTAAAAGCTTTTGGGAGGCGTTTACGTATGGGGTTATCCATGCGCAGCCCGTACATGGTTATTTTGTACTGCCTTTATGCGCGGTTTACTTTGTCTTACTCAACGTAAATTATATTAAGAAACGGCAGGCACGGCAAATCATAAGGGATCCTTTTAATCTGACGATTTTGTTTATTCTCTTTAATTGTGTCGTGTATGCGCTTTATTTCTGGGAGCCGCTGCGCAGTCTGGTGGAGACGGTTCTGCCGCCGCTAAAAGGATTCCAGTATAATAGGACGGTGTATTTCAATACCTTTGCGTGGTATTTTGCTTTTTTCTTTGTGCTGAAGGCTGTTTATCATAAGAAAAAATCTGCCGCATACGTGTTCGGATTGGCTGCAATCTTAGTCGTTGGCGGAAAGCAGACGGAATTTAGTGATTTCTATAATACGGTGTACTGTAATCTCTATAAGGCTGTCAGACATGCGCAGACAAACCAGTTAAGCTATGGTGAATTTTATGGTAAAGAGCTGATGGACAGCATCAAAGCCGATATTGATTATCAGCCAAAGCAGGGTGCCTGCGCTTACGGTTTTCATCCGGCGATGCTGTCTTATAACGGAATCACGACGATTGACGGCTATTGCGGCTATTATAGTCAGGAGTATAAAGATACCTTCAGAGAAGTGATTGCACCGACTTTAGAGAAAAATGAAAATTGGCGGGTGTATTATGATGAGTGGGCGTGTCGGGCATATCTGTTCTCGGCATCGGGTGAAAATACTTATCATTTCGGAGAGAATGCCGACAGTTCGCCGCAGGAGATTCTGATTGATACGGATGCACTTAAGAATCTGGGATGCAGTTATATCTTTTCCCGAACGCAGATATCGAATGCGGAAGAGATGGCGCTTACGTTTGTGAAAGAATATCGTGTGGACAGCATCCCCTACAGTGTTTATCTGTACCGCCTATAAATTGATGTTAATATGTAAAATGGTTTGCAGTTGGATGATTTACCGACCACATACTTATGCCTATAAATAAAACGCCGAAATTTATGATAGGGTGATTATGGTTGGAAAAGAAAGGAAATATACAGATGAGTAAGAAAAAAGTATTATTATTTTATCCGCCGGGCGCATTGTTCCAGAGAGGAGAGGACAGATGCCAGCAGAATATCGACGATGGATCCGCACAGGCGATGCGCGCCTGCAATGACTTAGGGTATGCGGCGGCAATCCTGTTAAGAGACGGTTACGAGGTAAAGCTTCAGGATTATCAGACGCAGGGCGATACCTTTGACGTGCTGTTAAAGGATATGGATAACTTTGCCCCCGATATGATTATGATGAGTATCACCAACACGACGATTTTTGATGATTTGAAGGTGGTCAATGAATTAAAATCCCGTTACAATCCAATCGTTGTCTTAAAAGGCGCGCTGTTCTTCGACCCGGAGCAGGCAATGCTTGACATGCTTGATTTAGCGAATGTGGATTATATGATTGGCGGCGAGATTGATTTCTGCATCGGCAAAATTGCGGATTATTGCTTCAAAGGCATCGGGAAGCCAGAAGAAATCAATAATATTTTGTATAAAGATGCGGAAGGAAAGATTGTTCCGACCAAGTTCCATGTATGGGACGAAGACTTGGATGCCCAGCCCTTCCCGGCAAGACAGCTTATGAACAATGCTCTCTATATCCGTCCGGATACGAAAGAGCCGATGGCAACAATCCAGACGGCAAGAGGCTGTCCGAGCCAGTGCGTATTCTGTTTAACGCCGGAGATTTCCGGTAAGAAGGTCCGGTTCCGCAGCCCGCAGAATGTGCTTGACGAGATGATTGAGTGTTATGAGAAATTCGGGATTAAAAACTTCTTCTTCAAGGCAGATACATTTACCATTAATCCGGAATGGGTGAAGGAGATGTGTAACCTGCTCATTCATTCCAAATTGTACGGAAAGATACAGTTTACGGCAAATTCCCGTGTGCGTCCGCTTAAAAAGGAAACGCTTCAGCTCATGAAGGAGGCGGGCTGCTTCCTCGTGGCGTTTGGATTTGAATCGGGAAGCGATGAGATTTTACAGAAGATGCGAAAGGGCACGACCGTCGAGGAAAACAGGCAGGCGGCAAGATGGTGTCATGAAATCGGGCTTCCGTTCTGGGGATATTTTGTGATTGGTTTCCCGTGGGAGACGAGGGAAGACATTTTATTGACGAAAAAGCTTGTCATGGAGACGGATCCCGATTTTATCGAAGTAACGGTTGCGCTGCCATTCTACGGAACGCCGATGTATGAGACGTGTAAGCAGGAGAATCTCCTTGCCAAATCGGTGCTTGGCAGTGATTTCTTCCATTCCAGCGCGAAGGGAACCATGCACCTTTCCATCGAAGAAGTCATGAAGCTGCGCAAAAATATTTTGCTTGGATTCTATTTAAGACCAAAATATATTTTCCGGAAGATGAAGGAGTGCGTCACACAGCCGGGCGTATTTGTACAGTATGTGAAATACGGGATTAAGCTGGTGGTAAATCTTTTTAAGTAAGCGGACAGGAGTGTAATGCGGGACAGTTTCGGCTGTCTCGTTTTGGTGTAAAAAATCTTCTAAATACCCAATGAGGGAACAATTTCTGACACTTTACAGTTGAAAGACGGGTGATAAGATTGGAATTTAGAAAGACGATGAATGCGGATAGGCTTGAGGACTATGTTGAAAGAGTATACGGATATGCTGTCAATCATACATTTTCAAGGGAAGAAGCGGATGATCTTTCGCAGGAAATTTTATTTACAGCTGTGCGGGAGCTGCCAAAACTAAAAGATGACAGTAAATTCGAGCCGTGGCTTTGGGGGATTGCAAATAATGTTACCAAAGCCTTCAGACGCTACATGGGAAAACAGCGCGCGATGTACTCCTATGATACGCTTGCAACTTTATCCTATGAAGACGAATACGACAATGAAAACGAGGAACTGTACGATATACTTCGTACAAAAATCGCTATGCTTTCAAAGGTATACCGCAATATCATTATTCTTTATTATTATGACGGTCTTTCAACAAAACAGATTTCCGAAAAGCTGAATCTTCCGGAAGGGACAGTTACATGGCGGCTTTCGGAAGCGCGTAAAAGGTTGAAAAAGGAGTGTGCAGAAATGAATGAAACAGCATTGAGACCAATGAAATTAATGATTCGTATCAACGGCGATGGTAATTATAAAGACCCGATAAGCCCGTTTCCACATGTTTACATTGAGGATGCACTGTCACAAAATATTCTGTATCATTGTTATGAGAAGCCCAAAACAATAGAAGAACTCGCAAAATCATGTGGTGTCCCGGCTTATTATATTGAAGATTGTCTGAGCAATCTTACAAAGCGTGAAGCTGTATTAGAGCTGCCAAAAGGGAAATACCGGACCAATTTCATGATTTACTCGGATAAAACAAGCAAATACGGCGAAAAGGCACAAGCTATCTTGGATCCTGTCGCCAGCAGCTTCGTTTCCTCCATGAAAGTCCTTGCAGACTTGGCAGACGACCTTGGGATATATACTGCTGGAAAGAAAAAAGAGGAGCTTGTCTATCTTTACGGTATGCTGGCAATGGAACATCTGAGTGAAAAATATAATCCGGTAAAGTGGGTGGAACATCCCGTGCGGTACGATGGGTACCGCTGGAGTTATCATGCCCATTTAATGAGTGATAACCAGATTCCGATACGGGGACTTGGACGGGAGGAGTCTTCGAATCTTGGCACCAAGGGGCGTTATAAGCATGTGTCGTATCATTTTGGCGATTTTTCATACCGCCGGATGATGTTTGCCAACGAAGTGAACGTTTGTGAGGACATTCTGCTTGGAAAAGAGACTGAGGATATGGATTCGGCTTCTTCGGCGATTGCAAATGGATTTATTGACAGAAAAGAAGGGCGGAAATTATTTGTCACGGTTCCGGTATTTACAAGGGAACAGAAGCAACAGTTTGATTTGCTTGCAGATAGGGCATTTCATAGTTCGATTGATGCATATTCCGATGCGGTGCGCAGGTATGTTGACGGCTATCAGAAGCTGTTTCCGGAGCACCTAAAGGACGATGTGGCACGTGCCTGCAACTATATGTTCCTGACGCTTTATGCCACCGATATCTGTGATATGGCAAAAGAAAGAGGGCTGCTTAGTTCCCCGCCTAAGGGCAGCATATGTGATGTATTGATACAGCATAAATATTAGAAAATATCAGAAATTTTAAATAATCCATTGACAAATATCTAAGAAACGGGTATGATAATCGAGTATGCCGCATAGTGAGGTATAAGTGTGTCTGTTTATGGGATGCCGGCACGGTATTTTACAATCGGACATCACCGAAGCTAGCGAGTAAAATGGACTTCGGTTCATGAATAGGAGGTGCCATATGTACGCAATTATTGCAACAGGTGGAAAGCAGTACAAAGTTTCCGAAGGGGACGTCATCAAGATTGAGAAATTAGACGTTGAAGTCGGAGCTTCTGTAACATTTGACCAAGTGATAGCTGTCAGCGATAAGGAACTTAAGGTTGCCGGCGATGTCGAGAACGCAACTGTTACCGGAACCGTTATGGATCAGGGTAAGCACCGTAAAGTTATCGTTTACAAGTACAAGAGAAAAACAGGCTATCATAAGAAAAACGGTCATAGACAAGCATACACTCAGGTTAAGATTGACAAAATCAATGTATAACAGGGTGTGAGATGACAAAAATCACATTTTATAGGACAACAGCAGGAGATTATCAGGGATTTGTCTGTGACGGACATGCAGGATACGCTGATTATGGCGAAGACATTGTATGCGCGTCCATCTCAGTACTCGTGATTAATACCATTAATTCCCTTGAGCAGATTACAGGCGAACAGATGGATGTGGAGGCTGACGAGAAGAGCGGAAGCATTCGATGTCAGTTAAGGAATCAGCCATTGAAGGAGACTTCTAAGGCGCTTATGGATTCTCTCGTGCTGGGACTTACCCGGATTGAGAAGCAATATGGGAAGAGCTATTGTAAATTGACATTTGAGGAGGTGTAATACCATGTTAAATATGAACCTTCAATTTTTTGCACATAAGAAAGGTGTCGGTTCTACCAAGAACGGTAGAGATTCCGAGTCTAAGAGATTAGGTGCGAAGAGAGCCGACGGACAATTCGTTAAGGCAGGAAATATCTTGTACAGACAGCGCGGAACCAAGATTCATCCCGGTGTGAATGTTGGTATCGGCGGAGACGATACATTATTTGCATTGGTTGACGGCGTGCTTCGTTTCGAGAGAAAAGGAAGAGACAAGAAACAGGCTTCCGTATATCCTGTAGAGAAATAAGACGATTGGTTCGGGCTTCAGACATTTAGGTGTTTGGAGCCTTTTTTTCTGGTAATACCAATAAATCATAGGAATCATATTTTGAAAAATGTAAAATCGGGAGAAAATTATGTTTGCAGATCGTGCAAAAATCTATGTAAAGAGCGGTAGGGGCGGTGACGGACACGTATCTTTCCGCAGAGAAAAATATGTGCCGAACGGCGGACCGGACGGCGGTGACGGTGGGAATGGCGGCAATGTATATTTTGAGGTGGATGAGGGGCTTAACACGCTCACGGATTTCCGACATATCCGTAAATACAGCGCAGGCAACGGACAGGACGGCAATAAGAAAAACTGTGCCGGCAAAAATGGTGAAGATATCGTGATTAAAGTGCCGGAAGGCACGGTTATCAAAGAAGCTGAGAGTGGTCAGGTGATAACGGATATGTCGGGTGAGAACCGGCGCTTTCTGTTGTTAAGCGGCGGTAAAGGCGGTAACGGCAACCAGCATTATGCGACAAGCACGATGCAGGCGCCCAGATACGCCCAGCCTGGTCAGCCGGCACAGGAACTGGAGCTTCTGCTGGAGCTTAAGGTGATTGCCGATGTGGGACTCGTAGGATTTCCAAATGTGGGTAAATCAACGTTTCTCTCCAAGGTGACCAATGCAAGACCAAAGATTGCAAATTATCACTTTACGACGCTGAATCCGAATCTGGGCGTGGTAGACTTAGATGACGCCAAAGGATTTGTGATCGCGGATATCCCCGGACTGATTGAAGGCGCCTCCGAGGGTGTCGGGCTGGGACATGAGTTTTTAAGGCACATTGAGCGTACCAAACTGATTGTGCATATCGTGGATGCTGCATCTACGGAAGGGCGCGACCCGATTGAAGACATTTATGCGATCAATAAGGAACTGGAAGTATACAATGCCGAGATTTCCAAAAGACCACAATTTATTGCAGCCAACAAAATTGACATGATTTATTCAGAGGATGACCCGGTAGCGAAGATAAAAGCCGAGTTTGAACCGAAAGGAATCCCGGTTTACGCCATTTCAGCCATCAGCGGACAGGGATTAAAAGAACTTCTATATGACATCAATAATCAGCTGGAGCAGATGGATTCCAAACCGGTTGTTTTTGAACAGGAATTTTTTCCGGAAACTCATTTTGATATGGGGAACGAACCGTTTACGGTCGTCTACGATGAAAAAGAGAACGCCTACGTGGTGGAAGGACCAAGAATCGAAAAAATGCTCTCCTACACGAATCTGGAATCAGAGAAAGGGTTTCAGTTTTTCCAGAAATTCCTTAAAGAAAACGGTATTCTGGAACAGTTGGAGGCGCTCGGCATCGGAGAGGGCGATACGGTAAGGATGTATGGTCTTTCCTTTGATTATTATAAATGATTTCTGTCACAAGGGCAGAATCCACGATTGACAAAATGTTTACTTTGATGAGACAGTGAGGTATATTATGACAAGCAAACAGAGAGCCTATTTAAAGAGTCTGGCAAGTACGATAAATCCCATTTTCCAAGTGGGAAAAGCAAGTCTGACACCGGAATTTATCGAGGGAATCGATGAGGCATTCAACAGGAGGGAACTGTTGAAGATTGCCGTTTTGAAGAATTGTATGGATGATCCGGAGGAAATTGCACAGACGATTGCAGAGCGGACACATTCACAGGTCGTACAGGTAATCGGTAAGAAGATTGTATTATACAAACCGGATAAGAAAAATCCGAAGATTGTGCTGCCAAAGGAGAATCCGAAAAAATAAGTGTTTGGCGAAGAAATATCTTGTCTTAGGTACATGGGAGGTCTGATGTGAGAAAAGCAGGAATCATGGGCGGTACCTTTAACCCGATTCATAATGGGCATCTTATACTTGCCACAGAGGCATTAAAGCAGTTTGAATTGGAAGAAGTATTATTTATGCCCTGCGGCGTGCCTTATATGAAGGTTGACCAAAAAGTGGAATCCGGACAGATTCGTGCCGAGATGACAGCATTGGCAATTCAGGATATACCGGAATTTCGCCTGTCCACTATAGAAATCGAACAGCAGGGAAATACTTATACTTATGAGACTTTGGAATATCTGAAAAAAACAAACCCGGATACAGAATATTATTTCATCGTGGGGGCAGACAGTTTTTTCCATATGACGCAGTGGAAGTTTCCGGAACGCATCTTTGCAAACTGCTGTGTTCTTGCCGCAGTGCGGGATGATAAGTCGTATGCTGACATGGAACGGCAGATGGCGCGGCTTCAGAAAGATTATCATGCGGATATCCGACTCTTGCAGATACCATGCATGGATATTTCTTCTTCCGCTATCCGTCGTAAAGTAAGCTTAGGAGAGTCAGTGGCAGGAGATGTGCCGAAGGCGGTAAGAGATTATATTGAGAGGAAGGGATTATACCGATGAAAATGCCAAGCCTCGCAAAACTTAGGAAAAAAATGGAGAAGGCACTGGATCCAAAACGCTATGAACATACGCTGAGTGTCGCTTATACAGCAGCAAATCTTGCCATGGTGCACGATGCCGATATTGAGAAGGCGCTGATTGCAGGGATGCTGCATGACTGTGCAAAATGTCTGAGTCATCATAAACAGCTTGCAGTCTGTGATAAAAAACATATGCCGCTTTCGGAAATCGAACGGGAAGACAATTCACCGCTCGTACATGCCAAGGCAGGCAGCATTCTGGCAAAAGAGTCATACGGAATCGAGGATGAGGATATTATAAATGCAATCTGCTATCATACAACCGGCAGACCCGGTATGAGCGTTTTGGAGAAAATAATATACATTGCCGACTATATTGAGCCGGGACGCAAACACGCCAAAAGAAATGCAGACGTATCCAATCAGTATCTGTACAATCTTTCGCAGGCACGCAAACTTGCCTATGAAGACTTGGATAAAGCGCTTTGCCGTATTTTAAGCGATACGCTGGAGTATCTGCAAAAAAAGGGCGGAAGAGTAGACGAGATGACACAAAAGACATATGTATATTATATGCACAACAAGCAGGCGTAACAGGAAACAACAAAAATCGACAAGAAAAGCAGTGAGAAAATCAGAAAGGGAAATGGTTTATGAACAGTGAAGAAATTGCAAAACTTGCCATAACAGCGTTGGAAGATAAAAAAGCGGAAGATATCAAAGTAATCGATATCAGTGAGGTATCTGTTATCGCAGATTATTTTATTATTGCGAACGGTACGAACCGTAGCCAGATACAGGCGCTTTCCGACAATGTTGAAGAGGTTCTGGGTAGAGCGCAGGTTCCGCTTAGACAGGTGGAAGGCTATGATAACGCCAACTGGGTGCTCTTGGATTTTCAAGATGTGATTATCCATATTTTTGATAAAGAAAACCGCTTATTCTATGATTTAGAGCGTATCTGGCGGGACGGAAAAATGATTGGAATAGAGCAGTTGAAAGAGAAGGAATAAAAAAAGAAGAATAAAAAGAGAAAGATTAAAAAGAAGCCGGTATGATGTCAAAAGACATAGCTGCCGGCTTCTCTTTTCTTTAGCTGTTTGGCATACGTGGAAATTCAGTCTACGACTCGGCTTCCCGTGCCGTACCACCTGCATACATATAGAATGTGATGATATAAAGTCCCGCGATACCGACTAAAGCATAAACAATTCTTGAAAGCCATGACATATTACCGAATACAAATGCTACAAGGTCAAAACTGAAAAGACCAATCAATCCCCAGTTGATAGCACCGATAATGGCAATCGTCAGGGCAAGGCAATCCAAACCTTTATTTTTCATGTTTCTTTTCCCCCTTCACAAAAAGCAAAAACCTTCAAGCTTAAAAATTTGACTGATAATCAAAAATAGTAACTGTCCGTTAGCTGTATGCTGCTCCACATCCCGAAGCGTAAACAGCATATAAGACAGTTACTATTATTATGTCTTGTGACAGATTTGATATACTGGAAAATAAAACAACAAAAATGATCAAATCAATTGTAATCTTTACGAAAAAAAATTCTGAACGTATTCATTGGCGGTATAATCTGAACACACCAAATACTTTTCCTAAAATCTGGCAATTATCAACAATAATCGGATCCATCGAATCATTTTCCGGTTGAAGACGAATATGACCGTCTTCTTTATAAAAAGTCTTAACAGTGGCAGAGTCATCAATAAGCGCAACGACGGTATCACCGTTGTTTGCAGTCTGGCAGCATTTGACAAAAATCTGGTCGCCATTAAAGATACCTGCGTTAATCATGGAGTCACCCTTTACTTTTAAGGCAAAAGATTCACCGGTTGGCACCATGTCAGCCGGAACGGGAAAATAGCTCTCGATATTCTGTTCCGCAAGAATCGGCTGCCCGGCGGCAACCTGACCGATTACCGGAATGGAAACCATCTCCGTGCGGACCATCTGGAAATTATCGTCACAAATTTCGATGGCACGCGGTTTCGTAGGGTCACGTCTGATGTATCCGTTCTTCTCAAGGGTTTCCAGATGAGAGTGTACGGAAGAGGTCGATTTCAGATTAACAGCTTCACAGATTTCGCGGACTGCAGGCGGATATCCTCTCTTTAAAATTTCATCCTTAATATAATCAAGAATCTGTTGCTGCTTCGCGGTAATCTTACCATATCCCATAAGTAATAACCTTATCCTTTCCTAAAAACATATATTTTAAACGTTGTCAAAATTTATAAATCCGAAAGTAATGCGTCAAATTTATAACTATTATCAGCATAACATACCAGCCATAAAAAAGCAAACGTATATTCAGAATATTTGTTCGGTATTTTTTAAAAAAGTGTTGACATGCGAAAGTACGTTCGATATAATAAAAACATAAAGAACACTTGTTCGCAACATTTGTTCGGATGAAAATAGAGACGGGGGAGGTGGAAGAACGTATGAAGGCATATAACAGACATACAACGATGAGGAACTCCATGCGGGTAGAAGATATCAGAAGTGAACGAAGAATTATGAAGAACAGAATCAGAAGACAACAAGAGATGAAGAAGAATTTTCTGATAGTAGTTATGACGGTATGTCTAATCGTTGCAGGTTCTTTTTCAATGAATACTTTTCGTTCCAATGCAAAAGATGATTCGGCTGCCGCTTCTTATAAGTATTATAAAAGCATTGTGGTGGAAAATGATGATACGCTTTGGTCCATTGCGTCAGAATATATGGATGCCGAGCACTATGCTTCCATTACCGATTATATCAATGAAGTTAAGAGCATGAATTCCATGACAGATGACGTGATTCATTACGGAGAACATTTGGTGATTCCCTATTATGACAGTGAATTTTTCGGATGATATAGGACTGGAATCTGAGTACTAGTTCTCATCGTCAATTGGTTGGCTGTTAGATAGTTATTATATGATAGAAGGAGAGAACGAAAGCCCCTGTAGCCAGTAACAGTTACAGGGGCTTTCGTTGTTGTTCTTGG
>CANOEC010000008.1 GCA_947564735.1 uncultured Lachnospiraceae bacterium | reverse complement strand
AACAGAAAAAAGCCCAATTCTTTCAACAAAAGAATCAGACTTTTTCAGTGCCCTTGATTTTATTGGCTTTCCGTTTTTTTGCTTAGAAGCGTCCTCCTTTGGAGACGCTTCTGTTCTTTGTCTGCGGATAGATGCCGCAGACACAAACTCGTTTATGCGCAAAAAGCAGCGCAGAAATGGAGAAAGTATGAAGGTCGTATATGTGAGAGTCAGCACAGAAGAACAGAACACAGTCAGACAGAATGGAAAGTATAAAGGACGCAAGCCGATAGCGGTTGACGGGGAAAATTTGCAGGGGTATATGCGAGGTGGAAAGCTGGGGAAATCAAGGCTGTGGCGGCAATGCGGGAATTAGGGCTTGCGCCATCGACTTTTTATCGGAGGGTTAGGGAGTATGAGGCTTCAGCAGATAAAAAGATGTAGGGGTGGTAAAGGTTGTATACTGGGGTATAGGAATGTGATATAATCGTGTCAGCAAATCGGAATTTGTCGTTTAGGAGGAAGATTGGATGTTGATTTTAGCAATAGAAGCACTTGTAGTATGTGCAATGTTTTCGGTTATGGTATATATCATATCGCAAGAACCAATTAAAACATTATATAATTATCCACCTAAGATACAAGAGCGAGTGAAATCGTTGGAAATGTATAAGGATAAAATACCGACAAAACAAAATAAGATAGCAGCAAAAGGAACTTTTTCAATAATAATTATAGTGATTATCAGTTTGATTCTCAGATATGTAAATGGATATACCACCTTCTTAGAAGGGTTTGGATATGGATTTCTACTTTGGACTATCGTTAATATTTATGATGCAGTTGTAATAGATATCTGCTGGTTTTGTCAGAATCCAAGATTTGTTTTTGAAGGAACAGAGGATATGGTTACAGAGTACCACGACTACTGGTTTCATATTAAAGAAAGCTTAAAAGGCGAAGTGATTGCGCTTATTGTATGTACGATTGTGGGACTGGTAATTCGCTTCGTACTGTAGGTGAAAATTCCAGTCTGTGGGAATAAAGCAAACGATTAAAAGTTTGTATGGCGAAATATCAGTGATAAATATTTGCCGAGTAGAACAATATATGGTAAGATTGGGGTATGGAGACAATCGCGTCACTGCAAGGTGTTGACCTCTCATTACAAAAGATGGGAGGTGGTGCGAATGAAGTTTAGTTTCAGAGACCTTATGTCTTTCGGGATGTTCATTCTTGCATTGCTGACCTTAATCGTATTGATAAGTCAGTAGCGTTTTTCTAGTTTTTTAGATAGAAAAACCACCCTTGTATACTTGGCAGTTGCAGGGTGGAATTTCTATTTTTTTGCAATTGGTCAACCACCTTGTGGGCGGTTGTTTCCTTATGTGTTTATAATATAGCATATTTTGATGTTTTATTCAAGTAGAGTGCAAGAACGAAATACAGTTAAGACTTATTTGTAATATAATATTATATTTGGATATAAACTTTTCCTTAGAAAGAAAGTGTGTAAATCTGTGCTATTGCATCCTTTTTGACCTGTAGTTCCACGATATCATTATTATAGTGATTTTGTTCATTTCTTCTGTATGCCCCATAATAAGAGCGGCGGTTGCGCTTGGTAATCTAGCGTTCAGCTTGGAAGATACCGTTCTGCGCAGAGCGTGGATACTTTTTGATTTGATATTGGCTTTTTACCCCTAAGCGGCACATGGCTTTTGAGATGGTCGGTGCAATGACGCTATAGCAGATAAAAAATGTAGCGAATAGAAAAGTTATATACTGGGTATGGAAATGTGATATACTTATGTCAATAAATCGTGAGTGATGGAGGTATATGAATATGGAGTTCATTCAAAAAAAAGATATCAAGGAATTGGCAAATCCCGGAGTGATATCAAGACAACTGTTAAATACTGAAAATTCGAAGAGTCAAAGGGTAACAATAACAGAAGTACATTTAGAGGTAGGAGCAAGTCAACCAAGACATACACATGATGCTTCCGAACAAATTTGGTATGCTACACAAGGTACAGGAAAGCTTTTACTGGAAGAAAATCAGGAAAGGGAATTTAAAGCTGGCGATGTAGTGCGATTTGCAGATAAAGATGTTCATGGGTTATTTAATGATGGAAATACTGAATTTGTATATGTTTCGGTAACAGCACCTCCTATGAATTTTGGATATGCATATAAAGAGAAGCGATAAATTCCATCTAAAAATGGAGGAAATATTGCTGACCTTAATCGTATTGATAAGTCAGTAGCGTTTTTCTAATTTTTTAGATAGAAAAACCACCCTTGTACACTTGGCTAGTTGCAGGGTGGAGTTTCTATCTTGTATAATGGTCAACCACCTTGTGGGCGGTTGTTTCCTTATGTGTTTATAATATAGCATAGTTTGTAATTGTATGCAAGTAGAGTGTGAAGACGAAATGCAATTAAGGTTTGTTCGCAATTTAGCAGTGTTTTTGGATACAAACTTTTTCTTAGAAAAAGCACTTCACACCCAAATATGTGTAACAAAAATATGATTGGCAAAACAACAGTAAATACCGTCAACAGTCAAAGAATTGCAGATGAAAGCAGTTCCTTTTTTTTGTAGCAATTCAGTCTTATGTATGAAATAACTTATCCTTCGGGCGTACAAAATGAATTAGAATTTTTTGTGCCAAGAGTAAGTGTTTTCGACATTTTGATTCGTAATATATATGACTGGTCAGTTAAATGTACTGAAGAAAGAGGTGTTTATGCTGAATGACAAAAAAATAATTTCAGCAATTATCAATCGGGATGAGCAGATGCTGGCATTTGTTGTACAGAAATATTCAAAGCTTCTTTGGAAAATTGCAGCATCGATTTTAGTAAATGCTGCTTCTGTTCAGGATGTAGAGGAATGCGTAGCAGATGTATTTATTCATTTATGGCAATATCCCGAAAAGTATGATTCCGATAAGGGCAGACTGTCTGCATGGCTTTCAGTGATTGCGAGATCAAAGGCAACTGACAGATATCGTCAAATCATCAGGAAAAGGGAACTGCCTATAGAAGAAATCATAGCTGAAAGTCCGGTATATGCTGAAATAGCAACAACTGATGCGGAGTGTGAAAAGCTGCTATCCTGTATCGGTGAGCTTGATGGAATAGAAAAGGAACTGATTACCAGACGATATTATTATGAACAAAAGCCGGCAGAAATTGCAGTCGTTCTGGACATACCAAAAAAGCAGGTGGAAAACAAATTATATTACGTAAGACAAAAACTGAAAAAGAGGATGGAGAATCAGGAGGGAGAGGTGTCACATGAAAAAATATAGCAGAGAGAACTTGAGGAACATACAGACAATTATTCAGGACAAAACAGGGGTAGTCATTACCCGGAACAGGAAACTGACGGAGAATAAAATAATTATGAACATACGGAAGAAAGTGGAAAGTGAAACTAAGAATATGGGAATGTGGAACTGGAGAAGGATAGTGACGGCTGCGGCAGCGCTTGTGCTGGCGGCGGGTGTAGTGGGTTTTCCGGTCCGGGCATTTGTGACAAGTGTGGTAAGGGAGAGAATGGAAAGTATTCCCAAGGATGAGGTGCTGGAAATAAACGATATGGTTCAGGCGAAGCCTACAGAGGCTGACACTTTTTCAAGGGAGTATTTTGCAGATGAAGAAGAACGAAGCAGGGAACTTTGGCAGGCATATGAGGATGGGAAATTCCCCGAAAAAGTCATTGCACAGGTAGACAATGCGGAGGATGCGCCAGAGGGAACACTCTGCTATGTCAGGTCTACGGGAATTTTCAATCTGCCGGCGCAGGAAATGACCGATGAGGAGATGTTGGAGATTATTGATTTTCAGTATAAGATGAGTTATGCGGTCTCACAGGGTCCGGCAGCGCAGGAAGCGAGGGCGCAGATGGAGGCAGAGAAAAAACAGTGGCAGGAAAAGATACAGGCTTTAGGCGGAATCAGCGAAGAGGAAGCAATAGAGATTGCAAGGAAACAGATGGAGGCAGAGCTTGGGGAGGAGGCGGAAGGAAAAGAAATACTGAGATATCGGGATGGTTCCGTGGCAGTGATGAAATGGGATATATCAGAGGAAACGAAGTATGAACATAAGAGCGATTTGGCTTACGGAGTCATTTTTCAGGATGACAGCTCAACATACTACTGTGTGATCGACGTTGTGGACGGGAGCGTTTTGGAAACTTATGAATAAACACCGTCTGACTGGCAAAATGCCTATTGTTTTGCCGGTATATGCTTATATAAAATAATGATATTCGAGAGATAAGAGGGAAAAGTGATGAAGAAATCAAAAAAAATTGCAGGAATGGCATTCCTGTTGTTATTTGCTTTGGGTGTTTTTTCACTGACCGGATGTGAGAGCGAAGATGAAGCCGATGCGCAGGCGGATATAGAGGTACGGTATGAAATTTCAGAAGAACAGTCTCAGAATCTGGAGAAACAGATGGAGCCGGAGGCTGCCCAGACACAAGATAGCACACAGGAACAGAAGACGGCAACGGGGAGTATCATGCGGGCATATTCTGACAAAGAAAGAGAGCGTATGGCAGAGTTACAAAAGTCCTATGATAATGAAACGACAAAACCTGAAAAGATGATTCAAGAGGTGGACAGTCCGGAAGCAGTAATGGAAGGGATACTCTGCTATATCAGGTCTACAGGGGAATATTATCTTCCGGACAGAGAACTTACAGATGAGGAACTCTTAGAGATTATTGAATGTAATGTCAGGATAGCTGTCAATTCGCAGGGCTGGACGCAGGAGAAGATAGACGAGGCGAATCGGAGAGATAGAGCCGAACGTGAAGCAAAGATAAAAGCGGCAGGCGGAATCAGCGAAGAGGAGGCAATAGAGATTGCAAGGAAGGCGATGGAGGCTGATATCGGCGAGAAGGCAAAGGAACTGGAAGTAGGCATATCATCTGATTGTGAAAGGTATGGCTGGAAATTGAGCTTATATGAGGACAACGGAGTAGTGTATTATTCTGTACCGTTTGGCAATAAGGAGGAGGTGGTTGACCCGGAGGATTTTTTCAATTATAATTGTTCGGTCAATGCCATAGACGGAAGTATTTACGAGGCTTATTCTCTGAGCGGGGACGTTGGGCTGTACCCTGATATGGACGATGTTGTCTGGTATGAACATTAAGACAGCAGCCTATTTGCAGCAGTTTCAGAGATTTTGTACACTTGAACTGGTTACAGGGTGGAATTTCCATTTTTTTGTAATTAACCGCAATGTTAATCTGCGTTGCTTGCCGCAACGGGCATTCCTCTATATGATGGTGGTGAAAGGAGGGGATCCCCGGTGTTAAACGAAAATATCAAAGCAGTCAGAAAATCGAAAGGACTTTCGCAAGAGGAACTTGCAATTAAGTTGAATGTGGTGAGACAAACCATATCAAAATGGGAGCAAGGTTTGTCGGTTCCGGATGCCGATATGCTGATTTCCATATCAGAGGTATTTGAAATGCCAGTAAGCACGCTGCTTGGAGAGCAGATAGCCGAGACGAAGGCTGATGACGTAAAAGCCATTTCTGAAAAACTTGAGGTCATAAACCTGCAGCTTGCGCATAGGAAGGAGGCGGGACAAAAAGCGATTCATTGGCTTTTTATATCAGTGTGCGTAGTTATAGTGGCAATTTTTGCAGTCTTAATAGTATTAAATAGTTCTTACTTGGGTTGGGATTATAGCGATCCAGAAACCGCGGTTGCCGGAGCAGTATTTCACGCATTTGAGTGGCTGTTTGTCAGAACAGCGCCGTTTGCCTTGATTGGGGCAATAGCCGGGACTTACTTGACGCGGTAATCGTATTGAAAATCGAGTAGGAGGGAAAAGTAATAAGTTTCCCCTACTCGATTTTTTCTCTTCTGACCACCACCCGGTTCTTTCCGCTTCTTTTCGCCTCATAAAGCGCACTGTCCGCTTCCTCGAAGAAGGAACTTGCGCTTGCGTGCGGACGGTCGTAGACGGCGGCGCCAAGACTTAATGTAAATTGCGCCGCGCCGAGAGGTGTCTGGAACACAAAGGAGGCGAAATCTGCGCGGATTTTTTGCCATTTTCCATGAAAAGCTCGCCGACCTTGTTGATGACTTCATCCCCGAAGGCATGTCCGTAGGTATCGTTTACCTTCTTAAAATTGTCAATATCGGCAATAATCACGGAAAAGGGGCGATGGTCTTTTTCAAATTTTTTCTGATAATATTCCAGTTCCTCATAAAAACTTTCGTGATTATACAGATGTGTCAGTGAGTCGTGTCTGGAACGTTCTTCGTTTATGACAAGTTCTCTGTTGACTTTTTCAAGGATTACACAGGTAACGATGGTTCCGGCGATGAAAATGCAGGCTTCAACAACCGGACTGAAAGAGGTCTGTGGAGGCATATATGGTGAATTGGGGATAAAATAAAAATAGTCCGCTATGTACAATAATATGACGAGTACCGCCTGCAGCGCCGTCATGAGAATATCCTTATATAGCGGCGTCAGCATCATAGGAAGGAGCAGCATGGCAGGAAGCATGGCGACACTGGTATGTACGCATACGGTAGCCCCGGCGAAGATGCTGATAAGCAGAATCGTATAGACGGAGACAATCCGTCTTCTGCGGAATTTAAAAATCCGTGTAAACAAAATCTGGAAAGAGACAAGGGCAAAAAGCTCAATGCCGCTCGGCTTCACAATAAACAGATAAAAGTAATAACTCTTGCTGCATGCAGGGGTCGGCTGGTAAAAGATAAACAGGAGCAGCTCCACAAATAAGGTCAGTATCCAGATTTTCCAAAACAAAGAAAAAATAGCTGTATTCCAGTCTTCCCATTGTTTTTCATTTAAAGTCTGATTATCGCCGGCGTTTTTTAATAAAGACATGGTGCTCCTCCTTAGTGCTTATAGTCAAATTATAACACAGATAAATTTGGAATCATACCTTGACAAATGATTTTCATGGAGTAGAATAATTATCCTCGGAGGGACATTGCAGAAGGAATCTGATGTCTTAAGTAAAAGGAAGGAGCAGTTTACGATGTACAAATTTATCATCTGTTTTGTCGCAGGACTCGGAGCTGGACTCGGCACGGGATTTGCAGGTATGAGCGCAGCGGCGGTTATCAGTCCGGTGTTAATTACGTTTCTGGGACTTCCGGCTTATGAAGCGGTCGGGATAGCGTTGGCGAGCGATGTGCTGGCGAGCGCAATCAGCGCCTATACTTATGGTAAAAACAAGAATCTTGATGTGCAAAACGGATTGGTCATGATGGCAGCGGTACTTGTATTTACACTATTTGGAAGCTTTGTGGCAAGCAAAGTGCCGAATACGACAATGGGAAATTTTTCTGTATTTATGACGTTTTTGCTGGGAATTAAGTTCATTGTCAGACCGGTCATGACGACGAAGGAAACCATGAATCGGGTTAGCGGCAGAAAGAGAATCATTCAGTCGGTTATCTGTGGTGTCGCGGTTGGTTTTATCTGTGGATTTATCGGCGCGGGCGGCGGCATGATGATGTTATTGATTCTGACGAGCGTGCTTGGATACGAGTTGAAGACCGCAGTGGGAACGAGCGTCTTTATTATGGCATTCACTGCGTTTACCGGGTCTGTAAGTCATTTTGTCATCGGTGGGATGCCGGATGCGTGGTGTCTTGTTTATTGTGTGGTCTCCACATTATTATGGGCGAGGATTGCAGCGAAGTTTGCCAACAAGGCGGCGCCTGCGACCCTGAACCGCGCTACGGGAGTGGTGCTTGCCGTACTGGGTGTGGTGATTCTTTTTGTGAACTATATGAAATAGCAGGATGGCATCAGGCTGCTTTCGTTTTTGTGACAGGTTTTATGCAGCATGTCCAAAAGACCGCAAAAAGGCTGCGGGCTATGCAGAAGTAAGGAATTACCGGTCTTCGGCTATGCTTCGTTCTGCGTGTGGGGGGGGGTAATTTGGGCAGGACGCTGTTGGATGTGCTGCGCCCGGTATTCCGAAGGCAGCATCCCCATATATTTTTTAAATTTCTTGGTGAAGTAATCCGGATTGGTAAAGCCGGAAAATTCGCTGGTCTGTATGACGGGTACACCTTTCTCGAGGTATTCCGCCGCCTTTTTAATCCGTATTTTGTCCAGATAGGTATTAAAGTTGACACCCATTTCCCGGTAAAACAGTTTTCCAAGATATGCGCTGTTATAGCCCAATAAGTCGGCAATGCTGCTCAGCTTAAGGGGCGCCGAATAATTTGTGTCAATATATTGACAGATTCTCTGACAGGGTTTCTTTCTGGATTCGTTCCGTATATATGCGATGGCTCTCTGGAGCTGGTCGTTCAAATAAGAAATACTGTCACACAGATATTTGTCATAGGACAGATGGGATGCAAATTCTTTTCTGTCGGGTATTTCAAATTCCAGCTTAGGGTAGTATTCCGTAAGGACTGAGATAATTTGCCCGTAGTGGTTCAGAAGAATAAACCGTGCGCTATCTTTAGGCGGCCTGCGCAGTGCCAGAAAATCAAGCAACGCCAGAAAATCCGCCTCAAGTTCAGAACTTTGAAGAAGAAGTATACGGCGGATGATATTTTCCGTGAAGCTTATAAGGTTGCAATCCGCCTGTCTTATTTCTTCGAGTCGCTGTGAAAGGGTATCCGCAGAAATGGCTGTGTCATGTATTTTTTTATAATAGTATAAATTTTGGATAATGTGCTGGCTTTCCGTATAGAGCGCACTGAGTTCCGTGTGCCTTTCCGCCTGTGGACTGATGATTCCGAGAAGCGTTGCATACTGCGGATAATTTTCCTGACAGGTTTTTAACTGTCTTAATAGGAACTGTTCCTGATTGTAGGACTTGGCAATCAGAACCAGCAGGGTTTCGCTGAATGTGACGGACAGGCAATTTTTGGTAAGCAGCAATGCTTCTTCCCAGATGTCGCTGTTATCAGATTTTTGAGGTAAGACGAAAGAAATCAGCCGGTAGTAATCCGATTTCAGGTCTACATGGTATATGGATTTCATTTCTTTGACATAGGTCATATTGCCAAGAAGAATGTTTGATAATAAATAGTTTTGAGGCAGCATGGTTGCCTGCTCGGAATAAAAGGATATCAGTTTTGAATTGTGAATTTCGTTAACGGCACGCGTGACGGCTTCAGACAGTTCTTCTGATTCTACAGGTTTGTTCAGATAAGCGGTTACGCCGTAATTGATGGCAAGTTTCGCATTTGCAAAAGAGGTATCTTTGCTTATAATGATGATTTTGCCAGTGTAACTGTTTTTCTTTATCTCATGTATCAGTGCCATTCCGGACATGTCCTTCAGGCGGATATCTAACAGGATCAGTTCGGGATTCACGGATTCAATCAGTCTGAGGGCATCGGCGCCATTGTCTGCTTCAACAAATTTGGAGAAACCGAATTGATTCCACGGAATAATATTCTGCAATTCTTTTCTGATAACAGGTTTGTTATCAATCAACAGCACCTTCATGATGAATTATCCTATTTCCTTAATCACTTCTGATGTTCTTTGCACTGCACAAATCCACAAAAAAGGTACTGTGGTTTGCTGACGGGTATAATTCTTTTTATCATATCAAATTACAGAGGATTTGTCTATTTCATTTAGTTGCATCTATCATTGCAAATATTGCTAAAAATATTTCTGGAACTATAAAAAGTACTGCATTTATAAAGAATAAAACGCAGAATAATTGCGCCATAAAAATACAAATGTATAATTTTTACGGATAAATGTAAAATTTGAGGGGTACGATTATTTTTCATAATCTATTAAAATTTTAGAGTAAGTTAATATTTGAGTTGATGGAGGAAAGTATGAGAAGCACTGTTAAGAATAAGAAAATAATTATAGCGGCAGTTATAGTAGTGGTGGCAGTGATGATTGTCATTCTTTTTTCGTTGCGCGGCGTAGAGAATTTTTATGATAAATATGCAGGCGTGGATTTGACTGTCGACGTAGAGGGTATGGAGAGAGCGGGAACCTATACCGGGTATCTGAATTCTCATACCGATGCCGCATATCCGGCACAGAATATTGATGTAGACCTGTTTGACTATGATGCTACGGGTGAGGTAGAGGTTTACAATGATTATGAAGGCGTTGAGGAAGCGTTATATACCGGAACCGGTTCGCTTGTCACATGGAAAATCAATGTTCCGGAGACAGGGTTTTATAATTTGTCAGCCGAGTATCTGATTCCAGAGTCCAGAGGTGTGGCGGCAGAGAGAGCTTTCTATATTAATGGTGAGATACCCTTTGAGGATGCAAGAAACCTTGCCTTTACCAGAATCTGGGCGGACGGCGGCGAAGTGAGAGTGGATAATCAGGGCAATGAAATCCGTCCCGTGCAGGTGGAAGTGTTTGACTGGCAGAACATGCGCTTCAAAGATAATATGGGATACATTATTGAACCCTATATGTTTTATCTGGAACAGGGTGAGAATGAAATAAGTCTGGAAGCGGAAAACGAGCCTATGGTTCTGCGGAAACTGTCTGTATGTGCGGTGGAAGATATTGATACATATGAGGAATATACAGCAAAGCAGCCGGGAACGGCAAATGCTGATTCTTTAAAAGATTACGTACAGGTTATTCAGGGAGAGGATTCAGTCCGGCGTTCAGAGTCTTCCCTGTATGCAAAATATGACAGGTCATCTCCGACGACGATGCCAAACAGTGTCACTACGACGGTGTTGAATTATGTCGGCGGTGAGACATGGCGAAGTTCCGGACAGTGGATTGAATGGGAGTTTGAGGTTCCGGAAGACGGTTATTACAACATTATGGTGAAGGGGCGTCAGAATTATTCCAGAGGAAGCGTTTCCAACAGAATTATGTACATAGACGGAGAAATCCCTTTCCATGAAATGAAGCAGGTTGCGTTTGAGTACAGCAACGACTGGAACAGTCTGGACATGGCGGATGAGGAAGGAAATCCTTACAGCTTCTATCTGACAGCAGGAACGCATACAATCCGGCTGGAAGCATCCCTTGGCGGATTGGGAGCGATTTTGGAGGAACTGGAAGATTCTACATACAGACTGAATCAGATTTATCGAAAAGTACTGGTATATACAGGCGCTAATCCGGATCAGTACAGGGATTATAATATTGACAGAAACTATCCGGAAATTATTGAAGCGATGGATTTGGAATCCAAGAGACTGTTTAAGATCGTAGATGATATGGTGGCATACAGCGGTCAGAAAGCCGATAATATTGCTTCGGCTCAGACGGTAGCACAGCAGCTGGAGCGTTTCTGTGAAAAGCCGCAGAAGATTTCATTGGAATTTGTTACGTTCAAGGATAACATCACCGCACTTGGTACGGCATCCCTGAACATGGCTGATACAAAGCTGGATGTTGATTATCTGGTAGTAAGAGGGGCGGGGGCGCCTTATAAGAAGGATAAAGCGAATGCCCTCACCAAAATATGGCATGAGGCAAAGTCCTTTGTGGCGTCTTTCACGGTAGATTACAACTCTGTGGGTGATGTGTATGACGAGGACGATGACAGCGAAGTTGTCAAGGTATGGGTTCTGACAGGTCGTGATCAGGGTACCATCTTGAAATCCATGGTAGATGATTCCTTTACGCCGGATTCGGGTGTCAAGGTCAATGTAGAAATTGTGGATCCGAGTGCGCTGCTGAATGCGGTGCTTGCCGGAAGAGGACCCAATGTGGTTCTGTCTGTCAGCGCTGACCAGCCGGTAAACTATGCGCTGCGTAATGCTGCGGAGGATATCACGCAGTTTGAAGGATGGGAGGAAGTCCTTTCGCACTATACCCCCAGCTCTTATGAACAGTACGGACTGGACGGTCATATTTATGCGATTCCGGAAACCCAGACCTTTAATGTAATGTTCTATCGTAAAGATGTTCTGGAAGAATTGGAACTTGAGGTACCCCAGACGTGGGATGAATTTATTGAGCTTTTGCCGACGCTCCAAGGCAATAACCTGTCGGTAGGTATTCCGACAGCGGCAGGAAGCAGCACTACGGCACAGTCGAGTACCGCAGTTGCATCCACGGCTCCAGATTTGTCATTGTATTTTACACTGCTGTATCAGTACGGCGGGGATATGTATAACGAAAAGGGCACGAAGACTACCGTTGATGATGAGGCGGGCGTAGAAGCCTTCGACGATTACATCAGATATTTTAATGACTATGGTCTTCCGACAATTTATGATTTTGTCAGCCGTTTCCGTTCCGGCGAGATGCCTATTGGCATATCGGCTTACTCTACTTACAATACCTTGATGGTATCAGCTCCTGAAATCAGAGGGTTATGGGATTTCACACTGATTCCCGGAACAGAGTATACCGATGCTGAAGGAAATACTTATATCGATCGTTCTGATTTCATTACAGGTAACGCGACGATGATGATCCGCACGGAGGATGAGGAGCTTAGAAATCAGTCATGGGAATTCATGAAGTGGTGGGCTTCCATCGAGACACAGACCCGTTTCGGACGTGAGATAGAAGCTTTGCTCGGCTCTTCCGCCCGGTATGCAACGGCAAACAAGGATGCGTTTAAGCAGCTTTCATGGAGCAATGATGATATTGAAGTGCTGAGCGCACAGTGGGATCAGACAGTAGGTATCCGTGAAGTGCCGGGAGGATACTATACGGGACGTCACATCACCAATGCCATCAGAAAGGTTCTGAATGACAAGGATGATTCCAGAGAGACGATTATAGATTACTCGATTAAGATAGACGAAGAAATTATTAAGAAGCGAACCGAGTTCGGCATGCCGTTAGAATAGGGGAGGGAAGTATGGGAGAATTTTTTAGCAAATACATCGCTTTGCGGAAATACAATATTCAAGTAGCGATGAAGAAGGCGAAGAAAAGTAAAATGTGTTATGCGTTTCTGGCGCCATATGCGATATTGTTTTGCGCTTTCTATGTGCTGCCGGTTGTAATCTCCATTTTTTATAGTTTTACTTACTATAACATATTGGAGAGCCCGAAATTTATTGGATTAAGCAATTATATCAGTTTGATACTGGAAGATGATATTTTTCTGATTGGCCTTAAGAATACGCTGATGATAGCAATCTTTACCGGACCGCTGGGGTATATCATGTCGTTCCTGTTTGCATGGCTGATTAATGAATTGCCAAGATGGGTCAGAAGTATAGCCGTCGTTATATTTTATGCGCCGTCTATCGCGGGAAACTGTTATGTAATTTTCTCGGTATTCTTCAGAGGAGACGCATACGGCTATGTAAATGCATTTTTGATGAATCTGGGCATTATAGACACGCCGGTTTTATGGTTCATTAATCCGGATTATATGCTTCCGGTCTGTATGCTGGTTATTTTGTGGATGAGTCTTGGTACAGGGTTCCTGTCTTTCGTAGCCGGGCTTCAAGGTGTGGATGCTTCTCAGTTTGAAGCGGGATATATGGACGGCATCAAGAACAGGTGGCAGGAGCTATGGTACATCACTCTTCCAAATATGAAACCAATGCTGATGTTTGGTGCGGTTATGTCCATTACACAGGCATTTGGCGTCTGCGATGTTACGATGGCGCTGTGCGGATATCCCAGTACGGATTATGCGGCAAGAACAATCGTTACACACTTGTTCGACTATGGTTTTACAAGATTTGATATGGGATATGCGTGTGCGATAGCAACCATTTTGTTCTTATTAATGATTTTATGTAATAAAGCAATTCAAAGTCTGTTGAGAAGAGTAGGAACCTGATATGAGCAAAAAGAAAAAACAAGAAAATGTCGAAAAAGTATACCGCAAAAAACTAATCAAGAGAAGAAAACCCAATCGTTCGATTGTGGGGGATATTTTTCTGTATCTGTTTCTGGCTTTCATTGCGCTGGTAATGGCGTTTCCCATTATCTATGCTGTCAGCTGCGCGTTGAAGCCGTTAGATGAGCTGTTTAAGTTCCCGCCGAGGATTCTTCCGCAGAATCCAACATTTGATAATTTCTCCGATTTGTTTGTCACAATGGGGAAATCGTGGGTATCGTTTTCCAGATATCTGTTTAATACGGTGTTTATCACTTTCGTCGGAACCGCAGGGCATCTGTTAATTGCTTCCATGGGCGCGTTTGTGCTTGCAAAATATGATTTTCCGGGCGGAAAGGGATTCTTTAAACTGGTTACGGTAGCGATGATGTTTACCGGATATGTAACCCAGATTCCCAACTATTTGATTTTGAACAGATTAGGCTGGATTGATTCATACTGGGCAATTATTGTTCCTGCCTTTGCATCGCCTATGGGATTGTTCCTTATGAAGCAGTTCATGGAAGGGCTGCCTACTTCTCTGATTGAGGCTGCCAAAATCGATGGCGCCAATGAGTGGAAAGTATTTCGCAGTATTGTAATGCCCAATGTCAAGCCGGCGTGGATGACTTTGATTATCTTTTCCGTACAGGGTTTGTGGAATAACAAAGCGGCTACCTATATCTATTCAGAGGAGAAGAAGACATTGGTATATGCCATGCAGCAGATTCAAAGCGGTGGTATTGCAAGAACCGGTCAGGCTGCGGCGGTATTGGTCGTTCTGATGCTGGTTCCGATAGCAATTTTCGTATTCTCTGAGAGCCAGATTCTTGAAACGATGGCAAGCTCAGGTTTAAAAGATTAATTGAGACAGGACACAAACTCGTTATGCGCTAAAGGTGTGCGCGGAAATGAGGATGAGTATGGAACGAGGTGGCATATGAAAATGAGAATAAAGAAGATGGGGCTCCTGATGCTGTGCGTCATGCTGTTTGCCGGTTTTTCCATGACGGCATATGCTACGGACAGAAGTTACACCTACAATTATGACTGGTGGGGGGATGTACAGGATTCACCCGATGTTTATACGGTATGCAACGTATATACATCCGCGGATTTTGGTCTCGATGTGAGTCTGAAGAGTCCGGAAGGCATGTTTGTAAAGGGGAATATGGTTTATATCTGTGATACCGGTAATAACCGTATCGTAGAGCTGGAGAGAGTGTCTACGGAAGAATTTGAGGTTAGACGTATCTATGACAGCTTTAACGGGGATATAGAGAACACAACGTTTTCCTCTCCTTCGGATATTGCAGTTTCTGAGGAAGGCGATATCTACATAGCGGACAAGGGAAATTCACGGATTTTAAAATTGGATAAGGACTTAAATTATCTGATGCAGTTTGATAAACCGGTGGATTCATCGTTGGACCCCGAAACCAATTTTACACCGAATAAGATTGTAGTTGATACGGCAGGTCGTGTTTATTGTATTGCGACAGGTATCAATAAGGGACTGATTAAATATGAGAACGACGGCGTATTTTCCGGATTTGTGGGCGCAACGAAGGTAAAATACGACTGGATGGATTATATATGGAAGAAATTTGCGACACAGGAACAGAGAGCGCAGATGGAATCCTTCGTACCGACAGAGTACGATAATATCTATATGGATTATGAAGGCTTTGTGTATGCGGTTACGAGTTCCGTTACCAGAGACAGCCTTAGGAATGAAGAGGCGCAGGCAATCCGGAAACTGAATCTGATGGGAAATGATATTCTGGTCCGCAATGGTGAGTTTGATGTGTACGGTGATTTGTACATGGGAAACGGCGGCGGATATGAGGGACCTTCATATTTTCAGGATGTCACCACGATGGATAATGACGTATATGTCTGCTTAGACAGAAACCGCAGTCGTTTATTCGGTTATAACGATCAGGGCAAGCTGGTGTTTGCATGTGGCGGTAACGGTAATATGGACGGATATTTCAGACGTCCGTCAGCAGTAGAGCATATGGGATACGATTTGCTTGTGCTGGATTCTCAGGACTGTAGTCTGACGCTCTTTTTGCCTACGGAGTTTGGATCCTTGGTTTATCAGGCAATGGATCAGTTTGAACAGGGCGATTACGATGCATCGGGCGAGACATGGCAGAAAGTCATGGACCTGAATGGAAATTATGACCTTGCCTATATTGGAATCGGACGTTCTCTGCTGCGTCAGGAGCGGTATCGTGAAGCAATGGATTATTTTGAGCTGAAGTATGATGACGAAAACTATTCCAAGGCATATAAACAGTATCGTAAGGAATGGGTAGAGGAACATATTGTGATTATTATTATCGTAGTGCTCGCCGCATTCTTAATTCCTCTTTCTATCGGAAGGGTGAAGGCAATTAAACACGAAATGGAAATTGCAGATATCTTTAAATACAGATCATAAACGGAGGCCGGAATGATTGCATCATTATTAAAGAGAGAAAAATATCAACACTATATTGATTCACTTAAGTTTGCGCTGTATTGTATCACCCATCCTTTTGATGGATTCTGGGATTTAACCCACGAAAAGAGGGGCACTTATGCGGCTGCAAATACCATACTGATTCTGACTTTGCTTGTCCGGGTTATGAAGCTTCGTTACACCAGTTTTATCTTTTTGAACGTATATTGGGAGGAACTAAACATATTTTTGTATCTGGCGAGTGTGGTTTTTCCTCTGGCGTTGTGGGTTGTAGGAAACTGGGGGCTGACTACACTGTTTGACGGCAAGGGTCGGTTAGGGCAGGTGTATATGGCGACATGCTATGCAATAACGCCCTATCCTCTGATACAGTTTCCACTGATGATTTTCAGTAATTTTGTGACGGTGGACGAGGCGGAGTTTTACGCTGTGCTCAGTTACATATCTCTGCTCTGGGCGGCGCTGCTGATTGTGGCGGCAATGTCACAGATACATGAGTATACGATGAGGAAGACGCTTCTGTTTATTGTATTCAGTCTGTTTGCAATGCTGGTAATTATCTTTATCCTGATGTTGTTCTTCAGTATGATAACGCAGGGTATTGCATACTTTATCTCCTTGGGCAGAGAGATATTATTCCGACTATAACGGAAGGATGGGAGTAGCCATGAAGAAAGAAAAATCGGTAAGGCAGGCAGAAATCAAGGCGGCAGTTATCAGACAAATGAAAAGTTTAATTGTTCCTGTGATTCTCTGCATCATCATACTGGGCGGGATCTATTTTGTCATGCATTATCAAAATGCTACGGAAAAGGAAGAAATTGTCCGTATTAACGGTTATGAGGGTTCGGATGAGTCTGTAGTGATGGAAAATGACAGATTAAAGTTTGTCATGGATCCGATAACGACCCAGTTTTCGCTGGAAGTGAAGGATACCGGAAAGGTCTGGTATTCCAATCCGCAGGATGCGCATAATGACACGATGGCGCTGGCGGCGGAGAAGAATAAGTTACAGTCTACTTTGCTGATGTCCTATAGTGTTGTTTCGGGTCTTGAGTCGCAGTACGACAACTACGAATACAGCATTAAGAACGGTATTTATGATATAGAGACGGGAGAGGATTATGTTAAAATCAACTATTCCATCGGTAAGGTGGATAGAGAATATGTAATCCCGCCTGTTTCCACGGCAGAAGATTTTGAGGGGATGCTGTCCCAGATGAGTGCGGATGCCAAGAATATGATAAAGCGGTATTACAAAAAGTATGATATCAATGATTTAGGTAAGAAGGATGATAAGGAAGCGCTGCTGGCAAGCTATCCGATTCTGGAAACAGAAGTGATTTATGTCCTCCGTGATAATGCCAGCAACAGTGTCAAGACCAAGATGGAGGAATACTTTGAGGAATACGGTTATACTTACGAGAAGCTGGCGGAAGATAAGGAATTGGATTTATCCGTGAAAACCTCAGAGAACCCGGTTTTTAATGTAAGTATGGTATATCGCCTTGAAGGAGACGACCTGATTGTGGATCTTGCTTTAAGCGACTTGGAGTATGAGGAGGATTATCCTATCTATACGCTGACGCCTCTTCCGTATTTTGGCGCAGGCGGAGTAGATGATGAAGGATATATGCTGGTGCCGGAAGGCGGAGGCGCAATTATTAATTTCAACAATGGCAAAATTGCCCAGAACAGCTATTATGCCAATATTTATGGCTGGGATATGGCATTGTCCCGTGATGCAGTGGTGCACAATACGAGAGCGTATTACAATACCTTCGGTATCTCACAGGGTGATGATTCCTTCCTTTGTATTTTGGAAGAAGGAGCGCCATACGCGTCCATACAGGCTGATATCAGCGGACACAATAACAGTTATAATTATGCCAGTGCAGTTTACAGCATTTCGCTCCGTGAACAGTACGATGTAGGTGAGATTGCCAACAGTGCCGTTTATGTGTATCTGCCGGAGCTGCCGGACGAGACGCTGAGTCTGCGGTATCATTTCGTAGATTCCGGAAGCTATGTGGATATGGCGAAGGAGTATCAGAATTATTTAAAAAATAAATACGACGGCAGCTTTACGCTGAATGATGATACGCAGGCGCCTGTTGCTCTTGAAATCGTTGGAGCGGTTGATAAAGTAAAACAGATTCTGGGCGTTCCCACGAGCAGACCGTTAAAGCTTACGACTTATGAAGAAGCGGAAAATATCATCAGAGAACTTCAATCTGAGGGATTGAACAATATGTCCGTCAAGCTTAGCGGCTGGTGTAATGGTGGAATCAACCAGAAAATTTTGAAGAAAGTAAAGCCGATTTCGAGTCTGGGTAGTAAAAAGGATCTTCAATCTCTGGCGGATACTGCAAAGTCTCTGGGAGTTGATCTTTATCTGGATGGCGTTACACAGTATGAATATGACAGTAATCTTTTCAATGGCTTCTTCTCCTATACGGATGCCGCAAGGCTGATTAGTAAGGAGAGAGCAGAACTCTATGAATACAGTGACGTTACATATGCGCAAAGAGAAGGAACGGACAGCTATTATCTTCTGCGTGCCGATTTAGCACAGAAGATGGCTGAGAATCTGGTTTCGGCAGCAAATCAGTACGGCACAGGGGTTTCTTTCAGGGATACGGGCATGGATTTGTCTGCAGATTATTACCGCAAGAAGACGGTGAGCAGGCAGGAGTCGATGGCTATCCAGTCCGAGCAGCTTAAGAAGCTGTCGGAAAACGGTACGAATATCATGATTAACATGGGAAATGATTATGCGGCTGTTTACAGCGATATGATTACCAATGTGGATTTACAAGGTAATGAGTATACCATTTTGGATGCTTATGTTCCGTTCTATCAGATGGCGCTGCATGGCTATGTTAATTATACGGGTACAGCACTAAATGTTTCCGGTCATGCGGAAGATGAACTGCTTCTTTCGGCAGAGTATGGTGCAGGTTTGTATTTCACTTTGATGCAGGAGAGCGCGTTTGCTCTTCAGAAAACACTTTATACGCAATATTACGGTTCGGATTATGAAGTATGGCATGACAGAATGCTTGAGATTTACACAAGATATAACGAGGAACTGGGTCATACCTTTAATCAGGAAATGACGGGTCATGAGTGTATTACTTCAGAGTTGAAATGTACAATATATGAAGACGGCACGAAGGTATATGTAAACTATGGTTACGCAGATGCCGTTACGCCGGATGGCATAGAAGTGCCGGCGAGAGATTATAAGGTGGTTCGGTAAAACAGGTATGCTTTCCTATAAAAAAGGTAGAAAGGGTAGTGATTATGAAGAAACAGAAGAATAAATTGGCGGGTCTTCAGAAGCGCAAGGCTTTATCGGGATATCTGTTTATTGCCCCATTTATTATCGGGTTTCTGGTATTTATGGTGCAGCCATTTTTCCAGTCTCTGTATATGAGTTTTTGTGATGTGCAGGTGGGCGCCGGCAGTTTTACACCGATATGGCTGGGATTGGATAATTACATAAGGGCATTCAGGATTGACCCGGAGTTCTCAAGACTTCTTGTGGAAGAAATTTCACGAATGGCGCTCTATTCTTTGGCAATTATGGTATTCAGCTTTTTCGTGGCGCTGATATTGAATCAGAAGTTCAAGGGAAGAGCATTGGTTAGAGCCGTATTTTTCCTGCCGGTGATTCTCTCTTCGGGCGTTATTCTCGGATTGGAGTCGGAAAACTCTGTGATGGCGGCAATGAACGTTGCGATTGAAGAAACTGCACAGGGTATCAGTATAACAGGGGCATTAGAGAGTATCCTGACAACTGCAGGTGTGGGTACAAGGGCATATGAATCCGTATTTGAGGTAATTGATAATATCTATGATGTGGCGATTTCGTCAGGTATCCAGATTATTATCTTCCTCTCCGGTCTACAGACAATATCTACCAGTATGTATGAAGCAGCGGATATTGAAGGCTGTACGAAGTGGGAGAGCCTTTGGAAAATTACGTTCCCCATGCTTAGTTCGCTGTTCCTTGTAAACTGGATTTATACGGTCATTGATTTTTGTATGCGTTCGGATAATGAGGTTATTGATAAGATTACCGAGATTACGGTTGACCAGATTAATTATGGTTACGGTTCGGCATTGTCATGGATTTATTTCGTAGTCGTCATGGTTATTGTGGGTATCAGCTCATTGATTATCTCGAGGAGGGTTTACTATTATGACTAAGCAAAAACGAATGAAATATAGTGAATTCAAGGAGAGAAACAGAAAATCGGGCGGTTACCTTTTAAAGAAGATTGTGATGAAATATGCTGTCAGCATCTGTCGTTTTGTATTGTTGTTTGGTATGTGCTTCTTGATTCTGCAGCCCATACTGAATAAAATATCCATCAGTTTTATGACAGAGAGCGATTTGTATAATCCGATAGTCACCTCTATTCCGGAGCATTTTACGACAGAGAACTATCTGCTGGCAGCAAAACTGATGAGTTACAGCAAGGCTCTTTTTAATTCATTTGTTGTGTCGCTTACGATTGCACTTTTGCAGATTTCCATGTGTACACTGGTCGGGTATGGCTTTGCGAGATTTGAGTTTCCGTTTAAAAAGTTCTGGTTTGCATGTGTGATGCTGGTAATTTTGATTCCGCCGCAGACGATTTCAGGTTCCCTGCATCTGCATTTCCGGTTTTTTGATATTCTTGGCATTTTTAAGACGCTTACGGGCGATACAATTAATCTGCGTGGTTCAAAGCTGCCTTACTATTTGATGAGTGCCGGTTGTATGGGTCTGAAAAACGGATTGTACATCTATATGATTCGTCAGTTTTTCCGTAATATTCCTAAGGAATTGGAAGAAGCGGCGTATGTGGACGGATGCGGAACGCTGAAAACATTTATAAGAATCATGCTTCCGGACGCGAAGCCCATATTGACATCCTGTTTCCTGTTTGCATTTGTATGGCAGTGGACGGACGGTTTTTATTCTAAGATGTTCCTCGGCAACACCAATCTTGTAAGTACCAGTCTTTCCAGAATTGTGGACAGTCTGGGCGCTTGGATCCAGAGGGAAACGGGTGCTACGGTAACGATATCCGTTGCATACTCTAACTGTATTCTTGCCACCGGTACCTTGATGATTATTGTGCCGTTGATTCTTCTGTATTTGTTTGCACAGAAGGGATTTGTAGAGAGTCTTAGCAGCTCCGGTATCAAGATGTAAAGCAATCAGTTGGTGCATAACAATGCGTGTATTTCCTTTTATACAGATGGGGTATTCCGGAAAAATACACCCGCGAAAAAGGATACATATAAATTAAAAGGAGGAAAAAAATGAAAAGAAAAATGGTTAACAAGTTATTAGCGGCTTCTTTAGCAACCGCTATGACTGTAAGTATGGTAGGATGTGGGGGCAATGATGCTGCACCAGCAGAAGCTCCCGCACAGGAGGATGCAGGCAGCGAGGATGAGACGAGTGCACCTGCGGAAGAGGCTGAGGATGTTTCTGAAGGTGAGGCTTCGGAAGAACCAGCAGCAGAAGAAGACAGTGAATATCCTATTCTGACAGATGCTGACGGTAATGTATACGATCTTGGCGGAATGGAAATTATTATTCGTGACTGGTGGTCTCCGGCTGACGGATCAGTTCCGGAACCCAAGGATGATTTTGAAGAGGCACAGCAGGAATATCGTGAGTGGATTCAGGAGACATATAACTTTACAATCAAGCAGATGGCTATCTCTGACTGGGAGTCAACGCCTCAGGATTTTGTAGAGTATGCAACAGCAGGCGGCGATGAGAACTATCTTTTCGTTCTTCGTGAGGCTCCTGCAACTTCATCCGCTATGGCATCCGGACTTATGTATGACCTTTCTACATTGGATTGTCTGGATTTCTCACAATCGAAGTTTTCCAATAAGGTGCATGAGAAATTTAGCAAGGGTGACGCAATTTACTGCATGTCTTCAGGGAAACCGGAACCGAGAACAGGACTCTATTTTAATAAGAGAATTCTTTCGGAAGTAGGTATCGATCCTGAAGAACTTTATGATTTACAGGCTTCCGGTGAATGGACATGGGATAAATTTGAAGAGTATCTGTCAAAGGTACAGAGAGATATCGACAATGACGGCGTAATTGATGTTGCCGGCTTTAACGAGAACAATGCTGTTGTTCAGATGTCAGTATTCTCAAACAATGGTGCTTTTATTGGAAAGGATGCGGATGGTAACTTTACTTACGCCCTTGAGGATCCCAATACGCTTGAAGCATTGGAGTGGGCAGCTAAAATTATTGACGAATACAGACAGGTTCCGCCGGAGGATGCACAGTGGGATTACTACAAGCAGGCATTCTTGAATGGTGAAGTAGCGTTCATGCCGGACGATGCATATTGTATGTATTTTAATAGTGAGGACAACAAAGGATTCCTCTGCGATATGGAGGATGATTTCGGATTTGTAATGTTCCCGAAGGGACCCAAGGCAACAGATTATGTGAATGTCTGGTCGGATAACCCGGTAGCGATTCCTTCCTGCTATGATGCGGATAAGGCATGGAAACTTGCCTTTGCATGGAATCTGTGGACAAATGATGTTCCGGGCTATGAAGATTATGTCAATTATGCACATGTTTATGCAGGCGCACGCGACACAAGAGCTGTTGACGAGACCTTTGCAATGATGACCGAGAAGGGTACGATTGCTTATCAGGGCGTTATTCCGAGTCTGGATTTCGGACCTGATTTCATCTGGAACTTCGGTAAGGGCGTAGTTGTTTCCGAGGCGGTTGAAGGTATCAGAGACACTTGGAAGTCCTACGTGGATGCAGCAAATCAATAAATTTGTGATAGTGGATTGATAAGATAAAGATACAGAAAAGGGGCGGTGTTTTCCGGGCACCGCCCCTTTTCTGATAGCTAAATTGCTGACAGAGTCCGGTAGCAGCAAGAAAGATGTAAGAAAGGAAGAGTTGAAAATATGGAAGTAAGGTTTCATTTGCCCGGTCTGCGGCAGAATTATCCCTTGAATATGCTTGTTTTGAGTCTGCTCGAGCAGAAACCGGAATATTTTAGGGAGGGTATCAAAATTGCTTCTTTTTTTGGAGAATTTCCGATGTCGCTCTGGAATGGAGGAAGACCATCTAATTACGATCAGTGTGATGAAGCTTTTGTGACAAATGTGATTAAGCACATTAACGCAAAGGGAATACCCGTCCGTTATACATATACCAATATGATGCTAAACGAGGAAGACTTAAAAGACCCATGGTGTAATTTCTGTATGAGGGCGGCGGATAATGGTATGAATGAGGTCATGATTTTTTCACCGGTTCTGGAGAACTACATCAGGGAGAAGTACCCCAGTTTTAAGCTGAACAGTTCCACATGTAAAGAAATCAGAGAAATTGCACTTGTCAATGAGGAGCTGAAGAAGGATTACTATCTGGTAGTGCTTGATTATAACTTCAATAATCAGTTTGATGAGCTGGAGAAGATTGAGGACAAGGCAAGATGTGAAATCCTTGTCAATACGTTGTGTACGCCGCACTGTCCGAGGAGGGGGAAGCATTATCAGAACATTGCCAAAAATCAGCGCATTATGTTAAAAAACCGTAAAATGCCCGCGGACAAACAGATTCCATTGGAACAATGGTACTGTGAGTATGGTGAATTTAATTGTATTCATACCATTCAAGGCTATAGTACCTACATCTCACCGGAAGCGATATGGGAAAAATATGTACCCATGGGATTCTATAACTTTAAGATTGAAGGCAGGACGGCAAACATTTTTTCTCTGGTGGAAACCTACTGCCATTATCTGATTCGACCGGAATATCAAGGACAGACAAGAATTTTGTTGTTAAATAATCTGACGGCAAACAAGGTTATAACGGTGAACCGTCCAAGACCGGCTAAGTGAATCGGTGCTAACAGAATGGATATGGAGTCTTGCAGACAGATAAGGAATATGGGGTGTTATGAGGATGGAAAAGAAAAGGGAGATTTACTGGCATTTGCCGGGACTGTGTTATTTTAGGTTTTTAAATCAGGTATTGCTCAATCTTATGAATAAGTATCCGGAAAGTTTTCGGGAAGGATACCGGATTGGTTCCGTCTACGGAACGTTTCCCGGAGCAATCTGGAATGGCGGCAGAACAGTGTTCGGCATCACAAGTAAGGGAGATATCGGTAAGATTATCGCTGCATATAACAACAAGAATGTTCCGGTACGGTTTACATGGACAAACTCTCTGCTGGAGCAGAAGCATGTGACGGATACCTACTGTAATCTGATTATGCAGATGGCGGATAACGGGATGAATCAGGTGCTGGTCAACCAGAAAGTTCTGGAAGATTATATCCGCAGGGAATATCCGGGGTACAAATTGATTTCATCGACCACGAAGCGGATATTGGACGTGAAAGAATTGCAGGAAGAACTGGAGAAGGATTATTATCTGGTGGTACTTGATTACGATTTAAATCACAATGAGGAGGTCTTAAAAGCCTTGCAGCCCTATGCGGACAGGGTGGAGATTCTGGTGAATGAAATCTGTTATCCGGGCTGTAAAATGCGGCAGGAGCATTACAGAAACCAGTCGCAGGCACAGCTTACATATGACCCGTCGCTTCCTTTTCAGTGTCCGAATAATTCTACACCAAGGTCGTTTACAGAGTGTATGAAACGCCCGGCTTTCATCTCAAATGATGAGATTGAAAGCTATATTGAAAAAGGTTATGTAAACTTTAAAATTGTCGGCAGAGGACTACCAATGGAGTTTGTCAAAGATTCGTATCTGTATTTTCTTGTCAAAGAGGACAAGGTCGATTTCATTCGCACAAAGCTTGACAGTACGCTTGCCGATTTGATGAAATCTGCCGCCAGAAGAGCATAAACGGATGGAGATGCCAAAAGGACATAAGTGCTTCACGGCATGAAGTTGCGGGTGCGTGATAGTTTGGAAGGGTAGGACGGCACGAAAGGAACAACAGGTCAGATGAAGGGGAAAGAGAAAAAGAAGGAAGAAGAAAAGAAAAATCCATATCATAAAGACTATGGTTTATTTTGTAATATCCGCTATGTTGTAAGCGCGATTGTACGGTACCAGCCGAAGATTCTGTTCCTTACGCTGATAGGAATGGTTATGGAACCCGTGATGCAGTATCTGTGGACATTTTTGTCGAAGTTCATCATAGACGTGATTACACAGAACGGGGGCATAGAGAGGTTATTGCGGATTATTGTGTGCTTTGCTTTTTTGCAGCTTGCAACACAAACTTTGGGGACGTACCGGAATAATGATACATGGTTCCGCTGCATCAGTGTCCGTCAAGAACTGATGGCTCTTAAGAATCAGAAAGTCATGACCATGCATTACCAGTATCTGGAGGACTCCGATGTGATGGACTGCCATCAGAAGGCACAGCAGTCATGTAATAATAATACAAGCGGTGTGGAAGGGCTTATACGCTCGCTCATACAGTGTCTGATTAATCTGACCGTCGCGCTTGCAGGTATTGTGATACTCGGAACGATGCACCCGGTCATCATGCTGGGGATGGTTGTGCTGTCGGTTATCAATTTTGGGATTTCCAACAAGGTTGGTAAGATAAACAAGATAAAGGTTTGGGATGCACTGGCATTGTGGTGGCGCAAGGACTTCTATATGGAGGATATCACGACAGATTATAGAGCGGCAAAAGACATCCGTATGTTCGGGCTAAAGGACTGGCTTCTTACAAAATACAGGGAGTTGAAAAAGATACGCTACGATAAGGAAATCGAGAATGCCAGAATGTGGTTTGTCACTTCTGTCACCTCGAATGTGTTATGGGCATTGTCGCAGGGAACGGTTTACGCTTGGTTGATTGCAAGGGTGGTACGGGGCGAGATGACGCCGGGTAATTTCTCACTGTATCTGACGTCTTCCGTTACGTTCTATAATTATGTATCCAGTGTGCTGGGCGGACTCAGCGATATGCTGGCGAGGAGCAGGGAAGTAGACGATTTCAGAAGTTTTATGGATTTTGAAGGTGGAGGTATGGAAGAGGGGGAAGCGGTTCCCGCCAGTGTGTTCTATGAATTTGAGTTTCGGAATGTATCGTTCCGCTATCCGAAAGCGGATACCTATGCCTTGAAGAATCTGTCATTGACGTTAACGGCAGGAGAGCGGCTGGCGGTGGTTGGGTTAAACGGTGCGGGAAAATCTACATTTATTAAGCTGCTGCTTCGTCTCTATGAGCCGACGGAGGGTGAAATCTTACTAAACGGCGTGAATGTGGAGCGCTATGCAAGGGACAGTTATTATCGGCTGTTTGCACCGGTATTTCAGGACGTGGAGCTGTTTGCCTTTCCTCTTGCCGAAAATATTTCCATGCAGGAGCCGCAGGATACCAAGAAGGACAGAGCCGAAGAATGTCTGGTCAAAAGTGGTCTGGGCGATAAGCTTGAGACCCTGCCTGCAGGGATGGATACGGAGGTTCTGAAGGTGATTTATGACGACGGTACGGATTTCAGCGGCGGTGAGAGGCAGAAGATTGCCCTTGCACGGGCACTTTATAAGGATGCGCCGGTAGTCGTTTTGGATGAACCGACGGCGGCGCTGGACGCGTTGGCGGAAAGTAAGCTTTATCAGGATTTTGATCAGTTGATTGGGCAAAGGAGCGCAGTCTATATCAGCCACCGGCTAAGCTCCACCCAGTTCTGTTCCCATGTGGCGATGTTCGAGGAGGGCAGACTGGTGGAATACGGTACGCATAAAGAATTGCTTGCGAAGGGCGGCGTATATGCACAGATGTTCCATACGCAGGCGCAGTATTATGTGGAAGAGGCGGAGGGGGTGGCTGTTGATGCTTGAGACAAAGACGAATCGGGATGCAAAAGACAGACGGGAAAGTCTGAACAAAAGCCGGGAAACGATAGTGTTCATGTTAAAGCTGGCATGGCATAAGAAACCGGTTCTGTTTCTAATCTATGGGGTGCGTCTGCTGAGGGACGTGTTTGACAGGGCATGGCAGATTCTGCTGCCCAAGCTTCTGATGGACGAGCTGCAGTTGTTTCTTACCGGTGCAGAGGCGGCACGGCATCTGCATAACATCTGTATGTATGCGGCGATAGCCGTGGGCGTGTCGCTTTTGGCAGGCATCATAGGAAACGTTGTGGATAACCAAGCCAGAAGTGTGATGGGAGAGTGGTTTAGGGAGTATATTTCTGTCGATATTGCCAAACGGGCAATGGAAATGGATTTTGAGCATACCGAGGATCCGGATGCCTTAGATGCGCTCAATAAGGCAAGAGAAGGAATGACATGGTACAGTGGCGGTGTTGAGGGTGTACTGAACGAATTTTTCCGGCTGATTGGCAATGTGATAGTGCTCTGCGGCGGAATCGGGGTAGTCCTTACAACATGCCCGTTGTTGATTCCTGTTCAGCTTGCGGCGCTTGGCGGGTTTCTGTATTTTAATATGAGAAATAATAAAATTGAGGTGGAAAGTTTTGAAAGGCTGTCTGCACGCAACCGGATTTGGGGCTATTTTCTATTTCAGCTTACCAATCCCTGCTACGGAAAGGATATCCGTCTGTATCACAGCGCAGGCATGATGGGCAGAAAAACAAAGCTTCTGCTTGATAAAATAACGGAGGACTGGCGATTAGAGAGCGTAGGAACCCGGAAGAACAGCTGGGCGATGGATGGAATCAATACGCTGCGTGATGCAGTCAGTTATTTTTACATAGGCTATCTGGCAATCATGCGTAAAATTTCTCTCGGTGATTTTTCCATGTGCGTGGCGGCGGCTTCGGTTTTGTACCAGAGTCTGTTCTCTATTGCAGGCGGGCTGCAGGAGATTACAAAGCGTTGTAATTACGCCCACCGTTATCTGGAATTTCTGGAATACCCCGCGGCGATGGAGAAGGGCAGCCGCAGCGTGAAGAAGGGGGAGCATACAATTGCGTTTGTAGATGTCAGTTTCCGGTATCCGCGCGCGGATAACTATGTGCTGCGGCACATCAATCTTACGATTCAGCCGGGTGAGCATCTGTCTATCGTAGGCTTAAACGGTGCGGGAAAGACAACACTCGTGAAGCTTCTTAGCAGGCTCTATGATGTGACGGAGGGCGCAATCCTCATTGACGGCGTCAATATCAAGGAATATTCCGAAGAGGAGTACAGGCGGCTGTTTGCGGTGGTATTTCAGGATTTTCAGTTGTTTGCGTTCAGTATGAAGGAGAATATTGCCCTTGGTGAAGTGGAACATGCGGCGGAGGAGAAGATTGTGGATATTCTCCGGCTTACGGGGCTGTATGAGGATGTGCAGAAGCTGCCGGAGGGCATGGACACCATGATTTTTAAGTCCTATGATGAGCATGGAACGGAGCTTTCCGGCGGACAGCAGCAAAAGACTGCGATTGCCAGAGCGCTCTACCGGGATGCGCCGATTGTCATTCTTGATGAACCGACCGCAGCACTTGACCCGATAGCAGAGTATGAAATCTACCGCCAGTTTGAGACGCTGGTGGGTGGGAAAACCGCCATCTATATCTCGCACAGGATGTCAAGCTGCAGGTTCTGCGATAAAATAGCGGTTTTTGCGGATGATACCATCCGTGAATATGGTACCCATGAGGAACTCGTAGACAAAGAAGGGGGCATTTATGCGGAAATGTTCCACGAACAGGCAAAATATTATACGGATATCGCGTAGACCGTACTTCTCTGAGGAAAGACGGAAACAGGCAGGAAATAATTAGTGAGAGGAAAGGAAAATGTTGCGAAAAAGTAAGAAATTCATGAAGAGAACAGGTACTGTGATGATGGCTGCCATAGTGGCGGTGTATAGTCTGACAGGAGGAAAAATGGTGGCGCAGGCATCGGAAATTGATACGGCGTCCTACGAGCATCTGGATGAGCTGTATGGAGATTATTTTAAGTTTGGGGCGGCATGTGAGGCAATCAGCCACTGGAACGATTCCGGAAAGGAAATCGGTAATCCGGCGAAAGAAGAGCTGATAAAATCTGTTTTTAACAGCATAACGTGCGGAAACGAACTGAAGCCTGCGTACAATTTTAATGCAGAATCGGAATCGTTGTTCAAAATCGACCCGGCGGCGGAAGAGATGCTGGACTGGGCGGTTGAGAATGATATGGGAATGCGGGGACATACACTGGTGTGGCATTCGCAGGTAGATCCGTCAATCTTTGCAGTCGATTACATCGCTTATGAGAATGGGAAACAGACTTGGACGGATTCCGCGAAGCTGGATGAAGAGTGTCTCGTTGACCGGGAAGAACTGTTAAGGAGGCTTAAGACCTATATTTACAGTGTGATGGAATACACTTACAAAAACGGTTATGCAAAGACCATCTATGCATGGGACGTTGTGAACGAGGCAGCGGATGAAAATCAGGACGACGGTCTGCGAAAGAGCTACTGGTATCAGATCATCGGGCCAGATTACCTCTATTATGCCTTTTTGTATGCAAGGGAGGCGGAGACGGTTTATGCTGCAGAATATGCAGACCTCTACGGACTGAATGCGGAAACAGACGATTTGTCCGTTATCATGCCGAAGCTTTTCTATAATGATTATAATGAATGGTTTGACAATAAGAGCGATGCCATCGTGAATTTTCTGACGAAGGAAAAGTGGAATGAGAACCATGCCAAGGTGGAAAGCGATGTGATTAAGCCGGACGGCGACGGCACCATCTACGGCGATGGTCTGCTGGACGGAATCGGTATGCAGGGGCATCTGACCGATACCCAGAATATTGACCAGTATATGAGGGCGCTGGAGAAATATTCGGCGGTTGTGGATGAAGTACATATTACGGAGCTGGATGTGGGATGCAGTAGGACGGACGAAAACGTATGGTATTATCAGGCGAAATTCTATTATGATTTCTTTGCGCGTCTGATTGAGGAGGTAAAGGGCGGCGCGAAGCTGACCTCTGTCACCGTGTGGGGACTGACGGACGATGCTTCATGGCGTGTGGATGCCAATCCGCTGCTGTTCTATGGAAATTTGGAGAAAAAGCCCGCATTTGACGCAGTCGTCATGGCAGCCAAGGGCGAAGAGTTTACTATGACTGTGCAGGATACGTTCGGCGAGCTGGAAGATTTGCTGATTACCTTTGAGCCTTATTCGGAAGCGGGAGAGACGAAGACCGTGGTGCCGAGAGACGTGGGCATCTTAGGACGGGGAACGGGACATCAGGCGACGCTTGTGCTGGCGCCGAGAATCAATCATACGGAGGGAGCGGCAATCGGTTATTCCCTGAAAGTATCGCGAAAAGAGCAGGATGCGAGTATGAAGCTTGACGTTTCCCGTTATGCCGGCTTGAATGTGACAATTACAGCTTTCTGTATGACAGAGGATGCAAAAATCCGTATGGGACTGGAGTTCGATGCAAGTACACAGCTTCTTGAAGCGGATGCGGCTGCAGAGGACTGGACGGAGCTTTCTGTCAATTATACGATACCGGAGGATGCGCCGGCAGCTTATATTTATATCGAGACGGATGGAAAAGCGGATTTCTACGTGGATGATATTTCCGTTGTCATCAATGAAGATGGGGACGGCGCCGGGACAGCAGAAGACGGGGGAGAAGACTCAATGGCGCAGGGAAGTGATAATGTGTCCGGGGATATCGATGGTGATGCCGGCTCCGTGGCATCTGGAAACATGGATGATGCAAATTATGCGGCTCATGAGAATACCGCCGATAAATCGAATGGTCTTGGGATAGCGCTCGGTGTCGCTGCGGTTTTGGCGGCAGGGGCAGCCGGATTTGTCTGGTGGAGAAGCAGGGGCAAGAAAAGATAAAAGAAAGAGGTTTCCTGCTTTTGACAGGAGTTATGAGTATGAGAAAATGTTTTAATTCAAAAATAATAATTATGGCTGCACTACAAGCTGTTTTATTGTGTGCATGCGGCAATAAAGCGGCGGAAGACCGTGATGAAGCCGGTAGCATACAGGCGCAAAACGACAGTGTTGGGCAAGAAGCCGATAACATACAGGCGCAAAACGACAGTGTAGAGGAAACATCCGGTTACATACAGGAAGAGAGAACAGAAACAGACGAGATGACACAGAAAGAAGACCGACAGATGATAGGAGAACAGCCGGAACAGGAGGAGTGGATGGAGTATTTTGAGAACATAGACTTTACGGAAAACTACAAGGGACTGGAGGATTCTAATCCGTTGATGACGCAGCGGTTTGGCGCAGACCCTTACGCGCTTGTATATGATGACCGCGTCTACCTTTATATGACTGCAGATGCTTTTGAGCATGATGCGACTGGTGCGGTGGTGGAGAATACCTATGGGAGAATTCATCAGATCAATGTGATTTCCACGGACGATATGGTAAACTTTACCGATCATGGTTCCGTGAACGCCGCATCAAATCAGGGAAGCGCAAAATGGGCGCGCAATTCATGGGCGCCGGCTGCAGCATGGAAGATGATTGATGGGAAACCGAAATTTTTCTTATATTTTGCGGATGCGGGAGGCGGAATCGGGGTGTTGCAGGCGGACAGCCCTACGGGACCCTTTGAAGATCCGCTTGGTGAGGCGCTGATTAGCAGACAGACACCGGAATGTGCGGATGTATTCTGGCTGTTTGATCCGGCAGTATTGATGGATGATGACGGCAGGGCTTACCTGTATTTCGGCGGAGGCGTTCCGGAAGGAAAAGAGGCTGATCCGGGTACGGCAAGAGTCGTGGAGCTTGGCGAGGATATGATTAGTATTGTCGGCACGCCGCAGAGGCTCAATCCTCCTTATTTGTTTGAGGATTCCGGGATTCATAAGGCTGGGGACAAATATTATTACACCTATTGTTCCAATTTTCAGGTAGACGAAGCAGGAACGGAGAAATACGGGTTTGAGAATGGCGAAATCATCTGCATGGAAGGCGACAGTCCGATGGGACCTTTTACATATAAGGAAAGGATTCTGAAAAATCCGGAAAGCACATTCGGTCTTGGCGGAAATAACCATCACTGTGTTTTTAGATTCCGTGACCGGTGGTATATTACTTACCACACGAGAGTATTGGAAAAGGCAATGGGGATACTGAAGGGGTATCGCTGCACGCATATTGATGCCTTTACCATGCAGGAGGATGGGACAATCGGAGTCATTGAGCAGACTTTGAAGGGCAGGGAACAGTTACAGTATGTGGATGCCTATGCAAAAAACAGGGCGGCTTCTTTTGCCGTAATGGGCGGCATCGGTATTGTTCCGGCAGATGATGTCAGCAAAAGCTGCGGCAGCGGAGCTATGGCGTTAGGAGATATCCAGAGTGGTGACTTTATAAAGGTTCAGGGCGTGGATTTTGGCGAAGCGGCTCCCTCTTCTCTGTGCATCACGGTGAGAAATAAGGAGGGCGCGCAGGCTTTAGGTGCGGTACAGGTTCGGATTGACGGACCAAAAGGCGCTGTGCTGGGATGCCTTCCAATTGAAAATATACCGGAGGGCAGGGAATTTACGGAGTATACCGCACAGCTTACCGGCAAAGTGGAGGGCATTCATGATTTGTATTTCATTTTTGCCGGAGAAAAGTATGAAATAGAGACATGGCAGTTTGCTAAATAATGCTGCCTTAGCAGATGGGCGTGAGATTTTTCTTACGCCCATCCGGATTTAGAGGAATGGAAAAATGATTGACTTTTCAAATGATATTTCTTACAATTTTGTGTAGATATTTTATATAGGGCGTCTATGTGCCGAATACGAAATGTTTTATGAAGAAGGGAGCAGCAAATGTCAGAAAAAATGATACCATATAAGATTTATCTGGAAGAAAACGAGATGCCGAAGCAGTGGTACAATGTCCGTGCCGATATGAAGAATAAGCCGGCTCCGCTTTTAAATCCGGCGACGCTTAAGCCGATGACGTTCGAGGAGCTCAGGGGTGTGTTTTGTGACGAGCTGGTGAAGCAGGAGTTGAACGATACGGATGCATATATTGATATCCCGCAGGAAATTCTGGATTTCTATAAGATGTATCGTCCGTCTCCTCTGGTGCGGGCTTACTGTCTGGAGAAAAAGCTGGATACGCCGGCGAAGATATATTACAAGTTTGAGGGCAATAATACGAGCGGAAGCCATAAACTCAATTCCGCCATTGCGCAGGCGTATTATGCGAAACAGCAGGGACTTAAGGGTGTTACCACGGAGACCGGGGCAGGTCAGTGGGGAACGGCGCTTTCGATGGCATGTTCTTATTTTGATTTGGACTGTCGTGTGTACATGGTGAAGGTGTCTTATGAGCAGAAGCCTTTTAGGCGCGAGGTAATGCGTACTTACGGTGCACAGGTGACGCCGTCGCCTTCCGACACCACCAATGTGGGCAGAAAGATTCTCGAAGAGTTCCCCGGCACAACGGGAAGCCTCGGCTGTGCGATTTCCGAGGCGGTGGAGGCGGCTGCCGGCATGGAAGGATACCGTTATGTGTTAGGCAGCGTTTTGTCGCAGGTATTGCTGCACCAGTCCATCATTGGCGAGGAGACGAAAGCGGCGCTTCAGAAATATGACATCAAGCCGGATATGATTATCGGCTGTGCAGGCGGCGGGTCCAATCTGGGCGGATTGATTTCCCCGTTTGTGGGAGAGAAGCTGCGAGGTGAGGCGGATTACCGTATTATTGCGGTAGAGCCTGCATCCTGCCCAAGTCTGACAAGAGGGAAATATGTCTATGATTTCTGCGATACCGGTAAGGTGTGTCCGCTGGCGAAGATGTACACGCTGGGAAGCGGGTTTATACCTGCGCCTAACCATGCGGGTGGTTTGCGTTATCACGGTATGAGCTCGGTTGTATCACAGTTGTACGATGACGGGCTGCTTGAGGCAACGAGCGTCAAGCAGACGGAGGTATTTGAGGCGGCGGAGCAGTTTGCGAGAGTGGAAGGCATCCTTCCGGCGCCGGAGAGCGCACATGCCATCAAAGTTGCGATAGATGAAGCGATGAAGTGCAAGGAGACGGGGGAGGAGAAAACCATTGTCTTTGGGCTGACCGGCACGGGGTATTTCGATATGGTGGCATATGGCAAATTTCATGACGGAGAGATGTCTGATTATGTACCGACGGACGAGGAGCTGGCAAAAGGGCTTGCAGGCGTTCCATCTTTTCCGGGAAACGAACTGTAGCAGACAGAATCAATATGGGTATTATTCAGGAGGCGACTCTATGAGCAGCGTGAAGGAGAAGCACTTTAGGAAATTAAAGAGAAAGAAGATCTGGCCGTCCATTGCGGCATTTGTCCTGTTTATTATCATGTGTGTCGTTATGGTAGCGCTTTTTCTGCAGTTGTTTGCATTGTATATCATGGGAACAAAGATTGTGCGGCAGTATGGCGAGGCACAGCATGTAAAGGCGGTCTTGGAAGGTTTTCTGAGTAACGGGGAACCGCTTGAAAAAGCGGTGGAAAATATGCACAGATATACGCTTGGTGAGAGTGATATCTATGTGATTGACCGGGAAGGACGGTTTGTGCTGAAGACCGGATTTTCGGAACCGGACTTCAACATGGTTCTTGATTTTAAGCTGGATGAGGCGTTCGGTCTTGCTGACGGTTTTGTGGCAGTGGCGGACAACCGCAATGAAGCGGCATATGAGGACGGCGCTTATACCATATTTGCCCTGCCCCTCGATGAAGTCGTTAAGATGACGTTTTCACCGGGTCACAACGGACTGGGAGCGTGGCTGAACGATACGATTATCACGCAGAGATACTGGCTGCGTACATCGCTTGGCAGCGAATACGATGCGTATGTCAAATGTCTCATACAGGTACAGCGGCAGGATATTTTCTATATCTGTATTTTCGGAATCATTGCGCTGCTTTTATTGATGATTCCGATTATACTGTTGTTTATCAATACAATTCGTTCCATTGTTACACAGAGGAGAATGACGCAGCTTATCTATCTGGATGCGGTGACCGGCGGAAAGAACTGGTTTTATTTCCATAATTATGCGGAGCGGATACTGACGAGAAGAAGAAACAGCAGGAAGCCTTTTGCCATTGTAAATCTGCATCTGGAGCGGTATCAGAATTATTGCGCATGCTACGGGGTGAAAGCCGGCGAGGAATTGTTGGAGGCAATGGAAGGCTTTTTAAAAGCGAGAATGGGCAAGAACGAATTTTTTGCAAGATATGAGGGCGCGGATTTCGGACTGCTGCTTTCCTGCGAGGGGGAGAATGAGCAGGCTAATCAGGCATACTGCAGGAAGCGGATTCGCTCCCTGCTGGCGGAACTGTCGGGCTTAAAGCCGGATCAGAAGATTCATTTCAGTGCGGGAATCAATCTGATTCCGCCCTATGTGCCAGAGGATGGTAAATGGTATCATACGAGAAAAGATGTGGATATCAATCAGCTGTATACATATGCCAATGCGGCGAGAATTACGGACGCCGGTGCAGAAGAGAAGCAGATTACCTTCTTTGATCAGGAGATGCTTGACAGACAGGTGTGGGAGCGCTGGGTGGAAGATACCATGGAGGAAGCGCTGAATAACGAAGAGTTTCACGTATATATGCAGCCGAAGTACAGCCCGCTCAACGGAAAGCTGGTGGGAGCAGAGGCTTTGGTGCGCTGGATCAGCCCTACGGAGGGATTGATACCGCCGAACCGCTTTATTCCTATTTTTGAGGATACCGGTTTTGTCACACAGTTAGATGATTACATGATATCGCATGTGGCAAAGTTACAGGCGGAGTGGATGATACAGGGCAGAAAGATGATTCCGATTTCCGTCAATGTGTCGAGAGCGCACTTTGCGCAGGAAGGACTGGCGGATCATATCTGTCAGCTTGTGGATGCATACGGACCAAAGCATGATTTGATTGAACTGGAAGTGACAGAGAGTGCATTTTTTGATGATAAGGATATTCTTGTGGAGACGGTCAAACAGTTAAAGGCTTACGGCTTCCATGTATCCATGGATGATTTCGGTGCAGGATATTCTTCTTTAAATTCTTTGAAAGATATACCGCTTGATGTATTGAAGCTGGACGGAGAGTTCTTCCGGGGAGAGGACGATGACGGAAGAGGTCAGGTCGTCGTAAAAGAGGCGATACAGCTAGCGAGAAATCTGGATATGCGTGTGGTAGCGGAAGGAATTGAAAAAAAGGAGCAGGTGGATTTCCTTGCAAGTCAGGGGTGCGATATGATTCAGGGCTTCTATTTTGCGAAGCCTATGCCGATTGAAGAGTTTGAAGAAAAAGTGGAGAAGGATGCGTAATGTATATTTTATTTGTGTTTTTACAAGTTCTTGGAATTATCGTGTTATTCGGGGAAGCGCTCTATCTCATGAACCAACGTCCGTCGAGGCAGCAGACGAGGCTTTTGCTCCTTATGATTGCGTTGATTGTCAACTTTGTGGGGTATTTGTATGAGATACAGGCGGATACGCCGGAAATGGCGCTGCAGGCAGTGAAATTTTCATATATCGGAAAGCCGATTATCGTATTGACGATGTTTCTGTTTGTCATGGACTACTGTAAGGTCAGAATTCCAAAATGGCTGCCGGCGGTGCTGACGTGCTGTCACATTGCGATTACCTTTTTAGTCATGACATGCGAAAAGCAGCAACTCTATTACAGTGCCGTCAGATATACGACAGCAGGAGTTTTTCCGCATCTTGAGTTTGACTATGGTCCGGTGTACGTTATCTATCATATAGGACTGATTGGCTATGTCGTGACGATGGTTATTGCCTGCGTGCGCAAGTATATGCATGTTGGCAGTGAAAATGAGCGAAACAGGCTGCGTGCCTTTTTTGCAATCTTTGTGGTGATGAGTGTGGGCTGGGCAGGATATATGCTGAACTGGTTCGGCGGTTATGATTCCACGCTGGTGGCATATTTTGTGTCGGTTATTATACTGTCTGTTTATCTGTACAAAGACAAGATACTAGAGACACTGTCCATGGCGCAGGATCAGGCGATTGACGAGCTTTCCTCCGGTCTGATTGTGCTTGACCGTGATAATACGGTTATTTATCATAATAAGAAGGCGGGGGAGTTGTATCCGCTTGACAATATTAGTTCTCTGCCGTCGGTGATTGAAGAACTGGATGAATGCATTATTGAGAAGAGGACGATTGAGCAGGGCAACAAGGTATATGATGTGGGAAGCCGTCTGCTGACTAAACAGAATGTATATTTCGGTAAAATGTATGTCTTCAATGATATCACGGACAGCTTCCGGTATGCGAGAAATGCAAAGGAACAGGCGGATATTATGAAAGGCTTGAAGGAGCGTGCGGAAGCGGCGAATCAGGCAAAATCCACGTTTGTCTCCAATATCACGCACGAAATCCGTACTCCCATGAATGCGATTGTGGGTATGACGGAGATTCTTCTGCGGGAAGACCTTCCGCAACAGGACAGAGGATATCTGGTCAACATTAAGAACTCTGGCAACGCGCTGTTGAATATTGTAAATGACATATTAGATTTTTCAAAGATGGAGTCGGGTAAAATGGAACTGGTGGAAGAAGAATATGAACCGATGTCCATGTTCAGCGACCTGAGCATGATTTTTCTGACGCGTATCGGTGACAAGGACATGGAGATATTATTTGATATTGATGAAAAACTGCCTCAGAAGCTGTACGGTGACGGACTGCGCATCAGACAGGTTATCATCAATATTGTCAATAATGCCATTAAATTTACAGAGCGGGGCTTCGTGAAGCTTAAAGTGCGTCTTGGAAAGGTGAACGGCGATAACATAGAACTGTTAGTGTCCGTACAGGATACGGGACAGGGCATCAGAGAGGAAGATTTGGATAAGCTTTTCGGTTCGTTCCAGCAGGTAGACAGTAAGAAGAACCGGGGTAAAGAGGGTACCGGTCTGGGATTGTCCATCTCGAAGCAGCTCGTGGAGATGATGGGTGGCAGTATCGGTGTGCGCAGCACCTACGGAGAAGGCAGTGAATTTTATTTTAATATTATGCAGAAGAAATGTACCGATGAGCTTGCCACGCAGATTCATGACGAGGAAGCGCGGAAGAATCTGAAAATCAGTGGATATTTCAGTAAAATGTGTCTGTGGCACGGACTGGAAGATTTGGCGCAGAGGTTCGGGATTTCCTGTATCCCTTATGAAGAATGGAAAACCTCCAGACAGCAGCTTGACTGCTTCTTTATGGATATGCAGGGATATGAGAGGCTGAAAGGCGATGTGGATAATTACAGTGCGCAGATGGGTGAACTCTGCTTGCTGCGCAACCCGCTCTTGGAGGAGTGCAATGCGGCAGGTATCACGGCAGTCAACAAGCCGCTCTATGCACTGAATTTCTGTCAGACAATCAACCATGAGGCTCTGTATGTCGGTCCCGTCACGGAGGATTACATGAATTTTACGGCGCCGGAAGCAAATATACTGATTGTAGATGATAATGAAATTAATCTTGAGGTTGCGGCAGGACTTCTGGAGCCGTTAAACATGAAGATCGATCTGGCGGACAGTGGGAAGCGTGCATTGCAGATGGCGGCTGAAAAGAAGTATCATCTTATTTTCATGGATCATATGATGCCGGTTATGGACGGTATCGAGACGACGGAAAGGCTGCGCCGGATGGAAGACGAATATTACCATACGGTGCCGATTGTCGCTTTGACGGCAAACGCGCTGATGGACGCCCGTGAGAAATTCGCAAAGGCAGGTATGAATGATTTCGTAGCAAAACCGATAGAGATGAAGGAAATCTGCAAGTGCATTAAAAAGTGGCTTCCGGATGAACTGATTCTTCCGAATCAGGATAATGCAGGACCACAGGGAGGGTCCGGGGCAGCCGGGGTAGAAACGCCGGGTACGGTGATGGCAGAGCCGTCGGGTCCGTCAGCAGCAGCCGGCAGTCCGGGCAATGCACAGGGCGCGCCGCTTCCGGAATTGCCGGGTATCAATGCGGCGGACGGCGTCAAGTATTCCGGCAGTGAGAAGCTGTGGTATAAGCTGCTTGGTGATTTTTATAAACTGATAGATGCCAAAGCAAATAAGATTGAAAAGTGCCTTGCCGACGGTTTGATCAGGGATTATACGATTGAAGTCCATGCCTTGAAGAATACGGCGCGCATGGTCGGTGCGGCGCATCTTTCCGAGTGGTTCCACCGCATGGAGGACTGTGGAAATGCCGGAGATGTGGAGACAATCACGGCAGAGACGCCGGGACTCTTAGAGGAGCTTCGCAGCTTCAAGGATGTTCTGCGTCCTTACGGGGAAGCCGGCAACCAGAATAAGAAAGCGGTCTCTGCGGAAGAACTCATTGAGATTCTGATAAATATGAGAGACTGCATGGATCAGTTTGAATTGGATGGTGTGGATGCGGCAATGCAGGATTTGGAAAAGTGCCGTATACCGGAGAAATGCAGTACGCAGATGGAGACGCTGCGCGTTGCGGTCACAGATGTCATGATGGAGGAAGTCATGAATGTGGCGGATGAGATGATTGGGCTGCTGCAGGAAGCGTAAAGGCTTCGGAGAAAAAGCACGAAGGCACAAAGAAATTTGATAGAAAAGGATAGGCTATCGTAAAAAGAGTCTGTGTAACGGCACTGTAATGACCGTTACACAGACTCTTTGTCAATTCAGTTTCTTTCCTGTCAGCAGTTCATAACCTTGCAGATATTTATCAATCGTCTTCTGTACGATATCATCCGGCAGCGTCCAGTCATGACCTTCGTTACTCTTTAGCCAGTCTCTTGCGAACTGTTTGTCGAAGGAGGGCTGTGCATGTCCCGGTTCATATCCTTCCGCCGGCCAGAAACGGGAGCTGTCGGGGGTGAGCATTTCATCGCCAAGGACGATATTGCCGTCTTCGTCCAGCCCGAATTCAAACTTCGTATCTGCGATGATGATACCGCGCGTCAGCGCATATTCGGCACATTTCTTATAGAGCGCGAGGGTGTAGTCGCGAAGTTTTTCGGCATATTCTGCACCCTTGCCGGGGAATCGCTTTTCCAGATAATCGATACTCTGCTCATAGGAGATATTCTCATCATGGTCGCCAATCTCAGCTTTGGTGGACGGCGTGTAGATCGGTTCCGGTAATTTGTCGGACTCTTTCAGACCTTCCGGGAGCCTGATGCCGCATACGGTCCCGTCTTTGACGTAGCTCGCCCAGCCGCTTCCGGTGATGTAGCCGCGCACGATGCACTCGATAGGGAGCATCTCTAATTTACGGCACAGCATACTGTTGCCGTCAAACTGTTCCTGTCTGAAAAACTCCGGCATATCGTTTACGTCTACAGAAATCATGTGATTGGGCAGGATGTCCTGTGTCATGTCAAACCAGAACTTGGACATCTGCGTCAGTACGGCGCCTTTTTTGGTCACCCTGTTTTTCAAAATCACGTCAAAACAACTGATGCGGTCGGTGGCAACCATAATCAGACTGTCGCCATTGTCGTAGATTTCGCGTACTTTACCTTCTTTGATGGGTTTTAATTCAGTCATATTTGTACATTTCCTTTCTTTTGGAGCACTCGGACGGCTGTTTTAGGTAAAAGGACGCTGTCCGGCACGCCGTTTTCCCATTCGGGTTGCTGTGTGAAGCTGTCTATGTAGATTATACACGAGGTTGAGGGTAGTTTACAAGCGTGTTGGAAGAACTGCATTTTTTTGGCGAAATCACGGGAAAAGGCATGAAGCGAAAAGTTTTCTTGTAAAAACTACACAATTCCAGTATAATTCTATTTGTATCGAAATAAAAACAAAGGAGAGGGAAAGATGAACGACAACAAAGAGTTCAAACCGTATATTCCGGCGGAGAAGATTACGCCGGAGTTTACGGTGACATCAATCATCATGGGAATTATCCTTGCCGTCGTATTCGGCGCGGCGAATGCGTATCTGGGACTTCGTGTCGGTATGACCGTATCGGCTTCCATTCCGGCGGCAGTTATTTCAATGGGTGTGATTCGTGTCATTATGAAGAAAAACTCCATTCTGGAGAGCAACATGGTTCAGACCATCGGTTCTGCCGGTGAGTCTTTGGCGGCTGGTGCAATTTTTACGATGCCGGCGCTGTTTTTATGGGCGGAAGACGGTCTGTGTGGTATGCCGAGTCTCGTGGAGATTACGCTGATTGCGCTCTGCGGCGGTATCTTGGGTGTACTGTTTATGATTCCGCTGCGCAATGCCTTGATTGTGAAGGAGCATGCGACGCTTCTGTATCCGGAAGGAACGGCGTGCGCGGAAGTGCTTCTTGCGGGTGAAGAGGGCGGCTCCAACGCCTCTACCGTATTCAGCGGCATGGGACTGGCGGCAGTCTTTAAGTTCCTTGTGGATGGCATTAAGGTGATTCCGGCGGATATTGCGGCAGAGTTTCGCGCATTTAAGGGCGAGCTTGGTATGGAAGTCTATCCGGCGCTTCTCGGTGTAGGATATATCGTTGGTCCGAAGATTGCTTCCTACATGTTTGTAGGTTCTCTGTTCGGATGGATGGTAATCATTCCGATGATTTGCCTGTTTGGTGCAAATACGTGGATGTATCCGGCAGATGTGGGAACGACAATCGGACAGCTCTATGAGGGCGGCGGTGCGTCTGCAATCTGGAGTTCCTATGTGAGATATATCGGCGCCGGTGCAATCGCAACGGGTGGTATCATTTCCCTGATTAAATCCCTGCCGCTTATCGTGACGACCTTCAGAGACTCTATTAAGAGCATGAAGGGCAGCAGGAATACAAGCGATGCGAGGACGGCGCAGGATATGCCTATGGGCATTGTTCTGGCAGGTATCGCAGTAATGATTCTGATAATATGGCTTGTTCCGGCGATTCCGGTTAATATTCTGGGTGCACTGCTCATCGTTGTATTCGGTTTCTTCTTTGCAACCGTATCTTCCCGGATGGTAGGTCTGATTGGAAGCTCCAATAACCCGGTGTCCGGTATGGCGATTGCTACGCTCCTAATTGCCACGATCACGATTAAGGCGACAGGAGACAGCGGAATTACAGGTATGACAGGCGCCATTGCCATCGGTTCCGTTATCTGTATTATCGCGGCGATTGCGGGCGATACGTCACAGGATTTAAAGACCGGTTATCTGCTTGGGGCGACACCGAAGAGACAGCAGATCGGGGAACTGATAGGTGTCGTTGCTTCCGGTCTTGCCATCGGCGGCGTATTGTATCTGCTGAATAATGCATGGGGCTACGGCGGCGCGGAAGTTCCGGCTCCGCAGGCAACGCTTATGAAGATGATTGTGGAAGGAATCATGGGCGGTGAGCTTCCTTGGAATCTCGTATTTATCGGTGTATTCCTTGCACTTGGTCTGGAAATCTTACGGGTTCCGGTTATGCCCTTTGCCATCGGTCTGTATCTGCCGATTTACTTAAATGCCAGCATTATGATTGGCGGCGTTGTCCGTATGCTGATGGACGGCAGAAAGAAAGTGGATGCAAAGACCAAAGAGCGTCAGGCAACAGACGGTACATTATATTGTGCGGGTATGATTGCGGGTGAAGGACTGGTAGGAATTCTGCTGGCAATCTTAGCTGTCGGCGGCATTACCATGGATTTGTCGGGCTCCCTTAACCTAGGCAATATCGGCGGCGTTGTGCTGATGGCTGTGATGATTCTGTGTCTCCTGAAGTTCTCCTTGTGGAAGAAGAGTAAGAACTGATGAAGAAGAAAAAGCAGCAGAAGAATTATCTCGATCTGATTCCGGAGAGGTCACCTGCGCTTACATGGAGCAGTGACGAGGAGGGAATCATTGTATTGGAAGTAGAAAATACGGGGGTGTTTAACCGTATTGCACAGAAGCTTTTTAAGAAGCCGAAGGTTACGAAAGTCCATATGGAGAAGTACGGCAGTTTCTTATGGCCGCTCATCGACGGCGGACGGACGGTAATGGAGCTTGCCGATTTGCAGAAAGCGGAGTTTGGCGAGGAGGTTGAACCGCTCTATCCGCGGGTTGTAAAATATATGCAGATTATGGAGAGTTATCATTTTATTCGGTTCAAAGAGTAGGAAATAGTAATTTATTCAATATGATTTGGACAGGACTTAGTTGAAGTCCGGGACGGAGAAACGTTTCGGCATCAACTGAGTCCTGTTTTTATGCAATAGGAAATGACGCCGGATGACCGGAAAACTAAAAAAAAGATACCTAACTAACAAATGATACCTTAAATCGCTGCTATTGTTTGACTAGAATTTAAGAAAAATGCTTTACGGAGAAAGAAACAAAATAAGAAGGAGATTGGGTATGAAAGGTTATCATTTTGTGGACGGATATGGAACTTTTGAACTGGATATGCCGGAGAATTACAGTTATCAGTATTTTCCGGTGGCGGGAGAAAAGGGAATTAAGAGTGTATTGACACCTAATCTCGGAGGTGACAGTAAGCGGAACCAGAATGAGTTCTTACTGGAGCCGGTTAGCGCGGAAAATTTACATAATAACCGCTCTACCAGAAATTTCTGGTGCCATATGGAAGGTGTCGGAAACTGGTCGGTGACTGGGGCTTCGGCGGAGGCGGAGCAGGTGAAATTTACAAAGGCACAGGATGAAAGCAGACTTAAGGCGGGGCTGATGTGGCAGAGCGTTACGCGGGTTTCCTCCAAATATAAGCTGGAAGCGAAAGTGACTTCTTTTGTGCCGGTGGAGCATGACGTAGAGATTATGTATGTGGAAATAACAAACCGTGGAGAGGAACCGGTTGCCTTTGTGCCGGTGGCGGCGGTTCCGATCTATGGAAGAAGCGCGGATAATATCAGAGACCATAGACATGTCACTTCACTGCTGCACCGCATCAAGGTGCGGGACGAGGGGGTGACGGTTACGCCCACGCTTTCCTTTGACGAGCGGGGGCATCAGATTAATCAGGTCACCTATTTTGTCTGCGGAGTAACAGGTGACGGAAAAACACCGGCGGCTTTTTTTCCGACGACGGAGAGCTTTATTGGAGAGGGCGGAAGCTATACCACCCCGCGGGCAGTTGTGGAGAACGCGCCGGGTGTGCCGTCCGGCACATGTATAGACGGCAAAGAGGCGGCAGGTGGTCTGAAATTTGAGGAGATTACACTGGCGCCGGGGGAACATGCTTCGTATACCATACTGATGGGAGCGACCGGGAATGCGGAGGACATAACGGAAATCATAAGCGGGTATAGGACGGCGGACAAAACGGAAGCGGCACTTGCAAGGATGAAATCTTACTGGCAGGAGAAAGTCAATATTACTTATTGTACAGGCACTACGGATTTTGACAATTTCATGCGCTGGGTCAGCTTCCAACCGATTCTGCGCAGGATATACGGCTGCTCTTTCCTTCCCCATCACGATTACGGCAAAGGCGGGCGGGGCTGGCGGGATCTGTGGCAGGATTGTCTGGCGCTGCTTCTGATGAATCCCGACGGGGTGCGCCGGATGCTTCTTGACAATTTCGGCGGCGTCCGCATGGATGGGACAAACGCGACAATCATTGGTACGAAACAGGGGGAGTTTATTGCAGATAGAAACAATATTACGCGTGTGTGGATGGATCATGGGGTCTGGCCATTTATGACGACGAAGCTGTATATGGATCAGACCGGGGACGTGGAGATTCTTGAGAAGAAAGTACCGTATTTTAAAGACAGACAGGCGGAGCGCGGAACCGCCGCAGACGAACTGTGGGACGATGAATACGGCAGCCGGCAGAAGGATGCGGCAGGAGCCGTTTATTACGGAACGGTTTTGGAACATTTGCTTTTACAGAATCTGTGTGCGTTTTATGAGGTTGGAGAACACAACCATTGCAGACTGCGTGGAGCAGACTGGAATGATGCACTGGATATGGCGCAGGAGCGTGGGGAGAGCGTTGCATTTACGAATGCTTATGCCGGTAATCTACGGGAATTGGCAGACTATTTAATGCTTTATGAAAATAAGACCGGAAACAAAGAGGTACTTGTTGCGGAGGAGCTGATGCGGCTTATCAGTGTGGAGCAGGCAGTCTATGACAACAGTGACGAAAAGAACCGTGTGCTCTCAGAATATGTGAAATCCTGCAGGCACAATGTGAGCGGTAGAACAACCCATATCAAGATCAGTGTGCTCGCCCAAAATTTACAGGAGAAGGCGGACTGGATGATGGAGCATATCAGGCAGACCGAATGGGTAACAGACAAGGAAGGATACGGCTGGTTCAACGGGTATTACGACAACAACGGCAGACAGGTGGAAGGTGAAAATGAAAGAGGCGTGCGCATGATGCTGACCGGGCAGGTTTTTGCAATCATGGGCGGTACGGCGACTAAAGATCAGATTGGCAGTATTACAAAGAGTGCGGATAAATACTTATATGACAAATGTATCGGCGGCTACCGTCTGAACACCGATTTTCATGAGTTAAAAACAGACTTGGGAAGAATGTTTGGTTTTGCTTACGGGGAGAAGGAGAATGGAGCGGTATTCTCCCACATGGCGGTCATGTATGCGAATGCATTGTATCAGCGGGGATTTGCAAAGGAAGGATACAAAGCGCTGCAGACGCTGGCGGACACGGCAATGGATTTTGAGACGAGCAAAATATATCCCGGTATCCCGGAGTACTTTAGTGCGAAAGGGCGGGGAATGTACCATTATCTGACCGGGGCGGCAAGCTGGTATATGTTGACATTCCTGACAGAAGCATTTGGCATCAGAGGCAGGGCGGGGGATTTGGTGATTCATCCGGCATTGATGCGGGAGCAGTTTGACGAGAAGGGCAAAGCCGAAGTGGAGCTTCCTTTTGCAGACAGGAGATTTTGTATCGTAATAAAAAATCCTCAGGGATTGGAATATGGCGACTACCACATCGAAGCGGCGGTTATGGAGGGTAAGGTATTAACGCTTGCCAAAAGGCGGAATGAGGACGGGACAATATCGGTTGAGGCGCTTTTAGAGAGGAATAAGATTGAAAAGCTGTCCGAAGAAGTGCACACAATAGAGATTCTGCTTAACGCATGAGAAGGAGGTTTGTTTATGAAGCGAGAACAACAAAAATATATCATAGAAGATTACGGAAGAAAGTCCGTGTTTGCGAGTTTCCTGCCGGGCATTGCAGGGCTCCATGGGATTCCAATCTGGTGCTACTATGTGAACCGTGGTCAGTGCGTGGTCAGTTTCGGCGTGGATAATAAAGACTGTGCAATCATGGAGTTTTATCCGGCGCATGTGGCTTATCAGAATGTAAAGCGGACGGGGTTCCGCACATTCTTGAGAAAAGACGGCAGGTATATGGAATGTTTCTCGGACGAAAGCCTGAGGCAGGAGATGGAGATTGGAATGAACAGGCTGTCCATACAGGAGAGGAATGAGGCGGAAAAGCTGCTCACGCAGGTAGATTATTTTACTCTGCCGGGGGAAAAGGTTGGGGCGCTTGTCAGAAAGGTGACGGTGACGAACGAGGACGACAAGGAGATTTCACTGGAGATTTTGGACGGTATGCCCGCACTGATTCCCTATGGGGTGGAAACCGACAGCATGAAAAATATGACGCAGACAGCAAAGGCGTGGATGCAGGTGGAAGATTTGGAGGAGAATGTACCGTTTTATCGTGTGCGTGCGAGCATGGATGACAGTGCGGCGGTACGCGCGATAGAAGGAGGAAATTTTTCTTTTGGCTGTGTTGAAGATGGGACACCGCTTAAACCCATTGTTGACACAGATGTCGTTTTCTCGTATGACTGTTCTCTTCAGACAGCGGTCTGTTTCGCAGAGGGGGGAATCGATAACGTATATGCGCAAAAGCAGATTACCACGAATCTTCTACCGTGCAGTTTCTACGGCACACAGAGAGCCTTGGCGCCGGAAGAAACCATAACGATTTATGAAGTTGTCGGACAGGTGAAGAAAAAAGAAATCTTAAAGCTGTTCATGGAGGAGAGGAAAGACGGGGCTTATTTTGAAGAGAAACGGGAAGAGGCGGAAAGTCTTATAGATGAGCTTTGCAGTGGAATTGCGACGAAAACTGCTTCGGAGAGTTTTGACATTTACTGCCGGTATACTTATATGGATAACATACTTCGCGGCGGCTATCCGCTGCCTCTTGGTAACAACAAGTTGTATTATGTGTATTCCAGAAAACACGGTGATCTGGAACGGGATTACAATTATTTTTCCATGCTGCCGGAATTTTTCTCACAGGGCAACGGTAATTTCCGTGACGTGAACCAGAACCGCCGCTGTGACACATTCTTCGCGCCATTTGTAGGCAGGGAGAATATCAAGGAATTTTACAGTTTGATTCAGTTAGACGGCTACAATCCGTTAGGGGTAGAGAAACTTACTTACAGGCTGGGTCGGGAAAAGGCGACAGCACTGTTTAGTGGAATGGATGAGGCGGTGAAGGAAGAACTCCTTGCCTTTGTGGACATTCCGTTTACGCCGGGCGCATTGTGGGCGAAGTTAGACGATGTGCTGGGTGAGTGGAAAGAATCGTTTTTCTATCAGATCATCGACTTTGCTGACAGTATGGTGAATGGGAAATTCGGCGAAGGTTATTGGAGTGACCATTGGACTTACAATCTCGATCTGATTGAGGATTATCTGGAGATCAATCCTGAGAAGGAACGGGAAATGCTCTATGAGGAGGATTACACTTATTTTCTTTCACAAGTGAATATCAACCACCGTGTAAAACGCTATGAAGAGACCGAAAACGGGCTCCGCCAGTATCATGCGCTCAATGAAAAGAGCAAGCGAGACACTGAAGAGAAGTTGGTTCGGGCGCAGTTTGGAAAGGGAGAAGTGGTATATGTAACTTTGATGGAAAAACTGCTCCTGTTATGCGCCACAAAATTTGCCACATTAGACGCCTATGGTATGGGTATCGAGATGGAAGGAGGAAAACCGGGCTGGTATGACGCCCTAAACGGATTACCGGGTGTTTTCGGTTCTTCTATGGCGGAGACATATGAGCTGGCGCGGATGCTTCACTATACGGTTTGCGCACTGCAAAAATATCCGGCGGACGTGGCGGTGACGGAGGAGCTAGGTAATTTTATCGATGAACTGCAGCTGATTGTGCGTCTGGAAAAGGATCATCTTATGGGTGGAGGGGAAGTACTGTCGTTCTGGAATCGCATCAATGATGTGAAGGAATTGTATCGTGACAAGGTCTTTGATGGAATTTCCGGCGAGAAGAAAAGTTATCGCAGTGAGGAACTTGCGGTGGTATTGAAGGAATGGGAGAAGGCTGTTGCACACGGAATCGATAAGGCGTGTGCTTATGGAGAAGGCATCTGTCCCACATATTTCTCATATGAGGTGCCGGAATATGAGAAGAGACAGGAGGGCATCTATCCGCTCCGGTTTGAAGTAAGGTGCATTCCGGCATTCTTGGAAGGTCCTGTGCGTTATCTGAAGCTGGATCTGCCGCAGGATACAAAGCGGAAACTGTATGAGAATGTGAAGGATAGTGAATTGTATGATAGAAAACTGTCCATGTATAAGGTGAACGCTTCCTTGGAAAGCACTTCCTATGAGCTTGGCAGGGCACGGGCGTTTACGCCGGGCTGGCTGGAGAATGAATCAATCTGGCTGCATATGGAGTACAAATATTTGCTGGAACTGTTAAGAAGCGGCATGTATGAGGAGTTCTTTGATGATTTCCATAAGGCTGCGGTTCCGTTTCTTGATTCGGAAATATACGGGAGAAGCATCTATGAGAATTCTTCTTTTATTGCAAGCAGCAGGAATCCGAATGAAAAGATTCACGGCAAGGGATTTGTGGCGAGGCTGTCCGGTTCTACAATCGAGTTTATCAGTATGTGGAAGCTGATGATGTTCGGGAAAAATCTATTTACTCTGAAAAACGGTGAACTTGTCTTTGCACCAAGACCGGCGATTCCGAAATATCTGATTCCGGAAACAAAGACCGTTTGCGCGGTCATGTTAGGCGAGATTGCCGTGGAGTACCGGATGCAGGAGAAGAAAGACTATGTACCGGGAGAGTATACGATTGAAAACATGCATTTCATCTATAAGAACAAAAGCGAGGTTGATGTGAATGCGGAGTTTATCAGTGGGAAGCTTGCAGAAGATATCCGTGCCAGAAGGGTGGAACGGATTGAGATTCAGCTTGGATAGGGAGATAGGAAGATTTAGGAAAGGCATGAGGGATTAATTATGGAAAAAATCAGAGAAATTATTACAGATTATCATTCCGGAAAATTCTGGGAGGAGACCATACATGAAGCCGGGAAAGTACAGGACTGTATGCATGTGATCAATCTATATCCGGATGTGACTTATCAGAAAGTACGCGGATTTGGCGGAGCATTTACCGAAAGCGCCGCACATAATTATGCGGGTATGGATGAAGAAAAGCAAAAAGAACTCATGACAGCGTATTTTGGAGAAGCGGGACTTCGGTATCACTTCGGAAGGCTCCATATGAACAGTTGTGATTTCGCGCTGGGTAATTACACGTATGTGGAGGATGGCGATGCGAAGTTAAAGACATTTTCAATCGAGCATGACCGTGCGCAGATTATACCGATGGTTCGAGCAGCGCAGGCAGAATGTGCAGGTAAGATGGAATTTCTGGTTTCTCCGTGGTCACCGCCGGCTTTCATGAAAACAAACGGTGAGATGAACCATGGAGGAAAGCTTAAGAAGGAATATTATGCGGCTTGGGCAGAGTATTTTGTGAAGTTTATCAAAGCTTATAAGGAAGAAGGAATATCAATCGGATTTTTGACGGTGCAAAATGAGCCGATGGCGGTACAGACGTGGGATTCATGCATCTATACTTCGGAGGAAGAGGCTCTGTTTGTCCGTGAGTATCTGGGACCGGCGTTGGAGCAAGCGGGACTTTCCGATATCGGTATCTTTGTATGGGATCATAACAAGGAAGAGGCGTATCAGCGTTTTAAGGAAATCGTTGAGGACGGCAGGACACGGAAATATGTCAGTGGTGCTGCGGTGCACTGGTATACGGGAGATCATTTCGAGGCTGTTGAATTGATTCGTAAGCAGTATCCTGATAAAGAAGTATTCTTTACGGAAGGATGTGTCGAGTGTTCTCGTTTTGCCGATTCGGGCGAAGTTGAAAAAGCGGAGATGTATGCACATGATATTCTGGGTAATTTGAATGCAGGAATTAGCGCATCGCTAGATTGGAATCTGTTATTGGATGTAAAGGGCGGACCGAATCATGTCGGTAACTTCTGCGCAGCCCCGATTATGTGTGATACGGAAAACAATTCCTATGAAAAACGCTTGTCCTACTATTATATCGGGCACTTCAGCCGCTATATCGAGCCGGGCGCCGTGAGGATTGGTACAACGCGCTACAGCGATACTGTGGAAGCGGCGGCATTTTTGAATCCTGATGGGGAGAGAGTTCTTGTTTTGTTAAATAAGACCGAAAAGGAGGCGCCTGTGACGGTAAGAGAGGCAGGATGTGGAATAGAGACAGTATTATCCCCTCATTCTATTCATACAATCTGCTACTAAAAAAATGATACCTTTGTAAAATTTGAGACATTATAACCAAATGAATATCTATCTATAATCAAGTTATCAACAAACAACAAAGACAACATGAGAAAAGAGTTGAAAGAAAAAAGGAGGAACATTTTATGAAATTGAGGAAACTTATGGCAATCATGCTTGCCGGAACCATGGTATTCGGATTGACGGCATGTGGCGGATCCGGCTCAGGAAGCAGTTCGGGCAGTAACAGCAACGCAGACAGCGGCAGCGCTTCTTCGGAAGCAGCGGCAGGAGATGAGGGCGCATCAGATGATGAGAGCGCATCAGGAGATACAGCCTCGGCGGCAGGAGAGAAGTTAGTTGTCTGGACACTTGCTAAGGATCTGGAGACATTTGCAGAACATTATATGGAGTCACACCCTGATGTTGCGATTGAAACAGTAGTCATTGAGCCCGCCAACTATGTGACCAAAGTTCAGACAGCATTAAACGGCGGACAGAAAGAGCCTGATATTATCGTAGGTGAGCCGCAGATGCTGGAAGATTTCTACGATGCAGGATATTTCGAGGATTTGAATCAGGCGCCCTACAACGCACAGGACTATGCAGACCAGATTGTGGATTATGTCTGGGAAGTAGGTCAGGACGCAGACGGCATTCAGAGAGCGATCTCTTACCAGATTACTCCGGCAGGAATTTATTATAGAAGAGACATTGCACAGGAAGTATTTGGAACAGAGGATCCGGATGAAATCGGCAAATTATTTGCAGACTATCCGACAATTTTGGATACAGCTCAGAAATTAAAGAGCAAAGGTTATCGTATTTTTGCTTCCGATGCGGAAATCAGTTATTTCTCCGGTGACTCGGCATGGGTTATCGATGGTGTTCTGAATGTGGATCAGGGCAGATATGACTATCAGGATCTCTGTGTTTCCTTATATCAGGATGATCTGACAGCCTATGCAAATCAGTGGTCCACACCTTGGTATCAGGCAATGGCAGGAGAGGTGCCGATCCTTTCCGCAGATATTCAGAACTATGCAGATGATTCCGTAAATGTATGGGATGCAGAGCAGTTTGCAGAGGCAACAGAGGGCATGGATAAAACAGAGGTATTTGCATTCGGTCTTCCTTCATGGGGCGTACTTACCATGAGAGATAACGTACAGGATACTTCCGGTAAATGGGGTGTATGTGCAGGACCGGCTTATGGATTTGGCGGCGGTACATTCATCGGTATTTCTTCACAGTCCGAAAGAAAAGATTTAGCGTGGGATTTCCTGAAGTTCTGCACGTTAGATGAGGAGACATCAAACTGGTGGATCGAGGTTTCCGAAGGTGATACCGTATCTCTGATTCCTGTATTGGAAGCGCATGCTGAGGATCCGAACTCTGTATACGGCGGACAGCAGTTATACAAGTTCTGGCTTGAACAGGCAAAGGGAATCGATTATTCCAAGGTAACCAGATACGATAAGGCTATCGGCGATGCATGGGCAAGCGCAACAACTTCCATCAAGACAGGTGAGAAGACAAAAGAGGAAGCTCTGGCTGAGTTCTACGATGTAATAGAATCTACATATCCGGAGATTACGGTTAACAGATAATGAATTGTAGGAGGAGGGGGCAGCAGATGACTGCCCCCACCCTTTATAGAAAATCGTTACGTTTTTTCGAGTTCGCGAAGCGAATCTCGCAAACGAGCTTGCTCGTTTTTTTGAGGAGGGAAATATGGCAAAAACAAGTGCAGTAAAGACGAAAAAAAGAGATATTAATCGTATAGCATATTTGTTCGTGTTACCTTTTATCATTGTTTTCCTTGTATTCAGTGTTTATCCGGTATTGCGGACATTCTATTTAAGTTTTATGAATTACAAAGGTTATGGAGACCCGACATGGGCGGGACTTGATAATTATGTGAGAGTCGTGAAAGATAAATTCTTCTGGAGAGATCTTTTAAATACGATTAAGATTTGGGGCGTGAACATTATACTTCAGCTGGGACTTGCGTTCCTGCTCACGGTGATTTTCAGTGATATCAAATATAAGATTCGCGGACTTGCGGTATTTAGGGCGGTTTATTATCTGCCGAACTTGATTGCGGCGACGTCTGTGGCATTTTTGTTTAAAACATTGTTGGATTGGAAGTACGGAAGCTTTAATCAGATTCTCATGGGGTTAGGTATTACACAGCAGCAGGTCAACTGGCTGGGCTCAACCGCAACGGCGCCCTATGTCATTTCCGTCCTCGGTGCATGGATGTGGTTCGGCAATTCATTCATCATGCTGATGGCGGGTGTACAGGGTATTCCGAAGGACTATTTTGAGGCGGCTGCGATTGACGGCGCGGGCAGATGGAAAGTATTCGCAAAGATTACTCTGCCGCTTCTTCGACCGATTATGCTGTATGTTTTCGTAACTTCTCTAATCGGCGGATTACAGCTTTTCGACTTGCCGTTTCTTATGAATGGCGCTGCGCCGGGAACTGCAGGAGAGCCGGCGGGAAGCCTGCAGACAGTGGTTATGTATTTGTATAAATTCGGTTTTGAAACACATCAGGTTGGGTATGCTTCGGCAATTGCCTATACATTGTTCTTTATTATCCTGATCGTGTCGATTATCCAGTTTAAGACGATAGGGAAGGAGGAAGATTAATATGGCAATGGCAACGAAGATAAAAAGAGGAATCATTTATGTATGCTTAATCCTGCTTGGAATAATGTGCTTCCTTCCGTTTCTGTTGATGATTGTAAACGCTACGAGAAGCGGCGTAGAGATTACGCATTCCTTTACGTTGATACCCGGCAGAAACTTAAAGGAAAACTGGATTGCATTATTTGACTATGTCAATCTGTTCAGAGGTTTCGGAAACAGCCTTATCGTCGCTATTCCGGCGACGATACTGACGGCATACTTTTCATCGATCACGGCATATGCCATGGCGGTTTACCGCTTTAAGGGCAGTGCATGGCTGTTCAAGATCATCGTGGTATTTATGATGATTCCGGCACAGCTTAGCCTGATCGGTTTTTATAACCTGTGTCAGAAACTGCACATGGTGGATTCATATCTTCCGCTGATTCTGCCTGCAATTGCTTCACCCGGTACGGTGTTCTTCTTAAGGCAGTATGTGCAGGCGACACTCTCCAAGGCGCTTTTGGAGGCGGCACGGATTGACGGTGCGGGCGAGTTACATATTTTCCACAGAATTGTTCTTCCAATCATGGCTCCCGGTATCGCTACCATGTCAATCGGTGGATTTATCGGAAACTGGAACAACTATCTGGTGCCACTCATTTTGCTCAATACGCCGGATAAGATGACGCTGCCGGTCATGATCACCACACTGAATGCGGCGACGGACTTACAGAAGAATCAGGGAGCAATCTATCTGGGCGTCGCGATTTCGGTAGTGCCGATCCTAATCGTATTCTGTTTCTGCTCGAAATATATCATCAGCAGTATTTCGGCGGGGAGCGTTAAGGAATAGAATGCCCCCAAATAGGGCATTCTCCGTGTGAATTTTGGGTTTCGCATGGCGGAATTATGGTGGTTAGGTAAGAAGATAGAGCAAACATAAAAGAAAGGCGGTATTTCTTTAAGGAAATATCGTCTTTTCTCTGTGTGGGAAATGCTGTTTGTATGGTTTTCATTAGCGGAGTGCAGGCGCGACGACGGAGATATCGACCGACTTCCGGGCGGACAATATACGAACCACATTGAAATCACAAAGAAAAAGCCCTATACTGTTATTAATATATTCTTGATAGGGGCGGAGTGGAAAGGCAGGTTTTTCATGCAGAAGAGGAATGAGAGAATAATCTATCGGATGGCAGTCTGGCTTTTTATGTGTCTGCTTTGTACAGGATGTGCAAGAGACGATGGGGCATTGCAGGGTACGGAATCGGGCATGGCGGAAGATGTGCCGGCATGGGAAAGATATGCCAAGGAACCTGTTACGTTTGACTGGTATATCAACTATTCATGGTTTACGACCGGGTGGGGAGAGAATGTTGTCTCCCGCAAGATTACGGAGGAGACAGGTGTAAGTCTGCGGTTCATCACGCCGAGCGGAAACGAAAGCGAGAAACTTAACGCATTGATAGCGGCGGATTCTTTACCGGATTTTATTACACTTGGCTGGTGGGAACCGCAGGTCAATGAGATGATTGATAAAGACATGGTTTATGCGCTGAATGAACTTGCGGATGAGTATGATGCGTATTTTTATCAGGTATGCGATGCGGATGCGGTCAAATGGTATACGCAGGAAGACGGCAATATTTATATTTATCCGAATTCCAGTTACAGTGCAAAGGATATAGAGGAGTATGATAATATTGGTTCCAACCAGACATTTCTGGTGCGGAAAGATATATACGAGGCAATCGGAAGTCCGGACATGACGACGCCGGAAGGTTTTCAGGCGGCGGTGGAAAAAGCATATGAGATGTTCCCGACTGTGGACGGAGAAGATTTGATTCCGGTGGGTGCGCATGTTTTTAATGGACAGGGGAATGTGTCCTTTGACAAATATCTGATGAATTTTCTGGCAGTGCCTTTCGAGAAAGACGGCGAGATTTATGACCGCTATACGGATGAAGATTATATCAGATGGCTTAAGATGTTCCGCAGGCTTGGCGAGGAAGGGCTGCTTGCCAACGATATTTTTATTGATCAGAGAACGCAGATGGAAGAAAAGATGGCAAAGGGCAGGTATTTCTGCATGATTTATCAGCATACGGACATGGCGGCACAGCAGAAAGAACTTTATGCCAGCCATCCAGAGCGGATTTATCTGGCGGTAGACGGACCGAAGAATGCGGCGGGAGACGACCATACGCTTACGACAACCGGAATCAACGGCTGGACTGTCACAATGATATCAAAGAATTGTGAGCATCCCGAGCGCGCCATTGCTTTTTTTGATTATCTGCTCAGCGAGCGAGGACAGCTTCGCGTTTCAATCGGCGTAGAGGGAGAGACATTTGATTATATAGACGGTAAACCGATTATAAAAGAAGAAGTCAAAGAACTTTTAAACAGTGACCGTACGGAGTATGACAGAATATATGGTGCGGATGATGCCTATTGGATGCTTCAGAATGATATCGTGCAATTGCAGTGGAAACAGGAACCTTCGGAACCGCTAAGACAGATTTATGAATGGTCGTATCTTTATCCGGTTTACAACGGACAATACGATTCGCTCCTTCCAAACGGTTCAAAAGAAGCCTTTGAGGATAACAGAATCGAGGCGCTATGGAGCGAGACGCTTCCGCAGCTTCTGCTTGCGGAGTCGGAGGAACGTTTTGATGAAATTCTGGAACAATTTCAAGAGAAGAGGGAAGCGTATGGATTTAAAGAGGTGCAGGCGGCGAAGACGGAACTTATGAAGACGGCAAAAGAGAAGCTGGGAATTGATTAGAAGATGGAAAAGCGTTGGAAGAAATTCTGGAACGGATTAAAACTGAATAGAAAGTTTACGCTTGTCATTATTCTTCTTGTAATTATGCCGATTTCCATATTGGCGGGGCTTTTGTTTTACAATATGGAGCAGAATGTGATCAGTGAGAATAGAAATTATATGCAGTATATCATGAAACGCGGCGAAGATAATGTTCGCAAGAATATTGATTCCATCAATATGACGACACAATTCTTTCTGAATGATGAATCGTTGCTGAAGATGCTTGCCAAAGCAGCCCGCAGGGAGAAGTTGGAAACCACGGAATTGATGGAATTTTACCATTCCGATATTGCATCACTGGAACGGCTTGTCTATAACAATACGCTGTTGTATGGAGTACGTGTTTACACGGTAAATGACAATGTGCAGGAGATGATGCCGATTCTATACAGCCATTCCCGCATGGACAAAATGGAATGGTCGAAGAAAAGGGACTATGCTGGCTGGAATTACAATTATCAGGATAAACTGTTTGACGATTACGGCGTGACGGCAATCGCTTCTCTGGTAACAAATGTAGAGGATTATGAGAATGGTCGTATCGGTGTGATTGAGACAGCGGTCACAATGGAAAACATGTTTCCGATGCTGTATGAGGATATTGCGGATGAGTGGAGCTGTTTTATTGCGGATGAGGGTGAACTGTATTTTGGCGATAATGGGCAGGAAATTTCTGGGGAGTTTGTACGTGCCCTGATTGAAGACGGGCTTGAGAAAGACGGCATCCATACGGAGTATATGAAACAAGGCAGGGAGCATCTTGTTGTCTCCTATTTATATATTCGTGAAATGCAGGGGGCGCTTTTGTCTGTCAAAAATATCTCGGAAAGCATACATTATGTGTTTTGGATGCGGAGCAGTTTTATTGCGATTATGATTGTGATCATGATCGGACTGTCGTTTCTGATCAATTATATTGTGACGCGTCTTCTGCGGCAGTTCTATGATATTTTAAAATCCATACGTATGATACAAAAGGGAGATTTAAGCGTTAGGATTGAGAATTGCGGAAACGATGAAATGGGAGAGTTAGGTATCCAGATCAATAAGATGCTGGATTACATCGAGCAGCTTATGAAGGAAAATATCGACAGGGAGATTTTGGCAAAAAACTCCCAGATTCGTGCGCTGCAGAATCAGATTAACGCTCATTTTATCTATAATGTGCTTGAGTCAATTAAGATGATGGCGGAGATTGATGAGGAGTATGCCATTTCGGACGCAATCACATCGCTTGGCAGCCTGCTTCGTTACAGTATGAAATGGGTGTCGAACAATGTGATCGTAGAGGAAGAAATCGAATATATCAGGAATTATCTGGCTTTGATCAACCTGCGTTTTGATTATGAAATCTATCTGTCCCTGAATATACCGGAAGAAGTCTTGAAGCAGGAGATTCCGAAAATGTCGCTGCAGCCTGTGGTTGAGAATGCAATCTGCCATGGGATTGAGGAACTTGCGGAAGACACCAACATTTATATCAAGGGTATCGTAAGAGATGAAGACTGTATGATTGAGATTACGGATGCTGGAAGGGGCATGAGCGAGGAAGAAGTAGAAAGTCTGAGGAAAAAGATAGCGGGTGAGATTGAGACGAGCGGAGGTGCGGGTAACGGAATCGGTTTAAAGAATGTACAGGACAGAATACGCATGAGTTTCGGAGAGAGGTACGGAATTGAAATTGATTCTAAATTGGGCTGCTATACGAAGGTTACGGTGCGGGTGCCGATGCGGCGTTAATGGAAAGAGGAATCGGGAATGAAATATGGAGTTCCATGATAGAACTGGAAATACTCGAATCAGATATTTTGGGGATTAGACGCTTGCGCTGGAATTGGTATAATTTTGATAAAATAGCACAAATTCTGTTCATTAGAACTTTTTTCTGATACAATTGATATAAGAAGGTATTTTTGAGAGAGTTTTCGAAAAATTTTTTTGTAGATATAGTTGTTGGGAAACAATCCCATAAGGAGCGGAAATGGTATGGCAAATTTTAGAACAAAAGCCAGAGCAATTGATTTGCTCGGCAGAAACCAAATTGCAGATTTACCAACAGCAATTACGGAATTGTGGAAAAATGGTTATGATGCCTATGGGGATTATCTAGATGCCGCTCTCTATAGATCGGGGTATAAGGACGTGGTATCAGATGTATTTACAATATCGGATGATGGCTTTGGAATGGGGAAGACAGATATTCTGGAAAAGTGGATTGTGATAGGCACAGAGAGTAAAAGAGATATAATGACGTGTACAGTATCTGTGGAAGAGCGTTTTGGAAAGAAAGAGCGTATACCGTTAGGTGAAAAGGGTATTGGTAGATTGTCTGTAACTTATCTTGGAAATCATATGCTTATGCTATCTAAGAAACAGATGGAACCGTATCAGATGGTATTTATGAATTGGCGGGCAATGGAAAATTATGAGTTATATCTGGATGAGGTTGAGGTTCCTATAGAAGAATTTCATGATTTGTCTGATTTGGACAATCATTATAAACGGTTACAGAAGCAATATATGAAAAATTTTGATAGCAAATCATGGGAGCATTTTTCGAAGCTAAAAAATGATATTATGGATGATTTGGTAAAATATCATCGCATACCTAAAGCAATATACGATAGAATTAGAGAACATTTTGAGCATTATGGGCATGGCACTTTTTTCGTGATATTTGATCCAATTGATGAACTGATTTGGCTTGAGGATGAGCAGAAGGACAATCTAATTGAGGATCGTGAGGAAATGTCTGAACGGACAAAATATGTGAGATCAGCTCTTTCAGGCTTATTTAATCCATTTGACAAGGCATTGATAGAGGACAGACGGGAGATTCTTGGTAATGATTGGAAAGAATCGCCAAGTTTTAAGATATACACATCAAACGGAAATGAATATGATTTTTTAGAGTTAAAAGATTTTTTTGATGAAGAAGATTTTGAAAATTGTGAAAATTGGATTGATGGCGAATTTGATGAATCTGGAAATTTCCAAGGCAACATAAAAGTATGGGGAAAAATAGAAAACTATACATTTGCTCCAAGAAAAAAGCCAAGAACATCTCCTGGAAGGTTAAGATTAAAAATGGCTTTTTGGGAGGGGGCACAAAATAATACAACTATGAATATTGAAAAATGGCATATGTATGAGAATAAGGGCGAAACATACAGTGGTTTATATGTTTACCGAGATGGATTTCGTGTACTTCCTTATGGAAGAACAGATTTTGATTTCCTGGAATTTGAAAAGAGACGATCATATGGTGCAGGATATTATTACTTTAGTCATCGTAAGATGTTTGGATATGTCGGAATTTCTAAAGAAGGAAATCAAAAGTTGATTGACAAATCCGGCAGGGAAGGATTTGTTGCAAATGACGCGTATAGAGCAATGAAGTTTCTTTTGGTGGAATTTTTTAAAAAAATTGCTATTGATAAATATGGATCTCAAGCACAACAAAGAAAGGACATTCTGGAGGAAAAGAAAAGAGAACAAAAGCAAGAGAGGTTAATTCAGGAGGAAAAGAAAAGAAATTATCAGGCAGTAGTTCAGATACGCAAAGAAATCATAGCTAGCAGGTCAAAGATTGCGGATAAAAAGGTAGAATTTAATGAAATAAAGAGAAAACTTAATGAGCAGATAGAAAAGAGTTTAGTTATTGATTCTGATAAGAGAGACATCTTAGAAAAACTTAGCAGATTAAAGTCAGAAATTGTGGACTTAAAAATCAAGATTCCATCAAACATTACTCTTTCCGGTAATGATTCCGTAAGCGACCTTCTTTATGATTATGAAGCCGAAAGAAATGGATTGGAACAAAAGGTGTCAGAAAGCCAGAAATTGGCATCTGAGCATACACTGAAAAATATTTTATTGGAGGAATATAAGAAAAATTACCTTAATGTAGAAGAAGAATTGAATAATAAATTTTATGCTGTTTTGGAAAGAATTTCAATTGAATTTCAACGAATACGTGATGAGGTGGATAATAAGATTTTTGAGAATAAGGAAAGTTTGTTTGAATATGCGCCACAAGGTCTTCATATTACGGAAATAACAGAAGAAAATGTAATAGAAATTACAGATCGTATGAATGTTACTGTCGATAAAATTCGTGATATGTATGTTGATGTATACGAACCATTTTTGAAACAATTGAATTGTATTTCTATCAATTCTCAAAATGGTGAGTTGCTGGGAGCGTATAAGAGCAAGGAAATTCAGCTTGTAAAGAAGATTGATACTTTTTATGAGTTGGCGCAGGTAGGAATGGCGATAGAAGTCATAGATCATCAGTTTAATGTATTGTATGCTCAGATTGCATCTGCGCTAAGAGATTTGAAAAACATAGCCGTCAAAGATGAGAACGTGCAGGAAATATATAAGCCGCTTAGCATTTCATTTCAACACTTGGAATCGAATCATAAGATGCTAATGCCAATGTACCGTACAACACGGCGAACTAAAACATCAATTACGGGAAAAGCTATTAGGGAAACAATTATAAATTTTTATGAAAGTATAATGGATAAAGAAGATATTTCTTTTATATGTACAGAGAGATTTATAGATTATAAAATAGAATCTTATGAGTCTATTATTATTCCCGTCTTTTTAAATGTTGTCAATAATGCCATTTATTGGGTTGCATATGCACAAGGAGAAAAGGTAATTAAAATTGATGTAAAAGATAGCGATGTTTTAGTATTAAACTCTGGTCCTAAGATGTCACATTCAGAATTGGAAAAGTGTTTTGAACTATTTTACACTAAAAAAGCATCAGGACGAGGAATTGGGTTATATTTAGCGCGTAAGTGTCTAAATTCAGTTGATATGGATATTTATGCGACGGATGAGAAGTTACTTAATTCCTTAAATGGTGCATGTTTTGTGATAAGTCAAAAGATGGAGAAATGAAATGGAAAAAACAAAAGAGCAGATTTTAGGCGATATTGTGAAACAGTCAATAAGAAATATTATTTGTATTGATGATGATTTTCTGGAACCATATGAGGTGGTAGATAGTAATGCTAAGGGATTGGAATTGTCTGGTAGAATGTATACAGCACTTTCTACAGAATGTGAATGTGCAGTTACAATGGTTTCATATAATTTGAAAAATACGTGGGAATATTTAGAGAAAAAAATGAAGCAAAAAGATTTACTTATTATTGATTGGGAGCTGACTCAGCCGGTTCGCCCAGAATATACAATAGGTATCATTAACTGTGCATTGAAAAATGAGATTCCTTATATTTGCATTTATACTAATGAACAGAATACAGAGGGTATTGAGGATGCATTAAAAGCATACTATTCTGGGCATTTCAAAGAAGAAGTGAAACAGATTTCGGAGATATGTGAAAAACTAGGCATTTTAAAAGATGAATTTGTAAATATTATAAAAGGATGTTTTAGCGGTTCAAAAAATAATATTCAACCGCTGAAAAAGAAAATGATTGAACTCGGTATTGAAATTGATCAGGAACAATTCAATTATGAGAATTCTGAAGAGTGGTATAAGTTATATTTAGATTGGTGTAGTTATCTTTTGCCGTCAGAAAGAGAATATGTCGCAAATAAAAAAAGCAATGGCTTGGAGGTGAATGGGAGAAAATTTTTCTTTTTTTCCAAAAATCTTAATAATGAACAGGATACATCTGATATGATTTCACCAGAGCATATTATATCTAAAATTGCGCAAAATATTATTGAATCACCAGGAAGTATCATGGACGGGATATGTTTGTATTATTCTAATCAATTTCAGGAGGTACTCACGCATAGGGCAAAGATTCTTGGCGATATCTCATTTGACGCTTTTGCATATTATGCGAAAATCTTGTTAGAAGAGGAAGGGTGGGATGAGTTTGAATTGTTTATTAAAGGGCTATATAAGCAGGAATTGGAGCAGCAAATTGACATACAAAATGCTCTCATCCCTGAATTGTTTGCAAAAGAATTGCTTGCAAGAGCAGATCGCATAACTGCAAGTTTAATCATTAATGACTTGATACAACTTAATGCTAAGATAAATATTAATGGAACACTTTCTAATATGAACCATACTATTTCTTTTGGGGATGTATTCAAATATAAGGATGGAAATGAGGAATGCTATTTATTATGTGTAACAGCAAAATGTGATTGTAGAAGGCCCGAAAAAATAAATAATAATTATATTTTCATTCGAGGTATAAAGTGTAAGAGTGGAAAAGCACTAGAGAATGCAGAAAAAGAATATTTTAGTTTTTTGTATTATGAAGATAAAAAATCTATTGCTGTTGAATGGAAGAAGAAACTGAATACGATTTATATATTAGATTATAAGATAATTAAAGGAAGAACATTACAAGGAAATCTAATGGGGAAAGATTGCGAACTGGAGTTTATCTGTACTCTGAAAGAAAATTATACACAAAGAATGGCTAATATGGCATTTGCGGATGGCAATAGAGTTGGAATATCGTTGGCACATCTGCCTGAAACACCAGCCAATAAAAACTGATGTTTCATAGAGAATGTATATAATTGAGTAGATTTAAGAAATAAAATCCACTGGCAGCGGCAAGGCGGGGCGGAACTGCATTTCCGACCTGCAAAGCAGCTTCTGACCGGTTTCCAGAGAAAATAAAATTATCTGGGAATGATTGGAAACGAGCGGCTTCACGAATTGTAATAGCGCGATCTTGTGTAGGATGTCCATAGCGCCCCTTACTAAAAAATATACATCCACTTGTAATTGTCGGTGCGGGTTTAGTAGCATCCATAATTCCATATACGCCAGTGTAACCAACGTTTCCTCTTTGATGGCAAGGTAATTGTAAGTGGGGAGGCAGACAAGTTCTGCTACCACCATGGGCTCGGATATATTGAATGCGTTCTAAGTTTGTATTGTTAAGTCCGCTTGTTTCATGATTTGGATAGCCAGCAGGTGCAGGTTGTCCGGCAGCAATATCTGGAAGTGGTGGTGTAGCCAATGCAGTACCTACAGTTTCCCATGGTAGGAGCGTAGGATTTGTTTCCGAGTCGCTGGTATGAGTCTGAGAAGGAAGCGAGACTTCAAAACGGGCATTGTGTTGCTTTAACAAATCATATACATCATTCCGGATTCCATGCAGTACCAGACGTTTTCGAGTTTGGGGAACACCGTAATCAGCACAATTGAGTATATCATATTTTATATGGTAAAGCTTTTGCAATTCAGTAGTGGCTTTTTTAAAAATTTTTTTGCCGCGTCCATTTGGCAGACCAGGAACATTTTCCATTAGAATGAACAATGGTTCTGTTTCATGGATAAGTCTGGTGTACTCAAAAATAAGGTTGTTTCTGGCATCATTTGATACATCGTCTTTTTGGAGCGATGAAAATGTTTGACAAGGTGGACAACCAGCAAGGAGAAACAATTCATTTTTATGAATGTTTAACCGTGCTAAGATTTGTTGACCTGTGACATCACATATATTGGAATTCAGAACAATGCCGGGCAGATTGTTGTTGTATGTCTGGGTGGCAATAGTGTTGATTTCAACGCCTAATGCTACATTAATATTGCTGTCTTCAAGTCCTTTTGATAAACCGCCAGCACCACAGAACAAATCTATGGCAGTGGGGACAATGTTATTATATGCCATTGTATTTCTCCTTGGGAAGAAAATATGTTATATATATTCTATATTAGGTTTCGGGTCAAGTCAATGGAGAACCCTTTTGTGTTCTGCGACATGTTGTTTTGTTATGCTGTAAGAAAAGGGGTTACATCATATAATTTATCAGAAGTCGATATTATATGCGCATTTCAATAGCATTATATTTGAAAAAATTTGTAGCAATTACTTGACACCAGTAGGAGCGGGAATGAAAACGATATTGATCGTGGAAGATGAGAAGATGATACGGCAGGGGATACGGACGATGATCCAGCGAAGCGGTGTTCCGGTCGAGGTGATTATGGAATGCGGCAATGGGGAGATGGCTCTCGAAATCCTGCAGAGCCAGAAAGTAGATGTAATGTTCACGGATATCCGTATGCCTAAAATGACGGGGATTGAGCTGGTGCAACGAATACAGGAACTTCCCGAAAAACCGATTATCATAGCCGTCAGCGGATACGCCGATTTTTCTTATGCCGTGGAGATGCTGCGCATGGGCGTGCGGGAATTTCTGTTGAAACCGATAGAACGGGAAAAATTATGGGATGTCATGAAGAAACTGGAACAGGAGCTTGTGGAGAATCATGAGAACAGCCAGACCAGCAAACGTCTCGGACACCAGCAGTTTAAATATTTGATGCTGAATGAAAAAATTACGGAAGAGGAACTTGATACGATGCAGTCGGAGTATGAAAGTGAGTTTGCACTTCAAGCCTATTATGTGTATGCCCTCAATCCGAAGACGGTACAGACGACGGAAGAAAACTATATTTATCTGCACAATGTGGAAGGATGCGATGTGTATCTTGTGTCGGATAAAAATGCCCGGCTTCTCCTGAAAAACGAACTGGTACAGGAATATGTGGGAATCAGCGTAATTCACAGCGGAATACGGGAAATGAGAGCAGCTTACCGGGAGGCAGTGGATGCAAGGCGCCGGGCTTTCTGTACCAATCAGATGATATGTCGTGCGGGGGAGCAGGGAAAGCACATCCCGTAAGAGTTTCATAAACAGGGACAGAAATTCATCGGGGATGAGATGAGATTACAAAGGGTACAGCTTCTTGGTACGGATAAGAGCGAGGAAATCGCAAAAGGCTGGAACGGGTTGTTTTATGCTGTGAAAAACGAGTGGATTACACCGGCGGAGTTTTCAGGGTGTATGGATGATTTCTTTAAGGAGGTAAAGAAAACTTATCGGAATATGCTGACGGATGAAGATGACCATTTGATAAAACTGGCAGACTACTATAGCTATCCCGCCTTGGCAGTCTGGCAGACGGAGTTTATGGAGTGGGTGATGGAGCTTCATGAGCGTATCAACAGTCGGTTTGACGCAAATAAAAATCAGCAGAAAATTAAGCAGGCAATCGATTACATACAGGAGAACTATGACAAGGATTTGAATATGGCGGTGGTTTCAAACCATATTTCCATGAACTATTCGCTGTTTTCCTATCTTTTTAAAGAATATACGGGAAGTAATTTTGTAAATTATCTGAAGGGGATCCGGATGCAGGAGGCGAAGCGACTTCTGGATGAAACGGATCTGAGGATTATTGAAATCAGTGCTAAAGTTGGATATGAAAATGAAAAACATTTCATGAAAATATTTAAATCCGTCTGTGGGGTTTCGCCAAGCGAGTACCGGAAAAATGCGCAGATGCAGCATTTTCCGGCGGGGGGGGGTAAAAAGGAATGATCTGTCAGCAAGTGCGGGCGGCATGATGGGTTCTTTTTTCTTCATACATTTTCCGATCCGCTTCGGCGAACATGTCCTGAATGTGTTCCGATGTAAAGTGCGGGGCAGGGGGTGCGCAGCAGAAACCGCAACTGCAGGAAATTTGGTATTCCTTGGCGCTTAACTTGTTGTAGTTATTGAGATAGGATGCTATTGCTTCTGTGCGGAGTTTCGCTTCTTTTTCGGTAAGACCGGCAGTGAGCATATAGAATTCATCCCCGGAAAAACGGGCGCACAAATCCCCTTCGCCTAAGGTGCTCTCCAATGCCTGTCCCAGCACTTTTATGGCAAAATCACCTTCATTGTGTCCGTAGGTGTCATTGATTGTTTTCAGACCGTCCATATCGATCAGAAATGCGGTAAGAGGAAGCCCCTCGGAAATGGCTCGGTTTAAAAGCTGCGCCTCAAAATGGTGATAACCGTGCTTGTTGTATAGTCCGGTCAGGGAATCTTTCATATAAATATCTTCGAGACGTGCCACCAGCATTCCGGTACGTTTGGCTTCGCGGATACTCTGAAGCATCTGGTTGATGTTGATTTGCCATTGTACCAGCCGGAAATGATAGTCGATCCGGTTATCGATATAGGAAAGTGCAATATAGCCGAATTCCTTGTCTTCAAAAAATAAAGGCGTATAAATGTATGCGCAGTCTGATTCGTTGTAGATATAGTCCGGCAGCAGGTTCTTCTTTCGATAGCTGCATTCCGGCAGCCTTCTCCCGTTTTTGAGAGCAAACTTAAGTAAGATGGTATCTGTGTCCGTCACGGTCTCCTCGTTGTTTGTGAGGGCAAGGATGTGGCTGGAAACAGAGTCCCAGTCAGAGTATAGACAGAGATAAAATTCCCGGCAGTTTTCTATTCTGAGCACAAACTGTTCCAGCAGATCCATGCCATGGTCAAGGTCTGTGATATGCTGCAGGGCGGCGGACATGTTCATGGAGCCGAGAATAGAACCTTCCAATGTTTCAATCCGTGAGGATAATTCCCGCACAAAAAAGACGGGGTTTGTATCGTTGGAAGATTTGCACCCGCAGGAATTATGGATGATTGGCTTCGCGGACAGTAAAGTCGTGGGTGGCAGTTCTCCTCCGCGGATTAGGACAAGAAGGTTTTCTACTGCGTTAACGCCAAGATTATAGACGGGGAAAGAAACCGTGGTGAGCATCGGTGAGGCGTTATGCCCTTCCAGTGTATCATCACAGCCTGTTATGGCAATATCTTCCGGTACGCGAAAGCCCGCCGCGAGTACGGATGCAAGAAATAATAACGCCATTCGGTCATTATAACAGACGACAGCTTCCGGTGTTCCGGCTTCACAGAAAAAGGCGAGAGCCTTGTCTGTCTCTGAAGCATCATAACTGCAGCGGCAGATATCTTTTTCTCCCGGTTCTTTCCCGTGTTTTTTTAAGGCGTCTGTATAATAGTTTTCCCTTAATTCTGAAACAAAAGATTCCTCTAAGCATCCCAGATAGCAGACACGGGAAGCATGGTGGACGTTGAGAAAATGGGCAGTCAGTTCTCCCGACATGGAACTGTTTTCCAGAGCGACTGCGGGAAAGCTGTTGTCTGTCATGGAAATCTCCACAATGGGGCATGAGAGGGTCTGTAATCTGCTTAAGATTTTTTGCTTTAAATCTGAGGAAATATAGGTGTCGGAGGCAAAGATAATGCCGTCGAAGCTGTCATAATTAGGAATCCGCATAATGCTTTCTTCACCGATTGCATAAGTACCGAGATTTTCGCCGTCAAGGGAAGTGAAAATCTCAGCGGTATATCCGTATTCAAGCGCTTTGTCAATAATTCCTTGGCATACGCCCTGCTGGTAGACACCAAATATATGGGAAATGAAAACACCGATTTTTTTTGAATGATACATGAAGAAAGCACCTCCTCTTCATAATGTCGAAGTCATTTTGTTCTATTGTAAGGGAAAGAGGAGATTTTTGCAACGAGAGTATTTGAACTGCACAAATATCTAGAAAAACTGTCAAAATGCTTGAAAATTTGCGTGATAATGGTATTATTTTAGTAGAGGATGCTGCAGTGGAACGTTTTAAAATTTAATATATTTAATTTGGTGCAGGGGAGGGAGGTTTATCGATGCTGGATATAAGAAATTTTGCAGACTGCAAAGCAACATTCTTTGGCAACTGATAAACAATGTTAGATTTAAATAGGTTCATGGGAGCTTGAATCTATAAGGAAGCAGAGGGGAATTATAAAGTGATTCAAAAACTTAATAAAATGAGAATTGGCGTCCGATTAAAAAAGTCCTTCTCACAGATTATCATGATTTTCGGCGCGTTATCAATATTAATCATGGCGGCTATGTTCTATATGGTCATGGAGTATGAGAATGTTCTGGACAATTATGCATATCCGCAGGGGGACATTGCATTGGTCATGAATGAATCGGCGGAGGTACGGTCGGCGACAAGAGGCATCATCGGGTATGAGACACAAGACCAGATTGATAGCATGTTGGCGCAGCATGAGGAAGCTGTGTCTGAGTTTGAAAGACTGCTGGAGGTTGTCCGTCCAACGATGATTACAGAGGAAGGACATGCCTGCATGGAAGCCATTGATAAGGCGTGGGAAGAGTACAAGCAGGTTGATGCAAGAGTAGTAGAGATGGGGGCTACAACAGATTCGGAACAATCTATCAAAGCGCAGGAGCTGATGGCGGACGAGGCATCGCCAAAGTATCAGGTTCTGGATGATGCACTGGAAGCGCTGATGTCTGTAAACTCTTCTAAAGGTTCACAAAAGAGGGGTTTTCTAAGCTCATTGTTTTTTATATTGTTGGTAGTGATCGCAATTATAATAGCCGGTGTAGTGGTTTATTCGATGAAGCTTTCCAAAATCATATCAGCGGGCATCGAGAAACCGTTGAATGAGTTAAAGGACAGATTTGCTACTTTTGCAGACGGAGATATCACTTCGGCGCTCCCGGTGGTTGAGGCGGAGGATGAAGTCGCAGACCTTGTCGGAAGTATCCAGATAATGGCGGATAGGATTAAAGCTATCATTGACGATATGGGCAGGCTGTTAAATGAGATGGCAGATGGTAATTTTGCCGTCACAACGGAGTGTGAAGAACAGTATGTGGGTGAATTTAATGCCCTATTGATGGAAATGAGAAAATTAAACCATCAGATAGACGATACGCTCAAAGGTGTTAATTCTGCTACAGAACAGGTATTAGCGGGTGCTACGAATCTTGCAGAGGCGGCACAGTCGGTAGCGGAGGGCGCTACGGATCAGGCAGCTTCGGTAGAAGAAATGCAGGCAACGATTGATGAGTTGAGCAACGGAATCAAGACGACGGCGGACGAGCTGGGCGTGGCTTATAACGAAGCATATAAGTATGCGAATGTTGCGGAAGGAAGCCGCGGCGATATGGAAGCAATGGTAGGCGCTATGAACAGTATCAGCGAGGCATCGGAAAAAATTGGCGAGATTATCGTTCAGATTGAAGATATTGCAAGCCAGACCAATCTTTTGTCCTTAAATGCATCTATTGAGGCAGCAAGGGCAGGTGAGGCAGGAAGAGGATTTGCGGTGGTAGCTGACCAGATACGGAATCTTGCAGAACAGAGTGCGAAATCGGCTGTCAATTCCAAAGCATTGATTGAAACTGCCATTCATGAAGTGGAAGAGGGAAATAAATATGCCGGAAAAGCTTCCGAATCGCTGAAAGAGGTAGTAGAAGGCGTGCAGACGGTTGCGAACAGCGCAAAGAGAATGAAAGAAATAGCCATGGAGCAGGCAGACAGCATGCATCAGGCAGACTTGGCGGTAGAAAGAATTGCAGAAGTTGTCCAGAACAACTCTGCAGCAGCGCAGGAAACATCTGCGACAAGTGAGGAGCTGAATGCACAGGCGACTGAGCTTAACAATCTGGTCTCGGTATTTACGCTCAGACCCTAGAAAATATGTAAAGGCTGGAATGACAATAAAGGGAGCATGCCGGAGACCGGCGGCTCCCTTTATGCGGCACAGAATAGACGCGTCCGGATGGATGGAAAGGCTGAACGGTTACATATTTATTGATTTATTGATTTATTGATTTTTCCGGCAAAGATATTGTCAAAAAAATATCAATGTGGTATGATGACACCGTATTGTATCTCGTATGAGAATAATAACAGGAGGATTTGTACCATGAAAAATGAAAAGACTTATGAACTGGTGCTCACGGCACTGTTCACCGCCATAATTGTGATTATGGCATTCACCCCGCTGGGATATATCCCGCTTGTAGTTATCAATGCGACGATTATCCATATCCCGGTTATCCTAGGAGCGCTATTTCTCGGACCGAAGAAAGGTGCATTTTTGGGATTCGTATTTGGTTTTACCAGCTTCATTAACAACACATTTAAGGCTGTTACGGCATCGGCATTTGTGTTTTCGCCGGTGATAGCGTACGATGTAGTCGGCGTGTCCGGTATTTTCAAGAGCTTATATATCTGCTTTGTACCGAGAATCTTAGTCGGTGTTGTGCCTTATTTCATTTATGTTCTGATTCGCAGGGCGCTTAAGAGTGAACAGAAAATAGGACCGGTTGTTGTGAATGCATTGGCATCTTTGATTCTGTTTATTTCCGTCAGGGCATTTTTCATACGGCTGTTTCCGGAGACGTTAAGTGCGCTTGTATGCACGTTGATTGGTCTGGCAGCAGGTATTGCGCTTATGGCAGCGCTTATGTTTGGCAGCAGCAAAAAGGGTTCCGCCAATATTGCGCTGGCGTATGCCGGGTTGACAGGGGCGTTCACCAATACGCTGTTTGTCATGAGCGGTATTTATATCTTATATAAGGACGCGTATGCGCAGGCAGTCGGTGTGGCAGGCGAGGCGGTGATTGATGTGATTATGGGCGTCGTAACTTTTAACGGTATCGTTGAAGCGGTTGTGGCGGCAATCATCGTGGCGGGCGTAGGATTTGCGCTGACAAAGATAAAACCCGTTTATTCCAAAACGGAGAGGAAGGCAAAAGCAGGTACGACTGCGGCGAAGGCATAGTCTGAAGGGATTGTGCAGCAGTCATTTACTGACAGAGTATGCCGGTTGTAACAGTGGAAGCAGTCAGTATAAATCGGTTACGGCAATATAGGAAGGAACAATCAAAATCAGAGAACAATACAACCTATCAGTTCAGTCAACAGGAAAGCGCTGTTGGCTGAACTTTAAAGAACAGTAAAATACAGAGTGCGGGCTATTAATAGTAAGCAGAACTGAAAATGGCAGGAAAAATATATAGCAGGGAAAATGTAAATTGTGAGCAGGAATGAAACATAGAAAGCAGGGAACGGATATGATTTTAGCAATTGACATTGGCAATACGAATATTGTGATTGGCTGTATCGAGGGAGAAAATGTCCGCTTTGTGGAGCGTGTGTCTACGAATCTGTCAAATACGGAATTGGAGTATGTGGTGGAGTTTCGTACATTATTTGAACTTTATCATATCGGAACAGAACAGATCACGGGCAGTATTATTTCATCAGTTGTGCCGCCCATCAATAATATTATCAAAGCGGCATTGGAGAAAATATTTCATAAAAGCCCGCTGTTAGTCGGACCGGGACTTAAGACGGGGCTGAATATTCTGATGGACAATCCGGGACAGTTAGGCTCTGATTTGGTGGTGAACGCAGTTGCGGGGCTGCATTATTATGGCGCGCCCATTATCATGATTGATATGGGAACGGCGACTACCATCAGCGTTGTGGATGAGAAGAAGAATTATATCGGCGGAATGATTCTGCCGGGCGTCAAGGTTTCTTTGGATTCTCTTGTCAACAGAACATCCCAGCTTCCCCGTATCAGCTTGGAAGCGCCAAAAAAAGTAATTGGCAGGAACACGATAGACTGTATGAAGAGCGGTATCGTGATGGGACAGGCGGCATGTCTGGACGGTATGATAGAGAGGATTTTTGACGAGCTTGGCTATGAGGCGCCGGTGGTGGCGACCGGGGGACTGTCCGGCAGCATCGTGCCTTACTGTAAGAGAAAAATCGTATATGACAATGAGTTGACCTTAAAAGGGCTGGATATTATTTATCGAAAAAATGTGGAAGAATAAACTATAACATTATGTTAGAGTTTTGAGAAAAACGTTGAATATACATATCTCCTAGGTTCTGTTCTCGGAAAAAAGAGGGAAACGGGCAGAGCGAAATAGGACAAAACGGAGGAAGATAACATGATAGCAGGAAAACATATTGTGCTTGGCGTGACGGGCAGTATTGCTGCTTACAAGACTGCATCGCTTGCCAGTATGCTTGTAAAGCAGAAGGCAGACGTGACTGTTATTATGACGCCCAATGCGACGAACTTTATCAATCCGATTACATTTGAGTCGCTGACAGGCAATAAATGCCTTGTGGATACCTTTGACAGGAATTTTGAATTTCAGGTGGAGCATGTGTCCCTTGCCAAGCAGGCGGATGCGGTTTTTGTGGCGCCGGCATCGGCGAACGTGATTGCCAAGACGGCACACGGGATTGCCGACGATATGCTGACGACTACGCTGCTTGCGTGTACATGCCCGAAGCTGTTTGCACCTGCGATGAATACAAGAATGTATCAGAATCCTGTAGTGCAGGATAATATGAAGACGCTTGTCCGCTATGGAATGGAAGTGATTACTCCCGCCAGCGGATATCTGGCGTGCGGCGATACGGGAGAAGGAAAAATGCCGGAACCGGAAGTACTCTATGAGCATCTTCTCAGGGCGTTGACGCCGAAGGATATGGTAGGGAAAAAGGTGTTAGTCACAGCAGGGCCCACGCAGGAGAAAATCGACCCTGTACGCTATATCAGTAATCATTCTACCGGTAAAATGGGTTATGCCATCGCAAGGCGCGCGATGCTGCGCGGTGCGGACGTAACGCTTGTCTCAGGAAAGGTTGGAATCCAGCCGCCAATGGATGTGCAGGTCATACCCGTCGTGTCGGCGGCTGACATGGCGCAGGCAGTCAAGGAAGCGGCGAAGGAGCAGGATATTATCATCAAAGCGGCGGCGGTGGCGGATTATCGTCCGCGTGCAGCGTCAGATGAGAAGCTTAAGAAAAAAGACGATGAAATGTCCGTTGAACTGGAACGCACGGAAGATATTCTGGCATATCTGGGAGCACACCGCCGGGAGGGACAATTTTTGTGCGGTTTTTCCATGGAAACGGAACATATGATAGATAATTCCCGGACAAAACTGGAAAAGAAGAATATTGACATGATTGTTGCCAATAATCTGAAACAGAAGGGTGCAGGATTTGGCACTGACACCAATGTGGTGACATTTCTGACCAAGGAGGCGGCAGAGGAGTTGCCGATGCTGAGTAAGGACGAGGTGGCGGATAAGCTGCTTGACCGGATTATGCAATCAATGTAAAAGCGCAAAGGCATAGATTCAATCAATTGAGTCAAAAGCGTGCGCAGAAATGAGGATTATTATGAGAATCGGAATGGGATATGACGTGCACCGTCTTGTGGAGGGAAGAAAGCTGATCATGGGCGGTGTGGAGATACCTTATGAAAAAGGACTGCTTGGACATTCGGATGCGGATGTACTGTTACATGCCGTGATGGATGCGCTGCTCGGCGCGGCGGCGCTTGGCGATATCGGCAGACATTTTCCGGATACCGACCCGGCTTATAAGGGGATTTCTTCGATAGAGCTGCTAAAGCATGTCGGCAATCTGCTGGAAGAGAACCGCTTTCTGATTGAAAATATTGATGCCACCATTATTGCGCAGGCACCCAAAATGCGTCCCCATATCGACCGGATGCGGGAGAATATTGCGGCTGCGCTTGGGATTGAGACAGCGCAGGTCAATGTGAAAGCAACGACGGAAGAGGGACTTGGTTTTACGGGAAGTGGTGAGGGAATCTCCTCGCAGGCAATCTGTATGCTGACAAGCCCCAGAGAGTTGTACAGTGAGGATGTGAGCGCATCGGGTGTCGGTCTGGGCAATGACGGCGCGGAAACGGATCAGTGCGCAGGCTGTGGCGGTTGTCCGATGATGCAGAGGCAGTGAGAAGACCGTAAAAGCCGGAATCAGTGTTGACAAAACGTATTTTTTTGCATATCCTATTAGAAGAACTTATAGGTGTAAAGATATGGATAGATACCGCCGTAAGGGCGGCAGAGAATAGACAATGGATGTGGAAGGGGAAGAGTACCTTTTTCAGAAGCAGACAGAGAAGAACCGTCGTCGGCTGGAAGCGGTTTATGCCAAGAAAATGGGAAGTGCGCCCCGGAGTCCGGCTTAGGCACGGCTGACCCCGTTACAGGTTATGAGTGGAAGAATGCAGTCTGAAGTATTCTTCAAGTAGAGTGGAACCGCGGATTATTTCGTCTCTATTTCCGGAAGGAGTAGGGAAAATGCCGCGGCATTTCTTTTTATACAATAGGAAATTTTGACAAGTGTGGAAGAATGCTCTGCATTCTTCCCAAGAAAGGAAATAAATATGGGTTTTGTTCAAAATATCAAGGAGGAAATCCGGATCATACGTGAGCGTGACCCGGCAATCCATTCCGATATGGAGGTATTCTTATACCCCAGCTTTAAGGTGATGATTTATTACCGCATGGCACATAAGATGTATTTGAAAAAGCACTATTTTCTGGCGAGATGGATATCCCAGAAGGCGGTTCGTAAGACCGGCATTGAGATTCATCCCGGTGCGCAGATTGGAAAAGGGTTTTTTATTGACCACGGCAACGGCGTCATCATAGGAGAGACGACCGTGATTGGCGACAACGTGACGCTGTATCAGGGAGTGACGCTGGGAGGAACGGGTAAGGAGCAGGGAAAGCGGCATCCTACCGTTGGAAACAATGTGATGATTAGTACAGGCGCGAAAGTGCTGGGGTCGTTTAAAATCGGCGACAACAGCAAGATAGGAGCGGGCAGTGTGGTATTAGAGGAAGTACCACCTAACTCTACGGTAGTTGGCGTGCCCGGACGGGTGGTGAAGCGCAATGACAGGTTGCTGCCTCAGGAAGAATTGGATCAGATTAACCTGCCGGACCCAGTCAGGGAAGATATCGTGAGCTTGCAGCGCGCCAATGCGGAATTGACGAACAGACTGCTTGATTTGGAGAGAGAAGTAAAAAGGCAAAGACGCGAAGAAGCGAAAGATTTGAAAAGCATATAACAGGAGGAGTACGCATTATGAAAGTTTTTAACACACTGTCAAGACAAAAAGAGGAATTTGTACCGTTGCAGGAAGGCAAGGTCAGCATGTATGTCTGCGGACCGACTGTCTATAATCTGATTCACATCGGCAATGCCAGACCGATGATTGTGTTTGACACTGCCAGACGCTATATGGAGCATAAAGGATATGAGGTCAACTTCGTTTCAAACTTTACCGACGTAGACGACAAGATTATCAAGAAGGCGAATGAAGAAGGGGTAGACGCCTCCGTGATTTCCGAGAGGTACATTGAAGAGTGCAGAAAGGACATGAAGGCGTTAAACGTCAAGGAGGCGACGACGCACCCTAAGGCGACGGAGGAAATCGGCGGGATGATTGAGATGATTCAGACCCTGATTGACAAAGGGCACGCCTATGTGGCACAGGATGGCACTGTCTACTATAAGACGAGAAGTTTTAAGGATTACGGGAAGCTTTCCCACAAGAATCTGGACGATTTGAGAAGCGGAGGGCGTTCTTTGTTAGTGTCGGGCGAAGACCAGAAACAGGATCCACTTGATTTTGTATTGTGGAAACCGAAGAAAGAGGGAGAGCCATATTGGGAGTCCCCTTGGTGCGAAGGACGTCCGGGCTGGCATATTGAGTGCTCCGTGATGAGCAAGAAGTATCTGGGAGACGAGATTGATATTCATGCAGGCGGGGAAGATTTGATATTCCCTCATCACGAGAATGAGATTGCCCAGTCGGAAGCGGCAAACGGCAAGGAGTTCGCCAAGTATTGGCTGCACAACGGATTTCTTAATATAGACAATAAGAAAATGTCCAAATCCGAAGGCAATTTCTTTACGGTGCGGGACATCAGCGAGAAGTATGATTTGCAGGTACTGCGCTTTTTCATGCTATCGGCGCACTACAGAAGCCCGCTCAATTTCAGCGCGGACTTGATGGAGGCGGCGAAGAACGGACTGGACCGCATTGTGACAAGTGTGGCAAACTTAAATTATCTGCTTGAAAGTGCGGCTGACGGTGATATGACGAAGGAAGAAGAGGAGCTTTGCAATGAGGCGAAGGAATTTATCGTCAAGTTCGACGAGGCGATGGACGATGATTTCAACACGGCGGATGCCATTTCGGCTATCTTTGAGCTGGTCAAGTTTGCGAATACCAACGCTTCCTCAGCCTCGTCAAAAGCCTTTGTGCAGGCGCTCAAAGATGAAATTACCGCATTATCCGATATCTGCGGGCTGATTGTGGATAAGAAAGAGGAAATGCTGGATGCGGAAATAGAGGCGTTGATTCAGGAGAGACAGGAAGCAAGAAAGGCAAAGAATTTTGCGAGAGCAGATGAAATCAGAGATACGCTGGCGGCGCAGGGGATTCTTCTGGAAGATACACGAGAGGGCGTCAAATGGAAGAGAGCATAACGATTTTAGACGCCATCAAGAGAGATTTTGACTGTACGGCAGTGGATATCCGCACCTATTCGCCATTGACGCTTGCCTATATCGGTGACGCCATCTATGATTTGGTGATACGGACAATTGTGGTGGAACGGGGAAATTGTTCCGCCAACAAGCTGCATAAAAAGACGATTTCCTATGTGAATGCCCGCGTGCAGGCGAAGATGATTGACGCGCTGGAGAGTGAGTTGACGCCGGACGAAGAAGCGGTGTATTATCGTGGCAGGAATGCGAAATCCTATACTTCCGCCAAGAATGCGTCCGTTATTGAGTACAGAAAGGCAACCGGATTAGAAGCGCTCTGCGGGTATCTGTATTTACAAGGTCAGCAGGAACGCATGTTATATCTGATCCGCGAGGCAATCGGGCGGGTAGGCATGACAATCTGATGTGCATAAAAGGAAGTAAGGAACAGGGTTACGAAAGGAACAGAACAACCAAATGGAACATAACGAATATACGATAGAAGGGCGGAATGCCGTGATAGAGGCATTGCGTGCCGGAAAAACAATAGACAGGCTCTATGTATTGGACGGCTGTCAGGACGGACCGGTGCTGACGATTAAAAGAGAAGCGTCAAAAAAGGGCATCATGATTAAGTATGTGGCGAAAGAACGGTTAGACCAGATGTCCGAGACAGGAAAGCATCAGGGCGTTATTGCATGTGCGGCGGCTTATGCCTATGCGCAGGTGGAGGATATTCTTGCCAAAGCGAGGGAAAAAGGGGAAGCGCCCTTTATCATTCTGCTGGATAATATTGAGGATCCTCACAATCTGGGTGCGATTATCCGTACCGCAAATCTGGCAGGTGCACATGGTGTAATCATTCCAAAAAACCGTGCGGTCGGTCTGACGGCAACAGTGGCAAAGGCTTCGGCGGGCGCCATCAACTACACGCCTGTGGCGAAGGTGACCAATCTCGGACAGACGATTGAAGAGTTGAAGAAAGAAGGACTGTGGTTCGTCTGCGCGGATATGGGCGGCACCCGTATGTACGACTTGGATTTGAAAGGTCCCATTGGTCTTGTTATCGGAAATGAGGGAAGCGGCGTGGGGCGGCTTGTGAAGGAAAAATGTGATTTTACGGCGGCAATTCCCATGCAGGGGGACATCGACTCCCTGAATGCCTCTGTGGCGACCGGGGTACTGGCATATGAGATTGTAAGACAGCGCCAGTGTTAGCGTATGGATTGTGGAAGAACTTGCTGATATTAGGAAATGGAAAGTCAGATGATGTAACATGAAAAGAATAAATGAAATTCTCTTGGTAGTGATTTTTATAATGACCGCAGTTCTGGCAGCGGCAGTCGGGCTGAAGGCATACGATATTTATGATACGGACAGACGGCTTGCAAGAGAACAGGAAGAAATGGAACTAGCGCAGGTATTTGCGCGTAATGAGGAGGCACAGAGCCGCGTGCAGGAGATGCAGGCGGAAATCATGGAGCTGACGGAGGATAAGGAAGAACTGGAGCGTTTCATTGCACAGATACAGAGTGGTGAAATGGGTGCGGCGGATGAGTCCATGTCTGAGGATGGAACCATATCGGGTAACGGAGTGCTGTTTGGTGATGAAACGATATCGGGTAATGGAATTGTGACGGGCGACGGAACGGTATCGGGCAATGGAATGCTGTTGGGCGACGGAACCGTGTCTGGCAATGGAATGCTGTTGGGCGACGGGACGGTATCGGGCAACGGAATAATATTGGGTGACGGAACGGTGTCGGGCAACGGAATATTTATGGGCGACGGAACGGTGTCGGGCAACGGAATATTTGTGGGCGACGGAACGGTATCCGGTAACGCCACAATATCGGGGAATGGCATTTTCGGTTTCACAAATGACGGTGAGATTAACTATTACGACGGTACGATGACTGAGAGTAGTATTTTTGATGCATGGCGGACGATTTACGAGCAGCCGGACAATATGACGCTGGAGGAGCGACGTATGCTCCGCACTTCATTAGAGGAGACGCTTGAGGTCAACCAGTCTGACAGAGAGCGGATTGCCGAGAACAGAAGGGACTTTTCCGGAATGAAGATTGCCTGTCTGGGCGACAGCATTACCGCGGCGGCGAATCTGGAAAATGAGGAGAACTATCAGCAGTATTCTTATCCGGCAAGGCTGAAAGAACTCTTGGGGGCGGAGGAAGTCTACAACTTGGGAATCGGCGGTTCTTCTATCGGACGGTACTGGTCGGATGCCTATGTGGACCGTTATCAGAATATCCCGGCGGATACGGACATTATTATTGTTATGGGTGGCACGAACGACGGGTTCTGTGTTTCCGACAAGGAGTTTGGCAATCTGGAAGAACGTGCCGGCAGGACGTTTTGTGGCGATTTGGATGAGCTGATGCGGGGGCTGCGTGACAATTATCCCAACGCGGAAATATTTTTTGTGACGCCCTTACCAAACATTCTGCAGGATTATCTGATGAATGAAAGGGATTATCTGCTGCCCCAGCAGAACTTTGTGAATGTGATTCTGACATTGGCAAAAGAGTATGACTATACGGTGATTGATTTATATAATTCCAATATTCTTGATTCACATGATGTAAATATAGTGGCGGATTATGTTCCGGACGGCGTACATGCGAACCATGACGGATACCAGATTATGGCGGAACACTTTGCTTCGGAGATTATACAGCGTTATGACCAGATTGACGAGGAGCAGGCGGCAGTGTCCGTATCCGGCAATGCGTTACAGAATCATTCGCTGTTTCAGAATCATGCGGAATAGGAAACAAGAAAGGCGGCAGGGTGGAAAGAGATTACGGGCAGTTCAGCGATGAGGAGCTTATCATTCGTCTGAGGGATGGTGAGGACGGCATCACGGATTATCTGATGAACAAATATAAAAATCTGGTGCGCGGCAAGGCAAAGTCTATGTATATCCTCGGTGCGGATAACGACGATTTGATTCAGGAGGGGATGATCGGGCTTTTTAAGGCGCTTCGGGATTACGACTGCGGCAGGGACGTCAGTTTCATGACGTTTGCAGATTTGTGCGTGTCCAGACAGATGTACACGGCGGTGCAGGCTTCGAGGCGGCAGAAGCATATTCCGTTAAATACGTATATATCGCTGTATGGCAGTGTGAATACAAACCATGAGGGCGAGCAGGAAGAACTGGTCAATATGCTCACGCAGCATACGGGGCAGAGTCCGGAAGAGATGGTGATTGACCGTGAGAATGTGACACTGTTAGAGCAGGCGATAGAGGAGGAACTCAGTAGTTTTGAAAAACAGGTGCTGGATTTGTATCTGACCGGCATGGGATATCAGCAGATTGCAAAGGTGCTGGCAAGAGATGATAAATCGACGGACAATGCGCTGCAGAGGATTAAGACGAAGCTGAAAAAGAGGCTGGGGAAGGTGCAGTCTGGCTATTGACAAAGCCAAAATGTCTATGATATACTACAGTCTGGTAAGTCGATTATGGCTTATCGGAAGTGTGCTGCTGTGGCTCAGTCGGTAGAGCGTCGCATTGGTAGTGCGGAGGTCACGGGTCCGATTCCCGTCAGCAGCTCTTACAAAGATTAGAAAGAAAAGCTTTTCAAAGGGATGATACTTTGAAAAGTTTTCTTTTTATTTGTGCCTATGAATCGTATAATACTACAAAATTGATACCGTATGAAATATGCTGTCTTTGTATGAGATTTACGGGTTGCTGGAAGAAGCGGGCAAAGATTGAAGAGATGAAGCGATGCCACGTAATAGATACTGTGTAGACAGCGTAGAATCCGCTATAGCGGCGGCAGAAGCGGAAAGCGCATGTTAGGAGAAGGGCAGGGAATGAATCATGATGAAAAGCATTTACACAAAAAAACGCTTGTAAAGTATGGCTTAGCTTGATACCGGTGGTGTTTGTAGGGGTTTTGGCTCCCCTGCGCTCTTATATTATGCAGCTTTTAATAGATTCCCAAAGTTATAAGGAAATGTTGGAAAAGTGGCAGGCTGTTGTTGTGCGAGATATGGAAAAAGATTTACGTGATCAGGTGATGCGTAAGCTTTTTCATATATCTGCGAATCAGTTTGAAAAAAAGAGTATTGCTTATTATTTATCCAAATTTACGACGGATATCAGAATTGTATTGGATGACGGAATCAACAATATCTATGGGATGATTATGCAGTTTATTTTTGTGGTGGTTGCCGTCATTTACCTGTTTTGCGTAGAACCGTTTATCTTACTGCTTGTTGCTGTAGTTAGTATCGTTCAGTTTGGAGTTCCTAATATTTTGAAAAAGAAAATAGCATCTTCCAGAAAAGAGTATGCGGAGGCGGTGGAAGTTTATCTGGATGGTGTTAAAAATGATTTGGGTGGTCATAGGGTAATCAGAACCTTTGATGCTGTGGAACAGATTCTGGGAAAGCAGGCGAAACTGAGCGATTTTGTGAGTAGAAAAAATGAATATTCCTCTAAAACGCTGTACTGGGCACAGGCGTTGGCGTCCTTTGTAAATAATGGGGCATTCCTAATTGTTTTGGGAAGCTGTCTGCTCTTTGCTGTAGCAGGCAGGATTACGATTGGCGAGGTAGTGGCAATTACGAATATGATGAATTTTGTTTTAACACCGAGCAAGGCAATCGCCAATGGGATGATTCAACTGAAAGCCATGGAGAAGGTAAAAGCGGCAGCGGCAAATCAAGCATTATAAAGCTGCTTACGGAATATGGAGCGGACTATACCGGCAGGGTTTTGATTAATGGAAAAGAGCTGTCGGAACTGAACCGGGAAAGCATCATGCATGTAAGTCCTGTCTGTTACCAGCAGACCTACATATTTAATGATACGGTCTTTCACAATGTGGCTCTGTACCAAGCGTATTCAAAAGAAGAGGTAATAAATGCGCTTAAGAAGGCAGGTATTTATGATACTATTCAGAAGCTTCCGGATGGAGTGGCTGAAAAAATCCGGGAAAACGGCAGTAATTTTTCGGGCGGCGAGCTGCAGAGAATTGCTCTGGCAAGGCTGTTTTTAAGAAATAAGACAATGACCTTTCTTGATGAAATCACATCCGGGCTGGATAATGAAACCGCCTATGAAATTGAAAAAAGACTACTGGAAGGTGACATGACCATTATAAATATTACGCACAGATATCATAAAGCGCTCATGCGAAAATATGACGAAATCATTGTAATGGATAACGGCAAAATCGTGGAAAGAGGAAGCTTTGACGGATTAATTGAAAAGGGAAAGGGATTTTACAATCTGTTTATAATATAAGCAAAAATGAAAATCAAGTAAATATTGTTGTTGCTGGGCAAATGAAATATAATAAATCCAGAGACCAATCGGTATTTGTTAAGGGAGAAAAACAAATGGAATATATACAGGTAACGAAAGACAATATTGAAAAGGAACATATCTGCTGTGCGATTTCTAACAACAAAGATGTTCAAGTATCTTCCAAAAAAGAGTGGATGATGAAATGTTTTGAGGATGGACTTGTTTTTCTGAAAAGCAGCGAGAGAGGAAAATGCTTCATTGAATATGTTCCATCTGAAAACGCATGGGTTCCCATCATAGCAGAAAATTATATGTATATTGACTGCTTTTGGGTATCGGGTTCATTCAAAGGGCATGGATATTCAAATGATTTGTTAAATAGGTGCATTGATGACAGTAAGGCAAAAGGAAAGTCAGGGCTTTGTATTCTTTCCTCTGCAAAGAAGAAGCCATTTCTTTCTGACCCTAAACATTTGCTTTATAAGGGATTTAGTGTTGCAGATACATCTGATGTGGGAATCAATCTTATGTATCTTCCATTTGATGAAAAAGCAGCTATTCCAAGATTTACCGAAGCAGCCAGACATCCGCATATTGAAAAACAAGGATATGTTTTATATTATACGAACCAGTGTCCGTTTAATGGTAAATATGTTCCGATAGTTGAACAGACGGCGGCAGAAAATAATATTCCATTCAAGGCAATCCGAATTGAAACAAAAGAACAGGCACAGGCAGCGCCAAGCCCTTGCACTTCTTATGCAATGTTTTATAATGGTGAGTTCTTAACAAATGAACAATTCAATGATAAAAAGTTCCTAAAACTGATACAGGGCAACTAGAAAAATTTGCGTTTGTAAATCTGCAGTTGCATAAAAACTAAATAACCACCAGCAGCAGGGTGACATACTGAAACAGGAAATCAAGAAAAGGTTTCCTGCTTTTTGTGGTTTTGCAGGTAGAATACTCTTTATACATGGATGTCGCGGTATAAGGAACATCCCACAGACGCGAGGAGAAAGGAGAAAAAGAAAAACCATGAATAACCATAAAATTTTGTTAGTTGAAGATGATTTAGAAATCAGCGAAATGCTAAAAAATTATTTAACGACTGAAAACTATGAAATCATTTGTGCCAAAGACGGACAAGAAGCCTGCGAACAGTTCGATAACGATACATACAGTCTGGTGTTGTTAGATTTGATGATACCAAAAATCAGCGGAATGGACGTTATGCAGCATATACGGAAAAATAGTGTGGTTCCTATCATTATCGTTTCCGCAAAAGATACCGAAACCGACAAAACTTTAGGTCTGGGGATGGGGGCGGATGATTATATCACAAAGCCGTTTTCTGTTGCCGAAGTATTAGCCCGGATAAAAGCCACAATACGGAGAACCACACAATATGACAATACTTTAACCGCCCTGCCTGCTGTATTGACGGCTGGGGATATCAAAATGAACTTGTCCGATTATACACTTACCAAAAAAGGGCAGCTCATAGAACTGACAGCAAAAGAATTTGATATTTTGAAATTGTTTTTGCAAAACCCCAAAAAGGTCTACACAAAAGAACAGATTTATTCCCTTGTATGGAATGACGCATATTACGGTGATGAAAACGCGGTAAATGTCCATATCAGCAGATTAAGGAATAAAATTGAGGATGATTCCCGCAATCCCCGGTATATACTTACGGTTTGGGGAATTGGTTACAAATTGGGGGATAAATTATGAGTGACGCGACAATTCTATTTTTTCTATGCCTTTGTATTTTGCTGTTGTTTTGCATTGTTCTTTACCAGCAGTTTGTATTTCGGTCCGGAACACAGACAGACTTAAGAAAAATACATCAAAAGCTGGGAGAGATTATAGATACTGACAGTGACGAAAGAATTATGTTGTTCACAGAAAATAAAGAGCTTATGGAGCTGGCGGCGCAGATTAACCGTCTTTTGGAGAATCACTTAAAAACGAAAGCTGATTACCGCCGCTCTAGGACTGCATCCAAAAGAATGTTGTCTAATATTTCCCATGATATGAAAACACCTATGACTGTTATTTTAGGCTATTTGGAAATTATGCGCATACATGGTGAAGCCACACAGGAAATGTTGGAAAAGACCGAGCAGAAAGCGCAAAGCGTCATGGAACTCATCAACCAGTTTTTTACGCTGGCAAAGTTAGAAGCTGGCGATACGGATATAGAACTTTCAAAAGTAGATATTTGTGAGATATGCCGTGAAAGTATTTTAGACTTTTACGAAATGCTGACAAAAATTGATTTTCAAGTGGATATTGAATTACCCGAAAGCCCTGTCTATATTCAAGGCAATAAGGAAGCATTACAACGCATATTCTTTAATCTCATTTCTAATGTAATCCGTTATGGTTCCGACGGGAAATATTTAGGTGTATTTCTTAGGATGGACAAAAAAAGTGTGTATATTGATGTGATTGACAAAGGGCAGGGAATTGATAAGTCTTTTTCTGAAAGTGTATTCGATCGTCTTTTTACACTGGAAGATTCCCGGAGTCGCAGCATACAGGGGAATGGTTTAGGTCTGACGATTGCAAAGAATTTAGCCCTGCAGCTTGGCGGTGAAATTCTTTTAGACAGTACCCCTCATGTAAAAACGACTTTTACGGTTAAACTGAAACAATTTTCTTACTAAAATGCCGCGAAAGAAATTTGTAAGATTTATGCAAGAGTTTTGAAAATCATAGCCGCTACAATTAGGTATAAGGAAATTACAATTTCCCGAAAGGAGGCAGAGAAAATGCCATATATTTTACAAACGAACCACCTTACAAAGACGATTGACGGCAAAGAGCTTGTAAACAATGTCAATCTCCATGTGAAAAAAGGTGAAATTTACGGGTTTCTTGGACCGAATGGGGCGGGGAAAACTACGGTTATGAAAATGATTACAAACCTTTGGAAGCCCACGGGGGGAACGGTGGAACTCTTTGGGGAAACGCTCACCCCACAGTCTTATGAGGTGCTGAAACGAATGGGAAGTATGATTGAATTTCCCACGTTTTATGACCACATGACAGGATATGACAATCTAAAGCTGCATTGTGAGTACATGGGGTACTATCATCATGGCAGCATTGAAAACGCGCTTGACTTGTTAGGCTTATCTGCCGCTGCAAATAAGCCCGTCAGGAACTATTCGCTTGGTATGAAAGAACGTCTTGGGCTTGCACGCGCCATCCTTTGCAAGCCGGAGCTTCTCATTCTCGACGAACCAACAAACGGACTGGATCCGGCGGGTATGAAACAAATCCGCGACCTGTTAAAGACCCTTTGCAGCGAATACGGGATAACCATAATGATTTCCAGCCATATTTTGTCCGAAATGGAAAGTATCGCTGATACGGTCGGAGTCATCCATCATGGAAGGATGATGAAAGAAATCAGCATGAAAGAAATCGAGCAAATGAGTTTAGCCTATGTGGAACTGTCGGTAACAAATACGAAAAAGGCGGCTTATGTATTGAGTGAGAAACTTCACCTTACGAACTTTAAGATTACCGGTGACGGGCAGATTCGTATCTATGAAACCTGTGTTTCCACACAGGAAATAGCAAAGGCATTGGCTGAGAATGATGTCCCGGTAGCTGCCCTTGGGAAAAAGGCTGAAACACTGGAAGATTACTTCCTTAAAATGACTGCGGAGGTGAAAAGCGATGTTGAAACTGATTAAACTGGAATGGAAAAAGAACAATATCGGTAAATATGTAAGAAATGCCGTAATTTTGGCTGGCGTACTCTGTCTGTTCCTGTTTGCGCTTGCCTATTTAGGAATTGCAAATGACCCGGACACAGGTGTACCCGATGCGGCACCCGGCAATGGTACGATATCTTCCCCCATTGAATTATTTACAAGTATGTCCTTTTTGGTTTTTACCAGTGTTATGTTGTCCTCTTTTATTGTCAGCGCCTATAAGAATAAAACAATGCACCTTATGTTTTCTTATCCGATCAAACGGCAGAAAATTCTGATTTCACAAATGCTTGCGGTATGGATTTTCAATTTTGTAACGCTTGTGCTCACAAAGCTATTGATATACGGCTGCATTTTAGCGGGGTCCCGCTTCATGGTGTCATCCTTTCCAATTGATTTCAACATGGTGGGTCTGGGCTTTTATATTCAGTTGCTTGTCAAATCTTTTGTGATTGTCACTATGAGTTTTATCGCATTATTTATTGGTATGGCAATGAAATCTTCAAAAGCAACGATCATTTCTTCGTTTCTGCTGATTCTTTTGACACAGGCAAACATAGGAAATCTGACAATGGCGAATAATGCGGTCTTCCCTATTATATTGACCGTAATTTCCTTGATTTTTGCGTTTCTGTCTATTTGGAAAGCTGAAACCAATGATTTGATGTAGGAGAAGAGCTTCTACGGATAAAAATATTCGTAGAAGCTTTGACGGTAACGTGGCAGATAAGGATTTAGAACCCACCGCAGCAGTGCAGGGTGGTATTTTAATATGAGCTGATAGTCAATAGTGACAGCGGTACAATCGTCATTAAGTAGTTTCTTGTTTAATCCACACAATTGGAATGATTAGTTATCCAATCCACAATGAAATCAAACCGTTCTTGTGTCAACGCATGCCCGCCTCTAAATTGTTTATGGCATAAATTATCCGTTGCATCATACTCCTTATAAGCAGGTGTTGCTGTCTCAATAATGTATGCAGCATCTTTAGAATATTTATCATCTTCTGCTGATACAATCAGCATTTTTCTTGGTGCAACACATGAAACCAAATCATCAATATCATATTTACCGTGAAAATTTGGAATAACACTTGCCATCTCTATTCCAACATTATTTTCCATGCGATTTGCATATGTACACGCACTCCCGCTTGCACAACTGAAAGAAATTCTATCATCCAATGCCGAAAGAAACAAAACGGTATTCCCTCCCATGGAATGCCCAAGCGTTCCAATCTTTTTTCCATTAACATATGGGAGATTAGATAGCAAGGTAATTCCATTCATAGCATCTTCCAATACCTTTTTCATCATATAATTTCCGTTTATGATTCGGTAGCACACCTCATTAAAATGTTGCCAAAAATCAAAACCCTCTACACATGGATTTTCTCGCCTTTTTTCAAAGCACAAGGCATCAGGGGCAAGTACAACAAATCCTTTTTTCGATAATTCCAATCCAAAAGCTTGCAATGGATTACCCGCCAAGCCACATGCTTCACTTTTTCCTAAATGATGTTCTCTGTTGTGCTGATGATTTATAAGAATGGCTGGATTATTATCGAGTTTTTCCGGCAGCAAAAGATAAGCAGGCACTTTATCTCCACAGGAATCATACTCTATTAACTGTCTTATATACCCATCTTCTTGAGCGGATTCTAAAACAGTGTATTTTGTTTGTAACGGCAAATTAGTGTGTTCAAATCCCAATATTTTAGCAATCTCATTTTTTAACGCTGTCATTTTGCTATCCCCTATAAATATAATTTTTTCCAATATTCACAATTATCGTTATAAAAAAGATTATTATCGTTCAAAAATCGAATGAAATTCAAAGCTATTTTTGTTCTTCCAAAACTATTTCCCTGCATATATAGTCTTTAATATGTAACGCCTTTTTTATGTCAAAAGTGTGTCTATGTGTAGAGTAAAAACGGAATTTACATGGCTTTACATAAAAGCAGTTCCATTGGTTGTTCAAATCATTATATATTAAAAGTTAGTGTTTTGCTAGCTAGAAATACTAAAATCGACTTGATAATTCAGACGAATGTGGTATAATTAAGTCGATTTCAATCCATGGGTAACCATGTAATTTAACTGCCCAGCGCTTTTATCATTTTATAAAGTGATGGGTATTTTATTTTGAAGAATTACGTTGTATGAAGCTGAGTTGAACGGTGAAAAAGACCATAAAATAAGGGATTTCGCAACAAGGCGCAGCGTTGCACAGAATCATAGGGATATTTGGCAGTGCAAAGGTCACGTGTCCGATTCCCGTCAGCAGCTTGTGCTTTGAGGAGGTCTTATGTTATGAACGTAAGACCTTTTTTTGTATCATTAGGAAATTTCGACAAAATAAGATAATCTGCGGAGCATATTTTCTTGTTGGCAGGGGGGATTCACAATGAGGGAAAGGAATAGAAAGTGGGCGGCAGCATTCTTGGCAGTGCTGATTGTCGTGGAATCAAGTGTGGTTTCTATGTGGCTGTATCGGGAGAGAGTAAAAGATGCGCCGCAGCAGACGGTGGAGACTGTAAAAGAGGCGGATTATTCCGCTACAGAGGAGATAGAGACGGCAAAACAACAGCTTGAGGAAGACCCTCAGATGCCGACGGTTATTACGGATATCAATACTGTGGATAAGAAGATTGCGCTCTGCTTTGAAGGCTCTACGGACAATCAGGTGCTCAGGCAGATTATGGAATATTTAGACGCCCATGGGATGACGGCGACGTTTTTTATCTCGGCAGTAGATGCCGGGGAAGATCAGGAGATGATTGATGAAATCATCAAAGCCGGTCATGATATCGAGAGCTATACGTTATATGGCACACCGCATATGGAAAGAATGAGTCAGGAGGAACTGATTACGGATTTATGCCGGGCACAGGTAGTCTATGACGATAAGATATCAAAGAAACCGGATTTCGTAAAATGTAACGCGACGGAGTATACGGACGAAGTGCTGCAGACGGCACAAGCCTGCGGCTATGAGAGCGTCGTATATCCGACGCAGTATTTAAACTATCAGAGTTTTCCGACGCAGGAGGCGGCAAAGAACTATGTGGCGCGACTTGATAAGGGAACAGTACTTTCTGTGAAGTTAAGAGGCTATCTGGACGAGACCGAGTATGAGGAGAAGCCGGAAGAAGAAAAACCGGCAGAGGACAGACAGCCCGGCGTAGAACTGTATGAGCTGGACGAGGAGGAGTTGTCGGAGTCAGAGAGGCTTTTGCAGGTGGTGGAGTGGCTGACACAGTATCTGGAAGATGAGGAGTACGAGACAGTCAGCTTAAGTGAATTTCCCGCGCAGGATATGGGAGATTTGGTATTGCATTACAACGACATCGAGGACCAGTACAGGGAACAGATGGTGGAGCCTGTCACAGCGGTGCACACGACGGACAGGGAGATGTCTTTTACGTTCCGGGGGTTGGGTGACGAGGCGGAATTGTCGAATGTGTTAAAGACGCTTAAGGAAGTCGGCGCGAAAGCTACTTTTTTTGTGACAGGACAGGAAATAGAGGCGTATCCGGAGCAGGTGCAGCAGATTGTGGATGACGGACATGAGATTGGCAGTGGTGGTTATACAGGGAAATATATGGGTGAGATGAGTTTTGCCCAGATATGCGAGGACCTTTATAAAAATGATGCCATGCTGCAGAAATTGGGGATTGAGACGGATTTGTTTATGCCGCCTTCCGGTGCGGTTACGGAAGAAGTACAGATGGCGGCTGCGGCGCTTGACAAGAAGATTATTACCTACAATTCCTCGCCTACAAGGGCGGAGTATGCACAGGCGCAGTACGATGCGTCTGAGGTGATGAAGAAATATTACAAGAGCGGCAAGCTGGTTTTTTGCCGGGGAGACATTGTCTATTTCAATATGGATATCTATGATGACGAGACCTCTGTCGCCGACTTGGTACGCACCGCGTGGCAGTCAAAGGTTGCACCTACGGCGTATGGTACGAGGGAGGATTATATTCTACGGGTTACGACCATATCTGAACTGCTTGACCATACATGGAATTATCCGGCGGTGACCAATGCATCCTATCATCAGATTGAGATGTCGGGCAAGATGCAGGCGCCGTGGACGGAGATGCTGCGAAACGGTTATATTGGCAATCCGTATCTGGCGACGCCCGGCTTGGAGGCGGAGAAGGATTTGTTTGACTGGACGGGCAGGGTGAATACCGGCGGAACCAATACGGTATTTCTGACGTTTGACGATTGGGGGAATGAGCAGACTATCGGTAAGATTCTTTATGTACTGCGCAAGCACCATATTAAGGCAACTTTCTTTATCAGGACAGAGTATGTGATGGACGGCACCAGTGAGAACCTCCTGCGGGCAATCGCGGAGGAGGGGCATGACGTGGCGTCTCACACCCATACGCATATGCCGATTGATATTACGCCGGAGCAGATTGGCGAACTGCAGAAGGATTTGGTGCAGTCCAACAGGACGCTTGCCAACGTGGTAGGGGATACGGGGCGTCTGACCGATTATTTCAGACCGCCGACACTTGCAGTCAATAAGACGGGGCTGCAGACAATCTATGACTGCGGTTATGGCTATATTATCAGCGGAGATGTGAGCACGGCGGATTATCATGCGTCCAGCGTGGATGATTTGTTTGATATTCTGTTAAACGGTTCCAGACTCGACAGCGGAGAACGGATGCCGATTCAGGACGGAAGCGTGGTGGTTATGCATATTAATACGAATGCAGTCCTTACGGCACAGGGACTTGACCGTTACCTGAATCACATCGAGAGTCTGCCGGACGGAGATCCGAACAAGTTCCGCTTTGCAAGGCTGAGTGATTATTTGAATTAATGTGTATAGGGAACAAAAGAGGTTGTGCAGTAAGTGGGGGATAGGAATGTTTGGGAGGAAAGAGAAGCAGAAGAAAAATAAAAATATCGAAGATATTTTGTTACAACAAAAGCCGGACAGACGTATGCTTTCTTATGTGCCGGACAAGCAGCATGTGCGCAACAATGTGGACAGACGCGGCGGCAAGACACTGGAAACCTTTGAAGGCAAAGCGGATGATTATATTAAGAGCATCCAGTCTGGGATACGGTATCAAGTAAATTATAACGTTAAAATATCGGTAAAAGTTGTGGGGGGGGGTATAAAGCGTTTTACGTGTAAATGCGTGGATATCTCGACGACAGGTCTTTTGCTGCAGATGGAAAATCAGGCGCAGCAGAAAATATTGCAGAGGGCAAAAAAGATTCGATTGAAGTTTGACATTGAACCGGGGTCTATGCCGGAAGGGTACGAGATGCTTGTCAAGCAGCCAGCGACGCTTGTGCGCGCAATCAAGACGCAGGATGGTAAGTATCTGTGCGGTATGGAGTTTGAGAAGACGCTGGCGCAGTACGCTACAAGGCGTAAAGACGGGTATATGTTGACGATAGCAAGTCTGATGATTTTCTTTATCTCTGCTTTTATCATGCTGATGAGGGCGGAGAGTATTATCTATTTCAAATTCAATAAATGGCTCTATTTGTACAGTATCATAGCGGCGGCTTTTCTGCTCAGCCGGTATCTGTTTGGCGCCCTTTACCGGGCGGTGCCAATTGATAAGGATTATACGCCCGGAGTGACGATTATCATTCCCTGCTTTAACGAGGAGGAGTGGATACAGAGAACGATATTAAGCTGTGTGAATCAGGACTATCCCATCGACAAGCTGGAAGTCATCGTGGTGGACGACCATTCCAACGACCATTCCGTGGATAAGATTAGGGAAATGATAGAAACGCTGAAGCAGGAAGACGAGCACTATGAGATTGCGAAGAGAGTGTCTTATATTGTACAGCCCCAGAATAAAGGAAAAAGGGATGCACTCTGCGAGGGTGTGAAGGTTGCGCAGCATGAGCTGGTGGTTTTTGTGGATTCAGACAGCTTCTTGGATCCCTTTGCCATCCGTAATCTGGTACAGCCCTTCAAAGACCCGAAAATGGGCGGCGTGGCAGGGCGTACCGACGTGGCGAATACATACACCAATTCGCTGACGAAGATGCAGTCCGTGCGTTACTATATTGCCTTTCGTGTGATGAAGGCGGCGGAGGCTTATTTTGACGGGGTGACCTGTCTGTCGGGACCGCTTTCCTGCTACCGCAAGCAGATTATCATCGATCATATGGATGACTGGCTGAACCAGAAATTTTTAGGGCAGAAGGCGACATTCGGGGACGACAGGGCGATGACGAACTTTGTCCTGCGCCATCACAGGACAAGCTATCAGGATACGGCAATCTGTTCTACCATCGTTCCCAACAGGCATAAGGTGTTCTTAAAGCAGCAGATGAGATGGAAACGTTCTTGGCTGCGGGAGTCCATTATGGCGGGCAAGTTTATGTGGCGCAAGGAACCGTTTATGGCAGTGTTTTTCTACATCGGGCTGATTGTACCGGTGGCAGCGCCGGTGGTGGTGGTTTACAATCTGCTCTATGTGCCGATTACCCAGAGGATATTTCCCACCACATTTATTGTGGGGCTGCTATTGATGTCGCTTATTATGAGTGTGGTGCAGCTCCTTTTGCGGCGAAGCACCACGTGGATATACGGTATGTTATTCTGCATTTATTATGAGGTGGTGCTTTTGTGGCAGATGCCGGTTGCGTGGGTGACATTCTGGAAATCCACATGGGGTACGCGGATGACGCCGGAAGACTTGAAGGAGCAGGAGAAAAAGAAGCATAGGGAAGAACAGCGAAGGGCAGAGAGGGGAGAGGCGTAAGATGAGCAGACATAAGCGGAAACGTAAGCCTAAGAACCTTGTGAGGCGCAAGAATATCCGTAAGGTAGTACGGAGCATCGCGGAAGAAGTCATCCTGATTGTCCTGCTTGTCACAGTAATCCGCGCCCTGTTTACCTTCGACACGTATGAGCCCTATCAGGAGTCGGAGGTTGAGATGGCGGATCCCGATGAGGATACCGGATTTATTGCGCTGTCTTATTTTGGGGTAGACAGAAACGAGACGAAGACCTTAATCAGTACGGAAAGACTGAAGGAACATATCGACGCAATTTCCAATTCCGGATATGTGACGATTACACAGCAGGATATCTTGGATTATTATCTGGAAGGGAAAGAACTGCCGAAGAAATCGTTGTTTCTGATGTTTGAGGACGGGCGGCGGGATACGGCGATTTTTGCGCAGAAGGTAACGGAGGAGTATAATTATCTTTCTACTATCATGACTTATGCCGATAAGTTTGAATCGAAGGACAGTAAATTTCTGATGCCCGACGATCTGCAGGCTTTGGAGAAAGGGACATTCTGTGAACTAGGTACGAACGGATACCGTCTGGAATACATTAACGTGTTTGACAGATACGAACGTTTCTTAGGCAGGATGAATACCCTTGAGTATGCGCATGTACAGCCCTATCTTGGCAGAGACTATAATCATTATCTGATGGACTACATCCGGGACGAATACGATATCCCGCGGGAGTCCTATGAGCAGATGAAAATGCGTATTGATTTCGATTACGATGAAATGCAGCGTATCTATACGGAAGAGATGGGTGAAATGCCCTGCATGTATGCCCTGATGCATGCCAACACGGGGATGTTCGGCGAGAATGAGAGGGTCAGCGCGGTCAATCAGGCGCGTATTTTTGAGTTGTTCGACATGAATTTTAACAGGGAGGGGTATGTGCTCAATACAAGAGAGTCTTCCCTCTATGACCTGACCAGAATGCAGCCACAGGCATACTGGCATACGAATCACCTGCTCATGCGCATATGGGATGACACCGATCAGGATATGGCATGGGTGGACGGGGATATGTCCCGCAAATCCTACTGGGATGAACTGGACGGTAAGGCGGAGTTTCAGGATAACGAGATTTATCTGACCTGCGAGCCCAAAACCGTCGGAACACTCAGATTGCGTGACAGTGAATCCTGCCGGGATGTGATTGTAAATACCCGTCTTACGGGCAATAAGCTGGGTGTGCAGAGCGTGTACCTGCGGGCGGACGAGAACCATGAAAGCGGGATTTGTGTCAGGATAGAGAATAATGTGCTCTATATTCTGGATAACAATAAGGAAATCTATCATGAGAATTTGGATAAGCTGACACAGACCGAGGAGGTGTCTGTCGAGGAGGATGACTTGGCGGCACAGATTGCGGAGAAAGAGCTGGAAGTGCAGTACGCTGCTACCGTGGACAGGAGTAAGGATGCGGCGGTGGAGCTTGCCGCGCTCACTGCGGCAACCCCTGCCACTGTTGAGGAGGGCGCTGAAGAGTACGTGGAGGATATCAATATCAATGCTCCGGCGGACAGACAGCTTTCTATCGCGGTGAAGGACGATAAGTTAACTGTGTCCGTGGACGGTTACTATGCAGTGCAGGATGCATCGGTTGCCTCTGTCGATGCAGGGTATCTTTTCATCCAGTCGGGATGGGGCGGAAACGCTTACAGCCAGAGAAACCTTGCAGATGATGTGTATGACGGCGTGTTTGTGGATTTTGAAGTAACACAGAATACAGGTGTGGAAGAAGAAATCGTTCTGTATGATAACAAACTGCACGGATGGGACTGGTTCTCATGGAAAGCACGGCATATATGGACGAAGGTACTGAACTGGTTTATCAATACGTTCTAAGGAAACGGATTGGCTGCTTGCTGCTGTCATGTAAAATAGCGGAACTGTTTTTTCGTGGAAGTTGTTCAGACGGAAAAATTTTGGGATGATTTGTTAAAAAATGGAGGAAGATATGAGCGTTGGACATAGAATCAGGTATGCAGCAGGCATTGCGGCAGCGTTTCTCGTGCTGGCAGGATGCAGTGTGCAGGTGGGGCAGGCGCGTGCAGACGACAATCCGCAGAGTGGGGCACTCATCAATACCCCGTCGAAAACGCAGGAGCCGTCGAAAGAGATAAGTTATTCCTTGTGGAATGCCTACTGGAATCTGGAAGGCGTAGAAGCACAGACGGAGGAGCTGGCGGAGCATGTGAAGAATATCAACTTCTTCGCGGCATATTATGATAAGGACGATAAGGCGTTTATCCCGCAGAATACTACGGATTTCTTTGCTGCGAACGGGGCGGCATATAAAGAGCGGGGCTGGAACCGCTACCTGACCGTGGTCAATGACCAGATAAAAGAGGACGGTTCCTCAGACCAGAAATCCACGGAGCTTTTGTACCGCCTGTTGGAACAGGAGGAAACATACCGGGCACATGCGGATAGTCTGGTGGCGCTGGCAAAGAACGCCGGGTATGATGGACTGGAGATGGACTATGAAAATATCCGCAAGGATAATACGTTGTGGAAATATTATATGAATTTCATCGGCTATCTGTACGAACGCTGTTCGGCGGAAGGGCTTCTTCTGCGGGTGGTCATTGAGACAAATATCGAGTCCGATAAGATTCCGTGGGTGAAAGGACCGACCTACTGCGTGATGTGCTATAATCTCTATGGCAGTCACAGTGAACCGGGACCGAAGGCAGATTATGAATTTCTTCGTTCTGTGATGGAGAAGATGAAAAATGTGCCGGCGCCGGTCGATTATGCGCTTGCCAACGGCGGCTTTGACTGGAGTGGGGACGGAAGCGTTCGGTCGCTTACGACGAAGCAGGCACAGATACTGGCGGCTGAATATGCGGCGGAATGTAAGACGGATGCAAGCGGCGCCAAGTACTATACTTATACGGACGAGAGCGGGACGTCCCATGAAGTGTGGTACGGAGACGGGGAGACATTGGAGCTGTGGATGAAGTGGCTGCAGGAGGGCGATAACTGGGAGTACTCTGTCTGGCGTCTGGGCGAGTGACAGAGATGAAACCAAATACGCTTTTTCTTGCCACCAACCGATGGCTGATGTAAAATAAGATATAACATTGGGAAACGGAGGGTTACTATGGATTTTTTTGAAAAGATTGGGGAGACGATTAGTACCAAAGGGAAAGAAGTGTCTGATAAGGCAAAGGATATGGCGGAGATAGCGAATCTGAAGGGACAGATTCATACATGCGAGGAGCTGATTAAGAAACGCTATATTGAAATCGGCAAAATCTATTTCGACAAGCACGGTTCTACACCGGAAGAAGAGTATGAAGACGCGTGCAGGGATATTGAGAATGCACAGAACACCATTGTAGATATCGATGCGAGAATCAGAGAAATCAAAGGAATTTAAATGCGGCAGAGAGAAATCATTTCAATGAAAGAGACGATAACAGAGGATGGCAAAGGCTGCTGGCTGCCTTGAGCGGGTTTGTTTTTGGTATTGTTTATTATGTTTGTGTTTTAATCGTACATTACACGAGGAATTTATAAATTGAATAGGACTTAACGACAATCAAAGAAGCGGGCGCATGCGCCCGCTTCTTCTATTGCATGCTCTATTTTCTTTTCTTCTATTGCGCCGGGGGCTGTTGCTCTGCCGCTTGTTGTTCTGCCGCCTGTTGCGCTGCAGCCTGAGCCGCAGCCGCCGCCTCAGCATTTCGCTGATTCAGTTCGGCCTGTTGACTGCTTACAATGCCTTCCCAACCGGGGGTCGCAAAAAATTCTGCATTGTGAGGACACATGTTCATCTGCGGCGTCTGTGGCGGAATGATGGTACCATCTTCCCCGACAGTGCCTTCGGCGGGCTGTTCGGGCTGCGGCTGTTGTGGTGTAATGCCGGAGCCGCTCTGCAAAGATACGTCTTCAACCGGAACCAGTTCCATGACGCCCTCAGTTTTAAACGGACAGTTCTCACATGCGGGAAGATTGCTGTAGGTACATATCTGACCTGCATAATGCACGTCGCATGTTGCCGTGGGCACGGTGCCTTCCGCAAAGTATTCCGTGCGGAGCGTACCGTTACATAAGCCGTCAATGGGCATTTTACCGGAACGGGAACATACGGTAGCGGTCACGATACCGGAAGGAACGTTAAACGGTTCATTGGGTAATTCTTCATGAATCTTCGCCATGACGCTTCGCCATAATTTCTTGGCAAGGTTTTTCTCATCGCCGGAGAGCTTCACATTGTTATCGAAACCGGTCCATGTTGTTGCCGTATAATAAGGCGTATAGCCTGCAAACCACACATCGTTATAATCGGAGGTCGTTCCGGTTTTGCCGGCAATCGCCATGCCGCCGAAATTAACGCTTCCGCCGGTGCCGACCGTAACCACGTCTACCATGGCGTTCGTCAGCAGGAATGCGGTCGTTTCCTTGATAACCTGTCTGGACTGCGGAATGGTGTTATCCAGAATGATATTGCCGTCGTGGTCTAATACCTTGGTGTACAGTTTTGGCTTGATATAGGTGCCGCCGTTTGCGATACATGCATAGGCAGCGTTCAGTTCTTCGTTGGTAACGCCGTTGGTGATGCCGCCAAGCGCCAATGCCTGCTGAATATCAGAGTACACCTTGCCGTTGATTTCCTTGCGCTCTTCCAAGGTTGTGAAGCCGAAATTGACCAGATAATCGAAGCCGAGCTGGGGCGTAATCTGGGTCAGTGTCTTGACGGCGACGATATTCATGGACTGGGCAATCCCTTCGCGCAGCGAAGAGAGTCCGCGGTATGTTTCGCCATACCAGTTGCCGACGGGACGACCGTCTGCATAGTTAAAAGGTGCATCGTTCATGACGGTGGCAAGTGTCAGCCCCGCACTGTCAAGCGCTGGCGCGTAGGTAGATACCACCTTGAAAGTGGAGCCGGGCTGTCTGACGGTGTCCGTCGCACGGTTTAGAGTACGGCTGGCTGTTTTCGCACCGCGTCCGCCTTCCATGGCGACGATGTAGCCGGTGCTCTGGTCTTCCACAACGATGGATACCTGCGGCTGCGGCGTCAGACTGACGTTTTCGGCGAAGACCTCGTCACCGCGTCCAAGAACGGCTTCTTTGTATACTTCGATATCCTGATATGCCTCTTCCTGCGATGCATAAATCAGATTAAAAGAAGCGGAACGGTTTTCACGCCAGAAAGTGCGGAACATCTCTGTGCTGTGGTTTTCTTTGTCCCCGTTGCTCTTTTCGATTGTCAGTTCATAGTTTAAATACCATTTGGTATTGGCGGGGAAGTTGCTCTCATCGGCAAAAGCCTCGTCGCAGATTCGCTGAATCTTTGGATCCTGCGTGGAGTATATTTTCAGACCGCCGCTGTAGAGCAGGGTGAATGCCTGCGTTTCATTATAACCTGCCGCAATCAAATCTTCCAGTACATCATCCACCAGCGCATCGACAAAGTATGTATTGACGGCGGTGTCCTCGGTTTCTGAGTCAACAATCTGAATGCGGGAATATACATCGTCCGCGAGCGCTTCATCATACTCTTCCTGTGTGATATAGCCCTGTTCTTTCATGTCGTTCAATACTTTTTCACGACGTTCGGCATTTTTTTCGGGGTGCGTAATAGGATTATATCTGGACGGATTCTGTGTGATGCTTGCAATCACCGCGCATTCCGACAAGGTCAGGTCGCTGACGGATTTGTTAAAATAGCGCTGTGAAGCTGCCTGGACACCCAGTGTATTTTGTCCTAGGTTAATGGTATTCATATAGTTGATGAGGATGGTATCTTTGTCCATGACTTTTTCAAGCTCTAGGGCAAGATACTGCTCCTGAAATTTACGTTTGAATTTATCCGCCAGAGAATCCTCGCTGGTCCAGTCCGTGAAAACATTGTTCTTAAGGAGCTGCTGTGTAATTGTGCTGGCGCCCTCTGAAAAGTTTCTGTTTACTACGGCGACCTTGGCGGCACGGATGATACCTTTGATGTCAATACCGTTATGCTCGTAGAACCGGGCGTCCTCGATTGCAACAAAGGCGTGCTGCAGGTCTTCGGGAACCATGTCGATTGTGACAGGAATACGGTTGGAATCTGTTGACACCAGCTTTGCCGTCTGTTTTCCCTCGATATCGTACACAAACGTAGAAAAACCGGTAGGGGTAACGTCAATGTTGCCGATATCGGGCGCCGTGGCGAGCACACCCCTGAACATGCCGATGCCGGCGCTCAGGCAGATGACGCCGATACCGATCAAAGCAATCAGACATAACTGTACAAACAGAAAACCGAATTTTCTCGCCCATTTGGTTGATTTAGCGTGAAGTGTCTGCTGTCTTCTGCGGACACCTTTTTTTCCATAATTCATAATACTCCTCCTAAGGTCAATATGCCCCCTCGATGGCAAGGTTATTGTATTTATCAGACCGCTCACAGACAAACGGCAGGAAAAGATACTATTAACCTATCATGCATTATAACAAAGTTTACCACGTAAATAAAGGATTTTTCTTCCATATTAAGAATTGTTCACGATTCTATACACTTTTATACATGGAGAACAGTGTCTGCAGGCAACTCGCCCTTGACTCGTTCGCGTTTAGAGTAGTAGTATTAAAAAAACGGACAGGTTTGCCGGTACGGCGGTTTGTCTGAAATCAGGCAGGCGCAGAAGTATGAAGAACAATAACAGCGCGAAAGTAAAGATAAGATAAACGGAGTATACAGAATATTATATGGAATCCAGTCATGAACATGAACCGTATCAGATAATTGAATATGGCGGCACGGCGGAAATTGAAGAGAAGAAATCCCGTTTTATCGCCCATGTTACATCGGCAGAGACGGAGGAGGAAGCGCTTGCGTTTATTGAAGCGGTAAAAAAGCAGTTCTGGGACGCAAGACATAACTGTTATGCCTATCTGCTTGGTGAAAAAGGGCAGACAATGCGTTTTTCCGACGACGGGGAGCCGACAGGAACGGCGGGAAGACCAATTCTGGAAGTCCTTACGGGTTCCGGCATACGCAATCTCGTGGTGGTCGTGACCAGATATTTCGGCGGCACGCTTTTGGGAACAGGCGGGCTTGTCCGCGCGTACACCAAAGCGGCGCAGGCGGGAATCGCGGCAAGCGGCGCAAGACAGATGCGCTATGGGTATGGACTGACCATTGTGACGGATTATAACGGTATTGGCAAGATACAGTATTTGATGGGACAAAGGGGCATTTCCACGGAGGGAGCAGAGTATGCGGAGCAGGTGACTGTCCGGGTGACGGTTCCCTATGAGGAGAAAGATGCCGTGGTAAAAGAGATAACAGAGGCAACAGCAGGAAGAGCGGAGATTGCGGTTGCTGAACCGGGATATTACAAAGAAGAGTAAGCAGTGTTTTCATGCGCTTTGCCCGGTCGGCATGTCTGCATGTATGAATTTGCCGGTTGCTATCGAAAGAGAACGGGAGGCGGGCGTATGAGTGAAGTGAAGAAAGTGTTGAACGAACCGGAGGTAAGAGACGAACAGACGGCAGAGGCAGCGGTAAAGACAGAAGCCGGACATGAGACACAAACGCAGGCGAGGAGAGAAGCCAGCGAATACTATGAAGAGTTCGGTAAGGAAGAAATTAGGGAATTGCTTCATAAGGGACAGTATACAAGGCTCAGACAGGTCGTTCAGGAACTAAATGACGCTGATATTGCGGATTATATCGAAGAGATGGATGAGGAGGAAATCGTAAAGATATTCCGGATTCTTCCGAAGGACATGGCGGCGAGCGTGTTTTCTTATCTGGAAATCGAGCTGCAGCAGTCTGTTATCACCTCTTTGTCAGATAAAGATGCGGGACATATCATCGACAACATGATGTCCGACGATGCGAAGGAATTGATGGAGGAGATGCCGGCAAACGTGGTGAAAAGGCTGATTGCCAATACAAGCCCGGACACACGCATGGCAATCAACCATCTGATGCGCTATCCGGAGGACTCCGCCGGAAGCATTATGACCGTAGAGTATGTGGACCTTAAGGAAAGCCAGACGGCCGGCGAGGCGATTGAGCGTATCCGTAAGGTGGGGCTTGACAGCGAGACGATCAATATCTGTTATGTACTGGACAGCCAGAGGACATTAGTGGGCACGGTGGCGCTCAGATATCTGTTGTTAAGCGATGCAGATGCCGTTATCGGGGACATGATGCATAAGAATGTGGTGTCGCTGCACACGCTGATGGATCAGGAAGAAGTTGCCAGAATGTTCAAGAAGTATGAATTTACGGCGATGCCCGTTGTCGATAACGAGGACAGACTGGTCGGTATCATAACGGTGGACGATGTTGTAGACATTCTGGAAGAGGAGACGACGGAGGATATCGAGAAGATGGCTGCCGTGATGCCGTCCGATAAGCCCTATCTGAAGACATCGGTTTTCGATGCCTATAAGAAAAGGATTCCGTGGCTTCTGCTGTTGATGATTTCAGCGACTTTTACGGGGAGTATCATTACCTCCTTTGAAAACGCACTCAGCAGATATGTGGTTTTGACGGCGTTTATCCCGATGTTAATGGATACCGGCGGTAATGCGGGCGGTCAGGCGAGTGCGATTATCATCCGTGGATTGTCTTTGGACGAGATTGAATTTGGCGACTGGCTTACGGTTGTGTGGAAGGAAATCAGAACGGCGGCGCTTTGTGGACTGACGCTGGCGCTATGTAACTTTGGGCGGCTTTTGCTGTTTGATAAAGTGAGTGTGGCTGTGGCGTTTGTAGTCTGTTTCACCCTGCTTGTGGCGGTAGTCGTGGCGAAGATTGTAGGTTCTACACTGCCGATGCTTGCCAAGAAAATAGGAATGGACCCTGCCGTGATGGCGAGCCCATTCATTACCACAATCGTGGATGCGATTTCCCTGTTGATTTATTTTAGAGTAGCGTCGATGGTACTTGGCATCTGACGGCGCTCTACTTTTTCGAGATGGCGGCGCGTTTTCTGAGGGTCGGATCCAGAATTTTCTTGCGGATGCGGATGGTTTTTGGAGTGACCTCCAGCAATTCGTCCGTGTCGATAAACTCAAGCGCCTGTTCCAGACTCAAAATCTTCGGCGGTGTGAGGCGCAGCGCCTCATCCGCGCTGGAGGAACGGGTGTTGGTCAGCTGTTTTTTCTTGCAGACGTTCAACTCGATATCTTCCCCGCGTCCGTTTTGCCCGACAATCATGCCGGAGTATACTTTGGTGCCCGGTCCGATGAAAAGAGTGCCCCGCTCCTGTGCATTGAAAAGACCGTAAGTGATTGCCTCGCCTGCTTCAAAAGCGATGAGGGAACCCTGCTTGCGGTACTGGATATCGCCCTTGTAGGGACCGTAGCCGTCGAAAATGCTGTTCATGATACCGTTGCCCTTGGTATCGGTCATAAACTCGCCGCGATAGCCGATCAGTCCGCGGGAAGGAATGGAAAATTCGAGACGGCTGTATCCGCCGGAAGCCATTCCCATGTTGCGCAGTTCGCCTTTGCGCTGGCTTAATTTCTCAATAACGGTGCCGGAAAATTCTTCCGGAACATCCACATAACACAATTCCATCGGCTCCAGTTTCTTGCCGTTTTCATCCGTTTTGTATAATACTTCCGCCTTGCTGACCGCGAACTCATATCCCTCGCGGCGCATATTTTCAATCAGAACGGATAAGTGCAGCTCGCCTCGCCCGGAGACCTTGAACGCTTCTGTGGTATCCGTCTCTTCCACGCGGAGGGAGACGTCGGTGTTTAGCTCGCGGAACAGTCTGTCGCGCAGATGGCGGCTGGTCACATATTTGCCTTCCTGTCCGGCAAGCGGAGAATCGTTGACAATAAAGTGCATGGCGATGGTCGGCTCGGATATTTTCTGGAACGGAATCGGCTGCGGATTGTCCGGCGAGCAGAGCGTATCGCCGATATGGATATCCGTGATGCCGGAAATCGCTACGATAGAACCAATGCCGGCTTCCGTGACTTCTACCTTATTTAAACCGTCATATTCGTATAACTTGCTTACCTTTACCTTGCGCATCTTATCGGGGTCATGATGGTTCACGATGACAACTTCCTGATTGACCTTGAGGGAGCCGTTGTCTACCTTGCCAACGCCGATGCGTCCTACATATTCATTGTAGTCAATGGTGCTGATGAGTACCTGCGTGCCTGCATCCGGATCACCTGTGGGCGCCGGAATGTGCTCTATGATGGTATCGAAGAGCGGCGTCATGTCTTTGTTCTTGACGGTGAGCTGGGTGCTGGCAGTACCCGTTTTGGCGGAAGCATAGACGAAGGGACAGTCCAGCTGCTCGTCATTGGCGTCCAGATCCATGAAAAGTTCCAGAACCTCGTCCACCACCTGAATCGGTCTTGCCTCCGGGCGGTCGCATTTGTTGATGCATACGATAACCGATAAATCTAACTCTAACGCTTTTTTTAAGACAAATTTTGTCTGGGGCATGGGACCCTCGAAGGCATCCACCACGAGGATTACGCCGTTTACCATCTTGAGGACACGCTCTACCTCGCCGCCGAAATCGGCATGTCCGGGAGTGTCGATAATGTTGATTTTGACGCCCTTGTACATAACCGCCGTGTTTTTGGAGAGGATTGTGATACCGCGTTCCTTTTCGATATCGTTGGAGTCCATGACGCGCTCCGCCACTTCCTGATTCTCCCTGAAAACGCCGCTCTGCTTTAACAGCTCGTCCACCAGCGTCGTCTTGCCGTGGTCAACGTGGGCGATGATTGCTATATTTCTTACATCTTCTCTTGTCTGTACCATAATTCATCTTGCCTTTCTTTAAATAAACTCGATAATTATATCACTAGACATTCTTTCTTGCAAGCCCCTAAATACCCGTTTTTTCGACAGTTCCTCATAATCACGCGACCATTAACAGTTCTATTTTGCCCCATTTTCCTATATATTGATAGTACAATACAAAAAGGAATATCTATGGTTGATGCCATAGCGTAGAAGGGAGAAAAACATGACAGATAAGGTTATTGAAAACAACCAAGTGGCAATCATGGGGGAAATTGTAAGCGATTTTTCTTTTAGCCATGAGATTTTTGGAGAGGGATTTTATATGGTAGATATCAGCGTGGACCGTCTGAGTGATTCCACGGATATCATTCCAGTGATGGTCTCGGAAAGACTGATAGACGTGAACGAAGACTACAAGGGCATGAAAATATGTATTACCGGACAATTCCGCTCCTATAACAGACATGAAGAGAGAAAGAATAGACTGGTATTGTCTGTGTTTGCAAGAGAAATTGAGTTTGTGGACGAGATTGGCGAGAGCGCGAAGACCAATCAGATTTTTTTGGATGGATATATCTGTAAATCACCGATTTATCGTAAGACGCCTCTGGGAAGAGAGATTGCAGACCTTTTGCTGGCTGTAAACCGTCCTTACGGTAAGTCGGATTACATACCGTGTATCTGCTGGGGAAGGAATGCGAGATTTGCAAGCAGTTTTGAAGTGGGAAGCAGATGCGCCATCTGGGGCAGAATCCAGAGCAGGGAATACATGAAGAAGTTGTCGGAAGACCAGCTTGAGAGAAGGGTTGCTTATGAAGTGTCTGTCAGCAAGCTGGAGATGGTTGAGGAAGAAAGTTAGGCAGGATAGATGCGGTAACAGGAAGAAACAGGGGAGAAAGAATAAAAAAGTTGCATGAATATCCCGATTGTGCTATGATAGGCAGACGTAGTAAAGTGATAATAGAATTGCACAGTGCTTTTTGGACATCGCGGTCAGACGGTTTGGTGAAAAGCGTTATACTAAGAAACGAAAAAGCGGTGAGGATATTAAGATGAAAAATGGCATGATTTATATTTATAGCGGGGACGGTCACGGAAAATCGCCGGCGGCGCTCGGTAGGGCAGTGCAGACGGCATGTAAAGGGGAGGATGTGGTCATCATCCAGTTTTTGAAGGGAAGAGGGCTGGAGGAATCCGAGTTTGTAAAAAGATTGGAGCCGGAAATTAAGATTTTCCGTTTTGAGAAATCCGATGAAGACTTTAGGAATCTTTCGCAGGAGCGTAAGGCGGAGGAGTGCCGGAATATCAGAAATGGTCTAAACTTTGCAAAGAAAGTGATGAATACGAGCGAGTGCTCTTTGTTGATTATGGATGAAGTGCTGGGGCTGATTGACAACGGAATTATTTCGGTGGAGGAGCTTAAGACATTGTTGTCCTCGAAACCGGATGAGATGGATATCATCATGACAGGGATTACATTAAATGACGAAGTGTGTGTTCTGGCAGATGAAGTGACGAAAGTAGAGACGATGCGGTTTAAGATTTGGGAATAAACGACTTGATAAGAAAGACAGATTGAGAATATAAATAGTAGGAAACAATGAAACATGGATGAAGCCTTTGAGTTTAAGAAAACTTGAAGGCTTTGTTGTTTTATGAAAGGGGTGTATCGTTGTCAAAACGGAAAAATTAAAGTGATCTATAAGTATAACATTAAACACCAAATGAAGTTATACAGACAAAGGAATATCAGATAAAAATGGGTGAAAGAAATGCTTTGAACTAATCACTTAGAATTATTGTTTTGTCGTATCATTATGCAGCAGGAAGTCGATATACTTGATAAGGTTTTGCCGGTCAGCCTTTTTCAGCTTTTGGATATCAATTAAAACATCCATGAGCGAAATGTTATCCAGATAGCTTTTTTGCAGATCAATTTTGCCCGGATAACCGGGGAGTGTACCGAGAAGATAATCCGAGCTGACTCTATAGAAACGCGCTAATGAGGCAACCACCCATGTCGGTATCTGCCGGTGTCCGGTTTCATAGTTGGAATAAGTCTGTTGCGAGACGGAGAGATAAGAAGCAACCGTTTTCTGTTTCAAATCATGGTCCTCCCGCAAATCTCTGATGATTGTTCTTAATTCTTTCATGGTATCTGTCTCCCTTTTACTGTTTTGTTGTTCTGAGCAATATCATACAACAGAATAAAAATACTGTGGGAATGGAATATGGATATTAGCGATTATTTTGTATAGGAACAGTTGGCAGTCCGCGAAACTCCTTGTTGACAGCCCCATTATAAGGTGCTATGATGATTTCAATAAAATGAATGGAAACAGATAGAGGTTGCGTTTTTCATCAGTAGAAATCCGGATGCAGCAGGTGCAGGGGAGGGATTTTGAAAGGGGACGACGCCGAAAGGAAGAGTTGTCTGTAGACTTTTACCTTGGGCATACAGTTAAGAGCTGTATGACTGTCATCGAATCGATGGGGCGCTATCAAGTAAGTTAGAGTATAAGCTGACCCTGTATGGTCAGCTTTATTTGCGCAGAAGCAGCGCATAGAGGGAAGACGGTATTTGTTAGCGCACAGGAAAGGCAGGTATTGTATGGCAATATTTAAAGGAGCAGGCGTGGCGATTGTCACACCATTTCATGAAGACGGAAGTATCAATTATGAGAAATTCGCGGAACTGGTGGAAGACCAGATTGCAGGAGGCACCGATGCGATTATCGTATGCGGTACGACAGGAGAAGCCTCTACGCTGACGCATGAGGAGCATCTGGACTTGATTAGATTCTGTGCGGAGAAAGTAAACGGCAGAGTTCCGGTGGTTGCGGGTACAGGTTCCAACTGCACAAAGACAGCGGTATATTTATCCACGGAAGCAGAGAAATATGGTGTTGACGGTCTTTTATTAGTGACGCCGTATTACAATAAGGCGACGCAGAATGGTTTATACGATCATTTCAAAACAATAGCGGATTCTGTCAAGCTGCCGATCATTCTATATAATGTACCGGGCAGGACGGGATGTAACATTATGCCGGAGACGGTAGTCAGACTGTGCACGGAGGTCAGCAATATTGTCGCAATCAAGGAAGCGAGCGGAAACATTAGTCAGGCGGTTAAGCTGATGGCGCTGGCGAACGGCAAGGTTGATCTGTATTCCGGCAATGACGATCAGGTAGTGCCTCTGATGTCGCTAGGCGGTAAAGGCGTGATTTCGGTATTGTCGAATGTGGCGCCAAGGCAGATGCACGATATCTGTCAGAAGTTCTTTGACGGCGATATAGAAGGCAGCATGAAAGAACAGCTCCGCGCGATAGAATTATGTGGTGCGCTGTTTTGCGAGGTCAATCCGATTCCGGTCAAAACTGCCCTAAATCTGATGGGTAAGGAAGTCGGACCACTGCACATGCCTTTATCAAAGATGGAGCCGGCAAATGTAGAAAAGCTTAAGGCTGCAATGCAGAATTACGGGATTTTATAACAATGGCTGGGAAAGTGTCTGTCAAAGGTATCGCTATCTGGGGCAGACACTTCAGATTATATGCAGAGAGGATGGATGTGATATGACCAGAGTGATTATGCACGGCTGCAACGGTAAGATGGGTCAGACGATATCGGGGTTGGCTGCGGCGGATGAAGAGATAGAGATTGTGGCAGGCGTGGATACCTATGATGCAGGTAAGAATCCATATCCGGTATTTCAGACAATTGCAGATTGCGATGTGGCGGCGGATGCCGTTATAGATTTCAGCGCGGCGGCGGCGGTGGATGGTTTGCTTGCTTACTGTGTGGAAAAGCAGCTTCCGTGTGTGCTTTGTACCACGGGGCTTTCCGAGGAGCAGCTTGCCAGAGTAAAGGAAGCCTCCGGTAAAGTGGCGGTCTTAAAATCCGCAAATATGTCTCTTGGAATCAATATGCTGTTAAAGCTTCTGAAGGATGCCGCAGGCATTCTCGCGCCGGCGGGATTTGATATTGAGATTGTGGAGAAGCATCACAACCAGAAGGTGGATGCGCCGAGCGGAACGGCGCTTGCGCTGGCGGATTCCATTAATGAAGAGTTAAATGGTTCCTATGAGTATGTCTATGACAGGAGTCAGGTCAGACAAAAGAGGGCGCCGAAAGAGATTGGAATCAGTGCGGTCAGAGGAGGCACGATCGTGGGGGATCATGATGTAATCTTCGCCGGAGCGGACGAGGTAGTCACCTTCTCACACAGGGCATATTCCAAGGCGGTCTTTGGCAAAGGGGCGATTCAGGCTGCGAAATTCCTTGCAGGAAAACCCGCTGGGATGTATGATATGAGTGATGTCATAGAAGGGTAAAAATACAACTCTACCATTATGGTAGAGTTGTATTTAATACAATAGGAAATCTCGATAAATGTGGAAGAATGCTTTGCATTCTTCCGAACATAATGCCGAAGGCATTTTGTTCTTGGAAAGTAAAACGGAGGAATTCATGGACGATTTAGAGTTAAAATATCTGAAAAGTTTATCAAAACAGTATCCGACGATTGCCGCAGCGTCAACGGAAATCATCAATCTGCAGGCAATCTTAAATCTGCCTAAGGGCACGGAGCATTTCATGACGGATATCCACGGAGAGTATGAACAGTTCAATCATATTTTAAAGAACGGTTCCGGTTCCGTAAGGCGCACGATTGACGAGGAATTTGGCAATACGCTGAGTATCCGGGATAAGAAGAGTCTTGCCACCTTGATTTATTATCCGAGGGAGAAGCTTGACCTGATATTAAAAGAGGAAGATGAGGATTCCATCGAGGACTGGTATAAGATTACGCTGCACAGGCTGGTGCAGATTACGAAGAGGGTTTCTTCCAAGTATACCCGCTCCAAGGTAAGGAAAGCGCTGCCGGCTGATTTTTCATATATTATAGAAGAATTGATTACGGAGAAGGCGGAGATTCAGGATAAGGAAGCCTATTATAATGAAATTATCCACACCATCATCCGGATTGGCAGGGCACAGGAGTTTATTATTGCATTGAGCTATCTGATTCAGCGGCTGGTCATCGACCATCTGCATATCGTCGGGGATATTTATGACAGGGGACCGGGACCGCATGTGATTCTGGATACGCTGTGCGCTTATCATTCCGTGGATGTGCAGTGGGGCAATCATGACATTGTATGGATGGGCGCTGCCAGCGGTCATCTGGCATGTATTGCCAATGTGCTCAGAATGGCGGCACGGTACGGCAATCTGGATACGCTGGAGGAAGGATACGGCATCAATCTGATTCCCCTTGCGACGTTTGCACTGGACGTATATAAGGATACGGACTGCGAGGCGTTTGCAATCAAATACAACACGGATTATGACACCAAAGATTTAAGTCTTGACATGAAGATGCATAAGGCGATTGCCATTATGCAGTTTAAGCTGGAGGGGCAGCTTATCATGCGCAGACCGGAATTTGGTATGCAGGACAGACTCCTTCTCGACAAGATTGATTATGAAAAGAAGGCGCTGGTGTTAGACGGCGTATCCTATGCCATGAAGGATGTGGATTTTCCTACGGTCAACAAGGACAGACCATACGAGCTGACGCCCGAAGAAGAACAGGTCATGGAGCGGTTAAGGCAGGGATTTGTCAAATGTGAGAAGCTGCAGAAGCATGTCCGGTTTCTTTTTTCAAAGGGCGGATTATATAAAGTACATAATTCAAATCTACTCTATCATGGCTGTGTGCCGATGGATGAAAAAGGTGATTTCAGCAAGGTGAATGTGTATGGTAAGGAGTACAGCGGCAAGGCGTTGTATGATGTGCTGGAACATTATGCCAGAAAAGGGTATTATGCCGACAACAATCTGAAAGAAAAATTAAAAGGGCAGGACATTATCTGGTATATCTGGGCGGGACCAAATTCACCGGTATTTGGCAAGGACAAGATGGCGACTTTCGAGCGGTATTTCTTGGAGGACAAGACAATGCACGTGGAGACCAAGAACAGTTATTACCGTCTGCTTGATAACGAAGAAGTGATTGACAGGATTTTCTGGGAATTTGGGCTGAATGAAACCCATTCCCATATTGTCAACGGACATGTGCCGGTGGAACGCAAGAAGGGGGAATCCCCGATTAAATGCGGCGGGAAGCTTCTGATTATCGACGGCGGGTTTTCCAAGGCATATCAGGAGAAGACAGGGATTGCCGGATATACTTTGGTAGTGAACTCACACGGGATGCGTCTGGTTGCGCATGAACCGTTTGAATCCACGGAGGCTGCAATTCTGCATGAGTCGGATATTTTTTCGGACTCCGTCATTCTGGAGACCAGCAGTATGCGCCAGAAAATTGCGGACACTGATATCGGTGCGGAACTGCGGGAGAGCATCCATCAGCTGGAGGAGCTTCTGCAGGCGTACAGAGACGGCACTATCATTGAAAGACTGAATTGATGAAAGCAGACAAAATCCGTCCCTCTATCATGAGGGACGGATTTGTATATAGCAAAGTTCTACCGACGGCTTCCGGCTGACCTACGGGTTGACATGTTGGAACCCACGTTATTGTTAGAACCGGTATTGCCGGTTGTGCTGGTGCCAGAGTCGGTGGCGTCATCCACAAGGTCTTCCACACCGTCGGCGGCGCCATCGATGACGTCGGATGCTGCGTTGCCGACATCGCCGACTGCGTCACCAACGTTGTCCAATACGGAATTATCGTTGTCATTATCTCCTGCAGTTACGTCGTTGACATTCTCATTGTCAGTGGCATTGTCCACAGCATTGGCAGTGCCGTTTCCGGTACCGCTTGTGGAGTTGTTGGAAGTACCTGTTGTGTTATTGTCTGTGATATTCTGGGATGTGCCTGTGCCGTTCCCGGCAGCGGCATTGGTGCCGGTGCCTGTGCCTGAATCAGCGGCTGCCCCATTGTCTGTGCCGTTTCCGGCCGCACCATTGCCGCCGCTGCCACAGGCGGTCAGTGCAGTCATGGACAGCACCATAAGAGAAACAAGTAACAGTGCTCTTATCTTTTTCATAGTTGCCTCCTTTTTGTTTTCCATCTGTTAATTTTTCATCAGGGGATTGCGGCAATTTGTGCAAATTCCCCTCAGGCAGAATGTTTTTTGTGTAAAAACACCTGCTCCTATGTTATTATGTCAGTTAGAAAATAAAATATGCACGGCAGGGCAGGTGACTGAAAAGTACGGTCTACGAAAAATATAGCGGCATTTTGGAAAGGAATGATAATAACAATGGAATTTCGACCATGTATTGATATCCATAACGGAAAAGTCAAGCAGATTGTAGGCGGCAGTCTGCGTGATGCGGGAGATAAGGCGGCGGAAAATTATGTGTCCGGGCAGGATGCTTCCTACTATGCGAGATTATACCGCGAATATAAAATCAAAAACGGACATATCATATTATTGAATCCGGTGTCTTCGCCTTATTATGAAGAAACAAGAAGACAGGCGCTTGCGGCTCTCAGGGCATATCCGGGCGGTCTGCAGGTCGGCGGCGGCATTACGCCGGAGAATGCTGGAGACTATCTTGATGCCGGCGCGAGTCATGTCATCGTGACGTCCTATGTTTTTAAAGACGGTCAGATACAGTATGACAAATTAAACGAGCTGGTGCGCAGAGTGGGCAGACAGCATCTTGTTTTGGATTTGAGCGCAAGAAAAAGGCAGGAACGTTATCTTATTGTAACCGACAGATGGCAGAATTATACGGAAGTGGAACTGAACGAACGGACGCTTGATAAATTGTCATCCTGCTGTGATGAATTTCTTGTACATGCGGTGGATGTGGAGGGCAGGGCGGACGGTATTGAAGAGGAAGTGGCAAAATTGCTTGGCGGATGGGGGAAGATGCCTGTCACTTATGCCGGCGGCGTACATAATTTTGAAGACCTGCGTCTGCTGAAAAAACTTGGAAGGGACAAAGTACATGTGACGATTGGGAGTGCGCTTGATTTGTACGGCGGCAGCATGAAGTTTGAAGAAGTGCTGAAGGAGTGCGACCCGGCGGTATCATAAAAAATTTGCCATAAAAAAAACCTGTCGTACGACAGGTTTTCTCTAATCCGTTATGACAATATTGCAAATTCTAAATAAAATTTATCATTTATATTAGGAAAAGGCACATCGTGAAACCGATTAGGATGTTATAAGTACGATGTTACTTATAACTTTGTTACGTTTACGGCTTGAGGTCCTTTTTCGCCATTAACTACTTCGTACTCAACGGCAGCACCCTCTTCGAGAGACTTGAAGCCTTCCATGTTAAGTCCTGAGTAATGAACGAACACATCGTTACCCTGCTCATCAGAGATGAAACCGTAACCTTTTTGGTTGTTAAACCATTTTACTGTACCTTTGTTCATCGTAGTTACCTCCAAAAAATAATAAGTAGTAGGTTGATTGAGTCAACATATATAGAGTAGCACATGTTTTTGTAAATGTAAAGCATTGTTTTTTTTCGTGTATATCAGAAACTAATATTCGTAACAAAAGTTGTCTTTTTTATAATGTTTGTGGTACAATGCTACTATATATGCTGGGGGTGATTTCAGTGCAAGAAGCAGAAAGCAGTAAGAGAAGAAAAAAGAATTATACATTGATGCTTTTCGTAGATTCCAAGGATGGGCGTATCCGGCAGATGGGTATCGGACCGACACTCATCGAGTCGATGGCGGTGCTCATTGTGACAGTCATTATCATATTGTCAGTTATATGCTACAGGGATAAGGAAAGCATTGCAATTCTGGAAGCAGAGAACGCTGCCCAGAAAGCGGAGATTGAGAAAATGACGGAGGAGAACGCCGATTTGGTTTCTCTTCGGGAAGAATTGTCGGATAAGGTGACGATACTCAGCGATACAATTAACCAGAAGGTTGAGGAAGAGGAAGCAATGGAAGAGATGAGGGCGCAGGCGCACATGCCGGTAGGATTTCCTATGTCGTCATCGGCTTCTTTGGAAGAAGTGGACGGGGAAGACCCTATGGTTAAGCTGAACGGCAGCGCGGGCAGCAGTATTATTGCGTCGGCGGATGGTACGGTCGTTTCCATTACAACGGACAGCGGATATCTTCACTGCATCAAAATAGACCACGGCAACGGCTATCAAAGCATCTACCGCAATGATGGGGATGCAATGATTAAAGAAGGCGATGAAGTGGTCAGAGGAGCAATACTGTATGTGATTGGAGAAGATAATACGGTATTGGGTTATCAGATCATGTACGATGAGAAATACATCGACCCCATGGAGCTGATCAGCATTGATGGTTAAGTCGTTCCAGAATCATGTTATAACCGTCGTTTCCGTAGTTGAGGGAACGATTGACGCGGCTGATGGTAGCAGTGGATGCGCCTGTTTTATCGGCAATTTCCAGATACGTGTTATTTGCTTTGAGCATAGCTGCTACCTCGAAGCGCTGGGATAGTGATAACAGTTCATTGACCGTACATAAATCTTCAAAGAAGCTGTAGCATTCTTCCCTGTCTTTGAGACAAAGGATTGCATCAAATAATTGATTGACGGCATCTGTCTTTATTTTCTTATTCATTTAGGAAAATCCTCCTATGATGGAAAGGGCAATATCCATAGAGATACGTGGACATCGCGCACTTTCGCGCGTTACAACGTCACAGTTGTTATGTATGAATATAACACAAACGCGGCGATTTGTAAATGATGTATAGATTTTATAAAACACTTGTCATGTAGTAATAAAAACTATATAATAGAGTGTGTATATATTGTACAACTTTATGATTAAGAAGGGCGCGGAAGATGACAATCAATACAGAGGATTTGCTGGGAAGCATACTGGAAAGTTTAGACAGAATTGAATATATTAAGGCGGATGATATACCGGATATTGATTTGTATATGGATCAGGTCACGACATTTATGGAGTCACATTTGAGAACGACTGCCCGCAATCCGGGGCAGGACAAGATTCTGACCAAGACGATGATTAATAATTATGCGAAGAACGATTTGCTTCCGCCGCCGGTTAAGAAAAAATACTCCAAGCAGCATGTGCTGCTGCTTATCTTTATCTACTATTATAAAGGGATACTCTCCATCAGCGACATACAGGAGTTGTTTAAGCCTATTACGGAACGGTTTTTTAATGTGACCGGAGAATTTGATCTTGCGGTTGTCTATGAGGAAGTATTCGGTCTGGAGAGGGCGCAGATCGATGTGCTGAAGGCAGATGTTATTGACAAGTTTAAGAATGCGGAGCAGACGTTTGGCGATGCGCCAAAGGACAGTAAGGAATTTTTGCAGATGTTTTCTTTTATCTGCATGTTGAGCTTTGATGTCTATGTAAAGAGGCTGTTGATTGAAAAGATGATTGATGGTCTGAGTGATACGTCTGAGAAGGCGGAACGAAAAAATCGAAAAAAGCAAGATGATGGTAGCCAAACCGATAATTGATATGTTATGATGATACATAGGATGCGCTTGCGCGTCCGAATTGTATTACGGGACAGAATGGAGGTTTTGGTTGAAATGGAACCGGTTCGGACAATTGACGATTTAGAGAAGAGGGGATTCGACGTCGAGGAAGGAATTGCAATGTGTGCCGGGGATGAAGAAATTTACATGGAAGTTTTGGAAGCGGCGCTTGAAGAAGGCAGGGAGAAGCTGCCGTTGATGAAAGAATGTTGCGAGCAGAAAGATTATGAACGATATTGTATTGAGATGCATGGTCTGAAGAATGCGATGAAATCCATCGGTGCCGGCTTCTTATCAGAGGCGGCAAAGGAACAGGAACTGGCGGTCAAGGAGAATAATTTCGGATTGGTGGAAGAGAAAGCGGATGATGTGTTTGCGCAGTATCAGAGCGTGATAGACGCATTGGACGAACTGCTTGCCAATCGGGAATAGACACGGAATAAAAACGAAATCGAAGAAAAAACGGGCTGTACACCGCGAAACGGTGGGCAGCCCGTTTTTTTGGCAAAACCCAATGCACATTGTGCCTATACTGTGTCAGTGGGCGGCTTTTTGCGCAAAAGAGGTATCTACGAGGTCGGCATAGGGGACACGTTCATCCAGTTCCCCTGCCTCTTCCAGAATGTTTTGTAAGAGAACGAAACTGTCTTCCTCGAAAATCAGGTCACTTTTCCATGTGCTCTGGGAAGCATACCGCTCTACAATCGTGGTAATGGTATCGAGGTCGGTTTCCGCAAATTGCGGTGCGATAACTTTTGCAATCTCTGCAGCAGAATGGGACTGCACATAATCCATACCCTTTTGCAGTGCATTTGTAAAGGATTGTATTACCTCCGGGTGTTCATCGAGATAGCTTTTTTTCGCGGAAAAAGCAGTGTAGGGAACGTAGCCGGAATCTTCTCCGAGGGATGCGACAACGTAGCCGTCGCCCTTTGCCTCAAGGGAAGTGGCGTGCGGTTCAAATTCTACGGTGAAATCCGCCTGACCGCCGGAGAAAGCGGCAGCAGTGGAACCAAAGTCAATGCTCTGGTCGATGGATAGGTCAACGGCGGGATCGATGCTGTTCTTTTTCAAAATATACTCAAACACCATCTCGGGCATACCGCCGGCTCTGCCTCCCAGCACGTCTTTGCCGATTAACATATCCCAGCTGAATTGTTCAATCGGCTCTCTGGAAACCAAGAAGTTGCCGGCGCGCTGTGTCAGCTGCGCAAAGTTGACGGCATAGTCGGATGCTCCTTCCTTATAAGTATAGATTGTGCTTTCGCTGCCCATGAAGCCGATATCCGCCTCACCCGTCAGGAGTGCAGTCATTGTCTTATCGGCGCCGAAGCCGGTAATCAGGGTCAGTTCAATTCCTTCTTCGGCGAAATATCCCTCTTCGATTGCTACGTACATCGGTGCATAGAAGATGGAATGAGCCACTTCGTTGAGAACTACCGGAGTGCTGCCGGATGGCGCTTTGTCATCCTTACCGGTGTCGGCTTGCTTTCCGCAGCCGGCAAGTGAGCCTGCAAGAAGTATCATTGTGAGGAGTAAACAACATATCTTTTTCATAATTTTCTCCATTTCTGCGCTGCTTTTATCTCAGCTTGGCTGAGATTCGCATAAACGAGTTTGTGGCAGGCAACGCGCAGACACAAATCTCGTGATTGAAAATTTGAAGTTTCAATCTTTGCTACAAGTCCTGTGAACGCATTTATTATAGACTATGCGGCGGAGGGAAATAGGTGCGTGAATTATAATAAATGTAAGTTGGAAAATAGCAGATATAGAAAAATGCAAGTAAGAATGAAAAGAGCCACTTGAAAAAATCAGGCAGCTCCAGTGTATAATTTAATCCGAAGTGATTGGAATTGAGCCTCCGATTGCCCTCAGTAATTAGAAACGATAAAGAACAGCATCCACACTTTAGGCAGTTGAGGGTAGGGATGCTATTTCTTTTTATGATTGTCTATGTAAGACAGAGCCGCAAACAATACAAGTAATAATGTAAGAACTTCCATTATACTCATAGGGCATCACC
>CANOEC010000007.1 GCA_947564735.1 uncultured Lachnospiraceae bacterium | reverse complement strand
TAATCTGTTGAAAGCGTACGTCTTCACCGGACAGTTTACGGGCAAACTCGGAGAGGACTGACAAATCGCCGCACTCGCTTCCGAAACATAAGGTGTCTACGACGCCCAGTTTGTCGAGAAGCGCGACAGCGCCGGAGGCAAAATACTCCGCGCTGCCGAGCGCATAGAAGACTGGCAGTTCCAATACAAGGTCAGCGCCGTTTAAGAGGGCAGCCTGTGCGCGCAGATATTTATCTGCGATGGCGGGCGCGCCGCGCTGTACAAAGTTGCCGCTCATGACAACGATGCAATAGTCCGCGCCGGTCAGTTCTTTCGCTTTTGTGATATGATATGCGTGTCCGTTATGGAACGGATTGTATTCTGCGATGATGCCTACTGTCTTCATGTTTACACAATTCCCCTTTATGCTGATAGCTTGTCGTTTGGAAATACTAGAAGTATAGCCATATTAGTATGAAAGTCTATCCGTTACAAGTTTATCATAAAAAGATCAGTTTGTATCTATCTTTCTCGTGAAAAATTTTTCTTTCCTGCGAAAAAGTACGTAAAAAATTTAATACAAAATTTACAGCAAAAAATGAAAGAATATATCTTGTACGGGTTCGCTTAATTTTGTATAATTTTGATTATATAAGGAATTGCATCGTAGAATATAAAATCTTGACTATAACAGGGAAGGAGAACGATATGTCTTACATTGATTTGATGAAGGAGAAGGCAAGAAGCGATAAGAAAACCATCGTGCTGCCGGAGACAAATGACAAGAGAACACTGATTGCCGCAGCGAATATTTTGAAAGAGGGAATCGCGAATATTATCATGGTCGGCAATGAGGAGAAGATTATGGACGGCGCTGGCTGGCTGGAAGTGGAACTGGACGGTGTCACCATCATTGACCCGGAGAAGACGGAGAAGCTTGAGGAGTATACCAATCTGCTATTTGAGACGAGAAAGAATAAAGGAATGACATTGGAAAAGGCAAAAGAAACGCTGCTTAAGGATTATCTTACCTTTGGGGTTATGATGGTCAAGGCGAATGATGCGGACGGTATGGTTGCCGGGGCATGTCACGCGACAGCCGATACGCTGCGTCCCGCGCTGCAGATATTGAAAACTGCGCCGGGCGTGAAGCTCGTGTCAGGTTTCTTTATTCTGGATGTGCCGGACTGCGAATATGGAGAGAACGGTACGTTCCTGTTTGCAGACTGCGGGCTCAATCAGGATCCGACTGCGGAAGAACTGGCGGCGATTGCAGATACATCGGCTAAGAGCTTTAAGAGTCTGGTTGGCGCGAAACCGATTATTGCTATGTTGTCCCACTCCACGAAAGGAAGTGCGAAACATCCGCTTGTAGATAAGATGGTGGAGGCGACCAGAATTGCACATGAACAATATCCCCACCTTTGCATTGACGGAGAACTGCAGTCAGACGCAGCGCTGGTTCCGCAGGTGGCGAAGTCTAAGGCGCCGGGCAGCGAGGTGGCAGGAAAGGCAAATGTATTGATATTCCCGAATCTTGACTGCGGAAATATCGGATATAAGCTGGTACAGAGGCTTGGTAAGGCGGAAGCTTATGGACCGATGCTGCAGGGCATTTCAAAGCCGGTCAACGATCTTTCCCGCGGATGCTCATGGCAGGATATTGTGGGCGTAGTAGCACTGACGGCAGTACAGGCACAGTTGGCGTAACGAGGCAGTCGGAATAGTTGGCGTAACGAAAATTTTGTGGTTGACAAACCCTATCCGCATGAGTATAATTGTTTGAGTGTGGATAGGAGTCTACTATGTTTGTGAACTTAACCGATGTGTTTACAATTGAAGGCAAGCAGGTCACAATGCAGGTGGAACCGGAATTGGAGCAGGTCACGATAGGCGGCGCTGTATTTCCGGTTAAGGAGAAAGCACCTGTCAGTCTGTCTTGTACCAATATTGGTAAAGGAAAGGCGCGGATTGCCGGTGAGGCAGAGCTGACATTTGGCATGAACTGTGACAGATGTCTGAAGCCCGTGGACGAGAAGCTTGCGTTTCGATTTGACAGAGAAGTGTTTGCACCGGATATGACAGAATCCATTCCTGACGATGCAGACGGGCAGGATATGATGGATGGATTTTTGCTTAACGTGGAAGACTTACTAAGCAGTGAAATCGTAATGAACTGGCCTATGAAGGTTTTGTGCAAGCCTGGCTGCAAAGGAATTTGTCGTCAGTGCGGTAAGGACCTGAATACGGGAACATGTGATTGTGATACCTTTGTTCCTGATCCAAGGATGGCAGTAATAAAGGATATCTTTAACGGGAATAAGGAGGTGTAACAATGTCTATTTGTCCTAAGAACAAATCTTCTAAAGGTAGAAGAGATAAGAGAAGAGCAAACTGGAAGATGTCTGCTCCGACATTAGTAAAGTGCAGCAAATGCGGTGCTTTAATGGTACCCCACAGAGTATGTAAGAAATGCGGCACATACAACAAAAAAGAGATTATCGCAGTTGATTAAGCAGTAATTTTTTGTGAATCATTGCACCTGCGGTACGAAAGCGCTCTTGACATTAGCGGCAATACGCAATGTGAGGGCGCTTTTTTATTGTATAGGATTCGGGTGTCAAAAGGTGCTTTGTACAAATGGAAAAGGCAGATTACACAAATTGCTCTCTTGTGTCTGCTTTATCGATTGGATTTTCTAACATATTCCGGCAGGACATTGACTGACGGACGCATCCGCCCTCAATGAGCCATCCGGGCTCGTTTCGGGCTTTTACGGACATCCTTGTCCGCAAAATGCTGGATACTGAGCGGAATATAAAGAAAATCACAATCTCTTTCGCAAAACGACTGCGTGAGCAATTTGTGAAATCTGCCGATACAAAATCGCCAGAGCACCTTTTGACACCCGAATCTGTATAGGAAATGGTGCTTGGGGTGCTGGGGGCGAATTTTAGACCTTGATTTTTACGGCTGTATTTAGTATATTAATATATTAGTATGCGGTATTTATGCAGAGAATGGACAGGTATGTTTTTTGAGGGACGTCTGTCAATGAACAGCGGAAGAAAGAATGAGGCTTAGTTACTGACATGGGTGAGTTTGTTAAAGTTGCAGTAGATGCGATGGGCGGTGATAATGCGCCGGGGGAGATTGTCAAGGGTGCAGTGGAAGCTGTCAATGAGAGCAGTAAGGTTAAGGTTTATCTGGTAGGAATCCAAGATGTGCTGGAGAAGGAACTTTCCGGCTACACCTATCAGAGGGAACAGATGGAGATTGTTCCGGCGTCTGAAATCATTGAGACGGCTGAACCGCCTGTTATGGCAATACGCAAGAAGAAGGACTCTTCGCTTGTCAAGGCGTTAAATCTGGTGAAAGACGGAACCTGTGACGCCTATGTATCGGCAGGCAGTACGGGTGCGACGCTTGTCGGCGGACAGGTTATTGTAGGACGAATCAAGGGAGTCGAAAGACCGCCTCTGGCACCGCTTATTCCTACTGCGAAGGGATGTTCTCTGTTGATTGACTGTGGTGCGAATGTGGATGCCAGACCGTCGCATCTTGTGCAGTTTGCCAAAATAGGTTCCGTTTATATGGAACATGTGATGGGTGTGAAGAATCCTAAAGTGGGAATTGTTAATATTGGCGCAGAGGAAGAGAAGGGAAATGCGCTTGTCAAGGAAACCTTTCCACTGTTGAAGAACTGTCCGGACATTAATTTTGTCGGCAGTGTGGAGGCGCGGGACATTCCAGCCGGGGCTGTGGATGTTGTGGTGTGTGAAGCTTTTGTGGGCAATGTGATTCTCAAGACTTATGAGGGTGTTGGCGCTACGCTGATTACGAAAGTCAAAGAAGGCATGATGACGAGCCTGCGGAGTAAGATAGGAGCGCTTTTAGTGAAACCGGCGCTGAAGCAGACATTAAAGGTATTTGATCTGGAGCAGTATGGCGGTGCACCGTTATTGGGATTAAAGGGGCTTGTGGTTAAGACGCATGGTAGTTCTAAATCCGTTGAGATTAAGAATTCTATTTTGCAGTGTATTACCTTTAAGGAACAGAAGATTAACGATAAGATTAAAGAAATGATTCTGACGGAGGAAACTGTGTCCGAAGAAGATAAGTAGAACGATAGATAAAGAAGGGGGTAGCTGTTAAGATGGAATTTGATAAGTTAAAAGAAGTGATAGCGGACGTGTTGAACGTTGACCCTAACGAGGTTACATTAGAGACAACTTTTACGGAAGATTTAGGGGCAGATTCGTTAGATATATTCCAGATTGTCATGGGGATTGAGGAAGCCTTTGAAATAGAAATTCCGTCTGAAAAGGCGGAACATATTACTACAGTGGGTGAAGCAGTGGCACTGATTCAAAATTCTATGTCATAAAGTGAGCTAAGGAGGGCCCTTTCTGTCAGAAGGGGCTTTTCCATGTCCATATCGTGGAGGATTTTCATGTTAGAAGAAAAGATTGTGGAACTGGAAAAGAAAATAGGATATCAGTTTCGCGACAAATTCCTGCTGCGGCAGGCGTTGACGCACAGTTCCTATGCCAACGAACAGAAAATTAATAAGTCGGGAGATTATGAGCGGTTGGAGTTTCTGGGTGATGCCGTGCTGGAACTGATAAGCAGTGACTATATTTATCGGAATCATCCTGAGATGTCGGAAGGAAATATGACCAAGCTGCGTTCTTCCATTGTCTGTGAACCGGCGCTTGCTTTCTGTGCCAGAGAAATCGGAGTGGAGCAGTATATCCTGCTCGGCAAAGGGGAAGAAGCCACCGGCGGACGGAACAGGGATTCTATCATATCGGATGTCATGGAGGCGATTATTGGCGCGATTTATCTGGACAGTGGGATTGATGAGACGAGGGCGTATATCCATCGAGTTATTTTGTCGGATTTGGAGAGCAAACAGTTGTTCTACGACGCCAAGACCATTTTACAGGAAGAGATACAGAAAGAGGGCAAAGGAACGCTCCATTATAATCTGATAAGGGAAGAGGGACCGGAGCACGACAAAACCTTTGTGGTGGATGCACTGCTAAATGACGTGAAGGTTGGAAGCGGGACAGGGCATTCCAAAAAGGCGGCGGAACAGAAGGCGGCGTATGAAGCATTGATTCATAAGGCGTATATCATTGCCGGCAGGGAGAAATAACGAGGTACAATATGTATTTAAAAAGCATCGAGGTGCATGGATTTAAATCTTTTGCGAATAAGATTACATTTAAGTTTCACAATGGAATAACGGGCATTGTTGGTCCGAACGGTTCGGGCAAGAGTAATGTGGCGGATGCTGTCAGATGGGTGCTTGGAGAGCAGCGGATTAAGCAGCTTCGCGGCGCGAGTATGCAGGATGTTATTTTTTCCGGCACGGAGATGCGCAAGCCGTTAGGGTATGCTTATGTGGCGATTACGCTTGACAATACGGACCACCAGCTTGCGATAGATTATGATGAGGTGACGGTTTCCAGAAGGCTGTATCGTTCCGGCGAGAGTGAATATATGATTAACGGCGCTGTGTGCCGGCTCAAGGACGTCAATGAACTGTTCTATGATACGGGTATCGGTAAGGAAGGGTATTCCATTATCGGACAGGGGCAGATTGATAAGATACTGAGCGGTAAACCGGAGGAGAGAAGAGAGCTGTTCGACGAGGCAGCAGGTATCGTGAAGTTTAAGCGCAGAAAATATGCGGCGCAGAAGAAACTGGAAGATGAGAAACAGAATCTGGTCCGCGTCAATGATATCCTTGCCGAGCTGGAAAATCAGATTGGACCGTTGGAAAAACAGTCAGAAAAAGCAAAAGTATATCTGAAGAAAAAAGAAGAGTTAAAGACATTGGACGTCAATGTGTTTCTCTTAGAGAATGTGCGTGTCAGACAGCAGCTTACGGAAGTGGAGGGTAAGTTACATATTGCAAATGGCGATTTGGAAGATACACAGCGCAAATACGAGCAGATTAAAGACGAGTATGAACAGATTGTAAGCCGGATTGAGCTGTTAGACCAGTCCATTGAAGCTGCGCGTGCCACGCTGACGGATACCGGCGTTACAAGATCCAAGCTGGAAGGTGAGATTAACGTCTTAAAAGAGCAGATTCATTCAGCAGAAGGAAACGAGGAGCATCTGCAGAATCGTATCCGGAGCATTCGGGAGCAGATTGACGAGCGTGCGGCGGAAAAGAGTGAAATTCTGGCGGAAAAGAAAGAGATTGATGCAAAACTGGAAGAACTGGAACAGACAAGGACGCAGGCGCGGCAGCTGCTTGAGGAGACGCAGGGCAGAATTGCAGAATTGAACAATCATATTGAGAGCGGTAAGAATACGATTATTGATGCGCTGAATAACCGTGCCACAATCAAGTCCAAGCTGGGACGTTATGATACCATGCTGGAGCAGATTAATATCCGCAAGGCGGAATTAAATTCACGTCTGCTGCGGGCGAAGTCTGATGAAGCGGCGCAGACAGAGAACATTAAAAAGCTGGAGGAAGAATTTGAGGCGGTCAATGTTGTCATCCGGGAACTGAATGAGAAACAGGAAGGCATGGAAGAAAAGCTCGTCAGCATGAGAGAGGAACTGGCGGGCAGGGATCAGAAGCTGCGGGATACGCAGGTGCTTTATCATCAGGAGAAATCCAAGCTGGAAGCGCTGGCGAACCTGACGGAACGTTATGAAGGTTACGGTGGAAGCGTCAAGGCGGTCATGGAGCGCAAGGGACAGGAGAAAGGTATTATCGGCGTTGTGGCGGATATCATTCAGGCGGAAGCAAGGTACGAGACGGCGATAGAAACGGCTTTGGGCGGTAATATCCAGAATATTGTCACGGAAGACGAAGAGACGGCAAAGCGCATGATTGGCTATCTTAAGAAAGCAAAAGCCGGACGCGCCACATTTCTGCCGCTTACGAGTATTACGCATCCGCAGGAGTTTAAGAATCCGGATGCGCTGTCAGAAGAAGGCGTCATCGGTATGGCGGATGAACTGGTAAAGATTGACAAGAAGTATCGTAATGTGGCAAAGGCAATGTTGGGGCGTATTGTGGTCGTTGACAATGTGGATCATGCCGTGAAAATTGCCAGAAAATATGATTACGGCATCCGTATGGTGACTTTGGAGGGTGAGCTTCTTGTACCCGGCGGCGCCATCAGCGGCGGTGCATTTAAGAATAATTCCAATCTTCTCGGAAGACGCCGGGAGATGGAAGAGCTGGAGAAAAAAGTCAAGCAGTATGTGGTAGAAATAGACAAGCTGCTTAACGATATCGAGGATACGAAGAGGAGACGTAACAGGCTCCGACTTGATATTGAAGATGTCAAAGGACAGTTACAGCGTAAATTCATAGAACAGAATACGGCAAGAATGAATGTGATGCAGGCGCGGGACAAGAAGAGCGAGACGGAAGAAGGGTTCGGTGAGTTAAAAACCGAAGAACAGGATATCGAGCTTCAGATTAAAGAGATACAGGTCGGTAAAGACGAGATTGCCAGGGAACTAGAGGATTCCGAGGCGTTAGAGAAAAATGTAGAAGTACAGATAACAGAATTTCAAAAGCAGCTGGAAGAAAAACGCGCGGAGGAATCTGTACAGTCGGCTCAAGTGTCCGAATGGGATGTGGAAGTGGAGAAGATGCGGCAGACAGAGGATTTCCAAAGGCAGAATCTGGAGCGTGTGGAAGGCGAAATTGCCAGACATACGGCGGAGCTTACGGAAGTGCAGGAGGGTCTGCATCTGGGCAAGGAGGAAGTGGAGAGAAAGAAAGCGAGTATTCTGGAAATCGAAAAAACGATTGCCTCCTCTTACACGGCGCAGAGCGACGCGACACAGCAGTTAAAGGATGATACGGCGGCGAAGGAAGAGCTGACGGCAAAGCAGAAGAATTTCTTTGCATCCAGAGAAGAACTGTCGGAGCGGATGACTGCGCTCGATAAAGAAGTATACCGTCTGGGCAGTCAGAAGGAGCGGATGGAGGAGTCCATAGAGAGCCAGATTAATTATATGTGGGATGAGTATGAGATTACGCTGTCTGATGCGGAGTCGTTAAAAGATGATGCGATGAATGACTTGCCGTCCATGAAGAAGGAGATTACCGCGCTCAAAGATGCCATTAAGCGACTGGGAGATGTCAATGTCAATGCGATTGAAGATTTCAAGAATCTGATGGAGCGGTATACGTTCTTAAAAACGCAGCATGATGATTTGGTGGAGGCGGAGAAGACGCTGCTTGGCATTATTGAGGAATTGGATACTTCCATGAGAAAACAGTTCAATGAGAAATTTGCGGAGATTAACAGAGAGTTCGACAAAGTATTTAAAGAGTTATTCGGCGGTGGTAAGGGAACACTGGAACTGATAGAGGACGAGGATGTATTGGAGGCTGGAATTCGCATTATCGCCCAGCCGCCCGGCAAAAAGCTGGTAAACATGATGCAGATGTCCGGCGGTGAGAAATCCTTGACAGCCATTTGTCTGCTTTTTGCAATCCAGAACTTAAAACCTTCGCCGTTCTGCCTGCTTGATGAGATTGAAGCGGCGCTGGACGAGAGTAATGTGGGAAGATTTGCAAAGTATCTGCATAAGCTGACGAAAAATACACAGTTTATTGTAATTACCCACAGACGGGGCACAATGGAGAAGGCAGACCGTCTTTACGGCATTACGATGCAGGAAAAAGGTGTGTCTACGCTGGTGAGTGTAAATTTGATTGATAAGGAATTGGATGACTGATGAGTGAAGAAAAAAAAGGTTTTTTCAGTAGATTAAAAGAAGGGCTGAATAAGACGCGCAACAATATTGTTCACGGAATCGACGCGGTATTCGGCGGATTTTCCAGTATTGATGAGGAGTTTTACGAAGAACTGGAAGAGATTCTGATTATGGGCGATATCGGTGTCGCCGCAACGGAAACAATTCTTGATAAACTGCGGGAGCAGGTGAGGGAAAATCACATCAAAGAGCCGTCTGACTGTAAGGAGTTTCTGATACAGAATATCAAGGAGCAGATGCAGGTGCAGGAAACGGCATACGATTTTGAACAGGTACAGTCGGTGATACTCGTTATCGGCGTCAATGGCGTCGGGAAGACGACCACAGTTGGCAAGCTTGCCGGCAAGCTTAAAATGCAGGGCAGAAAGGTATTGCTTGCGGCAGCGGATACGTTCCGTGCAGCGGCGGGAGAACAGCTCCATGAATGGGCGAACCGGGCGGGAGTTGACGTTATTGGCGGAAACGAAGGCTCTGACCCGGCAAGTGTGATTTATGATGCCGTCAACGCAGCGAAAGCAAGAGGTGTGGACGTACTGCTTTGTGATACGGCAGGAAGGCTGCATAATAAGAAGAATCTGATGGAAGAGCTGAAAAAGATTAACCGCATTATTGATAAAGAGTTTCCAAATGCGCATAGGGAGAATCTGGTGGTACTCGATGCGACTACCGGTCAGAACGCGTTGATGCAGGCGAAGGAGTTCGGCGAGGTTGCGGATTTGACGGGAATCATCCTAACGAAGATGGATGGTACGGCAAAGGGCGGTATCGCAGTGGCAATTCAGTCGGAATTACAGATTCCTGTGAAATATATCGGAGTGGGAGAATCCATAGACGATTTACAGAAGTTTGATGCAAAGCAGTTTGTGGACGCATTGTTCAATGTGCCGCAGGAAGCGGATGTGGAGAAAGGAGTACTGGAATGAAAGAGCTATCGTTAGATAAGTTTGAGGAAGCGTATGAGATTGTCAAGGAAGTTGCCTCAGAGACAAAATTGGTATTCAGTGATTATTTTAGCGCACAGACCGGCAATAAAGTCTATTTAAAGCCGGAGAACATGCAGCTTACAGGGGCATATAAGCTGCGCGGCGCCTATTATAAAATCAGCACGCTGTCGGAAGAGGAGAGAAAGAAAGGACTGATTACGGCGTCAGCGGGCAATCATGCGCAGGGCGTTGCCTATGCCGCAAAATGCTACGGGGTGAAGGCGGTGATTGTGATGCCTACGACCACGCCGCTCATCAAAGTTAACCGCACGAAAAGCTATGGTGCGGAGGTGATTCTTCAGGGCGATGTGTACGACGAGGCATGCGCCCATGCTTATCAGCTGGCGGAGGAGAAGGGTTATACGTTTGTACATCCCTTTGACGATTTGGACGTGGCTTGTGGACAGGGAACGATTGCGATGGAAATCATCAAGGAACTGCCCCTTGTTGACTATATTCTTGTACCTATCGGCGGTGGCGGACTGGCGACCGGCGTCTCAACGCTGGCGAAGCTTTTGAATCCTAAAATTAAAGTAATCGGCGTAGAACCTGCCGGGGCAAACTGTATGCAGGAATCTATCCGCGAAGGTAAAGTGCTGACGCTTGAGCACGTAAATACGATTGCCGACGGTACTGCCGTAAAGACGCCGGGGGTCAATATTTTCCCTTATGTGAGTGAGAATCTGGATGATATCATTACCGTCGAGGATGAAGAGCTTGTTGTGTCATTCCTCGATATGGTAGAAAATCATAAGATGATTGTCGAGAATTCCGGATTGCTTACGGTGGCGGCGCTAAAGCATCTCGATGTGAAAAATAAGAAGATTGTTTCCATCTTAAGCGGCGGTAATATGGATGTGATCACCATGTCTTCCGTGGTACAGCAAGGACTCGTGCTGCGCGACAGGATTTTTACGGTTTCCGTACTCCTGCCGGATAAACCGGGTGAACTGTCCAGAGTGTCCGATGTGATTGCCAAGCAGAGCGGTAACGTGATTAAACTGGAGCACAACCAGTTTGTTTCGATCAATCGTAATGCTGCGGTGGAACTGCGGATTACGTTAGAAGCCTATGGCACGGAACATAAGAAACAGATTATGGAAGCGCTGCAGCAGAATGGTTATCAGCCGAAACTGGTGCGGGTGGGCATTTGAGAATGACAGGTGTGTAATCAGAAAAGTCAGGCGTTTTCGTCTGGCTTTTTGTCTTATAGAAGATTTCACCGGTCTGTCCCTCTGAAGCACCATGAAATCTCTGTCGGAGTCATGATTTTTTGGAAAACGGATATGCTATATCTGCGGGTATTTTAAACGCTGCATAACAGATGAAGAACGAAAGCAGCAGGATTGGAAGCAGGGTATGGCATATATGAGAGCAAAAAAAGAAAAGAAAAATAAAAAATTTTCAAAAAAAAGCAAGACAGAATGGCTAAAGAAATATATTATTATAACAGTGGCAGCTTTCGTGTATGCAGCGGGAGTCAGTTTGTTCATTGACCCTAATAATATGGCGCCCGGAGGAATTACCGGAATCGCAATTATATGGAACAGACTGGTCCCGGTCAGTACAGGTACGCTGATTCTGCTTTTGAATATACCGATTCTCATATTTGCAGTATGGAAGTTTGGGATTGGGCTGACTGTTTCAACGATTTATACAACGGCGCTCATTTCCGTATTTACCAATATTTTGTCTTTTTTTGAAGCGGCAACCTGTGATAGACTGTTGGCAGCGATTGCAGGAGGAATTCTGTCTGCAGTGTCTATCGGTATCATTTTCAGGATGGGCGCGACAACGGGCGGAATGGATATCATAGTGAAGGCGCTGCGGCTGAAGCTGCCCCATTTAAAGACTGGTAATCTGTTCTTTCTTGCGGACGCTGTCGTAGTGACGTTATCTGGCATTGTATTCAAGGACATGGATGCGGCGCTTTATGCAGCGATTGCGGTGGGGTGTTCATCCGTCACGATGGATGTGGTATTATATGGAAGGGACGAAGCGAAACTGTTGTATATCATCAGCGATAAACCGGAACAGATTAAAGTACGGATATTGGAGGAACTGGATATCGGTATGACGCTGATTAGTGGAAGGGGCGCATATAGCGGGAATGACAAGCAGGTTATCATGTGTGCCATGAAGAAGACAGTATTTCCGCGCGTGGAGAGTATTGTGCGTGATGAGGATATAGATTCTTTTATGATTATCACAAGCGCCTCGGAGATTTTCGGGGAAGGATATAAGAGCTATTTTAGCGAACGGATATAGCAGCGACAAAAGAAAAGATGGAAAAATCATAGGAAACAGGTATAAGGAGAGTATATGCGGGAAAATCATTTTCAAAGTAAGAGACGTAAGAAAAAACGCAGGAGAAGCGAGAATGGGATATTGATTGGGTCGATTATACTGTGTCTCGTAACATTATCTGCGATTACTATCAGCCTGATGATGATATTTAAGTATCGCTCGGTGCAGATGGAAAATGCAGTGGTCATGAATGAGCTGGAGGCAATCCGCATGGACGAGACGGTTACCTATACGCAGGGGGAAGTGGATGCCATGCTTGCACTCGCAAGAGAGGAGACGGCGAGTCAGACCAGTGAAGAAGTGAGCAGCGAATTTTTGAATAAGCTCAAAGAACTGATGCTGTCTGGTGACGGAACAGTGGCAATGCTGCGTTATTTTTATCCCGATGAAATTGTCGTGGCGGATGCGGGCGAATTTTATTTTTTTCCCATTTTAGATAGCTTGAAACATCATACATACGAACCGGCAAATTTTGCGTTGGACGGCGAACAGCATATGAACTATTATGAAAATGGTGAAAATATTGCCCGTAAGGGGATAGACGTATCTAAGTATCAGGGCGAGATTGACTGGGAAAAAGTGGCGGACGACGATGTAGAGTATGCTTTTATCAGACTCGGTATCAGGGGATATTCGGAGGGTGAAATCATGGAAGATGAGACCTTTGAGGATAATATCAAGGGCGCCCGTAAGAATGATATTGATGTGGGAGTCTATTTCTTTACGCAGGCAACCAGTGTGGAAGAGGCGGAAGAGGAAGCGCAGTATGTGCTTGATGCCATAGAGCCGTATAAAGTGACTTATCCGGTAGTGATTGATGTCGAGGCAGTGGGCAGTTCAAATGCGAGGACGAAGGAACTGACGAAAGAAGAACGGACGGAGTATTGCATCGCCTTTTGTGAGAAAATCAAAGGCGCCGGATACACGCCCATGATTTATGGCAATCTGAAGACATTTATGCTGCTGCTTGATTTGGAACAGCTTGAAGAGTATGAGAAATGGTTTGCGCTTTATGACGAACAGGTTTATTATCCATATGAATTTAAAGTGTGGCAGTACACGGATGAAGGTAAAGTTGACGGGATCGATGTGAATGTGGATTTGAATATCAGTTTTGGGGACTGGTCTGGTGGCGGACAGTAATGATATCGTCAACCTTTTGTATGTTCACAGGTTGCTTTGGAATCCCTGTGTATGTTACAATAAAATAAGTATGAAAAATAAATTTTTCACACGCGGGATTTGTGTCTGCGTGCACTTGACACAAACTCGTTCATGCACAGACTCAATAAATTGAGTCAAAAGCGTGCGCAGAAATGAGGATTAATATGACAGAAAGGCGGGTTATCTATGAAGTACGAATTTGAAGGAACGGTAGAATTTCGGGAGAATGAGAATACGATAGCCGTACCGTTTAACGTGTGGGAAGTATGTGAGAAGGTGGGAGACGCACCGGTCAGGGTTTGTTTTGATGATGTATGTTTTATCTGCGACCTTGTTCCGAAGGGGCAGGGGTACTATGATATTCCGGTGAATCAGGATACCTTGTCTAAGGTGGAGCTTGGGAAAAAGTATCTGATTTCCATTGAGATAGTAGGGAATATGGTAAGCATGAGCAGTAACAGCCCCTACAGTACGGAGCATCCAATCCGCAAGATTGAGAAGATTGATTTGGTGACCCAGCCGTGGGACGGCTTGTGTGGACAGGCTTGCGTGGCAATGATTGCGGGAACCACATTGGATGAAATGTGCGATATCATGAAATGCCGTGAGTGGCAGGCAAATATGAGCAAGATGATTGCGACCTTAGAGTATCTGGGCATTCGTCATGCAGATAAGATTGTATACACGCTTGGAAAAGAGGTCGAACTGCCACGCTGCTGCATTATCATGGAGAAGATGGGCAGATACAGCCATTATCTTGTAGGTTATGAGGGACAGTACTATGAACCGAACCAAGGCATACTGCCGGAATTTGATATGACGAAGATGGTCGGGTACTTAGAAGTGGTTGTTGAGTAAAGCAGGAAAGATTTTCATAGGAAGGGCGTCAAGAAAAAATACTTGACACCCTTCCTTTTGTATAGTAGAATGCATAAGTCGGGTAAAGCTAAGATACAGTATTTCCCTTAGAAGGTTTGTGGCATGGAGAAAATCGTAGAACAGGGTTTACTATATGATTTCTATGGAGAACTGCTGACGAAACATCAGCGGCAGATATATGAGAGCGTTGTGTACGACAATCTTTCTCTGGGCGAGATTGCGCAGGAGGAAGGAATCAGCAGACAGGCAGTGCATGATATCGTTAAGCGGTGCGACAAGACATTGCAGGGATATGAAGAGAAGCTTAAGCTGATAGAGAAGTTCCAGCATATCAAAGCGAAGGTATCCAGTATCAATCGGTTATCGGAACAGCTCGAGAACGATACGCGGACAGAGGGGGAAAAGGTTTCCTCTTATGGTGTACGGATTAAGCAGTTGTCTTCCGAGATTTTACAGGAGTTGTAATATATGGCATTTGAAAGTCTGACAGATAAATTGCAGAATGTCTTCAAAAATTTAAGAAGCAAGGGCCGTCTCACAGAAGAAGATGTCAGGACAGCCTTGAAAGAAGTTAAGATGGCGCTTTTGGAAGCCGATGTCAACTTTAAAGTTGTGAAGCAGTTTGTCAAGTCCGTGGAGGAGCGAGCAGTCGGTACAGATGTTTTAAATGGATTAAATCCGGGGCAGATGGTGATTAAAATTGTCAACGAAGAGATGATTTCCCTGATGGGTTCGGAGACGACGGAGATTACGTTACAGCCGGGCAAGTCCATTACGGTTATTATGATGTGCGGTCTGCAGGGTGCAGGTAAAACGACTACGACGGCGAAGATTGCCGGCAAAATGAAATTAAAAGGTAAGAAACCGTTACTCGTTGCGTGTGATATATACCGACCGGCGGCAATCAAACAGCTGCAGGTTAACGGTGAGAAACAGCAGGTTGACGTGTTTTCCATGGGAGAGAATCACAAGCCTGTCAATATCGCGAAGGCAGCGATTGAACATGCGCAGAAGAACGGACATAATATAGTAATCCTTGATACGGCAGGACGCCTTCATATTGACGAGGAGATGATGGCAGAACTTCAAGAGATAAAGAGCAATGTGGATGTACATCAGACACTGCTTGTAGTGGATGCCATGACAGGTCAGGATGCCGTTAATGTTGCGAAAGATTTTGACGAGAAGGTCGGAATCGACGGTGTGATTCTTTCTAAGATGGATGGTGATTCCAGAGGCGGTGCGGCGCTCTCTGTCAAAGCGGTGACAGGCAAGCCGATTCTGTATATCGGTATGGGTGAGAAGTTGTCCGATCTGGAACAGTTTTATCCGGACCGCATGGCAAATCGCATTTTAGGAATGGGCGATGTCCTGACGCTGATTGAAAAAGCGCAGCAGAGCATTGACATCGATGAAGAGAAAGAAAAGCAAATGGCAGCCCGTATGAAGAAGGGCAAGTTTGACTTTAACGATTATCTGGAGAGTATGAAGCAGATGCGTAATATGGGCGGACTTTCCAGTATCTTAGGTATGATGCCGGGGATAGGCGGCAAGATGGGCGATATCGAATCCATGGTGGATGAGAAGCAGCTTGCGCGGATGGAGGCGGTCGTATTGAGCATGACTCCGGCAGAGCGTCAGAATCCAAAGCTTTTAAATCCGAGCAGGAAGCACAGGATTGCCAGAGGCGCCGGAGTGGATATTGCAGTGGTCAACAAATTTATCAAGCAGTTTGAACAGTCCCAGAAGATGATGAAGCAGCTTCCCGGAATGATGGGAGGAAAGAAAGGCAGAGGAATGTTCGGCGGCATGGGTGGTATGAAATTCCCGTTTTAGGGTTTCAAAATAAACAATTATATTTTTACATGGAGGCAAAGAAAATGGCAGTTAAAATCAGATTAAGAAGAATGGGACAGAAGAAACATCCTTATTACAGAATCGTGGTAGCGGATTCCAGATCTCCGAGAGACGGCAGATGTATCGATGAAATCGGAACCTATGATCCTAATACAGATCCCAGCACCTACAAAGTAGATGAAGAGGCAGCTAAGAAATGGCTGGCAAACGGGGCGCAACCTACGGAAGTCGTAAGCAGAATTTTCAAGAGTGTCGGTATCACAAAATAAAGTAAAGTATTCGAGCAGTCGGCTTTTGGAGGTGGACTATGAAGGAATTGGTTGAAGTGATAGCAAAAGCGCTAGTCGATAATCCGGATGAAGTAGTAGTGACAGAGAAAGAGGAAGGCAAGAACATTACCGTTGAGCTTCATGTCGCTGCAGCAGATATGGGTAAGGTGATTGGCAAGCAGGGACGAATTGCGAAGGCGATACGTTCCGTTGTAAAAGCGGCATCATCCAAAGAAAACAAGAGAGTGGATGTGGAAATTATTTAATGGGACAGCCTCATGGATTATTCTGTGGGGCTGTTTACGTAATCGAAGGCAGAACATCATCTTTGTTCGGGGAGGTAAGAATGATATCCGAATTACAGGTGGGCGTCATCACACAGACGCACGGAATCAAAGGGGAAGTCAAAGTGTTTCCTACGACGGACGATGCTTCCCGGTTTAAGAAATTGAAACAAGTGACGATGGATACCGGAAAAGAACGCCTGCATATGGAAATTGAAGGCGTGAAATTTTTTAAACAGTATGTTATCCTCAAGTTTAAAGGATTTGATTCTATTAATGATATCGAAAAGTATAAGAGTGCAAAGTTGTATGTGACAAGGGACAATGCGGTACGGCTGAAGAAAGATGAATATTTTATTGCGGATTTAGTTGGTCTTCGCGTTGTGACAGAAGAAGGAGAGACGTTTGGCAGACTAAGTGACGTCATGACGACAGGCGCCAATGATGTTTATGTGGTGGAGCGGGAAGACGGGACGGAGGTTCTGCTTCCGGCGATTAAGGAATGCGTTAGGAAGATAGATATGGAACTGGGTCAGATTACGGTGCATATCATGGACGGATTGATTTAAAATCGGAGAGATGGCGAAATGATGAACTTTCATATTCTGACGCTTTTCCCAGAGATGGTGATGCAGGGGCTTCATACAAGTATTCTCGGAAGAGCGGTACAGAGAGAATATATTTCAATTGAGGCAGTCAATATCCGGGATTATACACTGGATAAGCATGGTAAGGTGGATGATTACACTTATGGAGGCGGTGCAGGAATGCTTATGCAGGCGCAGCCGGTCTATGACGCCTGCATGGCGGTGCAGGAACGGATTGCGGTACGTCGAAGCGCTGTGGGTACAGAAGGAGGTCAGACGGCTGCAAAGACAGGAGAGCAAAACGTGCGGGTCATTTATGTTACGCCCCAAGGCAGAACGTTTCATCAGGAGCTTGCGGGGGAGCTTGCAGGGGAGGAGGATTTGATTTTTCTCTGTGGTCATTACGAAGGGATTGACGAGCGCGTGCTGGAGGAAATTGTAACCGATGAAATATCCATAGGCGATTATGTGTTGACCGGCGGGGAACTGCCGGCAATGGTGATGGTTGATGCCATTGCGAGGCTGGTGCCCGGTGTGCTTCACAATACGGCTTCTGCCGTGACAGAATCCTTCGGTGACGGACTCCTTGAATATCCGCAGTATTCCCGTCCGGAAGTCTGGCATGATAAGAAGGTGCCGGCAGTTCTGTTGAGCGGTGACCATGCGAAGGTAGAGGCTTGGCGAAGAGAGCAGTCTGTCCGGAGGACAAAAGAAAAAAGACCGGATTTGTATGATGCGTACGTCGCACGTAAGGAGCGGGAGCCATAAGAAAACTTAAACTTAACGAAAACTTAAAGAAAAAGCGAAAATTCCTTGCATTTCTTGAGATAATATGCTAAATTATTAATGTTGCGAAAAAAGATGGTCCTCTGTTACAGAATGTATTAAGAACATCCATATATTTAGGAGGCAGATGATGAACGAGATTATCAGAGAAATTGAGGCGGAACAGTTAAAAGAAAATGTCGGCGATTTTCATGTCGGCGATACGGTCAAGGTATACGGTAAAATCAAAGAGGGTAACCGTGAGAGAATACAGGTTTTTGAAGGAACCGTATTGAAAATGCAGGGCGGAAGTAATCGTGCGACATTTACCGTAAGAAAAATTTCTAACGGAGTCGGTGTCGAGAGAACATGGCCTATGCATTCTCCGAACGTAGAGAAAGTAGAGGTAGTCAGAAGAGGTAAGGTAAGACGTGCGAAGCTGAATTACTTAAGAGACCGCGTCGGCAAGAAGGCGAAAGTAAAAGAGCTGGTTAGATAGTTGGAAAATCATGGGACAGATACCTGAAAGTAATTTGAGGTATCTGTTTTTTTTGATGGAAGATTGCTTTTAAGTTCTGATATTGGTATAATGAAAAACTGGAGGAATCATTGGTGGCGAAAAGAAAAGGTCTGACTTTTTATCAGAAAAAGAAAAAATTGAATCCGAGTGTCATCAAAGATATTTTTGAGGTGATTGTGGGTGGGCTGATTGCAGTCTTCCTTGCGTTTGTGATCGTTTTCTCAGTGGGAATGCGGACGAGTGTGGTCGGGGATTCCATGGAGCCGGTATTATACAACGGACAGGAAATCCTGATGAACAGAGTTGTGTACAGACTATCGAAACCTAAGCGGGGGGATGTTGTTGTATTTTTGCCGAATGGGAATCCAAATTCGCATTATTATGTCAAGAGGGTAGTCGGGCTGCCGGGGGAAACCGTCCAGATTAAAGACGGCAGCGTATACATAAACGGCGTGCTCTTGGAGGAAGACGATTCTTTCGACAAGATAGCGGAAGCCGGCATTGCGGCGAATGAATTGGAACTGGCGTCAGATGAGTTTTTTGTGCTGGGAGATAACCGTAACAGTAGTGAAGACAGCCGTTCTGCCAATGTGGGGGCGGTCAAAAAAGATAATCTTATCGGAAAAGCATGGTTCCATATGGCGATAGAAGACGAGACAATCGGTTTGATTCAATAAGATAGCGGAAGGATTAAGTGACAGATGAATTATCAATGGTATCCGGGACATATGACGAAGGCGAAGCGGATGATGCAGGAGAATATGGGACTCATCGATCTGGTTATCGAGTTAGTCGATGCAAGAGTTCCCCTAAGCAGCCGGAATCCGGATATAGATGAACTTGGCAGGAACAAAGCAAGGCTGGTGCTGCTCAACAAATCAGATTTGGCTGATGCGGGCGCGAATAAGCTCTGGATGAATTATTTCAAGGGAAAAGGGTTTCATGTGCTGGAAATCAATGCCAGAAGCGGACAGGGAATAAAATCTATCCAAGGGATTGTTGGAGAGGCTTGTAAAGAGAAGATTGAACGTGACAGGAAGCGCGGGATTAAGAACAGACCAATCAGGGCAATCGTGGTGGGGATTCCAAACGTAGGAAAATCTACGTTTATCAACTCGTTTGCAGGCAAAGCATGTGCGAAGACCGGAAATAAGCCGGGAGTCACCAAAGGGAAACAATGGATTCGCATGAATAAACAATTGGAGCTTCTGGATACGCCCGGAATTTTATGGCCGAAATTTGAGAGTGACGAGGTGGGCAGAAACCTTGCGATGATTGGTTCCATGAATGATGAGATTTTGGAAATGACGGAACTTGCGGCGGATTTAATAGCGTATCTGCTGAGGTATTACAGAGAAGAACTAGCTGCACGATATCAGATGGAAATGACGGATGGCATGGAGACGCCGCTGTCGGTACTTACGCATGTCTGTGAGATACGTAAATGCTACAAGAAGGGACAGGAGCCGGATTTTGAGAAGGCATCCGCTATCGTGATGGATGATTTCAGAAGCGGCAGGATTGGCAGGATTACCTTGGAGTTTCCGGAGCGTGAAGATTGAAGATAGCGTGTTTGACTTTTTGTAAGGAAGTGACAGAATGAAGAAAGTTTTGAGAGAGATACTTAGTACCAGCTTGTATATATTATTTGTTTTATGTGCAGTCTATCTGGTGATTCACTTTGTAGGACAGAGGACGCAGGTGCTGGGAAGTTCCATGGAACCGAAGTTGAGCAGCGAGGATAACCTGATTGTTGATAAAATCAGCTACCGCTTTCATGACCCGGAACGCTACGACATCATTGTCTTTCCTTTCCGCTACGAAGACAATACCTTTTATATCAAGCGGATCATAGGACTGCCCGGTGAGACGGTGCAGATTGATGAGGAAGGTAATATTCTCATTAATGATGTGGTTCTGCCGGAAGGATACGGCAAGGAAGTGATTCAAAGTCCGGGAAGAGCTTATGAGCCGATTACGCTGGGGGAAGACGAATATTTTGTGATGGGGGATAACCGGAATAACAGTACGGACAGCAGAGACCCGTCGGTAGGCAATATTACCCGCGAAGAAATTGTAGGCAGGGCATGGCTGCGTATCTGGCCGCTTGACAAGTTCGGATTCATCAAACACCGGTAATAGGAGAAGATATCATATGGCGGAGTCAATTGGGAGCATAAAGGAAAAATTTCAGGCAGCTACGATGCAGGAGCTGCCTGCTTTGTTTCTTCAGTACGAGCAGGATGACAGGGCGGGTGTGCGCGCCGTCGTTGAGAAAGGTAGAAAAAAGCTTTCGGCTTATGAAAAGGAAATTGCGCGCTGTGAAGCACTCAAAAAGTATGAGAGAAAATACGCCGCCTACGCGCATATATGCGGCATTGACGAGGTGGGAAGAGGTCCGCTTGCCGGTCCGGTGGTGGCAGGAGCAGTTATTCTTCCCAAAGATTGTAACATTTTATATATCAACGATTCCAAGAAACTATCCGAAAAAAAAAGAGAAGAGCTTTACGAGGTAATTATGGAACAGGCAGTGGCGGTAGGACTCGGATACAGTACACCGGAACGGATAGATGAAATCAATATTCTGCAGGCAACTTATGAGGCGATGCGGGAAGCTGTTTCCAATCTGTCGCAGGTTCCGGATTTGTTATTGAATGATGCCGTTACCATTCCGCAGATTACTATCCGGCAGGTGCCCATTATCAAGGGAGATGCAAAGAGCATCTCGATTGGGGCGGCAAGCATTGTGGCAAAAGTCACGAGGGATCGGCTGATGGTGCAGTATGATGAGGTATATCCGGAGTACGGGTTTGCTTCCAACAAGGGCTATGGCGCACAGAGCCATATTGAAGCGCTGAGAAAATACGGTCCATGTCCGATACATAGGCGGTCATTTATTACGCATTTTATTTAACGGACGATTTCTGGCGCCACAGAATGCAATGTCCGTATACTTCCGGAATGCCGGGGAGAAGAGGCGATAAATTGAATCTTGGGAATATTTTTAAGCGTGATACGCAGCAGGTAAGAGCAAATGATACGGTGCAGACAACGGAACCCATGTCTAAGGCAGAGCGGCTATATCGGATACGGAGTGAAATCAGAAATCTGGCGCCGGGACAGACGATACAGGGCACGGTGGTCAGCAGGGACGGTAGTTCCGTGCAGATTGCAATCAGACAGGATATGATGGTCAGTGCAAGAATTGATCAGAGCATCAATCTGGTTCTGGGGCAGAATATGAGCTTTGAGGTAAAGGCAAACAATGGGTCGATGCTGGCGTTGTCGCCGCTGTATGCGAATATGGCGAATGAGGCGACCGTCATGCGTGCACTGAATGCGGCGGGACTGCCGGAGACAGCCAACAACATCGAAATGGTGGCTGTGATGATGGAAGAGGGGATGCCAATTGACAGAGAATCCCTCGGCAATATCAGCAGACTGCTGATGGATTTTCCCACACAGAATCCGGCGTCGTTGATTCAGATGGCAAGACTCGGCATACCGGTGAATGAAAGTACGATTGAGCAATTTGAGATGTATCAAAATTCGCAGCATCAGCTGCTCGGAAGTGCGGAAACGGTGATGAATGAATTGCCGGGTATCTTTCATGAACTGATGGGGGAAGGGAAAACGGCGCAGGCATATGCCTTTTATGAGAATGTGCTGGATATTTTCACAGACGGGAAACTGGATGGTATGGTCGGGCAGGCAGGAACAGAACAAGCTCAAATCGTCAAAACGGATACTGCGGACGGAACCGTTGTGGTGAAAGACGCACAGCTCGCAGTGTCGGAAAATCAAAACGCTGCGGATGAAGCCGTGCTTGCAATGGCAGATAAGGAAACGCCGGACAAAACGACCGGGCTTTCAGAGGAACAGACGAACGTGCAGGATACCGCAAAGACGCCGGTGCTTACTGACAGACAATGGAATGCTTTGGGGGATATGTTAAAAGAGCTGGGAGTCGATGAGAATACGGCGAGGCAGATAAAGAACGGTGAACTGACAACGAGTCAGGCGCTTAGCCTGATACGCGGACTCTTATCAAAAGCCGGCGCGAGTCAGAGTCATGCCCGCATGATGGAGCAGATGTTAAACAGCAGGGAATTTGAGACGCTTTTGAAGGCGGAGGTGGGAAGACAATGGCTGATTGAGCCAAAGGACGTGGCGGATCCGCATAAGGTCGAGCAGCTCTATGAACGAATCAGAGAGCAGAGTGCGAAACTGCAGGAAGCGTTACAGACGGCGGGCAAAGCGGATGCCCCCTTGGCGAAGAGCGTGCAGAATATACAGAACAACGTTGATTTCATGAATCAATTAAACCATATGTTCACATATGTACAATTACCGCTAAAAATGATGGGGAACAATGCCCACGGTGATTTGTATGTCTACACAAATAAGAAGAATCTGGCGGCAAAGGACGGTAACGTCAGCGCCCTGCTTCATTTGGACATGGAACATCTGGGGGCGCTGGACGTCTATGTGACGATGCAGCAGAATAAGGTGACGACCAACTTTACGCTGCAGGATGAAAGCTCACTGGATTTGATTGAACAGCATATTTCATTGTTGAATGACAGGCTTAGCAAGAGGGGATATGATTTAAAGGCGCAATTCCAGATGAAAGAAGAGGAAGCGCAGGAGGAAAGTATTCTGAATACGATTCTCAGTCAGGAGAAAAATATTTCCGTGCTCAGCAGAACGTCCTTTGATATGAGAGCATAAGCCGTCAGCAGGCAGAGTATTGTGTAAAAAGTGTGCCGTTACAGGAAACGGCGTGGAGGGAAGCAGTCGTGAAAGAAGAGAAAAAGAAGCCAAAACAGGCGATTGCCTTAGAGTACAATCCTTCAGAAGATGCGCCGCGCGTCATTGCATCTGGCAGAGGAGAACTGGCGGAACATATTATCGAGAAGGCGAAAGAAGCCGATGTGCCGGTACATCGTGATGATAAGCTGGCGGATACTTTGTCGCGTCTGGAAATAGGGGATATGATTCCGCCGGAGTTATATGAAGTAGTCGCCGAAATTCTTATCTTCGTGGATTCCATGGATAAGATTAAGTCGAAGCTGTCAAAATAGCAGGGCTTTCCGGTAAATGGCAGTGTCAGTGCGTTTTAGAAATGAGGCATAGATGAATACAAGAAAAATAGGGGCACAGAAGGAAGAACAGGTCTGTGCCTATTTACTGTCTTGCGGTATTGAGATTAAGGAGCAGAACTTTCGTTGCAGGCAGGGAGAAGTGGATATAATCGGATATGACGGATCGTATCTTGTGTTTTTTGAGGTAAAGTACCGGAGTGGTTCCGGGAAGGGGAGCGCAGCGGAAGCGGTAGGCTTTGCCAAGCAGAAGAAAATATGCCGGGTAGCGGATTATTATCGCATGCTGCATGGGTGCGGCGAAAATGTCCCGATACGTTTCGATGTGGTTGCAGTAGATAAAGAACAGGTGACATGGATTAAGAATGCTTTTTATTATGTGGCGCGGTCACGATAAAATCAGTATCCGTATCGTGAACTGTCCTGCCGGTATATACGGGAGGCGGATATGGCAGACGGAAAAGAAGGGATGGAGACATTGATGGAATTATACAGACATGAGAGCAGAATGCGGATGACGATAAAGAAAGAGAAGGAAATGGAGTACCTGACGTTCCCACTGCTGGAACAGACTGGTCTGGTGAGACATCTCTTTACCACGCGGAAAGGCGGTGTCAGCAGGGATATCTATAGCACAATGAATTTGAGCTATACGAGAGGAGACGATAAGGAAGCCGTTGACGAGAATTTCAGACGGATTGCGGGAGTCCTTCAATGTGGACTTGGAGACATTGTCTGTTCTGATCAGACGCATACAACGAACTTGAAAGTAGCAGTAAAGGAAGACGGCGGTAAGGGAATCATAAAGCCGCGGGATTATGCGGATATAGATGGGCTCTTAACGGATGTGCCGGGGCTTGTGCTTGCGACCTTCTATGCGGACTGTGTTCCCTTGTATTTTGTAGATACGAGGAAACATGCCATTGCACTGGCACATTCCGGCTGGAGAGGCACGGTGGCGCGGATGGGCAGATGTGTAACGGAGAAAATGAGAGAAGTATACGGCAGTAGTCCGGCAGACATTGTTGCGGCTGTGGGACCTTCGATTTGTCAGGAATGCTATGAGGTAAGCGAGGATGTTGCCGATGCATTTGCAAAGGAATTTAAAGGACAGGGGCAGACGGATGAAATTTTGCAGAAGAAAGGAAACGGCAAATATCAGCTTGATTTGTGGCGTGCCAATGCGATTGTGCTGCAGGAGGCGGGCATTCCGGCGGGACAGATTCAGGTCACGGATATCTGCACTTGTCACAATAGCGAATATCTTTTTTCTCATAGAGCGAGCAGGGGAAGAAGAGGAAACCTCGGCGCTTTTATGGGCTTGATTTAAGAAAACCTTAAAGATTTTCCCAGCTTTTCCTTTAGGAATATATGATTTAATAGTAACATGAGACAGAAACGAAAGAACGTGAGAGGGCGGAGGTGCAGACATGGCGAACATTCTTGTATGTGATGATGATAAGGAAATTGTGGATGCGATTGAGATTTATCTGCTGCAGGAAGGATATACCATTTTTAAGGCTTATGACGGAGAACAGGCAATTAAGATTCTGAAAGAGCAGCAGATTCATTTGTTATTGATTGACATCATGATGCCGAAACTGGACGGGATTCATGCCACCTTAAAAATTCGGGAGTATTCCAGTATTCCGATTATCATTTTATCAGCAAAATCGGAGGATAATGACAAGATTCTCGGTCTGAACATAGGGGCGGACGACTATGTGACGAAGCCTTTTAATCCGCTGGAGCTGGTGGCAAGGGTAAAGTCTAACTTGAGAAGATATACCACGCTTGGGAATCTGAATACGGAGAACAATGCACTCTTTCAAGTGGGCGGATTATGTATCAACGACGACACGAAGGAAGTGACGGTGGACGGAGAGACAGTAAGGCTGACGCCGATTGAGTACAATATTCTACTGCTGCTCGTTAAAAACTGCGGAAGGGTGTTTTCCATAGACCAGATATACGAGAGTATTTGGAACGAGGAGGCAATCGGAGCCGATAATACGGTTGCGGTCCATATCAGGCACATTCGTGAAAAGATTGAAATTAATCCGAAGGAGCCAAGATATTTAAAGGTGGTGTGGGGCGTCGGCTACAAGATAGAGAAGCAGTAGACGGAGGACGCATGTCTCATGTCCCCCGCAGAATTGGACTTACGGGCACAAAAGCATGTGCGTGGAGGAAGAGATGGGAAAAGAAGAGAAAGAAAAAAAGGTAAAGGAAAAAAGGGAAAGAAGACCGAAAAGACAAAAAAAGCCGAGCCGGATAGTGCGGAGGATGCTTTGCTTTCTCCAGCATGTTTCCTTTGCCGTTCTTGCGCTTGCTGTTTTCATAGTGGCATGTGGTTCACTTGTGGAGATTGGCGGGTTTAGGAACAGCGTTCTGAGGTTTGATATGGGATACCGGTATCAAGGGGAGCGTTATGAGGAATCCGATGTGTTTAACGGTATCTTCGGATATGCGGTTGCGGATATTATCCGGTACGGTGTCGTGAGAAGCCAGTTGGAGACGGACGGCAGTTTTGACGGCGGCAAGGTGATTGATGTCACGGCATATAACTATCGTGATATTGGGCTTCCGGAACAATATGTGACGGCAGATTATGAGCTGGGCGATCTGCTCAAATGGGCGAACTATGGTTTTGAATGGACGAACACGAATATGACGCTGGCACAGGCAGGGGCATTTCTTGCAGATAAGACACGGGTGACCGTCATCGATCCGAAGAGTGGATATTACAATACGTCCGATGCCAGTTATATGAAGTCCGATGTGGAGTCCTACACGTTCGTGAACGATGTGTCTGCCAATCAGTTATGGGTGGATACGGGCGATGACGAGACATACTGGGAGGAAGACGAAGAATATACGGAAGAAGAGACAGATTCCTACCATATTATGGTTAACCGCTATAAGACTGCAGAGGGGAAAAATCTGGAAGAATATGTCTCTGACTGGGAGTTGTACTATGATTTATGTCATAATGTACAGAATGCTGCGCAGAGTCTTTCCTATAATTATGAAGAGTATCTGGATTACGGAGAATATTTTCATCCGAAGAACTCCAACGTGTCCTATGTGATTATGAAGACAGTGGCGGATAAGACACAGCTCTACAGCAATCTGAAAGATAAGAATGTACTGGAGCGTGTAACGGAGTCTATGGAGTCCGGGGAGAAAACAGATTATCTCTATGAATTAATCAGTAAAGAGGGCAAGTATATTTATTACAGTCCGTCGGAGATGGTTTATCAGACCAACACGACCATTGCGGAAGAAACCGTCAGGGAAATATTGAACAGCTATGACTACGCCTATCCGGAAAGCGTAAAGATATGGATTAATGTCGATACCACATATCCGGTATCCGATGTGTTTACGCAGGGAGCTACGGGATATGGAAATTATACGCCGCATTTCTGGCAGTGGATAGCGGTGGCAATAGCGTCGCTTGGCTTGTATATGGTTTTGCTGTTCTATCTGACAATGACAGCCGGCAGGGATGTGGATGAGGAAGGAAGACCATATATCCGTCTGGAATCTTTTGAACATGTGCCAACGGAAGTGGCGGTTCTCATTGCAGCAGGCGCCATGATTTTAGCCGTATGGGTATTGATCGTGGTGATTGAATTGACAAATATCAGTCCCGGAGATATTGTATCGGCGTCGGAAGGCGTGCTCTATGAGGAATGGTTTAAAGGATTACTGGCGGCAGGGGCTTTTGTGACGGACGCTGTTATGATGTTCTTTTTTTACAGTTTCGCCAGAAGAATCAAGGCGCGGACTTTGTGGAAGAACAGCTATCTGCGCAGATTGGTGCGCAAGATGAAGCAGTTTGCATGGAAAGTGTATGATAACGGCAATATTGTGCTTAGGACATGGGTTCCTTACGGGTGCTTTCTTTTGTTCAACTTTATCTTGCTCTTGGGTGCATTTGCGGCGGACGGAATCGGAAGCGGCATCACGCTTTTGTTTGCAGTTGCATTGGATGGTCTTATTGGAAATATGATTTACCGGAATGCGAAAGAAAAGCAGGGGATTGTGAATGGAATTGAGTCGATTGCGGGCGGACAGTTAGAATATCAGGTGAATACGGATAATCTGCATGGTGACAATTTGACGTTGGCGCATTCGGTGAATAGTATTGGCAAGGGAATTAAAGATGCAGTGGAGATCAGCATGAAAGACGAGCGTATGAAAGCCGATCTGATTACGAATGTATCCCATGATATCAAGACGCCGCTCACATCCATTATCAACTATGTAGACTTAATTAAGAGAGAGCAGGTTGATAATGAGAAGGTACAGAATTACATCCGTGTGCTCGATGAAAAGTCACAGCGCTTGAAACAGTTGACGGATGACCTTGTGGAAGCCAGCAAGATTTCTTCCGGAAATATCAATCTGCATTTTGAAAAGATTAATCTGACAGAATTGATGAATCAGACAATCGGGGAGTTTTCCGAGAAATTTGAGCAAAAGCATCTGACGACAGTCATGAATGTCAACGTGACGAATGCGGTGATTGAGGCGGACAGCCGGAGAATCTGGCGTGTGATAGAGAATTTGTTCAACAATATTTTTAAGTATGCAATGGAAGGCACGCGCGTTTATCTGACGATTGACAGTTTCCCGGAACATGCAGGTTATATCGCGCTGGCTGTCAAGAATATATCGGAATCTCCGCTCAACTGCAATCCGGATGAACTGACGGAGCGGTTTATCAGAGGAGATGAATCAAGGACGACAGAAGGGAGCGGGCTGGGATTATCCATTGCCAAGAATCTGACGGAAGCTCAGAAGGGTACTTTTGAGATTCAGCTGGACGGGGATTTATTTAAGGTGATTCTGACATTCCCGCTGGCAAAGGAGTAAAACTTAATAGGCAGATAATATACGAGATATAAACAGCCCGGTAGTCCAAAAGGAGTACCGGGCTGTTTGTCGGTTCAACACAAACGGCAGGGATGTCTGGTTATGCGGTCATTTACAAATCCAGACCGCTCATCTCGCGATTGTTATATTTGTCAAGAATCTGATGGATCTTGTCGGTGGGCGTGTAAATATTTGCCATGGATGCGTCATGATTCATGAAGTCTACGATGGAAGCAATAAATTTACTCATATCTGCTTCTACGTAGTAAGGTTTTTCTTTTAATTCGGGCGGCTGATAACAGAGATTGGTGGAGATAATTCTATCGAAATAGCATTTCTCATACGCCTCGTCAAAAGAGAGAAGCCCATCGGTAAACAATCCGAACGTGCAGCAGATAAAGACACGTTTGGCGTTCATTTTCTTCAATTGTTTGGCGGTGTCAATCATACTGCCGCCGGAAGATATCATATCGTCAATGATGATGGCGTCTTTGCCGTCAAGGTTATCGCCAAGAAACTCATGTGCGACAATGGGATTCTTGCCGTTTACGATGGTAGAGTAGTCGCGGCGTTTATAGAACATACCGACGTCCACACCGACTACGTTGGCAAAGTAGACGGCCCTGTCCAGTGCGCCTTCGTCCGGACTGATGACAATCGTGTGTTCTTTGTCTATGATTAAGTCTTTTTCCGTGCGAAGCAGCGCACGGATAAACTGATAGGGCGGCGTAAAATTATCAAAACCCCGGATGGGGACAGAATTTTGTACTCTTGGATCATGGGCGTCAAAGGTGATGAAATTGGATACGCCCATATCCATCAGTTCTTTGATTGCGTAAGCGCAGTCTAAAGATTCCCTTCCGTTTCGTTTATGCTGTCTGCCTTCATAGAGAAAAGGCATGATCACGTTGACGCGGTGCGCCTTGCCGTTGATGGCGGCGATGATTCTCTTTAAGTCCTGATAGTGGTCATCGGGGGACATATGATTGACAAAGTTATTCATTTTATATGTGATGCTGTGATTACATACATCCATCAGAATGAAGACATCCTTACCACGGACAGACGAGGAGAGGACACCTTTCGCCTCACCGGTTCCGAAACGGGGACACTCTACTTCCACAAGGTAGTTTTCTTCCATATACCCATGAAAAGCAGGGTCTTTCTTAAAGCTGTTATCCAGACTCTTACGGAAATCTACGAGATAATTATTGACCTTATTTGCCAGAGGCAAAGCAGATTTTGTAGTGAGCAGCTTCACCGGAGCAACCGGCATGGCGTGCTTTAATTCTTCTGTATTAGGCATACTGACCTCCTGAATTGTTACATGAAAAATCAGCCACATGCTGTCACTTATTTTATATCATTATGCTAGTGACACGTCAAGAAAATTCTAGTAGAATATAGACAGCCGGCACGCATACAAAGACTGCTGCAGGAAGCATAAACGGCGGCAGGATACCGTGTATGCCGGACAAATCTACATGGTGGTTGGATAGCGATAATGAAAAGAACAAAACATATTATCCGCAAGATTGAAAGCGGTTCCATCGCGGAAGAGATGGGGATTGAACAAGGAGACTGGCTGATAGCAGTCAACGGACAGGAAATTAAGGATATTTTTGATTACCGGTATCTGGTTCAAGACGAATATATAGAAGTGCTGATCCGTAAACAGAACGGAGAAGAATGGCTGTTAGAGATCGACAAGGAGTATGACGATGACCTTGGAATTGTCTTTGAGAACGGGCTGATGGACGAGTATCGCTCCTGTCATAATCGGTGTATTTTTTGTTTTATAGACCAGATGCCGAAAGGAATGAGGGAAACGTTGTATTTCAAAGACGATGATTCTCGGTTATCCTTTTTGCAGGGCAATTATGTAACATTAACTAATATGACTGACGACGATGTGGAACGCATTATCAGATACCATCTTTCTCCGATTAATATTTCTTTTCAGACGACGAATCCCAAGCTGCGCTGTATGATGTTAAATAACCGGTTTGCAGGACGGGCGCTTTCTAAGGTTAAGAAGCTGTATGATGCCGGGATTACCATGAACGGTCAGATTGTACTTTGCAAGGATATCAATGATGGAGAAGAGCTGGAGCGCAGCATTGCGGATTTGACTGCATATCTGCCGCATCTGGAGAGTGTTTCCGTCGTGCCGGTGGGGCTGACGAAGTTTCGGGACGGGCTTTACCCGTTAGAGCCCTTTGATCGGGAGGATGCCAAGAAAGTGCTGCAATGCATTCATGACTGGCAGCAAAAGATTTATGCCGGGCATGGTGTTCATTTTGTACACGCGTCCGATGAGTGGTATTTACTGGCGGGACAGGCGCTGCCGGAGGCAGAACGCTATGACGGTTATCTTCAGCTGGAGAACGGCGTGGGAATGCTCAGACTGCTGATAGACGAGTTTGAAGAGGCAATGGACGCTCTTAAACAGGATATGGGACGGTATGCCGGATGCTGTGAGGAGCTTTCCATGGTGACGGGCAGACTTGCCTATCCATATATCTTGGAGATGGCGGAGCAGATGATGAAGATCTTTACAGGTCTTACCATACATGTCTATGCAATCAGAAATGATTTTTTCGGGGAGCAGATTACGGTTTCCGGTTTGTTGACAGGACAGGATATTATCCGTCAGTTAACAGGACAGACGTTAGGGGAAAGACTACTGCTGCCGCAGAATGTGCTGCGCAGCGGCGAAGAGTATTTTCTGGATGACGTGACGGTGGATGAGATGGAAAGGGCTTTACAAGTGCAGGTAGATATTGTAAAATCAAGCGGGTATGATTTTGTGCATACGGTATTGGGAAAATAGAAGGACGACGGGACGTATGGGATACGTCAGGTAGTGTGTTATCGCCTGCGGTTTAGATTCGCAGGGTGAGAAAGGGCATGGTTATTAATAATGGGTAAGGGAAAAGCCAAGCCGATTGTGGCGGTCGTGGGAAGACCTAATGTGGGAAAGTCCACACTGTTCAATGCACTGGCAGGTGAAAAGATATCAATTGTCAAAGATACGCCGGGGATTACCAGAGACCGCATCTATGCAGATGTTTCATGGCTGGATATGAATTTTACGTTGATAGACACAGGTGGGATTGAACCCGACAGCAGGGATGTGATTCTTTCACAGATGCGGGAGCAGGCGCAGATTGCCATTGATACGGCTGACGTGATTATTTTTATGGTAGATGTGAAGCAGGGATTGGTGGACGCAGATTCCAAGGTGGCGGATATGCTGCGCCGTTCCCATAAACCGGTGATTCTGACCGTTAATAAGGTGGACAGCTTCGACAAATATATGGCGGATGTCTATGAATTCTACAATCTTGGGATTGGTGAGCCGTTTGCGATTTCCGCAACAAATATGCTGGGATTCGGTGAGCTGCTCGATGAGGTGACTTCCTACTTCGATAAGAAAGCGGCGGAGGAGGAAGAGGATGAACGAATCAAGGTTGCTATTGTAGGGAAACCGAACGTCGGGAAATCTTCTATCATCAATAAGCTGATAGGGGAGAACCGGGTTATTGTATCGGATATCGCTGGCACGACGAGGGACGCAATAGACACGGAGATTACGCACAACGGCAGGGAATATGTCTTTATCGATACGGCAGGACTGCGCCGTAAGAACAAGATTAAAGAAGAGCTGGAAAAGTATATGATTATTCGTACCGTTTCAGCGGTAGAGCGTGCGGATATCGTTGTGCTCGTCATAGATGCTGTGGAAGGCGTGACGGAGCAGGATGCGAAGATAGCCGGCATCGCGCATGACCGCGGTAAGGCGACGATTATAGCCGTTAATAAATGGGATGCCATTAAGAAGGATAATCAGACGGTAAATGAGTATACGCAGAGGATCAGACAGGTGCTTTCTTTTATGCCATATGCTGAAATCTTATTTATTTCTGCAGTGACCGGGCAGCGGCTGCCGAAATTGTATGAAATGATAGATGCCGTCAATGAAAATCATTCCATGCGCATAGCGACAGGCGTACTCAATGAAATTATGGCAGAAGCAGTGGCGCTGCAACAGCCGCCTTCTGACAAGGGAAAGAGACTGCGCTTATATTATATTACGCAGGCAGCGGTGAAGCCGCCTACCTTTGTTATTTTTGTCAATGATAAGGAACTGATGCATTTCTCCTATACACGGTATCTGGAGAACCAGATTAGAGAAACATTTGGATTTCGCGGAACGCCGTTAAAATTTATTATAAGAGAGAGAAAGGACAATAAGTAAAAGTGGAACGGATAATTTGTTTGGTAATCGGATATGTGTTCGGGCTGTTCCAGACGGCATATATTTACGGAAAAATGCGTGGAATTGATATCAGAAATTACGGGAGCGGAAATGCCGGCACGACAAACACCATGAGAGTGCTTGGGACGAAGGCGGGGTTGGTCGTACTGCTTGGGGATATCGTAAAATGCATTCTTGCAATTGTAGTAACGGGTGTAATTTTCGATAAGACGCATCCGGATATGGTATATCTGTTGAAGATTTATGCGGCGACGGGAGCAATTTTGGGACATAATTTTCCGTTCTATCTGCATTTTAAGGGCGGAAAAGGAATCGCGGCGACAGCGGGCATGATTCTTTCATTTCACCCGTACTTTATTCCCATGGGCGTGATTTTGTTCTTCGGTGCTTTCTTTACAACACACTACGTATCGTTAGGCTCTTTGCTGGTTTATGCAGGATTTTTTATTGAAATCATTGTCTTGGGGCAGATGGGGATTTTCGGTATGTCGCAGACATTATTGATTGAAATGTATGTCATAGCAGGCGGGCTTACGATTATGGCATATTATAAACATAAAGATAATATCAAAAGACTTCTTAGCGGAACGGAACGAAAGACTTATTTAAGCAACAAAAACAGGAAGAATGCTAAGGCACAGAATGAAGTGCAGAAATGAGGGGAACATGGCTGATATCAGTATAATTGGCGCCGGAAGCTGGGGGATTGCACTGGCGTTGCTGCTACATAAGAACGGTCATTGCGTAACGGTGTGGTCGATTATGGAAGCGGAAATTGAGATGCTGCGGACGAAGAGAGAACACAAGGATAAGCTGCCCGGCGTGAAGCTCCCGGATGATATGGAGTTTACAACCGATTTGGAGTCTGCTGTGAAAGGAAAAGAACTGCTCGTACTGGCAGTGCCTTCACCGTATACGCGGAGTACATCGCACAGTATGTCGCCCTATGTGCGCGAGGGACAGCTGATTATCAATGTGGCAAAAGGTATCGAAGAGAATACGTTATTTACGTTGTCGCAGATTATAGAAGAAGAGATTCCGCAGGCAGAGGTTGCGGTTCTGTCCGGACCGTCCCACGCGGAAGAGGTGGGCAGAGGCATCCCTACGACGATTGTTGTGGGTGCGAAGAAAAAACATACGGCGGAATATTTACAGAATATTTTTATGAACGAAGTATTCAGAGTGTATATCAGTCCGGATGTGCTGGGAATAGAACTTGGCGCCGCACTCAAGAATGTGGTTGCGCTGGCTGCCGGGATTGCTGATGGACTTGGATATGGAGATAATACGAAGGCGGCGTTGATTACAAGAGGTATCGCGGAGATTGCCAGACTCGGTGTGGCGATGGGCGGAAAATTTGAGACATTCTGTGGTCTGGCTGGAATCGGAGACTTGATTGTCACCTGCGCCTCCATGCATTCGCGCAACAGACGTGCAGGTATTCTCATCGGACAGGGATATACAATGGAGCAGGCGATGAGTGAAGTCAAAATGGTGGTGGAGGGTGTTTATTCAGCAAAAGCCGCCATGGGGCTTGCAAAGAAATATGATATCCAGATTCCCATAATAGAACAGGTCAATGCTATTTTATTTGACGCACAGCCGGCGGATGAGGCAGTCAGAAATCTGATGCTGCGGGATAAGAAGATAGAAAATCCGCTGCTTCCTTGGGAAGAGACGGAATAAATAAAATTACGTCTGCTATTATAAGACGGTTCAAAGAGCATACATATATTTGCTTTCAGCTGTGATGTTCTTTGACACCAACATCATATAATAGCAGATGTTATATAATGCTCAGCTCCCCGTTGCCTGCGGCGGGGTGCTGGCAGTAATGAACTTGCAATAGATTCTGTTAACAATCTTAGAGCATACTGCATATTTCTGCAGTGGTCTTTATTTTATTCATGGAATAGATGTGGATGCCGTCTACGCCATGTTCCTTCAAATCACGAATCTGACGCACCGCATAGTCGATTCCTGCCTTGCGCATATCTTCTTTATTTTCACCATAAGCAGCAATGATGTCGGCAAGCTCCTTTGGAACCGAGGAGCCGGAGAGCGATACGGTTGTACCTAACTGCTTGGCGGTGGTAATCGGCATGATGCCGGCATGAATCGGCACATTGATTCCCATGGATTTTGCTTTATCCAAGAAGCGGTAGAAAAACGTATTGTCAAAAAACATCTGTGAGATTAAAGAGCCTGCGCCGGCATCGACTTTTTCCTTTAGGTGGCGTAAGTCTTCTTCAAAACTGGGGGCTTCAAAATGCTTCTCCGGATAACATGCTCCCGCAACGGACAGGTCGGTGTGTTCCCTCAGATACCGTACGAGATCCGTGGCATAATAAAATTCCCTCTGGTTAAACTGCTCATCGCTCATTGTCTGGGGTCTGTCGCCGCGGAGCGCAAGGACATGAGTGACTCCGGCGTCTTTCAGTGCGGTGCAGTTTTTGTCTAAATCTTCTTTGGTAAAGCCTACGCAGGTAATGTGTGCGATGGCGGGAATCTGAAGCTCCTTCTGGATAAAAGAAGTGATCTCTATCGTCTTCCCGGCTCTGGAACCGCCCGCGCCGTAAGTGCAGCTGATAAAGTCCGGTTTCAGACGACCAAATTCTCTCAAAAGCTGATATACATTATCAAATTCTTCCTCTTTCTTGGGCGGAAATACTTCCAGAGAAAAATGTGTTTTATGTTCTTGCGACATATGTTTATCCTCCCGTGATTCTTATAACAAATTCTTGCTTTTGCACTTGAAATATCGTAACATACATTTATAAGATAGGCAAGAATTGAAATGTTTAACACATCAATCAGATATGGAAAGGATAGGGGTTATGAGCGAAGAAAATAAGAGTTTTGGCAGTACGTCGGATTATGTGGCATCCGAGCAGCTTCTTGCGAGCGTTAATGTCGCAATTGCATTACAAAAGCCGCTTCTTGTAAAGGGGGAGCCGGGTACGGGGAAGACGATGCTCGCGCAGGCGGTCGCAAACTCACTGGGGAAAAAACTGATTATCTGGAATATCAAGTCTACGACAAAAGCGCAGGATGGTCTTTATATGTACGATACCATACAGCGTCTGTATGACGGACAGTTCGGCGAGGAAGGCGTTGACGATATCGCCCATTATATTAAGCTGGGTAAACTGGGTGAGGCGTTTGAGTCTGACGAACAGGTCATTCTTCTGATTGATGAGATTGATAAAGCTGACCTTGAATTTCCAAATGACCTTTTGTGGGAGTTAGACCAGATGGAGTTTTATATCCACGAGACGAAGCGTACTGTGAAAGCAAAGCACAGACCGATTGTAATTATCACTTCAAATGCGGAGAAGGAGCTGCCGGATGCGTTCCTTCGCAGGTGTATTTTTCATTACATTGATTTCCCGGATCAGAATCTGATGGAGGAGATTGTCAGGACACACTATCCTAATGTGGAGGATACGCTGCTTCACGATGCAATGGAAGTCTTTTACTGGATACGTTCACTGAAGGATGTTCGCAAGAAACCCAGCACATCGGAGCTGATTGACTGGATCAATGCGCTGCAGATTGGCGGAATCCCGACAAAGAGGCTGCGGGCGGAGCTGCCCTTTATCGGTGTGGTCGTTAAGAAAGATGAAGATTTGGAGACGGTCAGGAACAAGAAGGATTTCTAAATAATGAGGATATGATATGTTCAGTAAATTCTTTTATACCTTAAAAGACAAAGGGCTTGATGTGTCCTTAAGCGAATGGCTGACATTACAGGAGGCGCTGCAGCAGGGACTGTGTCATAGCAGCTTGACGGAATTTTATTACGTGGCGCGGATGATACTGGTCAAGTCCGAGACGGAATATGATAAATTTGATATGGCTTTTGACGAAGTCTTTAAGGGAATCCAGTCTGAGAACGAAGTGGGTAAGAACATGATGCGCTGGCTTGATAAACCGGAGATGCAGGAAGTCTTTGAGGAAATGCGGCATGAGATGAATCAGGAAGTGGTCACGATGGACAAGGATGACGTGGAGAATAACTTTAAGGACAGACTGAGGGACCAGAACGAGGAGCATAACGGCGGAAGTTACTGGATTGGAACGATGGGAAAGACGTCGTTTGGCAACATGGGCGGTAATATGGGCGGCATCAGAGTAGGCGGAACGACTGGATACCAATCGGCATTTCAGGTCATCGGTGCAAGGAAATACCGTGATTTCCGTAATGACAAGGTGTTAGATAACAGACAGTTCCAGATGGCGCTTAGGAAACTGCGCCAGTTCTCTACAAGGCTTGAGATTCCGAAGACGGAGCTGGATATCAATGGCACTGTGGACGCGACGTGCAACAATGGCGGATGTCTGCAGATTGTAATGGAGAAGCCCCGGAAGAACGCGGTAAAGCTTCTGCTTCTTATGGATTCCGGCGGCACCATGATTCCGTACACCACGCTTTTGAATGAATTGTTCCATTCTGTGTATAAATCCAATCACTACAAAGATGTGAAAACTTACTTTTTCCACAACTGCATTTATTCTCATCTGTATCATACGCCGGAATGTGAGAACGGAGACTGGATTGAGACGGAGTGGATGTTCCGTAATCTGGACAGCGACTACAAGGTGATTATTGTCGGAGACGCGGCGATGGCGCCGGAAGAGCTGTATTCCACGACAGGAAATTACAGAGGACCAAATGGCGGATTGTCAGGGATGGAATGGCTGATGCTGATGAAACGGCATTATAAGAAGATTGTGTGGATGAATCCGAAGATGGCGCCGGGACATGCGCCGTGGCGGGAAGCCGAAACGGCAATCAAAGGACTGTTTCCGATGTATAAGCTGACAGTGGACGGTTTGAATCAGGCAATGATAAAACTGATGGCGAACAGATGACGCGGCTGCATGATGCGGCGGGAAAGCGTATGCTTTCTGCGGATAGAATATAACGAATAAGGGGTGAAGTGATGTATCGGGTAATGATTGTAGACGACAACATGGCAAATCTGATTATGGCGAGGAAAACTTTGGAGGAGGAATATGAGGTGATTCCGGTTTCATCCGGTATTTCCGCGCTGGAATGTTTAAATGATATGCCGGAACTCCCGGATTTGGTTCTGTTAGATGTGGATATGCCCAATGTAAACGGTTTTCAGGTTATTTCGGAGATGAAGAATAATCCGAAGCTGGTCAAAATACCGATTGTCTTTCTGACTGCGCAGGACGATGATACTACGGAGCTTGAAAGCTATAATCTGGGTGCGGTAGATTATATCAAAAAGCCTTACACGGCAAATCTGTTAAAGAAACGTGTGGATATTCAGATCCGGCTTCTGGCACAGCAGAGGAAGTTAAGCGAGATGAACCTTTCCCTCAATAATCTTGTACAGGACAAGAACAAGAAAAATCTGGAGTTACAGTACTCGATTGTGGCAATGTTTGTAGATTTTTTGACCAAGAGGGATGGCTTTGGCGGCGACCATGCGAGAAGAACAGAAAAGTATATGGATGTGCTGATTAGTGCGATTATCAGAAACGGCAAGCACAATCTGACGGCGGATGATGGTATTACGATATGCTTTGCGTCCCAGATTCATGATATTGGTAAACTGTGCATTGCAGATCAGTATTTAAACAATACGCGCATGGGAAACGAGAGTGAGTTTGAAAAGGAAGCGGTCAAGACGCACACGACTCTGGGCGCGGACACGCTCTCCAAAGTAACGCAGCTTAGCGCGGGAGAAAACAATTTTATGAACTATGCCTACAATATGTGCCGCAGCCATCATGAGAGATGGGACGGCAAAGGATACCCGGACAGATTAGAGGGAAAGAATATTCCGATAGAAGCACGGGCTTTGGCGGTTGTCAATACTTATGATAATCTGCGCAATATTGCGGTGGGCGGCAAGGCGCTCAGTCATCAGGAAGCGATTATGAAGATAAAATTTATGAAATTTACATGTTTTGATCCGGAGATTGTAGACATTTTCCTGTCCGTTGAGAGTGAGATAAAGAATGTTGCCGGATAAAAGGAGTTCCGGAATGACAGCAAAACAGCATTTGGAAAGATATTTGGATATAGAACTGCCAGCGGAAATCCTGCTGTTTCATGTGGCAATGGTGCTCGGCGTTTTGGAGTGTTTTATGTTGTTGCTCTTTGCGCTGCTATTGCGGACAGACATCCGCGTGCCGGTTCTTCTGGCGGGCGGCATTGTGCTGACACTTACGGCAATGTATGCGGAGCGCAGGACAGATAAGCTGAACATGATTTCAGTCGTCTATCTTTTTCTCATGCATCTTATTCTGATACCTGCCACATCTTTTTATGTGCCCTATGCGGTATATGATTATCCGGTGTATTTTTTGACGGGGATTGCGTATACGGCAATCCTTCTTAGAAAAAAATGGGCAGCGTTATTTATTACGCTGGATGTGGTGGTGGATATTATCTGTATCCGGTATATGTTTGAACAGTCAACACTGTCGGAGTTAGTGTCCGTGGCGGCAGCGGAAGGAAGCACGCACTATGACGCTGTTCTTTTTTGCAGGATTATGGTGGCATTGTTTATTACGGGCACCGTGTGCGGTATATTGATTTCATACCGCAATAAAGTGCTTCGCAGAGAAATAGAGAAAAGTACCGCCATGGAGCAGGAAGCCGAGCAGTTAAGCTATGCCAAGAATATGTTTTTGGTGAATGTGTCCCATGAAATCAGGACGCCGCTCAATGCAATCTTAGGGATTACAGAGCTTTTGCTCGATTTAGACACACAGGACCGCGTAAGGGAGAATGCTTATCATATTGCTAATTCCAGCAGGGCGCTCTTGTCTATTACAAATGAATTGATGGATTTTTCCAAACTGGATGACAGTGATTTGGTGATTGCAGAGAAACCTTATGATATTGGAGCTATCTGTAACGAATTAATCAATATGCTCTCTGTGCGCTATGCGGATTGCCGGACAGAGCTGTTTGTGCAGATTGCACCGGATATCCCGGCGCAGTTGTGCGGGGACGAGACAATGATACGCCAGATATTATTAAATATTTTAAGCGGTATCATGAAATCTTTGGAAGATGGGGGAGTATTATCCATCAACATCGGTAAAGAGGACGGCGGTGAAGAGCAGATACGGCTGTGTGTGGAGGTGTGCGCCGAAGGGGTTTTTCATCATTCCTACAAAGAACAGTTGTGCCGCATAAATGTAGAGTCAAAAATCGACGAAATGATGCCTCTGCCGCAGCGGCTGATTAAGCTTCTGGGCGGAGAATTGCGCATGGAAGAAGAACCCACCAGACGAACCTATTCTTTTGATATTCCGCAAAGATATATGGCAGGAGGGACTCTGGTTGGCAGACAGGAGAATAAAAGATTTAAAATATTATTCTATGAACATACGAGACGGCAGAGGGAGGCATTTGCCAAGACGCTGCAGGATTTGGATGTGGAATTTTGTCAGGCGGATACGGACGAATGCTTCATGGAAGAGTGTACAGATACCAGTTATACGCATCTGATGATTGCAGCAGAACGTTATAATGCTGTGAAAGACAGGCTCACGAAGCTGTTAAAGCCGCAATCCATTATTTTGATAGGCTCGGATCCGCTTGCCGATGATGATGCGCTTGTGAAGACTACGTTTGCGCGTCCGGTCAGCTGCCTGAATATGGATGCGCTTTTGAAAGACAAGCAGAACACCACAATCCGCAGGGTCGGATACAAGGGGGCATTTGTCTGTCCAGATGCACGCATCATGGTGGTGGATGACAATGTCGTGAATTTGGAAGTGGCGACCAGTCTGTTGAAACGCTATCAGGCGCAGGTTTTCGTTGCTGCCAGTGGCAAAGAATGCTTGAAAATGCTGCAACAGGAGAAAGTTGATTTTATATTTCTTGATTACATGATGCCGGAGATGGACGGCATTGATACGTTAAAGAATATCAGGATGCTGGGGATAAATGGGCTTGATGCGGTACCAATCGCAGCGCTTACCGCGAATGCGGTCAGCGGTGCGCGGGAGATGTTTCTGGATGCGGGATTTGATGAATATCTTTCCAAACCGATTGAGCGTGATAAGTTCGAGAAGATATTGAGAGAGTGTCTTCCCAAGGAGAAGATTATCTATACAGTAAACGGAGATGAAGAGGCTGAAAATTATGAAAAGTAAGCTGCATCACATATTAAGCAAAAAAATAAGCGGTATGGGACTTACTGAATTTAATCTGAATCTCTTTCTTGCAATGGTTATTGTGGAAGGCATTGTCATACTGCCCATTGTCGCGATTGCAGGGACGATAGAGAGGCTGGCGGCGCCTATGTGCGTTATTATATTTGGGTGCGGTACGCTTTTGTATTTAAACATACGTTACAGAAAGCATAATCTGACGGCAGTGCTGACCCTGATAATACTGGACGGCATCACAATTCCCATGATTCTTAGACTGGGAAATGTTGCTTATTGTGTTGCGATTATGTGGTTTTTAGCCAGTATGATTATTGTATATTCCGTTTTTGAGGGATTGATGTTTCTGTTTGTTTTGGTGATGTTTACCTTTGAGTATTGCTATCTGTATAGCAGCGTTTTTTTCCCGCAAGAAGGGATAGAACATTATGTAAACCAAAAATTCTATTTTTCCGATTTAGTTATTAGCTTTATCGGGACAGTCTTTTTTATCATGTTGCTCATCTATATCCAAGAGAAATTTTATCTGCGTCAGCAGCAGAAAATCAAATGCAGCAGCCGTAAGATTGAGCGTGCAGGGGCTGCCAAGAGACAATTTCTGTCAAATATGTCTTTTGAAATCAGGACGCCGATGAACTCCATTATTAGTTTGTCGGAGATTATGTTGAAGGGGGAGCAGGATGATGAGACGAGGAGCGCAGTCAGAACTGTCAGAAGCGCTGCGTATGACTTGCTCACCATTATTGACGATGTGCTCACCTATGCAAAGATTGATGCGGGAGAGATGCATCCGCTGGATGAGGCGTATGGTTTTGAAAAATTATTGAAAGAAATTGTCCGAACAATTTCAGAAGAACTGCAGAATAAGAAACTGAATCTTGATATGGATATTGACGGCAATATACCGAAACAACTGTTTGGTGACGGTATCATGATACGTCAGATATTCCTCAATCTGTTGTTTATTTCGATTGATTCTACCGAGAGTGGGCGGATTCATCTTGAAGTCAGATGCGAGCGGGATGATGAGGAGCAAACGGCGACCTTTCATTGTATGGTAGCGGATACGGGAAAGGGATTGTCGCAGATTGACGTGCGGTCGCTTTTTGGCATGTATGATATTTATGATTCCAGACAGTCCAGTAATTTAAAGGGTATCGGGCTTAAGTTTACAATCTGTAAGGAATTGCTTGCTATGATGGAGGGCGACATTAAGGTAGAGAGTATTGAAGGAATCGGTTTGTCCACAACTTTTACGTTTCGGCAGAAAATTGCGGATGCGGCGTCTATGATACGGTTGGAGGACGAAAAAAAGCCGAGTGTGCTTGTATATGCGGATAATGATGTTACCGTCGAAAAATGGCATAAAACAATGGAGCCGTTTGATGTCAGACCCACATATGTCCGCAATTATTACGGATTCGACCATGCCATTCAGGATAAGCATTTCGATTATATTTTTGTGCCTGATGAAGTGTATGCGAATCTGTCCAATATTATCGCTCTGTATCAATGTGAAGAGTATACCTATGTTATGGCAGGCTACGATGCGGTTTATGGTGATTTTGATAAATGCCGTCTGATTCACAGACCTTTTTCATGCATTACCATTTCTACAGTGCTGAACCACAGATGGAACAAAGAAGATTATAAAAAGGCGGCAAGAGAAGAGATTTTTACGGCTAAGAACGCAAAGGTTCTTGTGGTGGATGATAATGCGGTCAACTTGAAAGTTGCTGCCGGCATTTTTGGCAAATATGGCATCGACATTTCCGTGGCGACCTGCGGTGAGGAAAGCATTAAAAAGATTGAGAGCGAAAACTATGATCTTGTCCTGATGGATATCGTGATGCCGGGGCTGCGCGGGGATGATGTTTTAAGGACAATCCGTGCCAAGGAAGGGCGGTATTATAAGGAGATACCCTTTGTGGCGCTGACGGCACAAAACGGCGCCAATGTCAGAACGGAGATTTTAAAGCTTGGTTTTCAAGAGTATCTTGCTAAGCCGATTAAAAGGCGTTATCTGGAAAAGTGTCTGCTGGAATTTTTGCCGGAAGAGTTGATTGAGCATGTGAAGACGAAGGATTCCGGAGAGAAGAAGGGACAGACAAAGCAGGCGGCAGGCGGGGAAGAAGCAAAGCCAAAGAGCGGGCTGAATACAGAAAAGGGTCTGTTGAATATTGGATTTAATCAGGACGCATATGCTGCCATTCTGAATACTTACTATGCGGAAGGAGTCAAATATCTGGAGCTGTTACCGAATCTTCTGGAAGTTGGCGACCTCCAGCTGTTTACGACCGATGTGCACGGGATTAAGAGCTCGAGTGCAAGCATCGGTGCAATGGAAGTGTCCGCGCTTTTTAAAGAACTGGAATTTGCGGGAAAAGCAGGCGACTTAACGTTGATTAACCGGAAATTTTCCGGATATCTGGATAAGTTTAAGCTGATTTTGGAGGAAGTAAAAAATTATCTTACCAGCATCGGGAAGTTCAGCGATGTGCGGTCGGAGCAGAATCTGGAGGAGAAAGAAGTAGAAGAGATGACGGTGGAAATGTTGCAGCGACTTAAGACAGAGTTAGACAAGATGAATCTTAAGGTGACAGACGAACTTGTACCAGAGTTGGCATCCAAGAACTTTGGTACAAAGATAAACGGACAGATAAAAAGGCTGCGCGAGGCATACGATATGTTTGATTTCCATCAGGTCAAGGTAATCCTAAATGAGATGGTGGGAGGTAAATAACGGTTCACTGGCTGACATGGATGGCGTGAATTGTTGTCGCAAAGTGAAGAAAAGTGAAGGATTAAAAAAATACTGGTTGACAAAAGAAAAGGATTCATATAAATTATAGGCATAGGCGTTGAGAAGAACAAGTAGTAAATCACGGAACGCACAGAAAGCAGCCGGTTGATGAGAGGCGCGCGGGAAGTTTTTTATGAATACATCTTGGAGCTTCGCAGCAGAATGGTTTATCCTAGTAGGCTGCGACGGAGAAGGCACGTTATAGCCAAAGAGTATCAGGAAGAGAGTGTAAGGTATCTCGGAATTGTACTCGATGAGGCAGGCAATGTGAGTTGTCTGTGAAAATAGGTGGTATCACGAGAGTAACCTCGTCCTATGTGTCTGCACACGGGAGGAGGTTTTTTTGCGCGAATGAGCAGAGCCGGAAGTGATATGATACAGGTGTTATGCTTGCATGGAAGCATGTAAAGCATTTAGTTCAAAGAGGAAGAGAGGGAAAGAAATGGGAATTTATGAAGAGCTGCAGGCAAGAGGACTTCTTGCACAATTAACGGATGCCGATGAAATTCGTGAACTGATTAACGGAGGGAAAGCGGTATTTTACATTGGTTTTGACCCGACGGCGGACAGTCTGCACGTGGGGCATTTTATGGCGTTATGCCTGATGAAGAGATTGCAGGAGGCAGGCAATAAGCCGATTGCGCTGATAGGAGGGGGGACGGCGATGATTGGCGATCCTTCCGGAAGAACTGATATGCGCACGATGATGACGAAAGAGACCATTGAGCATAACTGTGAGTGTTTTAAGAAGCAGATGAGCCGTTTTATTGACTTTTCGGAGGGAAAAGCGCTTATGGTCAATAATGCCGACTGGCTGCTTGACTTAAATTATATTGAGTTTATCAGGGATATCGGAGCGTGCTTCAGTGTCAACAATATGCTTCGCGCAGAGTGTTATAAGCAGAGAATGGAAAAAGGTCTGAGCTTCTTGGAGTTTAACTACATGATTATGCAAAGTTATGACTTTATGGAGTTATATAAAAGATATGGCTGCAACATGCAGTTCGGCGGGGACGACCAGTGGAGCAATATGCTTGGCGGTACGGATTTGATCCGCCGTAAACTGGGCAAGGATGCCTATGCCATGACAATTACGCTTCTGATGAATTCCGAAGGTAAGAAGATGGGTAAAACGCAAAAGGGTGCGGTATGGCTTGACCCGAATAAGACGACTCCGTTTGAGTTTTATCAGTATTGGAGAAATGTGGCTGACGCGGATGTGCTTAAGTGTCTGCGCATGTTGACGTTCCTGCCGCTCGAACAGATAGACGAGATGGATAAGTGGGAAGGAAGCCAGTTAAACAAGGCGAAAGAAATTCTGGCATACGAACTGACCAATCTTGTCCATGGCGAAGAGGAGGCAAAGAAAGCTGAGGAGGCGGCGAAGGCGCTTTTTGCAGGCGGTGGAAGTTCGGAGAACATGCCGACATCAACCTTGACAGAAGATAAGTTTGCAGACGGAACGATTGATATTCTTGGGATTATGGTTGCCGCAGGTCTTGCAGCCTCTCGTTCTGAGGCGCGTCGTGCAGTTGAACAAGGCGGTGTTACGGTCAAAGGTGAGAAGGTGACGGATATTAAGATGTCCTATACAAAGGATATGATTGCTGCGGAAGAATTTATTGTCAAAAAAGGGAAAAAGAGTTTCAGAAAAATTGTTGTAGAATAGAAGACAAAGGAGAGAAGTAAGATGGAAAAAAGAGCAAAAGGAAGAACACTATTATCCTATTCACCGGACATTAAAGTCGTAGATTGTACGCTGCGTGACGGCGGACTGGTAAATGATTTTTTCTTTACGGATGATTTTGTCAAGGAACTGTATCGGGCGAATATCAAGGCGGGCGTAGACTATATGGAGTTCGGTTACAAAGCGTCCAAGGAGCTGTTTGACGTCAATAAGTTCGGAAAATGGAAATTCTGCGATGACAAGGACATCCGGGCGGTTGTGGGCGACAACAAGACCGATATGAAGATTGCAGTGATGGCGGATGTGGGACGCTGTGACTTCAAGAAGGATATTTTGAATAAGAAGGACAGTCCCATAGACCTTGTACGTGTGGCGACATATATCAATACCATACCAGCGGCAATTGAGATGATTGAGGACTGCACGAAAAAAGGGTATGAGACAACGGTCAATATCATGGCGATTTCCAAGTCAAATGAGACGGACGTCGATGCCGCACTGGAGCTGCTTGGGCAGAGCAGCGTGGGCACGATTTATCTTGTTGACAGTTATGGTTCCTTATACCCGGAGCAGGCAAGACGTCTGGCAGACAAATATCTGGAGGCAGCTGCCAAGTATGGCAAAAAGGTCGGTATCCATGCGCATAATAACCAGCAGCTTGCGTTTGCAAATACGGCGGAGGTCGTTATTATGGGGGTTAGTTATCTTGATGCTACGGTGAGCGGACTTGGACGTGGCTGCGGCAACTGTCCGAGCGAATTACTGCTGGGATATCTGAAGAACCCTAAATATAACATTCATCCGATTTTAAAATTTATTGAAAAGTATATTGTGCCGCTTAGAGAATCCGGCGTAGTATGGGGATATGATGTCCCGTATCTGTTGACGGGTATTTTAAATCAGCATCCAAAGACAGCGATTCAGTTTATGAAAGAGGAGCGCAAGGACTATAATGATTTCTATTTGGAGCTGTTAGATAACTTCTAGGCGGACGATAGATATGGGTGGATAGCATATGAGAAGATTAAGCGATTTAGAAGATGAGCTGCTTGACTTGGATGTGGAATTTAAGGATAGCGGTAAGGCTGGCAGCGGTGAAGAAGAGTATGAAGATGAAGCCGACTATGAGGATGAAGCCGATTACTGGGACGAAGTAGACGATGAAGAGGAAGACGATTACGAGGATGATGAAGATTACGAGGATTATGATGATACACCCGTAAGACAGGCAAAGAAAATTCTTGTGATAGCTGCCGTCGTAATGGTAATTATAGCACTTGTTATTTTGATAACCTATGTTATTAAATCGACAAAAAATAAAGAATCCGGCACTTCAGAGATAGCGCCAGTGATGGGGACAGAAGAAAATGATATACAAAGAACGGACGTTATCGATGATACGCAGCCTGTGACGGAAGAAACGACGGCAGGTGATGCAGTAGAGAATGAGGAACCGGTATTGGATACGGATGATACGCAGCCTGAGCAGGCGGACGTGCAGCCGGCAGAGGGTGAAGATGCGTTGGATCCGCAGACGGCAAATATGAGTACGGATGAAGGGACGCAGGTGAATGTGGCAGAACTGTTATCTTCGGGAAGCGTGGCGGAGACAAGTCAGGTTACAATCGGTATTGATGTGGCGAAATATCAAGGGACGATTGACTGGACGCAGGTTGCTTCATCGGGAATTGATTTTGCTATGGTGCGGGTAGGATACCGGGCGGATGCTTCTCGTGAAATCTGTGCCGATACCAATGCAAAATACAATATGCAGGAAGCGTCTAAGAATGGTATCAAATTAGGTGTATATTTCTTTTCCACGGCGGTCACGGAAGAAGAGGCAAGAGCGGAGGCAGACTGGGTGGCGGATTATATCGCACAGTATCAGATTACATATCCGGTTGCATATGATTGTGAAGGGTTTGACAAGCCGGAAAGTGCGCAGTATAATCTGACCAATGCACAGCGGACGGACATTGCCATCGCCTTTATGCAGGAAATATATAACAGGGGTTATACACCGATGTTTTATGCTTCCATGGGAGAATTGTCAGGAAATGCAAAGTGGGACACAACAAGGATTGAGGGGACTTACAGAATATGGGTTTCCCAATATCCGCAGACGCCGTATCCACAGACCGCCCAGTCCTCTTACGGTGGCAAACATGCCATGTGGCAGTATACGAATCGCGGTACGGTGGCAGGAATCGGCAGACCCGTAGACGTCAATGTGGCGTATTTTGGTTATGAGGGAACGGCACAGGCGCAGAGTGATGAGACGCCTGAGGAAGCCCATGCCGATGTGGAAGCTCTGATGAAGTTTACCGACGTGAGCGATAATGTGACGGCAAAGGATTCCACGAATCTGCGCAATATTCCCAGTCAGGGAGAGGATAGTACGATTGTCTACACGCTCAGAAATGGAGAAAGTGTGTTGAGAACAGGCGTCAGCGACAGCGGCTGGTCAAGACTGGAGTATAACGGACAGACGGTTTATGCGGTATCAAGCTATCTGACAACGGACCTGACCTATCAGACACCGGTGCAGGAGGGTGCGGGAAGCGGAGATGGACTTAAAACACGTTTTGCAGACCGGAGTGACCAAGTGACGGCGAAGATTGAGGTGAATCTGCGTGCGCTTCCGAGTGTAACCAATCCCGACGCCGCAGTGGTTGCGGTGCTTCATAACGGAGAATATATTACGAGAACCGGAATCAATGAAGAATATGGCTGGTCAAGGGTGGATTACAACGGGCAGACATTATACTGTATCAGCAGTTATCTGACCAATTAAATAAAAGTGGATATTCGGAAGGCGGATTAATGATTGCGCTGGGAGATAAGACCGAATAGAAGATAGAATAGAAAAAGATATATGACAGATGTTATCTGTCATATATCTTTTTTAAGTTGTCGAGTCTGGCGCCGGCATTCATCAACAGCGCATCTGCAATCGTCAGCGCCGCCATGGATTCTACGACCACGACGGCACGGGGAACGATGATGGGGTCGTGTCTTCCTTTGATGGACAGTTCCGTGTTTTCCCCCTGCTTATTGACGGTCTGCTGCGGTGAAAAGATAGAAGGGGTTGGTTTTACATAAGCGCGGAGAATGATTTGTGACCCGTCGCTGATACCGCCTAATATACCGCCGGCATGGTTGCTTGTCTTGATGACGCGACCAGCCTCCATACGAAAGGCGTCATTGTTCTGGGAACCGTGTCTGTCCGCAACGGCGATGCCGTCACCGATTTCGACAGCCTTAACGGCGCCTATGGACATTACCGCCTTTGAGAGATTGGCATCAAGTTTCTCGAATACAGGATCGCCAAGTCCCGCAGGAACCCCATCGACAAGGCATTCGATAACGCCGCCTGCAGAATCATAATTGCGCATACAGTCGGCGAGGTAAGCTTCCGCCTTTGCTGATGCATCCGTATCGGGCATACAGGTCGGTGTAGTCAGAATCGCCTGTCTGTCAAACTTATTCATATCTATGCTGAACGGACCGATGGATTTGGTATAGACGGTCAGTTCGATGCCAAATTCTTTGAGGAGCTTAGCAGCAATTGCCCCGGCGGCGACACGTCCGGTCGTCTCACGCCCGGAGGAACGTCCGCCACCGCGATAGTCACGGAAACCGTATTTAGCATCAAATGTATAATCTGCATGTCCGGGGCGATAGCAGTTGGCAATTTCGCCATAGTCCGCGGAATGCTGGGAAGTGTTACGCACCATCATGGCAATGGGGGTGCCGGTTGTATGTCCTTCAAAAATACCGGAGAGAATCTCAACGGTATCCGCCTCTTTTCGCGGAGTAGAAATTTTGGTTTGTCCGGGGCGGCGCCGGTTTAAATATGCTTGGATATCGTCGGGTTCCAAGGCAAGACCAGCGGGACAACCGTCTACAACGACGCCGAGTGCGGGACCGTGAGATTCCCCCCACGTTGTGATACGTAAAATGTTACCAAAAGATGAGCCAGCCATAGTTGTCTTCCTTTCAAATTGATTTTAATAAAATGTATACACAATTAGAAAATACACATGCAAGTTACTGAATAATGTTTGCAGGAAATCCTGCAACACGCAAATAACGTACGATATGTATAATCTTAATTTAATATTTAGACATCGGTAAGATGTCTAAGAGGAGTATATCACATTGATTCCAAGAAATAAATAATTACCGTAAGAGTCTGTCGTGGGATAGATGGAAAAGAAAGATTTCTATAAGTTTTGAAATGCACATAAATGTAAATGATAAAGTGAGTACAAAAAAATATAATGATTAACATAAAAAAAAGCTGTACAAAAAAATTTTATATGTTATTATAAAAAGTAATGATTAGCGGTATTTTTACAAGATTTACATATTAAGACTTGAGGATTTCAATGAAAAAAACATTTCGGGAGAAAATAATATCCAAATTTATCAAATTGGCAAAAAAGAATAAATTATTGCATTATCCGTGCCTTGCGGCGCTTACTGTGGCTCTTGGAGTCTATCACCTTATACGGCATTTTGCGACAAATACGAAGCGTTATGCGAGTGTAGTATTTGTGATGATATTTTTTATGGCAAGCTGCAGCTTTTCGTTTGCCGTATTTGCCGAACGGACAGGATTTATCAGGGCACAGGAGACCTACAGTGCGATTGTGGAAGATTCGGATATTTCGCTGGCGGTTGAGACGGAGGCATATACGGAGGAAGAGATAGTACTGGAAGAAGTTGATGGGGCAGATCTTGAATATAATCCGGAGAATGATATGTCAGGGGATGTGTATACGCTCGATGATATTTTGGAGAACGGTGAAGAATATCGAACAGATAATAGTTTGGAAGGGGAAGGACAGGAGACGGAGAATTATGCGTTTTCGTCTACGGATTGGAGGCTTGTTTTAATCAATAAGCAGCATCCTATTTCAGAAGACTATGAGTTTAAACTTGGCAGGATTAAAGATAATCTGCAATGTGACGAGAGGATTATTGAAGACCTGCTTCTTATGATGCAGGCGGCTAAAAAGGACGGGCTGAATATTGCGATTCAATCGCCTTATAGAACATCCGACAGGCAGGAGCATAATTTTAATAAGAGGATAAAACTTTATATGGGACAAGGGATGTCCTATATGGATGCCTATAAGAAAGCGTCGCAGGTAATTACCGTTCCGGGTTGCAGTGAGCATGAGATTGGGCTTGCACTGGATATTACCAGCGATACATTTCAACCGCTTATTCAGGAATTTGCGGATACGCAAGAGGGCATGTGGCTTGCAGAACATAGTCATGAATATGGATTTATCTTACGCTATCCGGCAGGAAAGGAATATATTACAAGTATCGAGTATGAACCGTGGCATTTTCGCTATGTAGGCAGGGAGGCGGCCAAGATTATGTATGAGGAAGAAATTTGTCTGGAAGAATTTTGGGACAAGTATCTGTAGCCATGAGGAGTAATATGACAGGTAAAGAGTATGTATAAGATATTAAAGACAGAGGGCAGGGCAAAACGGGCGCAGCTTAAGACAGTGCATGGAATGATTCAGACGCCTGTATTTATGAATGTTGGCACGGCTGCTGCAATCAAAGGCGCAGTGTCAACGCAGGATTTGGAAGAAATCGGGACGCAGGTAGAGTTATCGAATACCTATCATCTGCATGTCCGTCCCGGTGACCGGATTATCAAGGAATTGGGCGGTTTGCACAAGTTTATGTCGTGGGACAGACCGATATTAACGGATTCGGGCGGGTTTCAGGTTTTTTCTCTGGCTGGACTTCGTAAGATTAAGGAAGAAGGCGTTTATTTTCATTCTCATATAGACGGCAGAAAGATTTTTATGGGACCGGAGGAGAGTATGCAGATTCAGTCCAATCTCGCCTCAACCATTGCGATGGCTTTTGATGAATGTCCGTCAAGCACTGCGGACAGACGGTATGTGGAAGCGTCTGTTGCACGGACCTTCAGATGGCTGGAGCGGTGTAAAAAAGAAATGGACCGTTTAAATGGACTAGAGGATACCCTCAATAAAAAGCAGCTTTTGTTTGGCATCAATCAGGGTGCAGTTTACGATGATATCAGAATCGAACATGCAAAGAGGATTTCAGAACTTGCATGTGACGGCTATGCCCTCGGCGGACTTGCGGTGGGAGAGAGTCATGAGCAGATGTATCATGTCATAGAAGAGACAGTACCCTATCTTCCGCAGGATAAACCGACGTATCTGATGGGAGTCGGGACCCCGGCGAACATACTGGAGGCTGTGGAACGGGGCGTAGACTTTTTTGACTGTGTTTATCCGACCAGAAACGGAAGGCATGGACATTTGTATACGAATCATGGCAAAATAAATCTTTTTAATGCCAAATATGAGCTGGATGATAGACCAATTGAGGAGGGCTGCGGCTGTCCGGCATGCAGAAGGTATTCGAGGGCATATATCCGACATCTTCTCAAAGCAAAAGAGATGCTGGGGATGCGTTTATGTGTCCTGCATAATCTTTATTTTTATAATACAATGATGAAGGAAATCAGAGAGGCGCTCGACAGGGGAGAATTTGCAGCATACAAGAAAACAAAATTAAATAACATGCAGAATGATTAACAAAGTTTATATATATTAAAAAGTAAATATTATAAAAAGTAGAAAAGGCTTGTTTTTTTTAATGATTTTATGTATGATATCCTGTAGACTGTACAGATACGCGAGCTGCAGGATTAAGGGAGAATGCGTATGGCTGTAAATATATGGAGGAGAAAATATGGGAATTTTATTATCGGCAGATGAAGCAGTGGCAGTAGGCGGTTTAGGCACTTCGTATATCATTATGCTTATCGTAATGGTGGTGTTTATGTACTTTATTATAATCCGTCCCCAGAAGAAGGAACAGAAGAAGACGGCGGCGATGCTGGCGGATATGAGCGTTGGTGATGTTGTGATGACGACAAGCGGTTTTTATGGTATTGTCATTGATATAACAGATGATACGATTATCGTGGAATTTGGCAGCAATAAGAACTGCCGTATTCCGATGCAGAAGACGGCAATTGCCCGTGTGGAGAAGCCGGACGCAGAATAAAATAAATAATGCTTTTGTGTTTTGGATGAAGAGAACCGGGCTGTATGCCCGGTTTTTTACGCAATAGGAAATTACAGGTAATTTGTCTTGTGATAAAGGATAGAAATGATTATATTTTTTTGATTTTTTTGTACATGTATACAAAATCTGTTTTCTGATATTGACAAGAGGGCATCACTCGTGTAAACTTCACGATTGTGTGAAAAAGAATTCTCAACAAGGGGTATAAGGAGGAAAAGTTATTATGAAGAGAAGAACATTAAAGTTTGTTGCATGTGCAGCAATTACAGCACTCACATTGTCCATGACCGCATGTGGCGGCAGCGATGCCAAGACAGCAGATTCTGCTGAAGTAGAAGCTACGGAGCCTGAAGCGGAAGCTGAACCTGAGGCAGAAGCGGATGTAGCGGAAGCAGAGGCAGAAGTTGAAGAGGCAGAGGCGGAAGTTGAGTCTGCATCTACAGGCGAATACAGCACATTGGAAGATTACTACAAGGATCCTACCGTGCAGGCAGCTTTGGACAGCATGTTTGATTCTCTTGCAGAGGACGGCATGTCTGCAGACCTTGAGGTAAAAGGTAATGAGTTCACAGTCATCATTAAGATTGAAGACAGCACAATGATTGTGGACGGTCTTGGAGAAGCGCTTGATGCAGCACTTGAGACACAGGCTGATACATTTAAGGAGCAGGTAAAACAGTTTGATGAGGTTGTTGGGGAAGAAGGCGCTTGTACAGTAATCATGCGCTATACGGATCCTGATGACAACGTATTGGCAGAAAAGTCTTTCACTGCGAATTAGAAGTCGTCCGGTGAAAAATTTAGAATCGGTAGTAGGAAAAAGCGAATCGGTAACGGTTCGCTTTTTTTATGCACGCTCATGGCACACATTTTTTTGAGTATTTCTGGCACTTATCCGTTAAAAAACAAACTTTTCTTGAAATTTAGATGATAATAGACTATGATATATAAGTGATATTTTGCGACAAATGACATAGGAGTGTGGATGAGATGGATTTAAAGATAACATGTATTCCGGGTGACGGAATAGGACCGGAAATTGTTGCTGAGGCAAAAAAAATACTTGATGTGGTTGCAGAGCGTTACGGACATAACATGTGCTATGAAGATATTCTTATGGGCGGCGCGTCCATAGACGTACATGGTGTTCCGTTGACAGAGGAAGCCATTGCCACGGCAAAGAGCGCAGATGCAGTGCTGATGGGTTCCATCGGGGGAGATACCACAACTTCTCCGTGGTATAAGCTTGCGCCGAACTTAAGACCGGAAGCAGGGCTTCTTGCAATCAGAAAGGAATTGAATCTGTTTGCTAATTTAAGACCAGCGGTTCTCTATGATGAATTGATAGGCGCATGTCCTCTAAAGGAAGAAATATCTGCGGCAGGGTTTGACATGTTAATTATGCGAGAGCTGACGGGCGGACTCTATTTTGGTGAAAAGAAAATACTTGAGGAGAACGGCGTAAGAAGTGCAGTGGATACGTTAGTATATGATGAACATGAAATCAGAAGAATCGCTGTTAAGGGATTTGATATTGCCATGAAAAGGAAAAAGAAAGTGACCAGCGTGGATAAGGCGAATGTGCTTGCATCCTCCAGATTATGGCGTAGTGTCGTCAATGAAGTCGCGAAGGATTATCCGGAAGTGACATTGGAGCATATGCTTGTAGATAACTGCGCCATGCAGCTGGTGAAGGATCCGGCACAGTTCGATGTGATTCTGACGGAAAATATGTTCGGGGATATTTTGTCCGACGAGGCAAGCATGGTGACCGGGTCCATCGGAATGCTGGCATCCGCTTCGTTAAACGATACGAAATTCGGACTTTATGAGCCGAGTCACGGGTCTGCGCCGGATATTGCGGGGAAAGATATTGCCAATCCGATCGCGACGATTCTTTCGGCAGCAATGATGCTTCGCTACAGTTTTGATTTGGACCGTGAGGCGGACGCTATAGAGAATGCGGTCAGACAGGTTTTGAGGGACGGATACCGTACCGTGGATATTATGTCGGAGGGATGCACGCAGGTTGGATGTAAGAAGATGGGAGATTTGCTGGCGGAGCGAATCAAATAAGATGGAAATGTAGCAGGTATTGGTATGGAGCAGAAGAATGAGCGGTGGGGACGAGAGATAGAGACGGTTGTTTTTTTCTTGTTTCTCATCGGTATGGCAGTGTATTACGGGTGGCGCATGTTCGCGCTGACCCCGTGGTATGACGAATTGTATACCTACTATTATTTTATCAGCAGAGGTCCGTTATATGCGGCAATTCACTGGCCTGTTCCGAATAATCATATCGGTTATTCGGTGCTGTCGGCGTGCCTTAACGTGTCCGGCAGTTCCACGATTGCGCTGAGGGGGATTTCCTATCTGTGCAGTATCGGAGGATTTGTTTTACTGTATCGAATCGGCAGGCGGTGTTTTGACCGTGGCATGTCGCTTGTTCCGGTATTTCTATATGCCGGTATGAAGCTTACCAACCAGTTAGCCGTACAGGGCAGGGGGTATGCGCTTGTGACATTCTGTTATCTTTTGGCTCTCTGTATGTTGCTGCATATTACGGCGGAGGATGAGGCGAAGCTGAGGGATTACGTGATTTTCGGTATCTGCCTTGTGATTGCGCTTTATGCGATACCGAGCAGTGTATATATGGTTATTCCAGTTTGTCTGACTGGCGGAGCCGTGCTGCTGTTTTGCAAAAGGTATCGGACGCTTGTACGATTGGTTCTGACATCAGCAGCCAGTGCGGTCTGTACGGCAGGGCTGTATGGTATTGTATGGCTGGCGATTGGCTCAAATCTTCTGATGAAGACGGAGGGAAGTGCTTTTTATGGCACGGGACATGTGTCCATCATATTCCATGCGCCGTTTCAGGCATTAAAGACCGGAATCGATTATATGCTTGCGACGCCGTATATCCAGAGTGTTGACAGAGCAGGATTCCGGGCACGGTTTGCGGACTGGCTGCTGGGGCTGTTGAATGAGTATTACATCGGCGGTGCGACCGTACTGGCTGCGCTTATGCTGATTTGTGTGTTTGCCGCACTCTTTTTTGCGGTGCAGAGAATTGTGGCAAAATCAAAGAAAGAGACGTCTGACGTAGAGCAGATGCAGCAACATACCACGTACGACCGGTTCATGGAAATTTATCTGGCGATTGGTATCCTATGCATACCCTTGATGCTTGTGATTCAGTGTTCCCTGCCATACTACCGGGTCTTTTCCTTTGCAGGTATTACGATTGCGTTTGCGCTTGCGTGGCTGTGGCAGATGACAGGGCGGATGCTGGTAAGGTGTTTGGGGAAGAAGCATGAGCGTATCGGGATAGGATTAGGGATAAGTATAGGATGGACAGGGACAGTGCTTGCTGGTATGCTTTGTATTGCTTTGTTGCTTACGCCGTCCTATCACGCACAATATAGCGACAGGGAGGCGGCAATTGAAGATGCCTACAGTCATGTGGATGTGACGGAGACGGACAAGATTGCCGTGACAGACTGCGATCAGGAATATCTATTGTTATTTTTATATGATATCGGCGAAGAGCAGATTACAAGAGTGCCAAAGGAGGCAGATGTGGTTCTGGCGGATAAATTTTTACTGCTTCGTTACAAGACGGATATCACGGACTTTAGCGGGGATGATTGGAAATTATATCTGACACCGGAGCAGTTTGAAGCGTCGGGAGTGGCGCAGGATATGGAAGCGGTCTATGAGAATGATAGATTTATTGTATATGCGAAATGAATATTTGGTGTTATTTTAAAACACTGTGAGAATGTTTCCCAAAATGGAAGAAAGGCAGATAAGGAGAATGACTATGAGAAGTGACAACGTGAAGGCGGGCGTGCAGCAGGCGCCGCACAGGAGTTTATTTAATGCGCTTGGGTTTACGGAGGAAGAGATGGGAAAACCGATGGTCGGTATTGTCAGCTCTTACAATGAGATTGTACCCGGACATATGAATCTGGATAAAATTGTGGAAGCCGTGAAAATGGGCGTCGCAGAAGCAGGCGGCGTCCCGGTGGTATTTCCGGCGATTGCGGTGTGCGACGGTATTGCCATGGGGCATATCGGAATGAAATATTCGCTGGTGACGAGGGATTTGATAGCGGATTCTACGGAGTGCATGGCGCTTGCGCATCAGTTTGATGCACTGGTGATGGTTCCCAACTGTGATAAGAATGTGCCGGGACTTCTGATGGCGGCGGCGCGCATTAATGTGCCTACTGTGTTTGTATCGGGCGGACCGATGCTGGCGGGACATGTGCACGGGCAGAAGAGAAGTTTATCATCTATGTTTGAGGCGGTCGGTTCTCATGCAGCGGGTATGATGAGCGATGCAGAGCTGAAAGAGTTTGAAGAGAAAACTTGTCCCACCTGCGGTTCCTGTTCCGGTATGTACACGGCAAATTCCATGAATTGTCTGACAGAAGTGCTTGGTATGGGACTTCGCGGCAACGGTACGATTCCGGCAGTCTATTCCGAGAGAATTAAGCTGGCGAAACATGCCGGTATGGCGGTTATGAAACTGCTTGAACAGAATATCCGTCCAAGAGATATCATGACCAAGGATGCAATATTGAATGCCTTGACTGTAGATATGGCGCTTGGATGTTCTACCAATTCCATGCTGCATCTTCCGGCGATTGCCCATGAGATAGGATTTGACTTTGATATTTCCTATGCGAATGAGATTAGTGAGAAGACGCCGAATCTGTGTCATCTGGCGCCGGCAGGTCCCACTTATATGGAGGATTTAAATGAGGCAGGCGGTGTTTATGCTGTCATGAAGGAACTGGCGGACATCGGATTGCTGCATACGGACTGCATGACGGTAACGGGTGTTACGATTGGAGAGAATATTAAAGATGCGGTAAATAAAAATCCAGAGGTGATTCGGACCGTGGACAATCCGTACAGCGCTACGGGCGGTCTTGCCGTGTTAAAAGGCAATCTGGCGCCCGACGGCAGTGTCGTGAAGCGTTCCGCAGTGGTGGAAGAGATGATGGTACATGAAGGACCGGCAAGGGTGTTTGAATGTGAAGAAGAGGCAATTGAGGCAATTAAAGGCGGCAGGATTGTTGAGGGAGACGTGGTGGTAATCCGGTACGAAGGACCGAAAGGCGGTCCGGGTATGAGAGAGATGCTCAATCCCACTTCGGCGATTGCCGGGATGGGACTCGGTTCCAGCGTGGCGCTTATCACGGACGGAAGGTTTTCGGGAGCCTCCCGTGGCGCTTCCATCGGGCATGTATCTCCAGAAGCGGCAGTGGGCGGACCGATTGCGCTGGTGGAGGAAGGTGATATCATCAGTATAGATATTCCGAACATGAGATTGGATATCAAGGTTTCAGATGAAGAGATGGCAGCAAGAAAAGAGAAGTGGCAGCCAAGGGAGCCGAAGGTTACAGGCGGCTATCTGGCAAGATACAGACAGATGGTTACAAGCGGTAACAGAGGGGCTGTCTTAGAAATACCGAAAAACTAGTAAGAAGGGCAGGAAGGGAGAAAAAATTATGTTATTAACGGGTGCAGAGATTGTTGTGGAATGCCTGAAAGAGCAGGGAGTTGACACCGTATTTGGGTATCCGGGTGGAACAATCCTCAATGTATATGATGCTTTATACCAACATAGTAATGAAATAAACCATATTTTAACATCACATGAGCAGGGTGCGGCACATGCGGCGGACGGCTATGCCAGAGCGACAGGAAAGGTAGGGGTCTGTCTTGCGACAAGCGGACCGGGCGCGACGAATCTTGTGACGGGAATTGCCACGGCATATATGGATTCTGTACCGATGGTGGCGATTACCTGTAATGTTGTATTACCGTCTCTTGGTAAGGATTCTTTTCAGGAGGTGGATATTGCAGGGGTAACAATGCCGATTACAAAACATAATTATATTGTAAAGGATATCAGCATATTGGCGGAAACGCTCAGAAAAGCGTTTGCCATAGCCGGAAGCGGGAGACCGGGTCCGGTTCTGGTGGATATCACAAAGGATGTGACTTCCAATTCATGTGAATTTGAACACAAGGAACCGAAGCCGATGGAGCGAAAATCACGGTATATGGAAGAGGAACTGCAGGCGGCGTTGAAACTTTTAAGAAATGCCAGAAAACCCTTTATCTATGTCGGAGGAGGCGCCGTTATTTCCGGGGCATACAAGGAAGTGAGAGAGTTTGCACAGAAGACGGATGCGCCGGTCTGCGATACGCTGATGGGAAAAGGGGTGTTTGACGGACATGATATACGTTATACAGGTATGATAGGAATGCATGGCACGAAGGCATCCAATTTTGGCGTCAGCGAATGTGATCTGCTCATTGCCATGGGCGCCAGATTTTCTGATCGTGTGGTAGGTAACCCGAAGAGATTTGCAGAGAAGGCAAAGGTGCTGCATATTGATATTGATGCGGCAGAGATTAACAAAAATATTAAGACGGATGTTTCTTTGGTCGGAGATCTGAAAGAAGTGCTGGGCAGACTCAACGAGCAGCTTGAGAAGCAGGAGCATAAGGAGTGGATGCAGCACATCATACGTCTGAAGGAAAAATATCCGTTAAGTTATGAAGAACCGCTCTTGTCCTGTCCATATATTATGGAAGAAATCGACCGGATAACCGGCGGGGATGCGATCATCACTACAGATGTGGGACAGCATCAGATGTGGGCGGCGCAGTTTTATAAGTATTCTATGCCGCGGACGCTTCTTACTTCGGGCGGACTCGGTACGATGGGATACGGATTGGGCGCATGTATCGGCGCAAAGATGGGACGACCGGATAAAATCTGCATCAATATCGCGGGTGACGGCTGTTTTAGAATGAATATGAATGAACTTGCCACGGCAAGCCGATACAATATTCCGATTATTCAGGTGGTCATCAATAACCATGTGCTTGGTATGGTGCGGCAGTGGCAGACACTTTTCTATAACAAACGTTATTCACAGACGGTATTAAACGACAACGTGGACTTTTGTAAAGTAGCGGAAGGGTTAGGATGCGAGGCGATCAGAGTGACGAAAAAAGAAGAAGTTGCGCCGGCTATCGAGAAGGCAATCGCCATGAAGAAACCTGTACTGCTTGACTGTATGATTCCGGAGGATGATAAGGTATTTCCGATGGTTCCGGCAGGCGCGCCAATCAGTGAGGCGTTTGACGCAGCAGATTTGGCGAAGGCAAACGGATGAGGAGGGATTCCGGAGAACGGTATTCCAGCTTACAAAAGATGATTTGAATGTAAAACGACTGGAAGCATCTTATGAAAAGATTAGTGAAGCATTTTGTACTTATACTTTGTATTATTCTGGTCAGTCTGATGGGAACCTACATCGGACTGGCTATTTACTATCACAATGCTTTTGCATACGGCACATGGATTAATAATGTTTACTGTACAGGAAAAAGCATTGAAGAAGTGAACGAGGAACTGGTGAAGGATTTCACATACGAGGGTATTACGGTTCTTGATAAAGACGGCAATGCCTATGTGATTGACGCGGAAAAAATCGGTTATCAGTTTGATTTTTTAAAGGCGCTGGAAATCTATAGAAAACAGCAGAATTCATGGATGTGGATTGAGAGCCTGCTTCATGGTGATAATACGAAGCTTGCGCCAGTGGTATCTTATGACGCGCAGACGCTGGAAGAACTAATCAATCAGCTTCCTTTTATCGCAGAGGAGCACAGGCATTCCGAAAAGACGCGCAGGATTGCAATCGTTAAGACGAATCAGGGATATGAACTTCTCAATGAGCGGACTGGCGTCCTAAATGTCGGGGAAGCGAAACAGGCGGTGAAGGAGGCAATCGAGGAGTCACGGACAGAAATTTCACTGGCAAAGGAAGGCTGTTATCAGGATTTAGAGTTGACCGGACAGATGCAGGAAACCCTGCAGTTGTGGGAAAAAGTGGAACGTTTTCAAGAATGCGGGATTGTATATCAGATGGGAGACGAACAGGTTCCGGTTGACGCCTCCGTTGTCTGCGAGTGGATAAAGCTTGAGGAGGATGGCAGTTTTGCATTGGATGAGAAAGGCAGTCTATGCCTGCGGGAAGGCGCAATAGAGGAATTTGTGGACGCACTTGCGCAGGAATATGACACGGTCGGGGCAGAAAGGCAGTTTAGGGCGACCAGAGGGGAACTGGTAACGATTGAAGGAGGAACCTACGGTAATAAGATTGACCGTGAGGCGGAGACTGCTTATCTGACAGAGGCATTCTTAAACGGCAGACAGGAAGTTCATGAACCGGCATATTTGCAGAAAGCGCTGGTACAGGGCAAAAATGATATTGGCAGCACGTATGTGGAAGTGGACATGGGTGAGCAGATGATGTACTACTATGTGGACGGTATACAGCAGCTTGCAACGCCGGTTGTAACCGGTAACACGTCGCGCAGGATGGGAACTCCCGCCGGGGTCAATTATGTGTATCTGAAGCAGACGAACCGGATTCTAAGAGGACCGGGTTATGCGTCGCATGTGGATTTCTGGATGCCGGTCAAGGGCAATATCGGTATTCATGACGCGTCATGGCGCAGCAAATACGGAGGCACTATCTATCAGACCAACGGTTCGCACGGCTGTATCAACACGCCGAGGGATATCATGGTGCAGTTTTATGAGAGTGTGGAAGTGGGAACGCCCGTCGTAATGTTCTATTGACGGAACGGAATTGACAGAAAAGCAGAACAGAAGTTGGTCCAAAAAAAGCGTGTGTTATGATATGAGAAAGTGAAAATTTTAGCGAAGTAATTGACGAAAGTATATGAAAAAGGTAAAATGGTTTTTGGTCTATAAATTTTTTAGTGCTTAATTGGAGGAGAGAAAAGTGGCTAGAGTGTACAATTTTTCAGCAGGTCCTGCCGTATTGCCGGAGGAAGTATTAAGAGAAGCGGCGGAGGAGATGTTGGACTATCAGGGAAGCGGCATGTCGGTTATGGAGATGAGCCATCGCTCAAAGGTGTATGACACCATTATCAAGGAAGCGGAGGCAGACCTTCGGACACTTCTTAAGATTCCGGATAACTATAAGGTGTTATTTTTACAGGGCGGCGCAAGCCTTATTTTTGCTTCCGTGCCGATGAACCTGATGAAAAATCGTAAAGCCGGATATATTTTAACAGGTCAGTGGGCGAAGAAAGCATTTGCGGAGGCGAAGATTTACGGAGAGGCGGTAGAACTTGCTTCTTCGGCGGATAAGACGTTTTCTTATATTCCGGATTGTTCTGATTTGCCGATTACCGACGATATGGACTATGTATACATATGCGAGAACAATACAATTTACGGGACAAAGTTCCATCAGCTTCCCAATACAAAGGGCAAGATTCTTGTTTCTGATGTGTCATCCTGCTTCCTGTCTGAGCCGATGGATATTTCTAAATACGGGATGGTTTACGCCGGCGTACAGAAAAACGTCGGTCCCGCCGGTACGCAGGTAGTGATTATCCGGGAAGACCTGATTACGGACGATGTGCTTCCGGGTACGCCTACCATGATGAAATATAAGATTCATGCGGACAATGATTCGCTGTATAATACGCCGCCCTGCTACGGCATCTATATTTGTGGCAAAGTGTTTAAGTGGCTGATTAAGAACGGCGGTCTTGAGGCGATGAAGGAGACCAACGAGAAGAAGGCGAAGATTTTGTATGATTTCTTAGATGAGAGCGGACTGTTCAGAGGTACGGTACGCAAAGAGGATCGCTCCCTGATGAACGTGCCGTTTGTGACCGGCAATGAACAGCTGGATGCTCAGTTTGTCAAGGAAGCGGCTTCAGCAGGGTTCGTGAATCTGAAAGGACACCGTACGGTGGGCGGAATGAGAGCAAGTATCTACAATGCGATGCCGATGGAAGGTGTAGAGAAATTAGTTGCGTTTATGAAAGAGTTCGAGAAGAACAACAAATAGAAAAGAGGATATGCGGATGTTTAAATATCATTGTTTAAATCCCATTGCGGGAGTCGGTCTTGAGAAATTCAGCGATCAGTATGTGAAGTCGGAGCAGGTGCAGGAGGCTGACGGTATCTTGGTCAGAAGCGCCGTCATGCATGATATGGAGTTTTCGGAGAATCTGCTTGCCATCGCGAGGGCGGGAGCCGGCGTCAACAACATTCCCTTGGAAAAATGTGCGGAGAAGGGTATTGTTGTCTTCAATACACCCGGCGCAAACGCAAACGGTGTTAAGGAGCTTGTGATTGCAGGAATGCTGCTGGCTGCGCGTGATGTTGTGGGTGGTATCGAATGGGTGAAAGAAAATAAGAATGATGAAAATGTAGGAAAAAATGCGGAGAAGGCAAAGAAGAATTTTGCGGGTACGGAGCTGGAAGGTAAAAAATTAGGCATTATCGGACTGGGTGCAATCGGTGTCAGAGTTGCCAATGTCGCGAAGCATATGGGGATGGAAGTATATGGTTACGACCCCTATGTGTCTGTCGATGCGGCATGGAACTTAAGCCGTGACGTCAAGCATGTGCTCCATGTGGAGGAAATCTATGCAGAGTGCGATTTGATTACGATTCATGTGCCGCTCATGGATGCAACGAAAGGGATGGTCAATAAGGAAGCCATCGATATGATGAAGGAAGGCGTGATTTTGCTGAACTTTGCAAGAGATCTTCTGGTAGATGAGAAAGCCGTGTTAGATGGTATTAAGAGCGGCAGAATCCGCAAGTATGTGTCGGACTTCCCCAATGCAGTGACGGCAGGACAGGAAGGATGTATCGTGATTCCCCATCTGGGAGCGTCTACGGAGGAATCTGAGGATAACTGTGCGGTGATGGCAGTGAAAGAGCTTAAGAACTATCTGGAAAACGGTAATATCATCAACAGCGTGAACTATCCGAAGTGTGATATGGGTATCTGTGCTCAGGCAGGACGTGTGGCGATCTTCCATAAGAATATCGCTAATATGATTACCAAGTTCACGGCATGCTTCGGCGAAAATGGTATTAACATTACGGATATGATGAATAAATCCAAGGGTGAGGTTGCCTATACCATGCTTGACATAGAGACGCCGGCTTCCGATGAAATCATTCAGAAACTGCAGTCCATAGCGGGTGTGTTCAGAGTGAGAGTCGTAAAATAGCAAGTATTCCTATAGAGAATACGTTGTTTTTAGATGACATATAGAAAAACTCCTGTGCGAAACAGCCTAGGGCATTTATCGTACAGGAGTTTTTTTATTGTATAGGAAATTCCTACGTTTTTTTGCATTGCCAAAATTCTTTGGGGCACCGCCATATGGCCTGCTTAGGTAAGGCATAATCAGCTCAGACGATTGGCAATCTTAGAGAAATTGGCGTTTCCTTCATCCTCCAGAGTTGCCTGAAGCTGGTTTTCCGCTTCGACGGAAGCTTCACTGGCAAGATCCATGTAGAGAATAAACACGTCTTCGACAGAGAGACCTTTTTCGTCGGCAATTTCCTGCATCACGGGTTTTAATGCCTCCAGCTGAAAAGAAATCCGCGTTTTCTGCGGGTCGATATCCGCAAGGGCTTTCTCCGCATATGCATTGATACGGTCTAATATTTCTTTGTTTTCGGGTGTCATATAATACACTTCCTTCTTTTTAATTGTTTTACGCTGGCAACGAGCCGGGTGACTGCCTGCATGGGGTATTGACTTGAGTCGGCTGGCAGCCTGCAAAGCCATTCGTCCTACCATGTATAAAGGATGAAAGACAGGCATCCGCTGCCTATAGAAATAAATATATCACTTCGCGCTTGTGCTGTATAGGCATATTTGATAAAATATATCTGTATATTTATCAATGCTGCATGGCATAAAGCGTCTGCAGGGCGGTTCGAGTCATGTATCAGGACAGGAGAGAAGATGGCAAAAATAAATCCGTTTCGCGCTGTACGTCCCAGAGAAGATCTAGCAGACCGTATTGCTGCGCTTCCTTATGATGTCTACAGCAGGCAGGAAGCATATGAGAAGGTGCAAGGTGACCCCTATACCTTCTTGAGAATTGACAGACCGGAGACGCAGTTTCCGAAGGAGTACGATATGTATGCACCGGAGGTTTATGAGAGGGCGTCACAGATGTTTTATGAGATGCTGCGCGAGGGACTTTTCATAGAGGAGGAGAAGGACGCCTATTATGTATATGAACTGGTGATGAACGGACGTTCGCAGGTAGGTATCGGCGCCTGCGCTTCGGTGGACGACTATGAAAATCAGATTATAAAAAAACATGAGAATACAAGGGCTGATAAGGAAGCAGACCGGATACGTCATGTGGATGTCTGCAGTGCGCAGACCGGGCCGATTTTTCTGGCATACAGAAAGAGAGAGGAGATAGAGATACAGGTTCGTAAAGCGATGGAACGAAGACCGGTGTACGATTTTACAGCGGAGGATGGAATCACACACAGGATATGGGTTATAAGTGATGCTGACGATGTGGAGCAAATCAGACAGGAGTTCGAGAAGGTGGAAGCCGTCTATATTGCGGACGGACATCACAGATGCGCGTCGGCAGTAAATGTCTCTAAAAAAAGGAGAGCGGCGCATCCGAGGTATTCCGGCAGGGAACAGTTTAATTTTTTCCTTGCGGTGCTGTTTCCGGACGAGCAGCTAATGATTATGGATTATAATCGTGTGGTCAAATCCCTGAACGGGTATTCCGAAGAGGAATTTCTGCAAAAGGTCAGCCGGATTTTTGACGTGGCGAAGGTGGGAAAGGATGCGTATCGTCCGCAGCGGAAGGGTGAAATCGGCATGTATCTGCAAGATACATGGTACTGTTTGAAAATCCGGCAAAGCCGTGAGGCAAAAGATGTGGTGTCTAGTCTTGACGTGTCTGTTTTGCAGGAGGATTTGCTGGAACCGTTGTTAGGAATTGTGGATCCGAAGGTGGATGTGCGGATTGATTTCGTAGGCGGCATCAGAGGGCTTGACGAATTAGAGAACCGTGTACATAAGGATGCAAAGGTTGCCTTTGCCATGTATCCGACAGATATTCATGAACTGTTTGCCGTATCCGATGCGGGCAGGCTGATGCCGCCGAAATCGACGTGGTTTGAACCGAAACTGCGAAGCGGTCTGCTGATTCATAAGATAGAGCGGTAGCAGGTGGAAAAATTGATACATAAGATTTGTGTCTGTGCGCTGCATGACACAGACTCGTAATCCATCTGGAATTTGAATATTGATGCAGCGTAGAAATGGAGAAGATAATGAATAAAAGATTATATAAATTGATGAACTGGCCTAAAATAGAGGAAATCGTATATTCCGAGTCGGATAATCCACATGAGGTTTTGGGGGCCCATGTGACCGGCAGCAATGTGCTGGTACAAACATTCCAGCCGGGGGCAAAGGGGGTGCGTCTGCAGCCGGTGGACGGAGATAAGAGTTATAAGATGGAAATGGCGGATGAGGAAGGTTTTTTTGCCGTGGCGCTTCCGGGGAAAAAGATTCCGGAATACGAATATATTGTTGAGGCACAGGACGGCACCTTAAAGAAAGTGAAGGACGCCTACAATTTCCCTGCGCAGATTACAAAGGAAGATACGGAGAAGTTCAATGCCGGCATCCACTATATGATATATGAGAAGCTGGGAGCGCACCCGATGAAAGTAGATGGCGTGGAAGGCGTATTGTTTGCGGTGTGGGCGCCGAATGCACTGCGTGTCAGTGTTGTGGGTGATTTTAACGGCTGGGACGGCAGGATAAACCAGATGAGAAGACTCTGGGATTCCGGTATTTTTGAATTGTTTGTGCCGGATATCAAAGAGGGGGAATGTTATAAATTTGAAATCAAGGCGAAGGGCGGTCTGACATTTATGAAAGCGGATCCGTATGCTTTCGGACAGCAGCTTCGTCCGGAGAGCGCTTCCATTGTCAGAAATCTGGAAGGTTTTCGCTGGGAAGATACAAAGTGGATGAAGAACCGTGCGGGACAGCAGTCCCAGAATGCCCCCATCAATGTATACGAGGTCTATCTTGGCTCGTTTGCAAAGCCCGATGACGGCAGGGAATACTATAATTACCGTGAACTGGCGCCGAAGCTTATCGAATATGTCAAGAAGATGGGATATACGCATGTGGAACTGATGCCGGTGATGGAGCATCCCTTTGACGCTTCATGGGGATATCAGGTAATCGGGTACTACGCGCCAACGTCAAGGTACGGCAGCGCGGAGGACTTTATGTATTTTATGAATGAAATGCACAAAGCCGGTATCGGTGTGATACTCGACTGGGTTCCGGCGCATTTTCCGAGGGACACTTACGGACTATCAGGGTTTGACGGCACATGCCTGTATGAGCATCAGGATCCTCGGCAGGGCAGCCATCCCCACTGGGGAACGTTAATCTACAATTATGGCAGACCGGAAGTACGCAATTATCTGATTGCCAATGCACTCTATTGGGTAGAGCAGTATCATGCTGACGGTATCCGTATTGATGCGGTTGCATCCATGTTATATCTGGATTACGGGAAAAACGACGGGGAGTGGGTTGCCAATATTTATGGCGGCAATGAGAATCTGGAAGCAGTGGAGTTTATGAAGCATTTAAATTCCGTGATGAAGAAACGCAACAGGGGCGTTCTTATGATTGCAGAGGAATCTACGGCGTGGCCAAAGATTACGGGCAATCTGGACGACGACGGTCTTGGGTTTGATTTAAAATGGAATATGGGCTTCATGAACGATTATTTAAGCTATATTAAGACGGATCCCTATTTCCGTTCGGGACGTCACAACGATTTGACATTCAGTATGATTTATGCTTACAGTGAGAAATTCATGCTTGTGTTCTCCCATGACGAGGTGGTGCATGGCAAAGCGACGCTTCTTGGCAAGATGCCGGGTACGCGCAGGGAACAGTTTGCGAATATGCGTCTGACATACGCCTATCATATGACGCATCCGGGTAAGAAGCTGATTTTTATGGGGCAGGATATCGGTGAATATGACGAGTTCAATGAGGCGAGACAGGTAGAGTGGGAACTGCTTGAAAATGAGGAACATGCGAAATTAAATCGTCTGGTAGCGGATATGAATAAGCTCTATACATCGAAGCCGGCGCTGTACGCCAAGGACACTTCGTGGGAGGGCTTTGAATGGATTAACTGCATTACGCCCAATGCGTGTATGCTGTCATACCTGCGCAAGACGGATAAGATAGAGGAAAGTCTTGTCGTGGTGGCAAATTTTGCCAATGTGAAGCAGGAGTTCCGCGTTGGTGTGCCCTATGAGGGAAAATACAAGGAAATTCTGAATACGGATGCGAAGATATACGGTGGCAGTGGCACTGTGAATAAGAAGGTTTGTGAGGTCATTGAGACGGAATGGGACGGCAAGCCTTATGCGATTGATATGGTGAGCGCCCCGCTTTCTATCAGCATTTTCTCTTATACGCCTTACACGCCGGAGGAAAAGGCGGAGATTGAGAGGGCGCGTGCCGAGAAGCTGCGCAAGGAGAGAGAGGAAGCGGAGAGAAGGGCGGCGAAAGAAGAGGCGGACGCGATTGCGAGGGAAGCTGAGGAAGCCAAGAGACTGGCTAAGATTGCCGCTGCAGAGGCGAAGGAGAAGGCAAAAGAGGCTGAGAAGATGCTTAAGATGGCGAAAGAAGCGGCGGATAAACTGCAAAAGATTACGCAGGAGCAGGAGAAACATAACAGTAACCCTAAAACAAATACGGCACAAAAACGGAGTAAATAATGGAACTGGAACAGATTGCAATAGAAGAAATGAATATGGGAGTGTTACAGACTTATCTGCAGCAATTGCCGGATAAGGCATTGCGGTTCGGTGTGAGAGTGCTGTTGGCGCTGCTTGTTTTTCTGATTGGTACACAAATCATCAAGCTGGTCAGAAAAATCCTTCGCCGTTCCCTGCAAAGGGGAAATGCAGACGTGGGCGTCATGCAGTTTCTGGATTCCTTTATCAAGGCGGTCATGTATGTTCTGCTCGTGTTCATGATTGCCTCCGGATTTGGGCTGGATGCAGCCAGCGTCGTGGCGCTCCTCGGCTCTGCGGGTGTGGCAATCGGTCTTGCGGTGCAGGGCAGTCTCTCTAATTTTGCGGGCGGTGTGCTGATTCTATTGCTAAAGCCTTTCCGGGTGGATGATTATATCAAGATGGATAATGACGGGCATGAAGGAACCGTCAGGGAAATCCAGCTTTTCTATACGAAGCTTGCGACGCCGGACAACCATGTGGTGATTATCCCCAACGGTTCTTTGGCAAATACCAGCATCCTCAATATGAGTATGCTGGGGGAGCGCAGAATGGATATTACAGTAGGAATTTCCTATGAAGCGGATATTCGCACGGCAAGGGAGGTCATCTTGAAAGTGCTTGATGCGGATGAAGCGGTCATAAAAGAAAAAGACCGCCTTGTGTTTGTACAGGAGCTGGCGGACAGCAGTGTTAACTTGAATGTGCGATGTTTTGCGGCGAATGAGCAGTATTGGGAATGTAAATGGCGTATCACGGAGCAGATAAAGTATGCGCTTGATGCTGCCGGTATCTCGATTCCCTATCCGCAGATGGATGTCCATATAGGGCGGGACACCGACTAGGTGTCGGTTTTGAAATGATAATATATGATTAAAGGAGCGAAGAATCGTTCATGGTATTGTATTTTTCGGTGGCAGTGGGAACCATACTGCTTGCCGGCATGGTGGATAACCACCCGCATATACAAGCTTATAAGATAACGAGACAGCAGATGTGCAACCGTATCTGTCTGGCAGCTATATTTTTCATATTGTCTGCCGTGTCCGCCAGCCGGTTGAATGTGGGCAACGATTATGCAAAATATGTGGAGTTTATGCATCTGGTAAACTGTGATGCCTATGTGCCGACAGAGGCGGGATTCAATCTGTTAGTGAAAGTCATATATGGCATCTCAGGCTTTGAGAATTTTCTGCTGGTGTTTGCGGTTTATGCTTTTGTGACGATTTTTTTGTTTATGCTGGCAATCTATGAACAGAGCGATGAGTTTCCGCTCACTTTTTTCCTGTTTATGACGCTCGGATATTATTTTCAGACCTTTAGTACCGTGCGTTATTATCTGGCGTTAGCGATTGCTCTGTACTCCATGAAGTTTGTGATAAGAAAACAATGGGTCAGGTTTGTACTGCTTGTGATTCTTGGCTCTTTTTTCCATAAGTCCCTGCTTGTGGTGCTGCCGCTTTATCTGCTGGCATCCGTCGCATGGAAGAGGTGGCAGCTTGCGCTCATTGGGCTGTTTTGCACGACTTTTTTGTTTTTGCAGGATTTCTATTTAAAGCTTGCGGTGTTTCTCTATCCCAGCTATGAGGATACAGAGTACCTTGAGGGCGGCACAAGTTATATCAACATTCTGCGCTGTGCTGCGGTGTTTGTGCTGTCGCTGTTTTATTACCGCAGGTCGATACGTGGAAACAGAAAAATGCAGTTCTATTTTTATCTGAATCTGGGCGCGCTGGTGCTATATACGCTTTGTTCATTCCTGCCGGTGATTTCCCGTATCGGATATTACCTGACAGTCAGCCACATCTTCTTTTTGCCAGCGCTGATAGGGGAGACAGAAAATGAAAAGCTGCGGAAATTTTTGCGGTTTGGTATGATTGTGGCGGCAATACTGTATTTTCTGCTTTTTATGAGCAGGGCGTATGACGACGGACTGCGGATTCTGCCGTATCAGAGTTTTTTCTTTCACCATATGGTGGATATCATATCAGACAGGTCGTAATTTGTGCCGACGCTGATAGCGTCTTGGCTTACAGATTGGCGGACTGAGAAAAAGGCATGGACATTATGATAAAATTATCGATTATCGTTCCGGTTTATAATATGGCGGCGGATGGAAAGCTGGAATACTGCTTGGAGTCGCTTGTGCATCAGACAATCAGGGACTATGAAATCATTGCGGTGGACGACTGTTCCACGGACGCCTCGATGGAGATTCTGAAGGCATATGCACAGAAGTATCCGGACAGATTTTGTGCAGTGCATTCCGAGGTAAACAAAAAGCAGGGAGGCGCGAAGAATATCGGTATGGAACGCGCCAGAGGGGAATGGATTGGCTTTATCGACAGTGACGACTGGGTGACGCCTGACTTCTATGAAAGACTGATTCGCAAAGGGGAAGAGACCGGGGCGGATATGGTCGGCTGCGACTATCATCTGACGGATAAGCATACGATGGAAATCGGACAGGTAGTGCACAATAATAAGTGGGAGCAGACGGGGATTTTGAATGAGGAAAAGTACAAGTCGCTGTTATTAGACGGCGGGAGTCTGGTGGTAAAAGTCTACCGCAGGGAGATTGTGATTGACCATCCAAGTCGATTTCCGGAGGGCATTTTTTACGAGGATAATGCAATCGGCAATTCATGGATGCTTCGAGCAAAGCATTTTGAATATATCGAGGAACCGTTGTATTACTATTACCAGCATGACGTATCGACGGTGCACACCGTCAATGAGAAGCGGTGTTTTGACCGCATGGAAGCGGGCAGGATTATGCTAAAGGAGGCAAAAACATACGGGTATCTTGAGAAGTACCGGACGGAGCTGGAATTTAGTTTTGCCGTGTTATTTTACGTGAATACTCTTTTTACTTATATGCAGGGGGTGAAGCCTGTCAGATTCCGGTTTGTGAAAAAGCTGGGAGAAGAGATGCGGCAGGCATTTCCGGATTTTCAGGACAATCCGTATTATCGTGAACGGATACACCAAGAGGAAAGGAAGCTGGTCGGAATGCAGCAGCGGTCCACGTTGTGGTTTATCCTATATTATAAGCTGTTATGGGCATACCGTAATTTCAGAAAAAGAAGAAAACAGTCTGCTGCTTAGGGCAGTGGGACAAGCGTAACAAGAGGGGATCGCGAGGAAGTTTGATGATGAAGGAACGAATCTATGTGTGCCATACGTATTACCATGTATATGTTGCCTGCCTGAAGGAATTTTTTCTGCCGAAGGAAGAGCAGGGAAGGGCATCTTTGGTGCTCAGTACCATGTCGAACGATTTCGGGAATCTGAAAGAACGTGCAGAGCAAAGCGGAATATTTGAAGCGGTGTATCTGTTTGAGGAAAAGAATGCCGAATTTTTTCCGAAGCTTCAAAAGTACCATAAGGATAGAGGAAATATTGTTGTCAATATGCTGGCGCGTATCAGATATACGAAGCTGCTCGGCAGATTGCAGGAGCCCTATGTGCCGGTGGATTTTAAAAAATACCGGGACATCTATGTGTTTTGCGATTCCGACCCCATCGGATATTATTTGAGTTATAAGAAAATCTATTATCATGCGGTGGAAGACGGGTTAAACTGTTTAGAGACATACGATACGGCGCGCTATGACAACAGAGGGCACTTTGCGCTGAAAGCGTGGATGGCGGCGCATAATCTGATTTTTATCCAGAACGGTTATGCGAAATATTGTCTGGATATGGAGATCAACGATAAGCGTATTCTCCCATATCCAATTGATAAGCATATTGAGCAGCCGAGGGAAGAACTGACGGCGCATCTGACAGACGATGACAAGAATGTGCTAGTACATCTTTTTATCGAAAATATGGACGAACTGCAATGTGCGCTTGATTCTGGGGCGGAGGATAAGGTACTCGTGCTTTCCGAGCCGTTATGTGATTTGGAGACGAGAAAGCGGATTTTTACGGATATTATAGAGGAGTACGGGAAAATTGGCGAAAAAGCTGCGCAGATAATCATCAAGCCCCATCCGCGGGATGTGCTGGACTATCGTAAACTTTTTCCGGAACACATTGTGATGTATGGCATGTTTCCGATGGAAGTCATGAACTTTATTCCGGGATTGCGTTTTAAAAGGGTGGTTTCGGTGTTTACAGTGCCGAATGCAATACGCTTTGCACAGGAGATTGTATATCTGGGTGAGGATTTCATGGACCGGTACGAAGAGCCGGCGCTTCACAGACAGAATGAGCAGATTTGACGGGTTAAAAAGCCATATCCGCCAGAATTTTGGAATTTTAGGATTCATTTTGGAATTTATCTGCAATTTGTACTTGCAAAATTTCCGGTAAGCAAGTATAATAACCATTGTTGCAGGAACATGCTGGAATAGCGCAGTCGGTAGCGCAACTGATTCGTAATCAGTAGGTCGAGGGTTCGAGTCCCTTTTCCAGCTTCCTAAGTAAGACAGCACCGTGTATATGCATGTGTGCTGTTTTTTTGATAATAGAAAATTCCATCGTTCGTACACGGATTTAAGAAGCAGCTCCGGTGTTCGGGGAAAGGAAAGGGAATCGATTATGAAATTCGTCTGCCTGTCAGATATGACAAGAAATAATAAGCAGGTAAGAACATCGGATATGGAAAAAGATGCATTGACGGCTGAATTTAAATCGGCAAAACGGTTAGGTGAAGTGAGAATGGGAGAGACACATCTGTTTTACCGCTATTTCATCAGAGTCAGGTATACTTCATATGAGGAAATTGTGAAAGCATATCTTCGTGAAGAGAGCGGGGAAAGCGGGGAGTTTCTGTTAAAGGAATATTATCTGATGCTTGAGACAAAGAATGGCGTGATGCATAAATTGCGGATGGAGCGTGAAGAATATGCGAGAGAGGCATTAAATTATCTCGAAAATCGTTATAGTAATATCTTGGTCGGTTTTGACCGTCTTGGTCAGTCAAAATAAAATCTCAAAATAAAATATACAACACCTTGACAGTATTTTTTTCGGTGATACAATATATAGTATACGCGATTCGGGTATACTATATTTTGTGTTCTGGAGAAGGGATTAGTGGTGTTGTGGAATGAAAATTATTAAAAGAAGCGGTGCGGAAGTGACCTTTGACTTGGAAAAAATCGTTGCGGCAATCTGTAAGGCAAATAACAGTGTCAAAGAGGAAGATAAGCTGACGAATGGAGAAATTGATGAAATTGCTGAAGTCGTAGCGAAGAATTGTGAAGAGATGAAGCGATCCCCAAGTGTGGAGGAGATTCAGGATATGGTGGAAAACCAACTGATGAAATACCGTGCGTACACGATGGCAAGAAACTATATCACTTATCGTTATAAGAGGGCTCTGGTCAGAAAATCCAATTCGACTGATGAACAAATTTTAAGTCTGCTGGAATGTAACAATGAGGAAGTAAAGCAGGAAAATTCAAATAAAAATCCTACCGTGAACAGCGTACAGCGTGATTATATGGCGGGCGAGGTCAGTAAGGATATTACGAAGCGTTTCCTCTTGCCGCCGGATATTGTGGAGGCGCATGAGCAGGGGATTCTGCATTTTCATGATGCGGATTATTTTGCGCAGCATATGCACAACTGCTGCCTTGTCAATTTAGAAGATATGTTACAGAACGGCACGGTCGTCAGTGAAACGATGATTGATACGCCGAAGAGTTTTTCGACGGCATGTAATGTGGCGACGCAGTGCATCGCCCAGATTGCAAGCTGCCAATATGGCGGACAAAGCATTTCCTTGTCCCACCTTGCGCCCTTTGTACAGGTGAGCAGGGAAAAATTCCGCAAGGAGATTCGGATGGAGCTGGCGGAAAGCGGACTGGAAGCGAGTGAGGCGCAAATGAACCAGATAGCCGAAAGCCGGGTCAGGGATGAAATCAAACGCGGTGTGCAGATGATTCAGTATCAGGTGATCACATTGATGACCACCAATGGGCAGGCGCCGTTTATTACGGTATTTATGTATATTGATGAAGTACCGGAGGGACAGCTTAGGGACGATCTGGCAATGATTATCGAGGAAATGCTCAATCAACGTATCGTGGGAGTCAAGAATGAGAAGGGCGTCTATATCACGCCGGCGTTTCCGAAGTTAATCTATGTGCTGGAGGAGGACAACATTCATGAGGACAGCAAGTACTGGTATCTGACGAAGCTGGCGGCAAAGTGTACTGCCAAGCGCATGGTGCCGGACTATATCTCTGAGAAAATCATGAAGAAATTAAAAGATGGAAACTGCTATACCTGTATGGGTTGCCGTTCTTTTCTGACGGTTTATCACGATGAGGAAGACAAGCCGAAATTTTACGGAAGGTTTAATCAAGGTGTTGTCACCTTGAATCTGGTGGACGTGGCATGTTCTTCAGGCGGGGATATGAAGAAGTTCTGGGAGATTATGGATGTGCGTCTTGACATGTGCAGACGCGCGCTTATGTGCCGACATAACAGATTAAAGGGAACACCCTCCGATGTGGCGCCGGTACTATGGCAGAACGGCGCGCTGGCAAGACTGAAGAAAGGTGAGAAGATCGACAAGCTTCTCTATGGCGGATATTCCACGATTTCGCTCGGATATGCCGGACTATGCGAATGTACAAGATATATGACGGGCAAGAGCCATACGGATCCGGAGGGTACGCCCTTTGCATTGAAGGTCATGCAGTATCTTAATAATGCATGTAAAGAGTGGCGCGAGGAGACAAACATAGATTTCAGTCTGTATGGGACGCCGCTTGAGTCTACCACTTATAAGTTTGCGAAGTGTCTGCAGAAGCGTTTCGGTGTGATTAAGGGTGTGACGGATAAGAATTATATTACGAATAGTTATCATGTACATGTAACGGAAAAAATCAATGCATTTGATAAGTTGAAATTTGAATCACAGTTTCAGGAATTATCGCCGGGCGGGGCAATCAGTTATGTGGAAGTGCCGAATATGGAAAATAACATTGACGCGGTGTTGACAGTGATGCAGTACATTTATGAAAATATCATGTATGCAGAGTTAAATACGAAGAGTGATTATTGCCAGAAATGTGATTATCACGGAGAAATTCAAATTGTCACAGATTCGGATGGCAAGCTGATATGGCAATGTCCTAACTGTGGGAATACGGATCAGGATAAAATGAACGTGGCAAGGCGCACCTGCGGTTATATTGGTACACAGTTCTGGAATCAGGGACGTACGCAGGAGATTAAGGAGCGGGTATTGCACCTCTAGAAAAAAACGAGCAAGCTCGTGAACAGACGCAGGAGGCGGCAGATGAATTATTCTGAGATTAAAAATTGTGATATTGCAAACGGTCCCGGCGTGAGGGTGACCCTCTTTGTGAGCGGATGCACCCATCACTGTAAGGGCTGTTTCAATGAGGAAACATGGGATTTTAATTATGGTATTCCTTTTGACATAGATGCACAGGAGAAACTGTTATCTTATCTGGAGCCGGACTATATTGCAGGACTTACGCTTCTTGGCGGCGAGCCGCTCGAATATGCGAACTGGCAGGCGCTTTTGCCGTTTGTCTGCAAAGTGAAGAAACGGTATCCGCAGAAAACAATCTGGTGTTACAGCGGATACCGGTTTGAAGAAGATATTCTTGATAAGTTCTGTGTACAGTGGGATGGGATGCGGGAATTTCTCTCCTATCTTGATGTGCTTGTGGACGGGGAATTTATCATGGAAGAGAAAGATATCAGTTTACAGTTTAAGGGCTCGCGCAACCAGCGCATCATTTTGGTGCAGGAATCTCTGCGCACGGGCAGAACAGTGTTATGGAATGTCACAAAGCAATAAAAAAAGTTGCTTTGTGATTTTTATTTTTATCAGGAAGTTTTAAGCACGAGTTCGCGAAGCGAATCTCGTAATCGAACTTGTTCGATTTTATCTAACCGGATTTCAAAAAGTCTGACTATATAGACATGACAATCATGATTGGAGTAAAACGTGCGGCATGAAGACAGACGAGATACTGAAGCAAATTGGTGACAAGGATTTTCTGGATAAAATTTATCATTTTTCCTATCATCGGTGTAATACCTCCCATGAGGCGGAAGACTTGTGCTCCGATATTGTTCTTGCAGTGATATCGGCGGTACATAAGCAGGAGAACATAGACAATTTCTATGCTTTTGTATGGACGATAGCGCGCAGGGTGTACGCAGATTACTGTGCAAAAAGAAGCGCGGATCGTCAAACGGTAAGTATTGAGAATGAAGCGCAGGTTCTGACGGCAAAGGAGAATGGGATAGATGAATTTATTGAAACCATCGCCGAGGAAGCACAGTTAAAGAAAATATTCTCTGAAATTGCGTTTCTTTCCAAGGCATACAGGGAAGTCATGGTGATGTATTATATTGACGAATATAAAGTAAAGGATATCGCCGCGAAGCTTGGCATCAAGGAAACAACTGTAAAGCAGCGTCTGTTTTTTGCACGAAATACAATCAGAAATGAGGTAGAATCCATGAACAATAGAAATTATGCATTGAAACCTGTCAGACTGGCATATTTGGGAACCGGGAAGCCCTGTGGCAATGACCCGCGGATAAAGGCTGAAAGACTGCTTTCACAAAATTTGATTTATCTGTGCAAGAACGAGCCAAAAAGCGCAAAGGAACTTTCGGGAGAACTGTGTGTACCGGCACCGTATATCGAGGAGGAATTGGAAATCCAGTGTTATGGTGAAAACGGCAGGTATGGGATGCTGCGCAGACTCGAAAATGGCAAATATACTATCAATGTTCTTTTGGCTGATTATGATGAATATAAGCAGGCGAATATGATTTATGAGAAACATCTTCCGGAGATTTGTTGTGCGCTTCAGAATATTTTAAAACGCAGCGAAGAGAAGATTCTTTCGTTCCCGTATCTGAGCAGGCAGGACAGTCTGTCATTTATCTTATGGTCATTGATTTCGAGTACGGTGTGGGAGATAGAAGAGAGAATTAATCAAATCATTGATGAAAAGCATTTTGCGGATATCACGCCGGTGGAGCGGGAATTTACGTGTGCAGCGATAGCGTATTCAGAAGGACAGCCGCCTGAATTTAATTTTTACGGATGCGACGGGATTGATGCGGAGTCGGTTTGTGGATACCGCTCGGTGAAGGTTTCCAATATTTACGGCAGACATATCGAGAAACATTTTCACTGTGGACATAATATATCGCAGGATGCATGTCTTTTGATGGCGCTGAAAGCTATCGACGGACTTGAAGTTGACAAGCTTACGGAGGATGAAAAGGAGGTTGCGGCAAAAGCGATTGAATGTGGCTATCTTCGCAAGAGAGGGAATGTGGTCACGCCAAAAATCATCGTGGTAGAGAAACAAAACGAGAGGGAATTTTATCGTCTTACGCAGGATTTTGATGAGGAAATGAAACGCGTCATACAGCAGATAGCGGCAGAAATTTCCGAGTTTATGAGACAGCATATCCCTGCACATCTGATGAATGAATATCGGAAGTACAATGAGTTGATTGCAGGGAGCAGCATTATCACCAAACTGATCGAGGCATGTATCAGGGAAGGTATCCTTTCCAAGCCGGAGAAGAAGATCGGGGCGGAGGGAGTTGTCATGATTGTTGAAAAATAACAGAAGAACAGCAAAAGCGCCATCGGATAACGGTGGCGCTCGTTTTTTTACTTTTTGCGGTAGGCGTGTTCCAGATGTTGAATTATCTGATAAAAAGCCATGGCAATGGCACATAGGATGATAATGGATGTGATGACCATATTCAACTGGAATACTTGGGAACCGTAGATAATCAGATATCCAAGACCGCGTCTGGCTGCAAGAAATTCACCGATGATAACGCCCACTAACGACAGACCGATGTTAACTTTCATGTTGCTTAAAATGAGCGGTATGCTGCTTGGAAGAATGACTTTCATAAAAGCATCCCTGCGATTGCCGCCCAGCGTGTAGATAAGCTTTAACATTTCGGCGTCCGCCTGACAAAATCCGGTGTACAGATTGATGATGGATCCGAAGATGGCGACGGAAATACCGGCAACGATGATGGTGTCTGTTCCGGTGCCGAGCCAGACAATCAGGAGCGGCGCCAATGCAGATTTCGGCAGGGAATTGAGGATAACAAGATAGGGTTCAAGTATTTCTGAAAGTCCGCTGATATACCATAGAAGCGTTGCGGCAACAAGGCTGAGCAGCGTGACTAACAGGAAGCTTATGATTGTTTCTAACAGGGTGATGCCTGTATGTGTAAAGAAAGAATGGTCCAGAAACATCTGATACAGGTAGGAGAGGATTCCACAAGGACTGCTGAAAAAAAAGACGTCAATCCATTCTTTTCGCGCAGCGGTCTCCCACAGGCACAGGAATACGGTAATCAGAAGGAATCTGGACAGACTGACCATATGGTGATGCCTATAGTGCGCTTTCAGAAAGAGATATTGATTTTCGGACATCTTCTCAGGTGCTCGCTTAGGCGGATTGGAAAATGGTCTGTTCATGAGTCAACACCTCCCAAAGTTGATTGAAATAGAGTTGATATTCCAGAGTATTCCTGATCATCATTGGGTCGTGGCGGTCGATGTTAAATTGAATCGGCATCTGGCATTTGACGCAGGCGGGTCTTTTGGACAGCACGAGAACGCGATCTGCCAAGGTAACTGCTTCCGCAAGGTCATGCGTAATTAGGATGGCAGTCATGTGCGTGTTGCGGATAATCTGGGCGATATCTGCGGATACATTTAACCGTGTCTGCGAATCCAATGCGGAAAACGGCTCGTCAAGAAGAAGCAGGTCCGGGCGGATTGCCATAGTCCGTATGAGCGCTGCACGCTGACGCATACCGCCGGACAATTCGGAAGGCTTCTTATCTTTAAAGGAATACAGTTCATAATCTTTGAGAAGCTTTAGGACATAATCACGGTTTTTTGCGTTCAGCGTATGATTGAGTTCCAGTCCGAGAATGACATTCTGATAAATGGTACGCCATTCAAATAGATGGTCATGCTGCAGCATATAGCCGATTTTAACACTGTTTTCAGAACCGCAGCAGGAAAGGGCGCGGTCTTTATAGAAGACAGTTCCCTGTTCCGGCATAAGAAGTCCGGCGATAATGGACAAAAGCGTGGATTTTCCGCATCCGCTGGGACCCACGATTGCCAGAAATTCGCCATCGGATACTTCAAAGGATATATTTGAGAGAGCAGGAGTTTCTTCTTTTAAACTGTGATAAGAATAGGAGATATCCTGTAATGATAATAATGAATTCATGGAACAACAACTCCTTATGGTTATACGATATTCTATGAATAATTAAAAAATATGTGTTTTTTACCTAAAAGAAAAGTATTATGATTGAAAAGAAGAATTTTTTATGGTATCATCAAATTTAGATTTAATTAGAGTGGAGGACTATCGCATGGCACAGTTGTGGGGCGGTCGTTTTACGAAAGAAACGGACAAACTTGTATATAATTTCAATGCGTCGATTTCATTTGACCAGAAATTTTTTGGGCAGGATATAGAGGGCAGTATTGCCCATGTGATTATGCTGGCAAAGCAGGGGATATTGACGAAAGAAGAGAAAGATGCGATTTTAAAGGGACTGACCGGAATCCGCAGGGACGTGGAGGAAGGACGGTTGCGGATTACGGAAGAATATGAGGATATTCACAGCTTTGTGGAGGCAAATCTGATTGAGAGAATCGGGGAAGCCGGCAAGAAGCTGCATACCGGCAGAAGCCGCAACGATCAGGTGGCGCTTGATATGCGGCTTTATGTAAGGCTGGAAGTGCTCCATGTGGATGAACTTGTGAAAGAATTATTAGGTACGGTTCTTCACATTATGGAGGAGAATACGGATACCTATATGCCGGGTTTTACGCATTTGCAGAAGGCGCAGCCGGTGACGCTGGCACATCATATGGGCGCGTATTTTGAGATGTTTAAAAGAGACCGTTCAAGGTTAAAGGATATTTACCATCGTATGAACTATTGTCCGCTGGGCGCCGGTGCGCTTGCGGGAACGACTTATCCGCTTGACCGGAATTACACGGCTTCTGTGCTGGGATTTGAGGGACCGACACTCAATAGTATGGACTCTGTCTCGGACAGGGATTATGTGATAGAATTTTTGGCGGCGCTTGCCACGATTATGATGCACTTAAGCCGTTTTTGTGAGGAAATCATTATCTGGAATTCGGACGAATACCGTTTCGTGGAGATTGACGATGCTTATTCCACCGGAAGCAGTATTATGCCGCAGAAGAAAAATCCCGATATTGCCGAGCTGATTCGAGGCAAGACGGGGCGTGTTTACGGGGCGCTCATGTCCATTCTGACAACAATGAAAGGGATTCCGCTTGCATATAACAAAGATATGCAGGAAGACAAGGAACTGACATTTGATGCGATTGATACGGTCAAAGGCTGTCTTGCTTTGTTCGAGGGAATGATACGCACCATGAAGTTTCGTAAAGATGTCATGGAAAAAAGCGCCATGAAGGGGTTTACCAACGCGACCGATGCGGCGGATTATCTGGTGGGGCGGGGCGTTCCATTCAGAGATGCGCACGGCATTATCGGCAGGCTGGTATTGTACTGCATTGATAAAAAGTGCAGTATAGAGGAATTGTCTATCGAGGAGCTGAAGGAGATAAGTCCTGTTTTTGAAGAGGATGTGTATGATGCAATCAGCTTAAAGACTTGTGTGGAGAAGAGGCTTACGGTGGGTGCGCCGGGGGCTTTTGCGATGAAGGAAGTCATTGCCGCGCAGAAAGAGTATCTGGCAAAGAACTGGCAGGAAGAGGATAAAATTGATATCCCGAAATGAGTTTGAAGGTGCGGAGAGCCCGCAAGGCGGATGCGCTGAACTTATAAGGAACTCTATACGGGAAACAGGAGGAGAAGATTATGAATGACAAATTAAGGGTAGGAATTTTGGGAGGAACCGGAATGGTTGGGCAGAGATTTATCGCGCTGCTGGAGAACCATCCGTGGTTCGAGGTGACGACAATTGCCGCAAGTCCCCGTTCAGCAGGGAAAACATATGTGGAGGCTGTAGGCGACAGATGGAAAATGACGACGCCTATGCCGGAGGCAGTGAAGAATATCGTCGTCAAGAATGTGAACGAAGTGGCGCAGGTGGCATCGGAAGTCGATTTTGTCTTTTCAGCGGTAGATATGACCAAAGAGGAAATCAAGAAGATTGAAGAAGAATATGCGAAGGCGGAGACGCCGGTAGTATCCAATAACAGCGCGCATCGCTGGACGCCGGACGTGCCGATGGTCATTCCGGAGATTAACCCGGAACACTTTGAGGTGATAGAGGCGCAGAAGAAGCGTCTTGGAACGACAAGAGGATTCATCGCAGTGAAACCGAACTGTTCCATTCAAAGTTATGCACCGGTGCTTACCGCATGGAAAGAATTTGAGCCGTACGAGGTGGTTGCTACAACGTATCAGGCGATTTCGGGTGCGGGCAAGACTTTTAAAGATTGGCCGGAGATGGTGGAAAATGTGATTCCCTATATTGGCGGCGAAGAGGAGAAGAGTGAGAAAGAACCGCTTAGAATATGGGGTAAAATTGAGGACGGCGAGATTGTTCCGGCGGCGGAGCCGGTGATTACATGTCAATGCATCCGCATACCCGTTTTAAACGGTCATACGGCGGCTGTGTTTGTAAAATTCAGAAAGAAACCGACCAAAGAGCAGCTTGTTGAGAAATTGGTGAATTTTAGAGGCATTCCACAGGAGCTTGACCTTCCCAGCGCTCCAAAACAGTTTATCAGGGTAATGGAGGAGGATAACCGCCCGCAGGTAACGCTCGACGTGGACTATGAGAATGGTATGGGAATCAGCGTGGGGCGTATCAGACAGGATCATGTATACGATTGGAAGTTTGTTGGTCTTTCCCATAATACGGTGCGGGGTGCAGCAGGAGGGGCAGTACTTTGCGCAGAGACTTTGAAGGCGAAGGGATATATCACAAAGAAATAAGGAATATACTGGGTACATAGGAAACGATATAATGAATACAATTGGGAGTTGCGCCTCATTAGGGGATGCGGCGTAATAAGGGTAAAGGGTATGGAAGAATTAGAATATCAGGTTGGTTTATTAAATGCGATGAATCAGAAACTGAGTAAAGATGAGAAAATGCTTCGCTTAATCTGCGAAACATCTAACAGCGCGTTTTTATATTACAATTATGATGAAGGAAAAATAAGGACGCTTGCGAACTGGAATCACTTTTTTGACTTTACGATTACGGATATACGTGATTTTAACAGACTGTATGAATGTGTTGAAGAGCAGTATATCATTCCTCTAAAGGAAATTCTGTTTATTGAGAAACAGGGCTTAAAAAGCCAGTCTATTGATGTGAAATTGAAGGGGAAGCGCCTTTGCGTTGAGGTGGAAGTAAGTGTTGTCTATGATGCGCTGGGGAATCCTACGGATAAGATTATTCGTTTTAAGGACGTGACGAAATTCAACTCGCAGAATGATGAACTGACATATCTCGCATATTATGACAGTCTGACGGGGCTATATAACCGCAACTATTTTGTCAGGCATCTTGGTGAGTATATCAGACGGGCGGAAGACGAGAACGAGACGGTAGCGGTCATGTTTCTGGATATCGATGATTTCCGCAGGATTAACGATGGTATGGGTCTCATTATCGGTGACGAACTGGTACAGTTATTCGGACAGTTTTTGTCGGGGCTGATGGGTGATAATATCATTATTTCCCATTTTAACAGCGATATTTTTTGTATTGCTATCTACAGTCCGTGCGGTGCAAGAAGTATAGAGACGCTCTACAGAACAATCTGGGAACGCCTTAAGACTCCCTTTAGGCTTTCCAGTGGGCAGGAAATATTTCTTACGGTCAGCGTTGGAGTAGCCGAATATCCCGAAGCGGCAACAAAGGCGCTTGAACTGATTAACTGCGCCGAGATTGTCATGTTCAAAGCAAAGAGTATGGGCAAAGACAAGGTGCTATATTATAATGGCGCGATTCTGGATGATTTCATAAAAAAGGTAACGATTGAAAACAAATTGAAAGATGCTGTGTTCCGGCAGAATTTTACGATGTACTATCAGCCGCAGTTTCGGACGAATGATAAAGCGCTTAGAGGCGTGGAGGCATTAATCCGCTGGAAGGACGACAACGGCAAGATGATTAGTCCGGCAGTGTTTATCCCGATAGCTGAGAAGAGCGGTGCAATCGTCCCGATTGGCACATGGGTTATCGAAGAAAGTCTTCATGCTTTTGCGGAGTGGAAACGCAAATATCATTATCCGATGGTTCTGTCGCTCAATATTTCTGCAATTCAATACAGACAACCGGATTTCATCGACAATGTGATTAGGCTGATGGATAAGTATGACGTGTCTCCGGCAGAGATAGAGCTGGAGATTACAGAATCCATATTGATAGACGACTTTAAAGAAATCACTGAAAAATTGGTTCTTTTAAGGGATATCGGCGTGAAGATTTCCTTAGACGATTTTGGGACGGGATATTCTTCATTGTCTTATCTGAAGGGCCTGCCTATTGATACGCTGAAAATAGATAAATCTTTTATTGACACTGTGATAACGGATGAGAATACGAGGATTATTACGGAATCCATTATTTATATGGTAAAAAAATTAGGATTTGAAACGATAGCCGAAGGAGTGGAGACGGAAGAACAGTTTCAATATCTGACTGAGATTGACTGTGATAATATTCAGGGCTATTTCCTTGGTAAACCGATGCCTTCAGATAAAATAGAAAATTTGCTGGCGGATATGACTGCATAATACGTGAGGAAATCTATGTTACTTGGCAGAACATCTGAATTAAAGTACTTAAATAACTATTACGACAGGGAAGGCAGTCAGCTGCTGGTCGTATATGGACAAAAGCGTATCGGAAAAACCACGCTTGTCAAAGAGTTTATGAAGGATAAACCACACTGCTATTATCTTGCCAGAGCATGCTCTGAGCGGGAGCAGACATATCAGTGGAGCAGACAGCTTATTCAGGACGGATACGAGCTGGATCCGTTTCCGTCTTTTCATGATATCTTTGCGATAATCAGCCGGCATTCCAAGGGAAAAAAAGTGCTTGTGATCGACGAGTTCCAGAATGTTGTCAGAGCGGGTGAACGATTTATGCAGGAGCTTGTCTCGTTTGTACACAGCCAATGGAACAGGGATGAAATGATGGTGGTATTGTGCAGTTCTTCTATCGGCTGGATTGAAAACAGCATGATTACGCGCATCGGCGATGCAGCTTATGAATTGTCCGGTTTTTTAAAGATAAGGGAGCTTACATTTGAGGATATCGTACAGCGGTTTCCGAATTTCCGGATTGAAGAATGTGTGGAGGCATATGCCATATTAGGCGGTTTTCCCGGATTGTGGAATCAGTTTGATGACAGACTGACTATCCAGCAGAATATATGCAGAAACATTTTGGATGTGAATAGTTTTCTTTTTGAGGAAGGGGAGCGTATGCTGACGGACCAGCTTCGTGAACCGGGCGTATATAATACAATCATGGCGTCTATCGCGGCGGGAAGCCATAAGCTGAACAATCTGTACCTGCATACGGAATTTTCCCGTGCAAAGATAAGCGTCTATCTGAAAAATCTGATAGAACTTGAACTGGTGGAGAAAGTTTTTTCTTACGATACGGCTGGCAAGGAAAATGTCCAGAAGGGAATCTATCGGATCAGCCATCCGTTTGTCGATTTTTATTACACATATATGTATCCGTATCTGAGCAGTCTGCAGACATGTTCTGTGGGAGAGTTCTATCACCGCTATATTATGCCGGATTTCAGAAAATATGTGGCAGGCTATTATAAAAAGGTCTGTAGACAGCATTTGATGAAATTAAATGACAGAGGAAAACTTCCGATAATGCCCGATATTATCGGAGAATGGGTTGGAAAAGCGGGAGAACTGGACATTATAGCGCAGGACGAGGAAGGAAAGACATTGGTCGGATTGTGTAATTGGGAAAGACCGACGTCTTACGAGGATTATGAGAATCTGTTGAGCTATGCCAGAAAAGCGAAGATTAACGTTGATTACGTCTATATGTATACGGCATTTCGGTTTGACGAGAAACTGAATCTGGAGTCAAAAATCAAACCGGGGCTAAAACTCGTCCAGCTTTCGGATATGTAGCAGGTGCACATTTGCGGGATGCAGGACGGATGTATCATTGATGAGGAGTCTATGGGGAAGAGTATTTATATAGCGGAGAAGCCCAGTGTTGCAAAAGAGTTCGCCAAAGCACTGAAATATAATATGAAAAATAAGGATGGTTATCTCGAGTCTGAAGAGGCAGTGGTGACGTGGTGCGTAGGGCATCTTGTAACGATGAGTTATCCGGAAGCATATGATGAAAAGTACAAGAGATGGTCGCTTGATACGATTCCCTTTATTCCGGAAGAATTTAAGTATGAGGTAATCGGGGCGGTCAAAAAGCAGTTTCAGATTGTAAGCGGACTGCTCAACAGGGAAGATGTGGAGACAATCTATGTCTGTACCGATTCCGGACGGGAAGGAGAATATATTTATCGTCTTGTAGAACAGCAGGCGCATGTACACGGCAAATGCAGGAAGCGGGTGTGGATTGATTCTCAGACGGAAGAAGAGATTTTACGCGGCATCAAGGAAGCCAAAGATTTGTCTGCTTATGATAATTTGTCAAGCGCAGCTTATCTGCGCGCCAAGGAAGATTATCTGATGGGGATTAATTTTTCCCGCGTTCTGACGCTCAAATACAGCAATCCGATTAAGTCTTACTTAAGAACGGATCGCGCTGTGGTATCAGTCGGGCGTGTGATGACCTGCGTGCTGGGGATGGTGGTCAACAGGGAGCGGGAAATCAGGGAGTTTGTCAAGATACCTTTTTATAGAGTGCTTGCAAAGATTGATATAGAAGGACGGGAATGCAGCTGTGAATGGAAAGCGGTAAAAGGGTCGCGTTATGAAGGCTCTCCTTTGCTTTACAAAGACACCGGATTTTTACAGGAAAAAGAAGCTGACGCATTCATACAATATCTGCAGGGAGAACCGATACAGGCACCGGTTGTCGAGAAACTTGAGAAGAAGCGGGAAACGAAGAATCCGCCGCTTTTATATAATCTGGCGGAATTGCAGAATGACTGCTCCAAGCTGTTTAAAATCAGTCCGGATGAGACGCTTAGGATTGCGCAGGAGCTATACGAGAAGAAATTAACGACTTATCCGCGCACGGACGCGAGAGTGCTGTCGAGTGCGGTCGCGAAGGAGATACATAAAAATATCGGCGGACTTAAGAATTATGACATTGCTGCGTCTTATGCGGCAGAGGTGCTAAGCACAGGGAGCTATCGGGCGATTGCAAAGACCAGATACGTCAATGACAAACAGATTACCGACCATTATGCGATTATTCCAACCGGACAGGGACTGGGGGCGCTTAACGGGCTGCATCCAACATCGGCAAAAGTCTATGAGATTATCGTGAGAAGATTCTTAAGCATTTTTTATCCGCCGGCAGTATATCAGAAAATTGCGTTAAATGTCATGATAAAAGGAGAATTGTTTTCCTCAGGTTTCAAGGTGCTTACAGAGGCGGGATATCTCCCACTGACGCAGTATTCTTTTATGAGGAAAAAGAAAGAGGAGGATGAGGGGGAAGAGAAAAAAGAGGAGCAGGAGACTGCCTGCGATGAATCCTTCATGGAAGTTCTCAAAACGATGCGAAAGGGTAAACAGTTAACGCTGTTAAACTTGGATAAAAAGGAAGGTGAGACGTCGCCTCCGAAACGGTATAATTCCGGAACGATGATTTTGACCATGGAAAATGCGGGACAGTTTATCGAAGATGAGGAACTGCGGGCACAGATTAAGGGGAGCGGCATCGGTACTTCCGCGACAAGGGCGGAAATCCTTAAGAAGCTGGTCAATATTAAGTATCTGGCATTGAATAAGAAAACCCAGATTATCACACCGACGCTGCTTGGGGAGATGATTTATGAAGTGGTGGCTGGTTCCATCAAACCGCTGCTCGATCCGAGGCTGACGGCAAGCTGGGAGAAGGGATTGACGCTTGTGGCTGACGGTGAGATATCAGAAAATGAATATATGATGAAGTTAGATGATTTTGTTACAAGAAGGACCAATACGGTGAAACAGATGAGTAATCAGTCCGTGCTTTACAACAGGTTCCGGTATGTGGCACAGTTTTATAAGAAATAGCGTGGGATGCCCCGAAACGAGGTGCTCCGTGCGCGAATTTGAGATTTTTTTACAACGGAATTATATAGGAAATATTTGGGGCTTTAGATTTAGGAAAGGACAGGTAAAAATATGGCATGTTTAAAAGATACGGAAATTAATGCACTTTATACTTTGGATGAGACAATTGCAAAGGATATTTTTGAAGGCGTCACCTATCCGTGGGAAGTCTTAAAAAAGATTAGTGATTTTATTGTGAAGCTGGGCAATACGCTTCCAGCAGATCGTTATGAAAAGCGGGGCGATAATGTCTGGGTTGCCAGAAGTGCGAAGATTTACCCGAGCGCCTGTATCAACGGACCGGCGATTATTGATGAGGAAGCGGAAGTAAGGCACTGTGCTTTCATCAGAGGAAATGCCATTGTGGGGAAGGGCGCCGTGGTTGGAAATTCTACGGAGCTGAAGAACGTGATATTGTTTAACAAGGTGCAGGTGCCTCATTACAACTATGTAGGGGACAGTATTTTAGGATACAAGGCGCATATGGGGGCAGGTTCCATCACATCCAATGTCAAAAGCGATAAGACGTTAGTTGTCGTAAAAGCAGGTGAGGAACAGTTTGAGACCGGGCTTAAGAAATTCGGGGCAATGTTAGGGGACAATGTGGAGGTCGGCTGTAATTCCGTATTAAATCCCGGAACTGTCATCGGAAGAGAGGCGAATGTATATCCGACTTCAATGGTGAGAGGGTATATACCGGCGCATAGCATTTATAAGAAACAGGGTGAGATAGCTGAAAAGTATTAGGATGCGGTAAATTGTGGTAAGCTAGTGTATTTGGGGATAAGTGTATGGAATTAAACATGGAAAATTTCGGTTCTATGATCGACAATGTAATCACAGGCATATGTTTCTTTGAATATTGCAGAACGGACGAATCTATGACTCCCTTTTTTGTCAATGAGGGAATGTTTCGTATGCTGGGATATTCGAGAGCACAAGGAATGAAATTTTTAAAGAAAATAGAGAGGAATATTATTCCGGAAGATATACCGATTTATAGACAGGCGATTGAGGATGTACTTAAGGATGACGGCGCTATTGATGTGGAATTTCGTACGGTGACGGGAAGCGGCGGACTGCGCTGGCTTTACGTCAGGGGAAATCTGTATTCGAGAGAAGCGGATAAATATATTATCGTGACGGTGATTCATGATATTTCGGAGCGCAAGAGCATCGAAGAGGAGTTGCATAAGCAGGCAGAGAGGCTGCATATTCTTTCCGAGGCAGAAGGCGAAAAGATTATTGACTATAATGCAAAGACGGATGTTATGGTCATAAAGTCATCCAATGAATATGATATGTCCGGTGAACATATTCAGGGAAAATGGATGGAGCAGTTTGATGCGTCCATGATTCACGAGGAGGATGTTGCATATTACAGGTCGGTCTTCAGAGGTTTATTGACGTCTCCGAAGCACGAGACGATAGAGTACAGAACCAAACGCTTTGACGGTGATTATATATGGTATCAGGCAAATCTGACTTCCCTGCTCGGTTCGGAAGGATATGTGACGAGAGTCGTAGGGCGCATGATTAATATACACGAGAAGAAGTTAAGGGAATTGGAGCTGTTACTGCGCGCAGAGAAAGACGCCCTCACAGGATTATATAATAAAGGCGCTTCCGTGCAGCTGATTGAGAACGCAATCAGCGAGAGCAAGAATGGCGTCCTGAATGCAATGATGATTGTTGACTTAGATAATTTTAAAGAGGTAAACGACCTTCTGGGACATGCACAGGGCGATAAAGTGTTGATTGACACGGCGGATGCGTTGAATGACATCTTTAAAGGCGGCGATATCGTCGGACGTATCGGAGGAGATGAATTTGTTATCTTCATGAAGAATCTGAACGCTATTTCCGATGCGGATATATTGGCGGGAAAAGTCGTGCGCAATGTCAATTATTCATTTGAGCATGAGGAAAAAACCATTCGCCTGACGTGTAGTGTGGGCGTGGCGATTTTCCCGTATCATGGCGGCGATTATGAAGAATTGTTCAATAAAGCGGATAAGGCTGTCTATACCGCTAAGGCAAACGGTAAATGCGGATATCGTATTTACGATGCGGCGACGACGATGGTCTACCATGCTACCAGAAAGAATATGGATTATGGTTCCGATAAAGACATGAAGATGAACCGCAATATTGAAGATTTGGTGATGCAGGTTCTGTTTGAAGACAAGATGATGGAGTCGGCGCTGAAATCGGTCATTGAATTGATTACGGCGAACTACCATTTTCACAGAGGATATGTATGCGGAAATGATACGCTTCCTATTTCGAGAACGGTACAGTTTGCGGCGGCAGGCTATGAAATCGGGCGGGAGACGAAGGAGCATTATGAGTTAAAGCGGGTGGTCAGTGAAATCCTGTATGAATCGTTTCGCAAGATTACCATCATTCATGATTATGATTTGACGGCGGTGGAGATGCATGATTACTTCCAAGTGGAGGGCATCAAGAGTATGCTCTATTATCCGGTTACGTCACACGGTGAATTTCAGGGCGCGATTGTTTTTGAGAATCACGAAGATGTGCAGCTTGAGTTTAACGAGAATGAAATGGAAGAAATCCGTTCCCTGATGCGTATTCTGGAAGCGCATATTCTTCAGATAGGATTGATGGACAGGCTTCAGGACTTTGTGACGCAGATAGCGATTTTTGATAATCTGGACAGCTTTGTTTATATTGTCAATCCGGATACTTATGAACTCAGCTTTATTAACAAAAAGGTGTTGATGAGTTCGCCGGAGGTCAAAATCGGTGATATCTGTTATAAGGCATTGCAGCATAGGGATACACCCTGCGAGAACTGTATCCTGCGCCATCTTAAGAAGGAGGATCCGCATTGCAGATGTACGGAGGAATTGTTTAATTATTCTTTGCGGTGCTGGAGCAGATGCAGCGCAAGCTGGCTGGAATGTAAGGAAGAAAACGGGCTGGCACTCTTAAATTGTATTGATATATCAGAATATTTCATCGGTTAGGTTGACTAATGTGTCTTTTTCGTGTATATTTTCATAGGAAACAGTGCGCTTTAGCACTTTAAAGTGCACGAGTATTTTACTAGGAGGATTATTATGAGAAAGAAAACATTGGCACTATTTTTGGCGACAGCAATGTCTGTTACTATGCTTGCCGGATGCGGCTCAGATGAGGCCGCGGGTAGTACGGCATCTACAGACAATGCATCACAGGATGCGGAAAGTGGAGAGTCTGCGGATGTAGAAGAGAGCGGAGAGACAGCAGAAGAGAGCGGAGAGACAACAGAAGCTCCCGCAGTGGATAAGGTATATAATATCGGTATCTGCCAGTTGCTGGAGCATCCGGCACTTGATGAAGCAACACGTGGATTTGAGGAGGCTTTAAAGGAACTATTTGGTGAAGACAATGTGAACATTGATTTCCAGAATGCACAGGGTGAGCAGGTAAACTGTTCTACCATATGCACGCAGTTTGTAACAGATGATTACGATTTGATTCTGGCAAATGCAACATCACCACTGCAGGCAGCATCAGCGGCAACCAATACAATACCGATTTTGGGAACTTCCATTACGGACTATGCAACGGCTCTCGATATTGATGACTGGACTGGAGCAACAGGGACTAATGTGTCAGGCACGTCAGATTTGGCGCCGCTGGAAGAACAAGAGAAAATGTTGTTAGAGATGTTCCCCGATGTAAAGAAAGTTGGTATTCTGTATTGTTCAGCAGAGGCAAATTCTAAATATCAGGCTGAGGTGATTGAAAGCTGTCTGGATGCAGACGGAATCGCATATGAAGAATATACGGCTGCCGATTCTAATGAGATACAGACAATTGTTACCAGTGCATGTGAATCATGTGATGTTCTCTACATTCCTACAGATAATACATTGGCAGGTGCAACAGAAGCAATCAACAATATAGCACTTCCGGCAGGCATACCGATCGTGGCAGGAGAGGAAGGTATCTGTAAAGGATGCGGTACTGTAACGTTATCTATTAGTTACTATGATATCGGTTATACGGCAGGTGAGATGGCATATGACATTTTGGTAAATGGTGCAGATATCACTACAATGGAAATTAAGTATGCCCCGCAGGTTAAAAAGATGTATAATGCTTCAATCTGTGAAGAATTAGGCATTACCGTTCCGGAAGGTTATGAAGCAGTTGTCATTGAATAGTATTATGTGTAAGAAATTGTTTATATCAGTAGATTAAAAGGAAAATATGGGGATGACACATCTGCCATCTCCATATTCTTTTTAAAATATAAAAAAATTCAGACATCGGTGGTAGGAATAAGTCGCTGTTTGAATTAAGTTTGATGGAGGTTACAAAATGATTTTACTAACTCTTAACCCGATCTCTTTTTTTCGGGCTATGCCGGGTGCATGTGCACAGGGACTCCTTTGGGGGATTATGGCACTGGGGGTTTATATTACATTCAGACTCTTGGATTTTGCAGATTTGACTGTTGACGGTTCTCTGGCGACAGGAGCCGCCGTGGCGGTTATGTTGATCCGTGCAGGCGTAAATCCATGGCTTTCATTGTTAGCAGCTTTTGTAGCAGGTATGCTGGCTGGAATGGTAACAGGACTTTTACATACGGCATTAGGCATTCCGGGTATTCTATCCAGTATACTGACACAGATATCACTTTATTCTATTAATTTGAATATTATGGGGAAATCCAATCAGGCGGTCGGTGTAGATAAATATAAGCTGGTTGTTTCCTCTCGATATATAAGCGGAGACTCCTTGACACAGATTATGTTTTATGGGGGTACGATTCTTGGCTGTATTGTTTTAGTAGGAGTTTTATACTGTTATTTCGGAACAGAACAGGGACAGGCAATTCGAGCAACAGGCTGTAATATGAGTATGGCAAAGGCGCAAGGAATCAATACGAACTTCCATACAGTACTTGCACTGATGATTTCTAACGGTCTGGTTGGGTTGTGTGGCGGACTGTATGCACAGTATCAGGGTGCGGCAGATGTTAATATGGGCAGAGGCGCTATTGTCATTGGTCTTGCGGCAGTTATTATCGGAGAAGTATTATTTGGTAAGTTTTGTGCCGGCAGGAAGATGGCGTTTGCGTTCACAATGATTTCGGTAATTGTAGGCGCCGTAGTATACTATGTTGTTATGGCATTCGTGACATGGTTAAAGATTCTGCCATCGGAAGATACAAAGCTGTTTTCGGCAGTCGTGGTGGCGGTATTTTTATCAATTCCTTATCTGAAAGAAAAATATAGCAAGAAGGGGGCTGCAAAGTCATGAGCGATGTAACAACGGGGTATGCACTGGAATTAAGAAACATACATAAAACATTTAATCCGGGTACCATTAATGAAAAAGTTGCGCTGGATGGAGTGAATTTGCAACTGGAAGATGGTGATTTTGTGACAATTATCGGCGGTAATGGGGCAGGAAAGTCTACAACCCTGAATGCCATAGCCGGTGTATGGCCAGTGAACCAAGGTTCTATTATTATTGGTGGTACAGATGTGACATCTTTACCGGAACATAAGCGTGCCAGATTTCTTGGGAGAGTTTTCCAAGACCCTATGACCGGCACAGCAAAAACGATGTCTATAGAAGAAAACATGGCTATCGCTGCAAGACGTGGCAAGAGCCGTAAGTTAAAGTGGGGCGTAACCAAGGAAGAAAAAGAGCGCTATAAAGAAATGTTGAAGACTCTGGATTTGGGATTAGAAGACCGCTTGACTACAAAGGTTGGACTGCTATCTGGAGGGCAGCGTCAGGCAGTAACTTTGCTGATGGCTTCTTTGCAAAAACCGAACCTCTTGCTTTTGGATGAACATACTGCAGCCTTGGATCCAAAGACGGCGGCAAAGGTTTTGGAATTATCGGATAAGATTATTGAGGGAAATCATTTGACTGCCATGATGGTTACGCATAATATGAAGGATGCCATCCATCATGGAAACCGCTTGATTATGATGCATGAAGGCAGAATTATCTATGACGTGCGAGGAGAAGAAAAGCAGAAATTGCATGTATCTGATCTGCTTACAAAATTTGAGGAGGTAAGCGGGGGTGAGTTTGCAAACGACCGTATGATGTTATCCTGACACTGTAGCAAATCCCCATTCAATTTAGTACAAATATTTTTTGTTATGTGAAATAGTATATAAATTCTAATAAATGACTGGATTTTTTGTATGTAATGTGCGAAAATAAAGCTAGCGGTTATGACAGACTCATAAGGGGCTGTTATGAAATAATTTATACATAATCGAAAGGAGTTATCACATGATTTATTCAAAAGAAGTTGAAGAAATGTGTACAGTGGCACAGGGTGTTCACCATGGCTGTGCTCCTATCCCAGAAGAAGCAAAATGGGTTCAGGCAAAAGAGGTAAAAGATATTTCCGGTTTGACACATGGTGTAGGCTGGTGTGCTCCTCAGCAGGGTGCATGTAAGCTGACATTGAATGTGAAAGAAGGTATTATTCAGGAGGCTCTTGTAGAGACAATCGGCTGCTCCGGCATGACACATTCTGCTGCTATGGCATCTGAGATTTTACCGGGCTTAACGGTTATGGAAGCGCTTAATACTGACCTTGTGTGTGATGCAATCAACACAGCAATGAGAGAGCTGTTTTTACAGATTGTATACGGTCGTACACAGTCTGCGTTCTCAGAAGACGGACTTCCGGTTGGCGCAGGTCTTGAAGACTTAGGTAAAGGTTTAAGAAGTCAGGTTGGTACTATGTATGGTACGCTTAAGAAAGGTCCTCGTTATCTTGAGATGGCTGAAGGTTATGTAACAGGCATCGCATTGGATGCTAATGATGAGATTATTGGTTACAAGTTCGTAAGTCTTGGTAAGATGACAGACTTCATCAAGAAGGGTGATGACCCGAATACTGCTTATGAGAAAGCATGTGGACAATACGGACGCGTTGATGATGCTGTTAAGATTATTGACCCCAGATGCGAATAACAAAAGTAAATTCCTTCGGAATTTACTTTGCGAGATTTGCTTCGCAAACTCGATAAATGGAGAAAATAACTCTGTGAGATTTGCTTCGCAAACTCGATAAATGGGGGAAAATAACTCTGCGAGATTCGCTTCGCGAACTCGAACATTGCCGAGAATCTCTAAATATAAACAGGAGGATTAAGATAAGATGGCTTTATTTGAATCATATGAAAGAAGAATTGACAAAATCAATTCCGTTTTAAATAGTTATGGTATTTCTTCTATCGAAGAAGCTGAGAAAATTACAAAAGATGCCGGCTTAGATGTATATGAGCAGGTTAAGAAAATTCAGCCGATTTGTTTCGAGAATGCTTGCTGGGCTTATACGGTAGGCGCTGCAATTGCAATCAAGAAAGACTGCAAGAAGGCGGCTGACGCTGCGGCAGCAATCGGTGAGGGACTTCAGGCATTCTGCATTCCCGGTTCCGTTGCAGATACCCGTAAGGTAGGTCTTGGTCACGGTAATCTGGGTAAGATGTTATTGGAGGAGGAGACAGATTGTTTCGCATTTTTGGCAGGTCATGAGTCCTTTGCAGCAGCAGAGGGTGCAATTGGTATCGCTGAGAAGGCTAACAAGGTTCGTCAGAAACCTCTTCGTGTCATCCTGAATGGTCTTGGAAAAGATGCAGCTAAGATTATTTCCAGAATTAACGGATTTACATTCGTTGAGACAGAGTATGACCCTTACACGAACGAAGTAAAAGAAGTTGACAGAATTGCATATTCTGACGGTCTTCGTTCCAAGGTAAACTGCTATGGTGCAAATTCCGTTCCGGAAGGTGTTGCAATTATGTGGAAGGAGAATGTAGATGTTTCCATCACAGGTAACTCCACCAATCCGACAAGATTCCAGCATCCGGTAGCAGGTACATATAAGAAAGAGAGAACAGAGGCTGGCAAGAAATACTTCTCCGTTGCATCCGGCGGTGGTACAGGTCGTACACTGCATCCCGATAACATGGCTGCGGGTCCTGCATCCTACGGTTTCACGGATACTTTAGGACGTATGCATTCCGATGCACAGTTCGCAGGTTCTTCTTCCGTTCCGGCACACGTTGAGATGATGGGCTTGATCGGTATGGGTAACAACCCGATGGTTGGCGCTACGGTTGCGGTTGCGGTTTCTATCGAGGAAGCGGCGAAAGAAGGAAAGTTCTAAGAAATACAGTAAAATCAAGGGCTATCGTTGATATAGGTTGTCGGCGATAGCCTTAAATTTTGCCACGTAGCACACAAGTAACACACAGGTAGCACACATGAGGTAGCACACAAAAATGGAATGATAAAAACGTGATAATTTTATGACAAAAACATGACATTGTTTTTGGTACTGTTAGGTGCGATAATATAGCCAGAATATGAAAAAGGAGGAAACTATAATGGAAAGACCAGAAGGCTTAGCGATGGAGATGTTGAGGCATGAAAGAAAGGGTAAGAAAATTCTAGCTATGGGATTGCTTGTTTCATTGACAGCGAATATTGCTATGGCAGTAGTTGCTTTTCTGAAAAGGCATTGACTAAGAGACCGTTACCCCAAATAGGAGGGTAGCGGTTTTTCTCTTTTAGAATGAGAAAAGGGCATCTGCATTGTACAGATACCCTCTAATTCGTTTTTATGTAACGGTTATTTCCCTTTTGCTTAGAATATTGTGCCAGACAGTAAAGAATAGTCTTTTAAATGCTCTAAAATGATATTCTGGACATATTCAAGAATGGCAACGGCATCATAGGAAAAGTTGTTTTCGTCCAGTACTTCATTATTTAATAAATCTTCGGCTATTGCTTTTGCTATGTCAGTTCTGCTCATTCGCAACACCACCTTTCTGCGATTGAACGCCCAAAAGATAGCCATACATAAAGGCGTTTTCTGCTCCTTGTTGATAATCGCAAACAGCCTCTTTTTTATATATTCCATATCCAATGTCAAAAAGTTCTTTGATAATTTCCTTGTTACGCTTAACTTTCCAACTGATACGCAATGATTTAGCTGATTTCAGCATTGACATAGCCTGTCTGTTTAATTCCCTCTTTCGGAGTTCGTCTCTCCAATCACAATAATATTTCTGCAAAATACATGATGATTCAAAATCCGTCAATTCAGCAAGCTTGTCTATCAGCTTTTCGGGCAGATATTTTGACCGCATAACTTTGGTGATAATGCTCTCGGCTTCTTTTAACTTATCGCCCAAAGCTTTATTGAGAATAATACACTCCCTTGAATGTTTCACAAGTACAAAATCTTTTGGCTCTACATGGTGCAAATGTTCGAGATAAAAAATATCATCTGAACCCAATTCATCAGCGGAAACAGCGTACATATAGGGAATATCACGGTTTACAAACGAAACGTAGTATGCGCCCATTATTCAACACCGCCTTTCTGCAAGTCATTCAGAATTTGTGTGGCATAATTCACTCCGTCAAGCGTGATATGGAGAAAATCGTCTATTACATTTTGGTTGACAGCAAACTCCATAGCCTGTTCTGGTGTCTTAACATCTATCTTTTCTACCATGTTAATTAAAACGCCTAACATAGTCTGCATAAGTTCCAGTTTGCAAGTTGCATCAAAAACAGTGTCTAGCATATCATTTTTGCTCATTATAAAATCTTCCTTTCTTTTGGTGGGAAAGTATGCTACAATGAACATACTCCCTTTAATTTGCGTGGTTGCTTATTACTGGGTGTCGGCTCTATGGTATTTGCGGTACTGTAGAGCCTTTTTGAGTGTTACAAATCAATTTGCATCAACTCCTTTCTATTTTGTGATTTTCTCCATTTCGGATTTTAATTGTTCCATTGTTCTATGGGTATATACTTTTTCGGTAATATCCTCAATGGCGTGTCCAACAATCAGTTTTAAGATGTATTCATCAACGCCACATGATTTTGCTTTTGTAATAAATGTGTGTCGTGTTTCATGTGGGCGATGTTTCATTTTTAGTCTATCCATGACTTTTTGAAATCTCTTGCGACATTTGTCATAGGTCATATATGTACCCTGCTGTCCGTTTAAATCGTTAAAAAGATATTCAGATTGCAGAGTAGCGGCTTCCTCTATGCGGTTTTCAATTAACGGTTTTATTATTGGATGAATAGGAACAATTCTATTTTTTCCTGCATCTGTTTTTAAACCACCTTTCATAGTTCCTGCTTCAAGGTCAATGTCCGCAATTTGTAATATAGATAATTCTTGTGGCCGCCATCCGCTGTATATTCCTATCAATACCATATCGGCAAAAGGAATCAAGTCCTTGCTATCCCATAATTGCAGAATTTCTTCATCTGTAAAAGGTATAACTTCTTTTGTGCGTTCTCTTTTGATTGGAGTGCCATTTGCGAACATTACAGAAGCATAATCTTTATCCACAATATCATGGGCTACAGCATATTTGTACATCATATTGAACAGGCTTTTGATTCTGCCTTTTGTGCTATCTCCGACATCTGCATTTAATATAGTGCCTTCCAAATGCGATACTCTTATATCTTTCATCCGCATATCATAAAGACCGTTACAATAAGCGTATGCCGCCGTAATTGTTCTGATGCTGGACGGATTGGAGAGAGTGGGAAAATACCCCTCATTCCACCTCTCATATACTTCCGAAAATGTGATGCTATCCGCTTTAATGTCATACGGATTTTCGTTGTAATCTGCAAGGGCAATCATAGCTTCTTCACGAGTAGCATAGTAGCCGATAGTGAAGCGTATCTGTTTGCTTTTGCCTGTATCGGCATCCAGTACCCATTTATCAGTTTTGACAGCCCTAAAAGGTTTTGAACGCTTTCCGGGTAGTTTGTAGATTGTTCCGTACCCATTGGGCAGCTTTGTGGGCTTTCCATTTCTGATACGTGGTTTTGTACTGGTAGGACTATTTATGGGATAGCCGCAATGAGGACAGGAAGAAGCCTTGTCTGATACTTCATGTTTACACTCTGGACATTTCAACAGTGCCATTGAATCACTTCCTTTCTATAGACAGAAGCAAAGGCATTAGGTAGTTTCATTGTCATCACTTCCTTTGCTTTTAAAGTCACCCAATCTAGGTAGCTGGTCTGCTCGTAATATTCCTTGTATTTTGGAATGTTTATCTAATTCTCCAAAATATTTTTGCAATTCTTCATCTTCCATCGTATTTTTAACAATTTGTTCAATTCTTTTGTTTACAGCTTCGTTAAAAAAAACAGAAACAGCATTATCACTAACAGCATTGTTTAAAAACTGGTCAATATCTGCACCGTCAAGCCATTTACACTTTTCATCAAATTTTAGAGTTAAATGAGGCTTCAAGTAATTATATCCTAATAAGTTTCTAATTTCTGACAGGATAAGCAATAAACAGTACCTTGAAATCATTTTATCAAAAATCAGTTTATAATCGGTTTTTAGTTTCATTATTTCTTCTATAGTTACATCAGATAAACCTAAATAATCAGCAATAGATTTAATGGTTTCGGTATCTGATTTTGGAGATACATTATTAAGTATATAATCAGTTGAAACATTAAAAACTTTAGAATATGCCACTAATTGCGTTAAAGTTGGTTCCTGTCCGGCTTCAATTCTGTTTATGACATTTCTATCTAGTTTCTTTCCGTCAATCTCTTTATTTAATTTCTTTACAAGTTCTGCAATGGTCATTTCTTTTTCCATTTCATTATTATTTTTGCGCTGGCTACGTCTTAATTTTTCATAAATATTCATATCGCACTCCTTGCTCGAAAAATGAACATAAATTATATATCGGTCGAAAAGTGAGCAAAAAATAAACTTTTTTCAACAACACCAACATATTATGCTATTTTATGCTTATAAAACGAGCATACAAAATTAAGTGTTCGATTTATGAATATCATACCACTTGCAAGGGTAGAAGTCAACAACAACAATCTATAAAACAGGAGGTATTTTATGTGTAATAAAGATATAAGAGAATATGCAAACAAAAGAAATGTGCGTTTATGGCAGATAGCAATAGAACTTGGTATCAATGATGGAAATTTCAGCAGGAAATTGAGAGTTGAATTGTCAGAGGAAAAGAAAGCCGAAATCAGGGCAATCATTGACAGGTTGGCAACAGAGTAAAGGTGGTGGCAGATATGAATGAACCTATTTTTGAGTGTGCAAATATCCCTGTTGCTGTCGCCTCTAAGGCTTTAAAGGTAGATTGTCAAACGGTAAGGCTGTTGCTTCAAAGCGGTGCGGTAAACTGGGGAATTGCATACCGTAGGACACCAAAGAGCCGCCAATATTCTTATCTGATTTACCCTAAGAAATTTTATGAGGAAACGGGATTCCTTTATAAAGGGGGTACAGCAGAATGAATATTTTGAGAAGATATCGACTAAGGAAACAGCAAAAGGCGTTAATGCAAGAACGTGAGATTTATGAACGATTGCAGACGGAGCATAGCGACAATGAGTGTTGTTACAAGTATATACAACGAAAAATGGATGCCCTTGACGAGGAAGCCGAACATATCAGAGGAATTTTGGAAGGGCGGTGGAATAAATGACCGCTAATGAGATATACGAAAACAATTTGCGATACTTTAAGATGAAAAAGCGATATGGAGATAAATCACAATGTCAATGCCCGGCACATGACGATAAACACGCTTCATTGACAATCACAAAAGGCAGAAAGTGTACATTGTTCTACTGTCATGCAGGGTGTAGAGTTGATGAAATCTTAGGAGCAGTTGGACTTGAAAAGAAAGATACCTTTTATGATGCAGAGCCGAGAAGCCCAAACTGGCGAGCCTATGTAGAGGGCAGAGAGAAACGTAAAATTGAAGCGGTTTACAACTACGTTTCTATTAACGGTGCTTATGCCTTTACAAAGATTAGGTGCGAGGGAAAGAAAATCATCTATGGCAAATTGCAGAATGACCGTTTTACATACGGTTTGCATGATGTAGGCAGAAAAAGTTACAAGGCTATCTATGGAAGCCTACAAGCCATAAATAAAGCGATTACAGAGAGCAGACCTATTTTTATACCAGAGGGCGAAAAAGATGTTGATACGCTGATAAAACAAGGTTACACAGCTTTTACTTATGGCGGTGTGAATGATTGGCAGTCAGACTTTGCTACATTAGTGCAGGGAGCAGATGTTTTCATATTGGCAGATAATGACGAGCCGGGAAAGCGTGTTGCTGAAACTATCCAGAATGACATTAAAGCAGTTGCAAAGAGTAGCAAAATCATTGTACCCATGACGGACACGCCCAAAGCGGATATAACAGACTATTTTAGTGCAGGGCATAGCAAACAGGAGTTTGAACAGTTGCTACAGCAGGAACAGAATACCGTTAAAGAAACCGTAAGGGAGGCAAAACACGACACCCCTATAAAGGCACAGGGGCAGCAGGACAGGACTTTGGAGCAGGTTTTGAGGGATTTGCACGCAGAGCGATTTGAAACAACGGATAAAGGTAATGGTAGGTTGTTTGCAACTGTTTTTAAGGACAAGCACAGATATAATCCGTCACGAAAAGATTTTATGAGATATGACGGTAAAAAGTGGGTTGATGATATTGAGGGGTTGAGTGCGAAGGCATCAGCAAAAGCCCTGTCAGATGCGCTCCTCAGATATGCGGTAAATGTTGATACAGAGGGTAAATATTTAAAGGCAGTAGCGGCACTTTGCAATATCAGAAATCGAAACAATATGCTACAGGACAGCAAAGATGTGTACTTTTTTGATAATGAGCAGTTAGATACAAATGATTATTTTTTAAATGTACAGAACGGTACACTTGATTTATCCGAGGACAATCCTAAGTTTGTGGAACATAACCCGGATATGCTTCTTTCAAAGATATGCAATGCTGAATATAATCCTGCCGCCGATTGCAAAGAATGGAAGAAATTTCTATTGGAAATCATGCAGGACGATAAGGAGAAAATATTGTATCTCCAAAAGATAGCAGGGCTTTCATTGACCGGGAACACAGAGCAGGAAACTTGTTTTATTCTCTATGGAAGTACGACACGAAACGGAAAAAGTACGTTTTGCGAAACTCTGATATATCTGCTGGGCGATTATGCGCTGACAATGAAGCCGGAAAGCCTTGCAGTAAAGCAAAATCTTGACAGCAGACAAGCAAGTGGAGATATAGCAAGGTTGGCAGGGTGTAGGTTCTGTAATGCAAGTGAGCCGCCTAAAAGAATGTTGTTTGATACAGCTTTATTAAAATCCTTGTTGGGTAGGGATTCCATCACAGCAAGGCATCTTCACCAGAGGGAATTTAGCTTTATTCCTAAGTTTAAATTAGTGATAAACACAAATTATTTACCAACGATTACAGATGATACGGTTTTCAGTTCCGGCAGGATAAATGTTATCAGTTTTGACCGACATTTTGAACCGCATGAGCAGGACAAAGACTTAAAGAACCGATTGAGAGATAAACAGGAACTATCCGGCATTTTGAATTGGTGTATTGAGGGATTGCGGTTATACAGGCAGCAGGGATTAGAGCCACCGCAAGCAGTGCAGACCGCAACCGATACTTACAGGACGGACAGTGACAAAATAGGTAATTTTATCAATGAATGTTTAACCAAGACGGGCAAAAACAGCAAAGCAAAAGATGTTTACGAGATTTATTCAAAGTGGTGCGAAGAAAATGGTTTCGGTGTAGAAAACAAGTCAAATTTCTTTGCAGAACTTAAAACTAAGGGCTTATTTGCGAATAGTGGAACGGTGGAGGGCAAGACCGTAAAAAATATCGTAAAGGGCTATACGGTGGAAACAGATTTTGTAGAGTACGAGGGGCAAGAAACGCTACCTTTTGACTAAAGAAAAAATGGAAATGTGCAATTTGTGCAAAGTAAATGTAAATTTCCTATAAGGGTTTAACTTTAGAATGTCACATTTGAAATGCACATTTTGCACAAATCCAGTAAAATCAACGGTTTCAAGCACTTTAATAAAATGAAGTGTGCAAAATGAATGTAAGCAATTTTACGGTTTTTGTAACGGAATTTCAGAGAGTGAGGTATCAATATGACTAACAAAGACATTGATATGATACAAGAAAATATTCGCAGAGATTCATTTAAAAATGAGTATTGGGGATTGTATCAAGATGTTTGGAATTTTCACAAGAAATATTCAAATGTGCAGACAGATGATGCGTACTGGGAAGCGGTAGTTGATGAAAGCGGACAGATAGCAAAGAAGTATGATAACCGTAAATTGGCGATTGCTTTATTGTTGGCGGTCATTGATGAACTGGAACGGATTTATAAGGAGATGATGAAAAATGCAGACACAGCAGTATAAAGATTATATGCGTAGTGATGAATGGGAAGCTAAGAAGCAAGAACGCATAGCCATAGATGGCGGTTGCGTGATGTGCGGCAGACCGATAAACAGGATTAGGAGCGTACAAGTACATCATATTACTTATGCCAGATTAGGTAATGAGAATGTGCTGACAGACCTTTGTACTCTTTGCGGTTCGTGCCATAAGAAGATACACGCTTACTACAACCGCAAGAGGGCGTGAAAGACCAAGTACAACGCACAATCTTAACATCATAAAAAGAATTTTTAAAAATATAGCTGTAAATCAGCAGAAAAGAGGTAAAACATGAGAAAAAACAGTTATCCACAAGGGCAGATTGACGATATGGAGCCGTCAGCAGTACAGGAAATAGTTACATCATTAAAGCAGTTGCACGACAGGGGCAAGCCAGAAACAGACGAGGAAATCAAGCAGAGGATTGAAGAATATTTTTCATTCTGCCAACAGTCCAGTATCAGACCGGGCATAGAAAGTCTTTGTATGGCATTGCATATTAGCCGGACAACATTATTTAACTGGAATAAGGGAACAAATTGCAGTAAGGAATGTAAAGAACTGATACAGTCCGCAAAGGCATTTATAGGAGCATTTATTGAACAAGCTATGTTAGGCGGCAAAATCAGCCCTCCAAGCGGTATCTTCTTAATGAAAAATTGGTTGTCTTATAAAGATGCTATCAGCATTGAGGAAAGCATACCGAACAAAAAAGAACACCATATATTGACAGCAGACCAATTACCAAGATTGGACGGTTCTGGAGATATGCCAGAGGGCAGTATAAGCACTTTGCCACAGCTTAGAGGGGAGGAAGATTGATTTGACATTTAAAAACCATGTTGAAGAAGTTTTGAAAGAAGAAATTAACAGTACGATTAGGCAGCAGGGTTATATTCTGGAAACTGAATTTTGTACAAAGGTATGTGAGAAATATAGTTTTGCTCTATATACGGTTCGTCCTGTACTTAGGAGAATTTATCCCGAAATGTCGTTAATGAAAAGGCGTATGTCAGACGAATTAAAAGCATTTTACAGATTGGAAGTTAAAGGCTGTCCGATTGTGTATATGCCGACAATATAAAGCATTGAGAAATGAGGTAGAATGTAATGGACTATGAACGAATGGTAAAGATTTATAATTATGTCTATTCCACACCAAAAAACAGCCCGGAACGTGAAGCAAGGCTGGCAGAATTAAGCGAAGCAGACAGTGCGGCACTTTATGATTTTGATATTGGGCTGATGTCCGGCAGAATAAAGAAACCCGAAAACCAAACAAAGAAAAGCGAGGTATGCACTATGAACAAAACAAGGAAAATTGAAAGCTATGAAGATTTTAAGAAAGCGTTAGTAAAGAGCGGAACATATCAAATGTTGGTTGAGTTTAAGAGGAGCAATCCGAGCCTTTATGAATATTATCAGCAAAGGCTTGAAAAAGAGAAAGCGAGATAAGGCGAAAATGAATTATGATGCGAAAAGAATATCAAGGCTTTATGAAAAAGTTTATAATACACCCCCAAACAGCCCGGAGCGGATAGCGGCACTTGAAAAGCTATCTGAATCTGACAGAACAGCACTTTTTGATTATAGCAATGGGTTATTAAGTGGCAGAATTAAAATCGAGAAAACGGAGGTATCAGAAATGGAAGCAGGCACAAAAAGTTATGAGTGGTACAAAGAAAAGATGAATAGCAATGAAAGCGGAACAATGAAAGAAGTTTCACAATTTGCTATGCAATGCCCGGAATTATATCAGCAGTACCGGAAGCGACACCAGCAGGAACTAGACCGAGAACGAGAATCGCGGAATAGAAAGTTAGGCGAAAGTAAGCATAAAAACAAAATAAATATAGCGAGGTAAAATATCATGGAATGTAAAAGAGAACAGAACACCACACCTTTGCGGAATCAAAACAATGTGAAAGCATATCGAATATTGGATATTAAAGATAATCACTTGTATTTTCAGTTGTGGCTAAATTCTGATGAACAAGGCAAGGTAAAGGTATCTATGCCGGAAGAATACACAATAGGGCAATATGTAGATTTACAAATAATTAGAAATAGCAGGACAAGCTATCAGATACACTTGCTAGGAAAGATACCTGCGGCTTTTATTCTTGCTGATGGGCGAAACATAGCAATATAGGGGGTGTGTCATGGATAAAGAAACGATTATAAACAATCTGCTTGCGAATTATGGGAAATATGGCATTACCAGAGCAGAATTAGAACATAGCATAGATAAGCGGAATAAATGACTATGATTTATCATTAGAAGCAATCTACAGCGGTTTGAGAATGAGCCTTGCATCTGCATTTAATGAGCATGAGTATTTCTCTTTAGATGATGTAATGTCGATAACCGGGGAGAGCCGGGAAGAACTTTTACAGAGGATAGAACAATGTCGGCAGGAATTGACAGAGGCAGGAGAGAACCCGGACGATTATTTCAAGCCTGTAGAGCCACAGAGGGCAGCAGTCTATTACTTCCCTAACGGTTTGCATTAACGGTAATATTCGAGTAATATGTGTATAAGGTGGGGCATTAAAACCCCGCCTTATATGTGTATTTATTAAAGTGCCAATTTGTATAATGCTAACTGGTTAAGGCTTACGCCCTCTTTTTCTGCTTCAATGGCTAATCTTTGGTGTAGAGATTTTGGAAGCCTTACAACAAATTTTCCGCTGTAATTGCTTGATGTTTCTGGAATGGGGATAGAGAGATTATTTTCTATTTTTATTTCAATATATCCCTCCATTGCTTCATTAAGGCTTTCATATAGCCCTTCAAGCGTATCGCTGGTACTTTGGCATCCGTCAAGTTCTAAAATCCTGCCGTAAAAATAATGTCCGCTTTCATCATTCATTTCCTGTACCAATCGTGTATAAGGCAATTTCATATAATCTTTTACTTCCATGCTTTCATGCTCCTTTCTGTTTTCTGCATCATTCTAGGATAAGGGGATTATTCCCCTATCCTATTCAGAACATCTACGACATAAGCTTTTTTTAATGGGTTTTCTTGTTTTATTGTTATCAAATCGCCCGTTTCTTTATTCAGATAATGCTTATGACTTCCTTTTTGCCTTGCCGGAACATAACCGTATGCTGCTAAAACCTTGTCTATTTCTTCTGGTCGCATTCCGTTTGGCTGTTGTTTCATTTTCTCAATTAGTTTTTTTACATTTGGCACTGTGAGTATCTCCTTTCTTTTATATATAGTATCATATATAGTACTATTTGTCAATGAGATTATGGGGAAAATCTTCAAGAAAAGTATTAAAAGTAATGTCATATAAAACTGTATCAAAAGCTATTGACAACAACAATAATAAGATGTAAAATAGTAGTATCAAAACAGACGAACGATAGAAATGATACTGAAAGAGGGGTATTGCTTATGTGTATGTATGGATATTGCAGAATAAGTACAAAGCAACAGAGTATTGATAGACAGGTACGAAACATTAAGAGCAGCTATGATAAAGCTGTGATAATACAGGAAGTATATACAGGAACAAAGCAGGACAGACCAGAATGGAATAAGCTGTATAAGAAAGCAAAAACAGGAGATACCATTATTTTTGATAGTGTATCACGAATGAGCAGGAATGCAGATGAGGGCTTTTGTCTGTATGAAGAATTATATAATAAGGGTATAGAGCTTATATTTCTGAAAGAGCCGCATATCAATACAAGTACATATAAGAAAGCGTTAGAGAGTAATATATCAATGACTGGAACAAATGTAGATTTTATTTTAGAGGGCGTGAATAAATATCTTATGTCGCTTGCAAAAGAGCAGATAAGACTTGCATTTGAGCAATCAGAGAAAGAAGTACAGGACTTACATCAGAGAACAAAAGAGGGTATAGAAACAGCAAGATTGAATGGTAAGCAGATAGGACAGAAACAGGGGGCAAAGCTGACAACAAAGAAATCTATTGAAGCAAAGAAGCAGATACAGAAGCATAGTAAAGATTTTAATGGTACTTTATCAGATGCGGATTGTATGAAACTAATAGGGCTTGCAAGGAATACATTTTATAAGTATAAGAGAGAATTGAAAGCAGAATAAAGATTGTTTAGGCAGGGTTCTTTATGGACTGCTGCCTTTTCTTTTGGCTATAGGCGGTAGGTGGGGGTTTTATACAAAATCACGCATACCCCCTACTAGGTGGGCTTTTCTGACGGGCATTTTCAAAAAGGCTTAGTCCTGCTGCCAGTCTGAAAAATTTTTTGAAATATACAAAAAGGCGGTTTTGTGATAAAATAAAAGAGAAGTCGTTACCTTAATTATTTGCCGACTTCCCTTAATATCCTGCATCTACTCAAATTATAGCAAAGGGGTAGGTGCATTGCAATGACGAATGAGCAAATTGTGTCTGAAATTAGGAACGGTTATTCTGTAACGGATAATATGCAATTACTGTATGAAAACAATCTGCCATTGATTAAGAAATCCATAAAGCCATTTGCCGCCTATGAACCTATGGAGGACTTGTTGCAAGAAAGTTATTTTGGGTTATGGAAAGCAATACAGCATTATGAAACATCTGAAAATGTGCGTTTCATGACCTATGCTGAATACTGGATAAGGCAATCCGTACAACGCTATCTTGAAAAGTGCGGTTCTGTTGTACGCATACCGAGCCATACAAGGCAGAAAATAGCACGTTACAAGAAAACCGTACAGGAGTTAGAGCAGGAACTAAGCAGAATACCAACGCACAAAGAAATAGCTGATAGAATGAGCGTATCTGTAGGACTGCTGCCGAAACTGGAAATACAGATGCAGGAGGTAGCCAGTTTAGATGCTCCTTTAAGTGATGATGACAGTTTGATACTTGCCGATACAGTGCAAGCCGATTTTAGCCTTGAAAATGAAACGATAGATAAAATATATGCTGAACACTCTAAAAGTGAATTATGGGGGATTGTAGCACGTTTTACGAGTGATAGAGAGAACAATATTATAAGAGAGATATTTATAAACAATCAGACTATGGCGGCAGTAGCCAGAGCCGAGGGCATATCAATAGACCGTATAAGACAGATTAAGGAAAAAGGGTTGCGAAAGCTACGGATAGGCAAGGCAAAGCGTGAACTACTGGAAAAGTTTGATATTGTGGAAGCAGGAGCATACAGGAACAGTGTAAGCAAATTTAGTGAGCATGGTTTTACTTCTACGGTAGAGTATATTGCTTTACGTAGGGCAGAGATACAAGCGGAGTATGAAGAACGAAAGAAGCAAATAGAATCTATGCTTGAGCAAAGGAAAAGAAAGTGTTTGTAAGCGTTTAAAAATGGATAAAAATATAGGTGTGTAACACACAGATAGCACACAAATAACCCTTAAAACCCTATAAAATCAATAGCGACAGTTTCTATCGAGGAAGCGGCAAAGGCTGGTAAATTTTGATTAAATTGCGTCAAATACAATAAAAATATAGTATAAAGACAGATAAAATGCCACAATTTATTTGAATTGTGGCATTTTTACGTGCAATATAGGTGCGCTTTGGGGTGAAAATTGTTGGTTGGAGCAGAGGAGGCATATTTTGTGCCCCTACCATAATGAGAGCGGTAAAAGCGTGAATTTAATTGTTGCATAGAAGCGTGTATGCTATACTGGCAGAAAGGAACAGTCGTGCTACAAGGTGGTAGCCTCCCGAACTTGCAAAAGAAGGGTGGTGCGATGGGTACTTATGAAATTTTGAGCCTGTTGTTTTTGGGCGGTACGTTTTTAGTCGCATTGCTTACCTGCATAGATAGGAACAATAAACGAAAATAAATAAGCCTACCTTGTCACTTGACCGGTGAAGGTAGGCTTTAAGACATCTGGAGGTCAACCACTTTGTGGGCGGCTGCTTCCTTTATGTTTATAATATAGCATTTAGATTAGGGAATTTCAAGTCTGTTGCAAAAGATAATGTTAGTTAAATCGAGAAAAATTGAGTTGATAGCGACCATATAGTAACCAGAAGGTATTGGAAAGTCTGTAAAATCAAGGGCTTTCGGTTAGAGGGAAGTAATTTCGGATTAGGCGGTATAGCCCCAATTACAAGGGCTGTACCCGTTTCCCGTCCACCTTTTTCGGCGCATGACTATGATTTTTTTGATAAATTCATTGACGATTGTGGGGTGAGTTCCTTTATTCCCACATACTTGTGGGTAATTGCGGAAAAGCTGTCAAAGTCGCTTTTGTTCTGTTCATAGGTATCGACTTCCTGCTGTTCGGACTTGACCTTTTCTTCCAGTTCTCGCTGTTCCGCTTCATACTCTGCGGACAGCTTCAAAAACAAAAACCTGTCATTGCTGATCGCGCCGCTTATGTCGTCCTCATAAATAGGCTTGAAGATTCGGTCAAGTTCCGCAATCCGTTTTTGTGCCTGTCCGACTTCACGTTTTCTGCGCTTCATTTCCTTTTCTGTTTCAACGGAGCGTTGCTGATGCATCATTCCCCGGAAAGCTATAATGTCGTCAAAGAAAAGTGCGGTCACGTCAAATATTCTGCCCCATACGATTTGTTTCAAGACTTCCTCGCGGATAAAGTGCGCCGTACAGCTTCCCGTATTGCTTTTATATTTTGCACAGCGGTAATGGTCCTGTGAGCCGTTGAAACTTTTGCAAGTGGCAAAACATAGTATGTGCCGCCGATTTTGTAGCAGACGGTTTCCTCTGTCGGTTTCACGTTCTGCGGTACAAATTCACTGTCCTTGATTTCAAGTTCCCATTCCATTCTTTTCCCTTCCTTTCCGTATTTGTCAAAGTGAGAAGTTTCGGAGCAAGCATAGGAAAAGGTTACCCTTTTCCGTAAATCTGCCCGTTTTCGCCTGTGGCTTGTGGACAGATTCTGCTTGTTGGGAATGAATCCAGCGTCAACAAAGACTAAAAATCGAGATTGATATAGGGGTAAAACTGTGTTAGACTATATTCGTTTCAATCCCTTATAGCAGATACAAAGAAAGAAGTGATGTGTATGTGTATCAACGCTCAAAAGAGAAACAAAGCTTTTCTCCATGCAAAGCCAGTAAATTGCGACGGTTGCATGGAGTAAAAAGAGTCGCAAAATAAAAATGCTGGCTTTGTAACTTGACTATCATATCAAGGAGGAAGCCGCATGAAATATCTGAATGCAAAATTGATTCTCCCGGACGCATTAGTAAAAGAGTTGCAGAATTATGTTCAGGGTGTATATATCTATATCCCTGTCGAGCAGGAGCAACAAAAACGTTGGGGAGAAGTTTCCGGCTATCGGCAAGAATTAAGACAGCGCAACAGGCAGATAAAAGAGGACTACCACAATGGTGTCTCAATGGAATGTCTGTCTGAAAAATATTGTTTATCCTTGTATGCGGTTCGGAAAATCATATATCAAAAATAACCGTAAGAGGCTGCCAAGTTGCAGCCTCTTATTTTATACAAATCTTTTCTGTGTCGTACAGTGTATAGAATGTTTATTCCAATGGCTGTAAGATGAAAGCGACACATACAAAGCATTTGCGCTGCTTCATGCCGTTTTGCAGGAGGGGTATGGGCGACCAGAGTGTTCTTTGTTTATTCTGCAAATGAACAGACCGTATACTTTATAAAAAATAATAGCTTTGAGAACATAAGAAAATATGTTTTCCATTTGCATAACAAGAAAGGAGACATTATGTCAGAAAAAATTTACCCTCGTTCAACGGACAGGGAAACAGTCTATTTAAAAAGTGTCATTAGCAATCCTAATATCATAATCGGCGATTATACGATGTATAATGATTTTGTCAGAGAGCCGAAGGATTTTGAGAAGAATAATGTTTTGTATCACTATCCAATCAATGACGATAAGCTGATAGTTGGTAAATTTTGTTCCATTGCCTGCGGAGCAAAATTTATATTCAATAGTGCAAACCATACGCTATCTTCACTTTCCACTTATCCATTTCCCATATTTTTTGAAGAATGGGATTTGAGTGTAAAAGATATTACAAGAGCATGGGATAACAAAGGGGATATTGTAATTGGAAATGATGTCTGGATTGGTTATGAAGCAGTTATTTTAGCGGGTGTTACGATTGGGGATGGTGCAGTTATCGGAACACGAGCTGTCGTTACAAAAGATGTTCCACCGTATACAATCGTTGGCGGCATTCCGGCAAAACCGATAAGAAAGCGATTTTCCCAAGAAACGATTGATTCTCTGCTCAAAATAAAATGGTGGAATTGGTCTAAGGAACGTATCGCACAGCATATAACCGAGATACAGTCGGGAAATATGGAATGTTTGTTATAAATTGCCGCATGACGGTAAAAGAAAAAATGTCATATAGCAGTTGCTTGCTCATGCACATAAATCATTAATGGACGGCTTTGAATACAGAGCCGCCCCTTTGTTTTTATATTGATAAAATTGTTTATGGCGGTATTAAGGAGGTATCGCCATGTTTTTTTATCCAAAAGATTATTATCAAAAGTCGGTGAAAAAAGGGGGACATTTTGGTGACGGTGACATGGAGCTTCGTGACCGTGAAAGAGAACTGAATAACTGGCTTATGGAACAGCTTATGGAACAGGTTAAACTTTGAGAAGAAAGTCATACAGAAATATGATATACTATGGAGTGGTTTTAGTTTTCAAAGGAAAGGTGTAAAGCAAGAAATATGCTGGATATATTAATTGTAGAAGATAACAAAGAAATAGGTACTTTGCTGTGTGATTTTCTGCGTAAGGAGAATTATACGGTCAGTGTGGCTCAGACCGGAGAAAAAGCTTTGGAATTGTATGAAAAATATGGTGCCAGAGTGATTGTGTTGGATATTATGCTTCATGGAATGGATGGATTTGCGGTTTGCTCTAAGATTAGGGAAACATCCAATACCCATATCCTGATTGCCAGCGCAAGGGTGGAAAAGAATGATAAATTAAAAGGCTTAAATCTTGGTGCGGACGATTACATTGAGAAACCCTATGATGTAGATATTTTAATTGCCAAGATTAAAGGTATTTTTAAAAGGAAATATGGTCAGGCAGAGATTGTAGAAGGAAATATCCGATTGAATACCGTGCAACAGTCGCTATATGTAGACGGACAGAAAAAAGAAGTTACTGAAAAGGAGTTTGAACTGTTAAAGCTGTTAATCGAGAATAAGAACGTGACTATGAAGAAAGAGTATTTGTTCAATACCGTTTGGGGAAGTGACAGTGATTCGGAGATTCAGACACTGACGGTACATATTAAGTGGCTTAGGGAAAAAATAGAAGAAGAACCAAAAAAGCCTAGGCATATTATTACGGAGTGGGGAGTAGGATATCGGTTTGAGTAAATTTAAAATATTCACATTTTGGATTGTCATTGTTGAAATATTGCTTATAGTGTCAGTCAATGGATTGTACTTTTATCATAATAATGGCAGTGACGGAAGACTATATCTTGTGGAAGCAAAGCGTGCGATTAAGGAAATAGAAGAGCAAAAACTGGAAGCTTCCGAAATAGAAGCAATGAGTTTAGATAAGTATGAAAGGATAGTGGGAATCAGAGAATTTGTTGCTGGAGAAGCCTGTGATTATGATTATTTAGTGGAAGAAATAGCCGGTAAACTGTATCGGATTGAATATGCGGAGAAAAAAAGCTCACGACTGCCTTTGTATATCAATATTTCGCTGCTTGGTATGATGATTGTGACGATCATTGTGCTTTTGTATGTGTATCATAAAGTCCTAAAGCCCTTTTGGGATATGAGTGATTTATCTTATGAGCTGGCGAAAGGGAATCTGTCCATGCCTGTTAAACAGGAAAAAAGTAAGCTGTTTGGACGTTTCCTATGGGGAATGGACATGCTTCGTGAAAAACTGGAAGATAATAAGGAGAAAGAACTCGCATTTCAAAAGGAACGGAAAACATTGATTCTTTCTTTGTCGCATGATATTAAAACGCCGCTTTCTTCCATTGAATTATATTCCAGAGCGTTGTCAGGGGATTTGTATGACACAAAGGAAAAAAGAAAAGAAGCTTTGCAGGGAATTGCAAGGAATGTAAAAGAAATAAAGGGATATGTGGATGAAATCGTAACTGCATCCAGAGAAGATTTTCTGAATCTGGAGGTGATTGCGGGAGAATATTATCTCTCAGAAGTTATGAAAATTACGGAAAGCTATTATAAAGATAAGCTGTCTGCCATTTATACGGAATTTCAAGTGGAGGAAACTGCGGAATGTCTTGTCAAAGGGGATAAGGACCGCATGGCAGAGGTGTTGCAGAATGTGATGGAAAATGCCATAAAATATGGCGACGGTAAACGCATCCGCATATGGTTTGACGAGGAAGAGGACTGTAAATTAATCCATATAGAGAACGCAGGATGTAATCTGAAAAAAGAGGAGCTTCCCAATCTCTTCGATTCCTTTTATCGCGGGAGCAATAGCAGCGGTATGAAAGGGAGCGGTCTGGGGCTTTACATTTGCAAAACACTGATGCGTAAAATGGATGGTGATATTTTTGCAAGGATGAAGGAAGACGTCTTTTGTGTGACGATAGTAGTTAAAAAAGCATAATGGGTATGAAAGCTTCAGAGTTACAGGTAAGGGCTCTGAAGTTTTTATTTAAGGATTGTTTAATAATTTCTCTTGTAGAATCAATCCAGAAGCAAGAGAAAGGAGAAACAAAATGTATCTAAACATACTAAAAAAGGATTTGAAACGAAAAAAGGCAATGAATATGATTCTTCTATTATTTATTATTCTTGCCACGATGTTCGTGTCGTCCAGTGTAAACAACATTATAAATGTTACCACGGCACTGGACAATTATTTTGAAATGGCGGATGCGCCTGACTATTTGGCGGCTGTTGTGAATAAAAATCTTGCCGTTGATATTGATAAAACGGTAAGTGCGGCAAGTGCCATAGACCGCTATGCAACGGAAAACATATTATTTTTATCATCCGATAATTTTATCTTCAAGGATGAGGATATCGTTGCCGGGAGCGGTACGAATCTGGTTCAGGGAGATATTTGCATGAATTATTTTCTTTCGGATGGCAGTATCCTTGAAACGGTCAGGCAGGGAGAGTTTTATATGGCGGAGGGTATAGCGGACGCTCTCGGCGTTGAGGTGGGCGATAAGCTTATCATAGAAGTAAACGGCGTAAGTCGTGAATTTGTTCTTGCAGATAAAATAAAGGATGCGCTTTTCGGGTCAAAGCAGGTGAGTATTACCCGTTATATCATAAGCGAGGAGGATTTTAATGCTTTCCTTTCCGCAGAAAATACGAAAGAATATTACGGCGGCGCTTTAGTCTACCTGTATTCTTCCGATATGGAAACGGTTCTGCCGCAGATAAAGCCGTTAGTAGATAACAGCGCTTTAACAATGGACAGGGCTTTTATGAAATTCTGCTATGTTTTTGATATGATAGTGGTAGGCATTCTGCTTGTGGTAAGCGTAGCATTGATCATCATAGCATTTGTGGTCTTACGTTTTACCATTTCCTTTACACTTTCCGAGGAATTCCGTGAAATCGGCGTAATGAAGGCGATTGGTATCGGTAATTTCAAAATCCGGGGCTTATACCTTGTAAAGTATATGGGACTTTCTATAATCGGCGCGTCGATTGGTCTTGTTTTAAGTTTTCCCTTCGGAGAAATGCTTATGAGCGTTTCCGCACAGACGATTATCGTCGGAAATCAGAGACCGGTCTTGGTAAATATTCTCTGTGCGGCGCTGGTAATTGCGGTTATTCTGGGGTTCTGCTATGGCTGTACGGGAAAGGTTCGGAAAATGACGCCTATTGACGCTATCAGAAACGGTCAGACAGGTGAACGCTTCCGTAAAAAGAGCGTAATGAGTCTTGGCAGATCAAAGCTTCCTGCAACGCCTTTCCTTGCGTTTAATGATATTGTAAGCAGTCCCAGGCGCTACAGCATTATCACACTTACATTTTTCCTCTGTTTATCTCTTTTATTTATACTTTCGGCAACCGTTTCCACTATGAACAGCGGTAGCCTTGTTTCGGCATTCGGCTTGGCGGACTGTGACGTAGCCCTTGACAGTAAAGTGATTGCGGAATGTATGTTGGAAGACGGACACGAAAAGCTTGAAAAGCGCCTTGCCGATATGGAACAGACTCTTGCCGAAAATGGCATTCCGGCGAAATGCTATCAGGAAATCTTCTTTACTCTGCCGGTAGCATTTGGAGAAAACGAGAGCAATATCGCCATCTGGCAGGGTACCGGCACGACCATGAATATGTACGAATACACCGCAGGAACAATGCCGCAGAATACCGATGAAATTGCAATCACACGAATTGCTGCGGATAAGCTGGGCGTAGGTATCGGTGATACCGTTACGTTCAAAACCATTGACGGGGATAAGGAATATATCATTTCGGCGTTTTTCCAGTCAATGAATATGCAGGGCAGTAGCATACGGCTCCACTGTGATGAGTATATAAATTATGTTCAGGCAATAGGTGGTACCAATACGCAGATCATGTTTACAGATAATCCGGGCAGCGAAGAGATAAAACGGAGGATAGAAGAAATTCAGGAAATCTTTCCCGATTACGAGAATATAAAAACCTGCGAAGAAACAGTAGCGGATATGCTGGGTGTTACGGATGTTCTTGCCGCGGTCAAATCCCTTATCGTTATCCTTACAATTATCTTAACCGCGCTGATAACCGTGCTTATGGAGCGTTCCTTTATCGCAAAGGAGCAGGGAGAGATCGCGCTTATGAAAGCAATTGGCATGCGAAACGGAAAAATCTATGCATACCATGCGTTGCGGTTTGCATTTGTGGGAATGATCGCGGTAATTATCGGTGAAATTTTAGCAGTGCCACTGACGCACCTTAGCATTGATCCGGTATTTAAAATGATGGGTATGGAGCTTGCAGTTGATTATGTTATTGATCCTGTTGAAATGTATCTTATCTTCCCGATTGTGATTCTTGTTACAACAACCGTAAGCGCATTCCTGACCTCACTTTACACAAGGAAAATCAAGTCCTCCGACACTGCTAATATTGAATAAGAAAGGAAAACATTATGAATATCTTAGAAGTAAAAGACCTCTGTAAAACATATATCGTAAACAAACGCCAGAACAACGTTTTGAAAAATGTGAACTTTACCATTTCCAAAGGTGAAATGGTAGCCGTTATGGGTCCGTCAGGATCGGGTAAATCTACGCTCCTGTATGCCGTTTCGGGAATGGACTCCGTTACTGCAGGCGAAGTAAAATTCTGCGGAAAGAACATTGCGGGGATGGGAGAAAAGGAGCTTGCTAACTTGCGTCTTGATGAAATGGGATTTATCTTTCAACAGATGTATATGATTAAAAATCTGACCGTTCTCGACAATATTATTCTTCCTGCGGTACAATCTGATAAGAATACCGAAACGCGTAAGGAAACGGTCCAGCGTGGACAGGACTTAATGCGTAAGCTTGGTATCATTGACATTGCTGATAATGACATCAATGAAGTTTCGGGAGGGCAGCTCCAGAGAGCCTGCATCTGTAGAAGTATGATTAATAGACCTGAGGTTATATTTGCGGATGAACCGACGGGAGCCTTGAACAGAACTACGTCAAACGAGGTAATGGAGGAACTGGTAACGTTAAACAAAGAAGGAACAACGATTATGATGGTAACCCATGATGCAAAGGTTGCCGCAAAGTGTTCCAGAGTGTTATATATTGTAGATGGCAACATTAAGGGCGAGTATATAAGTCCTAAAGATTCAGAGATAAAAGAGAAGGATAGGGAGAAACGGTTAAATAACTGGTTATTGGAATTGGGATGGTAAATTTTTTTGGGGGGGGGTTACATTCCTTATAGGGCTGGATAGTCCGTTCTCTAAGGTTACGTTTTTGGGCATCATAATTCCGGTTGCGAAAGACACCAAAAAGTGCTATTCTGCTCATAGGCAGTGGGAGTTTCCATATACAGTTGTTTTGTGTGGTAACTTCACAATATGGATTTAAATTTTATGGAGAGGATACATATGTTGCAATTGATAAAACGATGTCCAGAATACGTATTAGGCTATAAAGAATATTGTCAGGAATTATACGATAATAATGTTGTTTATTTTAGACCTTCAAATCCGGATAGTATTGATGAAGAGTGGTTTACACGCACAAAATCTTGGTACGACAAAAAAGAAAAAGGATTAATAAAAGGACAATCTGCCAGCTTTCATTATTGGGCAGTAGATGATGGCAGGTTCATTGGTGAATTTCAACTTAGGACGGAGTTCCCGGAACAAGTGATGTTGGATATTGGTAGTATAGGCTATGCAGTAAGAGTTTCCGAGTGGGGAAAGGGATATGGAACGGAAATAATTCGTCAGGGGTTGATGATTGCAAAAAGACATGGAATGGAAAAGGTATTATTTACTATCAATGATAAGAATATAGTATCTATACATGTATGCGAAAAGTCAGGCGGGAAGTTAATGGATACCATCGAAGCTTTTAATGACGCAGAAGGACATCATTTATTAAGACGTTATTGGATTACATTGTGATAGAAAGTTCCCGTTTGGGATTGATAAATACGAAACTGGATGTACTAGAGGTCATTGGCTGAGGAGGGAGATGGTATGTTCCAAGGCTTTAACACTTCTACTATAAAATGCTTTGAGACAATTAAGCAAGAGAACAGCAAAAGTACTTTTTTAGAAAAAAATGCACATTGGTAGAGCAATGAGCTATTTAAAAGACAATGACCTGCTGGAATTGTCAGAAAGGGTGCTTAAACAGTGAAAGGATATGACGGATGAGGAATTTGCAGCACTTGAATTTGTGGCTGTGAAGTAAGGGAGAAAAAGCGGCAGATAGGGGATAAAGATCCTTTGTCTGTCGCTTTTTTGTGGTTAAAAGACTCTTAACAGGATATACCAATACAGCATTTTTATCAATATTGGCAAGAAGTATAAAATGTTTATTACAGTATTTGTTCTTTTGTTCTATATTCCGTCGGTGTGATGCCAAACTCCCTTCTAAAAGTATTTTGGAAATGACTTTGAGATGAAAATCCAAGATGGTCTGCTATTTCTTGAAGCGGCTTCTTGCTGATGGCAAGAAGCCGTTTGGCTTCGTCCAGTCGCAGTTTCATAACATAAGCAGATGGCGACATATTAGTTTCCCTTTGAAATAACTCATTTAAGTAGGTACGGTTGATACCGAGTAGTTTTGCCATACGGTCTGTTGTAATCTTTTCGCTAAGATGCTGTAGAATGTAGGTTCGTATTTTTCGTATTTGCGGATTTGCTTTTTCGCCACAGGTAGCATCGTTTACCCGTTCTGTGAACTCTGTAATCATATTTATCTGCAAATCCATTACATCTGAGCAGCAATCCAAAAGTTCCACTTTTTGAATATATAAATCACTTAGTGAAAATGAAATCTCCCTGTCAAGTCCGCCGTGAATGGCTGCACGGGTTACTAACGTGGTGCAGCAAATAAACAGATTTTTCTGTTGACGCAGGGCATCCTGCGCCAGTGTTCCCGCACGACCAATCGGGGGTGTAACATAAAGTTCCTTTAAGTCTTCAATTCTGCCATGCTCTACAATGGAAATGAGCTGTTGTTCCAATTCATATGTATTATGAATGAAAGTAGGTTCTGGTAGGGGTTCGCCTTGAGTCTGTTGACTTGTTGCGGGAATAAGAATTTCCGGTAATAGCAGATCACCGGCGTTCCGTTTTTCTCCATTTAGAAAGTAATCGAAGATGCATAGAATTTGTAAAAACTGCTGCAAGGGATAAGGCGGGATGGACTCAAGATAGTTTTTCAGTTCATGTTCACGGGATAATGGCTCTCCAATAGAGCGCAGAATATTACGGACTGCCGGTTTCCCAAGCGGGATTTGTGCTACCGGGCCAATCACAAATGCTGTTTTATTTTCTTTCATTCGGAATAACCCATAAAAAAGAAAGGTATCGGTCATGTAATAGCTGACGGTATCCTTGTTTGCAAAAATATGGGTTTCTTCTAAAATGGCAAGGTCAGGCTTAAATTTGCTGTGATGAAACAGTCCTTGGAATTTCTCGTTTTCATATAACCGGACTGGAAGTCCAGAAAGGTTGGCAAGCATTGTTGCCATGTATTCATAGTCGATCATTATAGAGCCTCCAAACAATATTTTGTTAATTATACAATGCTTGTGACAATTCTGCAAGATTCGATGGCGTGGAATATATATAATGTAATTAGGAAAGTTCATATACACACATATTTTAATATTAAAAGGAGATGCAAACATGGGAAAACGAACAAAAATCACAGATAAGCCAGCTTTACAAAGCCGAATCACCAGTGATAATGTCACTGGAAAAGAAAAGTGGTTTGGTTACTTAGCCGGACCGGCGGGTGCGTTGCTTCTGAATGCAGTACTTGCCTCATATTTGAATGTCTATTATACGGATGTTCTAAAACTTACTTCAGTATGGGGCGGCGTATTTCTTATGCTTTTTCCCATCATTAGCAAGGTCATTGATGCCGTTACCAATGTAGTGATGGGGCAGGTTATCGAAAAAACCCATACAAAAGCTGGTAAAGCCCGTCCGTGGCTATTGTTTTCTGCACCTTTAATGGCTGTTACGGGAATCTTGTTGTTTACCGTGCCGAATGCATCGGAGACGGTGCAGGTTATCTGGGTCATGCTGTCTTACAACCTGTTCTATTCTTTTGCGTTTACCATTTACAATATGAGCCACAATTTGATGGTTCCGTTGTCCACTCGTGATACGACCCAACGAGGAAGTCTTGCGGTGTTTAACAATATTTCCAATGTTATGATTACGGGTATGATTGTAGCACTTGTATTTCCTATGGTTATTATGCCAGCTATTGGTGCGAACAAGCAGGCATGGATCATGCTGATGAGTATTCTGTCTATTCTTGCCCTCCCGCTGACTTTGATTGAATACTATTTTACCCGTGAACGTATTACCGAGGAAAATGCATCTGCAGGACAAGAAAATGTATCTTTTAGAAAACAGATCAAAGCCGTATTTACCGATAGGGAATGGCTCATCTTTATGGGGTTCTTCATTGTCTGGAATGTGGGCTTGATGATTAAGAATATTGCCCTTATCTATTACTGTAACTACGTTCTTGGTACATACAACGATGGAATTACACAGACGCTGGTATCCGCCCTTGGCGGCATTCCGATGGGGATTGGTATTTTTGCTGTGTGGCCGCTGGCAAAGAAATTTGGCAAGCGTAATCTGACGATGGCAGGTTTAATCCTTTATGCTATCGGCGGTATTGTTTGCTGCCTGTTCCCCCACAATATGGTCATGGTGCTTATTGGTCAGTTCATCAAGAATACCGGCGGCTTGCCCTGTTCCTATGTGATGAGTGCGCTGTTCGCTGATATGCTGGATGGTGTAGAGTATAAAAATGACTTCCGCTGCGATGGTATTTCCGCATCCATCCAGACCATAATTGTAACTTGTGCCACCGGCATTGCAAGTGGTGTATTCAACTTTATTTTGGCAAGAACCGGCTACATTGCGCCTGTATTTGATGAAGCGACCAAGGTTACCACTGGTTTTGTCCAGAATGCCGCCACACAAAATGCAATTACCTTCTGCTTCGTTGGTTTAGAGGTTATCACAGCCATTATTGCTTTTGTTCTGCTTGGTTTCTTCCGTGCAGAGAAAAATATTGACAAGGTACAGGCGGCAATCAGAGATCGCAGGGAGGTAAAATAATGAAGGCTGTCAGATTATACACAGAGTATCTGATTAATCCATTAGGCATTGATATTGCATTCCCTCGTTTTTTCTGGAATTGTGTTGACGGTATACAACAAAGTGCCTATCAGGTAACAGCCACTTCGGATGGCAAAAAGATTTGGGATAGTGGGAAAGTGGAATCCTCACAGATGACGGGAATACCTTTCAGGGAAAAACTTGTTTCCCGCCAAAGGGTGTGCTGGCGGGTGAGACTTTGGGACGAGAATGACACTCCGGGAGACTGGAGCGAGGAAGCGTCCTTTGAAATGGGATTGCTTGCGGCAGGTGACTGGAAAGCAGACTGGATTACCGGAAATTATACTGTCAACAAAAAACAGCGTTATCCGGTGGATTGCTTCCGCAAGGTATTTCGGGTGGAGGGGGCAAAAAATGCCCGCCTTTATATCACTGCCTGTGGTTTATATGAAGCATATATCAATGGTGTTCGTGTGGGTGATTTTGTCATGGCTCCCGGTCATACCGACTATAACAAGCGTATTCAGTACCAGACCTATGATGTTACTGACTTGTTACATTCCGGTGAGAATACGCTGGAAGTTATGCTCGCTGACGGATGGTATCGTGGCAGTACCGGCGCATGGGGACGCCTAAATGAGTACGGAACAGAAACAAAATTCATGGCACAGCTGGAGAATGACGGAAAAGTTATCGCAGTCAGTGATGCGAGCTGGCAGTGGTCAAATGACGGAAAGATTCGTTTTGCCGATAATCAAGACGGCGAAATTGTGGATACAAGAATGTCGCCCACTTATGGCGGAAAAGCAAAGATTACTGCTCATGCGGTCACTCCATCGGCTTCTAATAACGTGCCGGTGAGGAAACAGGAACGCTTGGTCAATCCAAAGCTTATTACCACTCCCAGCGGGAAGAAAGTTTTGGATTTTGGGCAGAACATTGCGGGATTTGTGGAATTTACCGTCAATGCCAGACAGGGGCAGCGAATCTATCTGCAATGTGGGGAACTGATGGATGAAAAGGGTGAGCTGACTCTGAAAAACATTCAGCTTACCATGCGGGATCACACCACACCGCTTCAGCAGATTGAGTATTTCTGCATGGACGGAGAGAACCACTATATAACACGATTTGCCGTGTTTGGATTTCAATATGTATTGGTCGAGACAGATATACAGTGGAAACCATCCGATTTTGCTGCAATCGCAGTGTATTCCGATTTGGAGCAGACCGGCAGGTTTGAGAGCTCTAACGCTCTGCTAAATAAGTTGGTAGAAAACACAGTTTGGTCTGCCAAGAACAATTTTCTGGACGTTCCTACTGACTGCCCTACCCGTGAACGCCATGCATGGACGGGTGATGCACAGATTTTCTGCAAAACGGCAGGCTATTTGTTTCATTTTACGCCATTCTGTCGCAAATATCTAAATGATATGTACGACTGGCAGGAAAAGGATGGGCGGTTGCCGCAGATTGCTCCTGCCGGAGGCGTTGACCCCTATATGAATGTAATGAACGGGTCTGTCGGCTGGGCGGATGCCGGCGTATTGATGCCCTATGTAATGTGGAAGCTTACCGGGGATAAAACGATTTTAACACAGCACTGGGCGGGCATGAAAAAGTATGCGAATTTCATGCAAAAAAGATGCGGCAGGAAAACGCCTCTCTCCAGACCGTTGAAACTGCATGGCAAAGACCGGAAGTATGCGGTTAACTATGGACAGTCTTACGGTGAGTGGGCGGAACCTGCAGATGTCCACCCAAACAAATGGACAGATATGGTGTTGCCTCATCCGGAAGAATCTACTGCCTACACTGCGTTTATTATGGGTAAGATGGCGGAGATTGCCGATGAACTGGGTGAATCTGCTGAGGCATGTGAATACCGCCGCTGGGCTGAAAATGTAAAGAAATCCTATCAGGCAATGCGAAAACTACCGGACTTCACGCTGGATACCGACCGTCAGGCGAGCCTTGTACGTCCACTCTATATGGAGCTATTGGATGAAGAACAGGCTGCGTTTGCCCGAAACAGGCTGATTAAGGCACTGCAAAACTACGGTTGGAGGCTGGCAACAGGATTTTTATCGACGCCGCTGATTCTTTATGTACTGTCGGAGTATGACTTGGAAGCGGCGTACAAGGTATTGGAAAACGAGGAAATGCCCGGCTGGCTTTATATGCCGAAGAACGGTGCAACTACCATCTGGGAAAGCTGGGAAGGCACACAAGCACAGGGCGGCATTGCTTCATTAAACCATTACTCCAAGGGAGCAGTGTGTGAATGGCTGTTTACGACCATGTGTGGTATCAGGATCACTGGGGAAAATCAGTTTACCATTAAACCACAGCCCGGTGGAAAGTTTACTTATGCATGTGCAGAATATCAAAGTATTTACGGCAAAGTATCCTGCAAATGGGAGAGGAATGACAAAGTCACGACCTACACGGTTGTTGTTCCTGCGAACTGTATGGCAAAAATTATGCTTCCCGGAGGCAGAACTGAAATGGTAACAAGTGGGGTATATACTTATATGGAGGGATAACATGACTGCGGAGGAAATCTTAAAACAGCTTTCTCTGAAAGAAAAGATAGCTTTGTGCGAGGGAAGAAATTTTTGGGAGACGAAGGCTGTAGAACGGCTCGGTTTACCGTCTGCTTTCCTATGCGATGGACCCCATGGATTGCGGAAGCAGGAAGGTTCCGCTGATATGTTAGGTGTGAATCAGTCGAGGGAAGCTACCTGTTTTCCCACGGCTGTTACAACTGGTGCAAGCTGGGATGTTGCTCTCATGGAACGCATTGGTGAAGCCATCGGAGAAGAAGCGGCAGAGCAGGGAGTGGATGTTGTCCTCGGGCCCGGCGCAAACATCAAGAGAAATCCACTTTGCGGCAGAAATTTTGAATATGTCAGTGAAGATCCATATTTGGCTGGGAAAATGGCTGCCGGTATGATTTGTGGCATCCAGAAAAATGGTACGGCAGCAAGCCTCAAGCACTTTGCCTGCAACAGTCAGGAGTTTAGCCGTTTTAATTCGGATAGTGTTGTGGATGAGCGTACCCTAAGGGAAATCTATCTGACTGCCTTTGAAATAGCGGTAAAGGAGGCAAAGCCGAAAACTGTCATGTGTGCTTATAATAAGATCAATGACACACATTGCAGTGACAGTGAGGAATTGCTGACCGATATCCTTCGTAGAGAATGGGGATTTGACGGTCTAGTTGTCACCGATTGGGGTGCGATGAATGACCGTGTGGAGGGTTTCAAAGCCGGGTGTGATCTCAATATGCCGGGCGGTAGTGATTATATGATGAAGGAGTGCCTTGAAGCAGTAAAAGACGGAAGTTTAGAGGAACGCACCGTGGATGTCTGTGCGAGGCGGATTATTGAGATGGCTCTGAATGTGCAGAAGCGCCCTCACATTGCATCTGATAAAGAAGCTCATCATGCTCTCGCAAGAGAAGCCGCTGAGCAGGGGGCAGTGCTGTTAAAAAACAATGGCGTTTTGCCGCTGAATGAAAACCAAAGTGTTGCTCTGATTGGTGCTATGGCAGAAGTACCCCGGTATCAGGGGTCAGGCTCCAGCCATATCAATCCGTTTCGTGTGGTTTCGCCTTTGGAAGCCATGCCGAATTGTACTTATGCACCCGGTTGTGATGAACGTGGAGATACTACGAGGGCGATGCTTGCCGAGGCGGCTAAAGCAGCGGAATCCGTCGATGTAGCCGTTGTATTTGCAGGCTTGCCGGAACGCTATGAGTCAGAGGGTTTTGACCGAAGCAATATGAAAATGCCGGAAGGACAGTTGCAGCTGCTTGAAGAAGTGGCAAAGGCAAATCCGAATACGGTTGTTGTTTTGTGCTGCGGTTCTGCAGTGGAGTGTTCATGGGACGATCAGGTAAATGCAATCCTTTATATGGGGCTCGGTGGGCAGGCTGTGGGAGAGGCAGTTAAAAATCTTCTTTATGGCAGGACAGTCCCTTCAGGCAAGCTGACAGAAAGCTGGCCGCTGAAGTATGAAGACTGTGTTTCTTCTTCTTACTATGGTACAAAGGATGCCCAGTATCGTGAAGGTGTTTATGTGGGATACCGATATTATGAAAAGGCAAATATACCTGTACGCTGGCGCTTTGGCTATGGGCTGTCCTACACTACTTTTGTTTATTCGGATTTGAAAGCGGAAAAAAGTAAGGTTATGGTTACGGTAACCAATTCAGGAAAAGTTGCCGGAGCGGAAGTAGTTCAACTCTATGTAAAGAATAATGGCAGCGGATATCGTCCTATTCGGGAGTTGAAGGGTTTTTCCAAGGTGTTTTTAGATCCCGGCGAAAGTAAAACAGTTGAATTTGCCTTAGATGATCGGGCTTATGCTATCTGGGATAACGGCTGGGTGATACCGTCTGGAATATATACGATGCAGGTTGGCGATTTATCTGCAGAAATAGAACTGATTGGAGAAAAAATCAGCCTCTACCGTAATGATTGGTATGGTAAGCCTCAAGGTACCCCATCACAGAAAGTATGGGAAGCCATGCTTGGTCGGAAATATAAGGAGAAAATACCGGTTAAGGGCGAGTTTACCATGGACAACTCCGTCATGGAAATGAAGGAACACAGTCTGATTATGAAAATTATGTTTTGGGCGGTGGAATCAACGGTTGCTAAAAGCTTTGACGGAAAGAAGGACTATGATAATCCCGAATTCAAAATGATGATATTGTCCAGTGCTGGAGGACCACTTCGCAGTATGCAGATATCTGGCGGCATGAAGGGCGGTCTTATGCAAGGGCTGCTTGAAATGGCAAACGGACACTATTTTCGTGGCATTAAAAAAATGATAACGGGGTGATGACATGAAACATTTTAATAAACGACATGACGGGATTGAAAAGGAGATGTCAACACTTCGGAATTGGAAGAACTGAAAGAGATTGAAGCCGAGGTCATGCAGTTAGCATAACCAACAATTTGATATCAAAGTAACAGCGTAAAGGCGCATGGAAACAGTAAAATAGAAATCATGCGTCTTTTTTGCGCCAAAAGGGAGGAACATGAGCGATAACATTCAGACCAACACCACAGGGCGATTAACGTTCTGTTTGCAGAAAAAGATTGATAAGACAATCTATTTAGTCGAGGTACATTTTTCCGCTACCAGTACTCAAAGTGTAAAGGATAAGCTAAAGCGTGTTATTCTCCACGATTTAGAGTATGGGAAACAGTGCAGACCATGAAAAATGATGAAGAGATTTTCCGAATAATATAGAGGTCATTGGCTGAGAAGGGAGATGGTATGTTCCAAGGTTTAACAAGTCTTGAACAAATGTTAAACAGGGAAAAGAAAGTGGCTTGAACCCTTGAAGAATAGCGGTTTTGCAAGGGCTTAAGCTACTTTTGATTTTTAGGAGAAGTATCATAACTTATCGCAGAATGGTGTAGTTTGAAGAAAAATTGGTGTCAAAAATGGTGTACAAATCTGACTGATGAAATGATGTATTTGTGTGAAGAATTAAATCAAAATTGTTATTCACGGGAAGCACAATCTATGGAGAAGAATTATCTGATGTAGTGACAGGCATACAAGTGTCTGTCATTTTTATTGGAACTTGTAAATTGGATAGCAGAAACGGAGGATGCGAAAATGAGCAGAGAAAAATCAATATTTGAACAGATGGGCGGTACTTACACAGAGAAAGAGGGTATTTTATATCCCAATATCTTTATTGGCGAAGAAGAAACAGAAGCAATGCAGGATTTTTTTCAGGAAAATACGGGGATTTATGGAAAAAGTATCTGAAAGAAAACCAGCCGGACAGATATTATCATCTGGTTCGTTTAGGGCAGTTGAAACAAAAAGCGGCAGAAATCAATGAAGAAGCAAATGAACTGTTGGAAAGGATCATGCAGCAGTATTTACAGAAGCATAAACCAAAGAATCCAAACTCTACAATGGAAATGTGGCAGCTTCGGGAACAGGCTAAGGCAATGGCAGAGGAAGTGGTTCTTCAAGATGTTGTCTACTGCTATCACTAAATCAAGACGAAAAGAGAGGGAAAAATTATGGCGAATATAAGAGAATATAACATGAATGGAACATTGATTTTAGGAATTGATCATGGATATGGGAATATCAAAACAGCGCACAGGGTATTTCCAACAGCGCTGATTAAGAGTGAGAAAGCGCCAACTTTCAGTAAGGATTATCTGGAGTATGATGGATATTTCTACATTATCGGGGAAGGTCATAAGAGTTTTATCGCTGAAAAGCAGTCAGATGATGATAATTATATCCTGACACTTGCGGCAATAGCAAAAGAACTGAATGCAAGGGAATTAACATCTGCCAGAGTACATCTTGCAGTAGGACTTCCGTTGAAGTGGGTGCAGGTGCAGAGAGAATCCTTCCGCCAGTATCTGATGCAGAATAAGATTGTGCAGTTTCGTTATAAAGGCAGACAGTACGAGGTCGAGATTGCCGGATGTACAGTCATGCCGCAGTGCTATTCTGCGGTAGCGGAAAACCTGAAAGATTTTAAAGGGATGAATTTACTGGCTGACATTGGCAACGGAACAATGAATATCATGTATTTAAATAATGGCAGGGCGATGGAGAGTAAATCATGGACAGAGAAACTCGGTGTTTTCCATTGTATGAATCGTATTCATAATAGGGTGCTGGACGAAACGGGAACAAACCTGATGAACGAGGTCATTGAAAATTATCTGAAAACGGGGGAAACGGATATTGCAGAACCTTATGCTGTACTTATGAAAGAAGCAGCAGTTTCCTATGTACAGGAGATTTTTCAGAAGCTGAAGGATTATGAGTATAATGAAAGCCTTATGCAGCTTCACTTTATGGGCGGCGGTGTAAAAATCGTGGAGGCTGTCGGGGAATATAACCGGGAGAGGACGCATTTCAATCATGATATCTGTGCGACTGCAAAGGGATATGAATATTACTGTTACATGATTTTGCGGCACAACAAAAAGTGCAGCTAGAAAGAAGGTGCAGGAATGACAGGAAATATCCATAACCGCAATGTGCGGTTTTATGAGGAAAAGGAAGCTGACAGACGTGCATGGGAAATACTTCACTCAGAAGCTGTCAGGACATTTTCTTCGAAGAATGACTTTATCATTCAGGCAGTCAATAATTTTTATGAAAGGCATTTGGCAATATCTATTGATCCGTACCTGGAAACAAGGGAAAAAGAGGATGCCTTTGCGGATAGGATTGTGGAAAAAGTGGAACAGAAAGTGCTTGGCAACCTGCCACAGCTTATTGGGATTTACCTTTTGCAGCAGCAGAATATCTTGGCAATGGGAAATAATGTACAGGCGGAGAATTATTTGAAAGACAATAGGGATGTGCGGGTATTAAGTTCCGGCGATGGTATTCTGCAAGATGGCGGAGAAGCTGAAACAGGGGAACCGGAGGAGAATGAGTTCCTTGATTTCAGTTTTGGAGGATAGCTGGATGGGGTTCTTAGGGGGCAAAGCCCCCTGAGCAGGTAGCACCGGTGGCGCAGACGGTGAGGAAGAAATAAAAATTGGGGTGTCCGGCAGGCACTCCGGTTTTTATTTTTGACGAGCTGGCAAGCCAACGGTAC
>CANOEC010000006.1 GCA_947564735.1 uncultured Lachnospiraceae bacterium | reverse complement strand
TGTGAGAAGTACTTCTAGCCACTCACAGCAGAGGCTGTTTCGTGGAGAAGTACTACGATTTGCCTCTGGCAAATCTTTCTCACACTGGAGAATGCCCAGAATGCGGGCATTCTCCGCGTTGATTTGAGCATTTGTGGGAGAGAAAAGCATGGACATTAGTGTGAGAAGTACTTCTAGACTTGCGAAGCAAGTCATGCTCACGCCAGAGGGCATTCTCCGCACTGATTTGAGCATCTGCGGAGCAGATGAATGGCGGTTAGTGTGAGAATTGAGAACAAGATACAATGTAGTGAAAATGCTCTGACATGGAGGAACAGATGAAAGAACTGGAATATCCTTTTGACAGCGAATATGTATTGAAGAAATCCAAGAAAATAAAGCGGCAGTTATTGGAGGAAGGCGGCAGTTTTTTAGAAAAAAAGATAGCGGTGCTGGGCGGCAGTACGACGCACGATATCATCAGAGTATTGGAAGTGTTCTTATTGAATCAAGGCATACAGCCGGTGTTCTATGAGTCCGAATATGCCCAGTACTGGCAGGATGCAATGTTTGACAATCCGGAGCTTGTAAGGTTTGCTCCGGATATCATTTTTGTCCACACATCGAACCGGAACATTGCGGAATATCCCCATGTCACGGATAAGGCGGAACAGATTGACGCTCTGCTAGAAGAGCAGTATGAACATTTTCGTGTTATGTGGGACAAGCTGGAGGGACAATATCATTGTCCGATTATCCAGAATAATTTCGAGTATCCCTTCTATCGTATACTGGGCAATCAGGAAGCGGTGTACATACAGGGACGTATCAGCTTTATCAACAGACTGAATGAAAAACTTTATCAATATGCGAGGGAGCATAGTAACTTCTATATCCATGATATCAATTATGCTTCTGCGGCGTATGGATTGGATAAGTGGTCGGATCCTTTCTACTGGCATATGTATAAATATGCTATGTGTATGCAGGCGATTCCGGAATTTGCCTATAATCTGTCCAATATCATCAAGTCCGTGTTTGGTAAGAATAAGAAATCTCTTGTGCTGGATTTGGACAATACGCTGTGGGGCGGCATTGTGGGTGATGACGGTGTAGAGAACTTGGAAATCGGGCAGGAGACTTCGATGGGTCAGGTTTATTCGGAGTTTCAAGGATATGTTAAGGCGCAGAAAGACATCGGCGTCATGTTAAATATTGCCTCCAAGAATGAGTATGACAATGCGGTTGCCGGATTGAACCATCCGGACGGCATATTGAAACCGGAAGACTTTATTCTCATCAAGGCGAACTGGGAACCGAAGAGCCGAAATATTGTTGAGATTGCCGGTGAGATGGATATCTTACCGGACAGCCTCGTGTTTGTGGACGATAATCCGGCAGAGAGGGATATTGTGGGCACACAGGTGCAGGGAGTGTCGGTGCCGGCAATCGGCACGCCGGAACAGTATATCCGCGTGCTGGATCATGCAGGGTTCTTTGAAGTGACAAAGCTGTCAGAAGATGATACGAAGCGCAGCCAGATGTATCAGGCGAATGTGAAGCGTAAACAGCAGCAACAGAATTTTGGCGATTACAAAGAATATCTGCGCTCCCTTGACATGAAGGGTACAATCAAACCCTTTGAGGCAATCTATATGGCAAGGATTGCGCAGTTGACGAATAAGAGCAACCAGTTTAATCTGACGACGAAAAGATATACGCAGAGCGATGTGGAGCGGTTTGCAGATAACCCGGATTATGTTACGCGATATGGAAAGCTGGAAGATAAATTTGGTGACAATGGTGTCGTTTCTGTGGTGATTGGGCGCAAAGGGAATGATGTGCTGCATCTGGACTTATGGCTTATGAGCTGCCGTGTGTTAAAGCGCGATATGGAATATGCCATGATGGACAGTGTGGTGGATGCCTGCAAGGAGTGTGGTATCGGGACCATTATGGGGTATTATTATCCGACGGCAAAGAATGCGATGGTCAAAGATTTCTATGCCGCAATGGGGTTCACGAAGATTGAGGAGCAGGAGGATGGAACCACGATCTGGCAGTATCTTATTCCGGAGATGTATGAGAAGAAAAATACAGTGATTGCGGTGAATGAATAAAAGAGGAGGCATGGAAGAGCAACAGTCCATGTTTTCATGTCAATTCATCCATTGGGACGCGTCTGGCTGCCATGGAAGGCTGAACTGATACCATGGAAGATGCGGTAAATGATATCAGAACTTGCAAAATGATGTAAAACCTTATATGATACTAAGAAAACAGTAAGTATCGGCAGGAAAATCAAGATGAATTGAGCAGGCGGTACGATGGTATGGAGGCAATGAGATGAGCAGAGAAGAAGTATTTGAGAAATTGAACGAGGTGTTTCGGGATGTTTTTGACGATGAGGAGATTACCGTGACGGATGCAACGACGGCGGATGATATCGAAGAGTGGGATTCCTTGGAGCATATCAATCTGTTGGCAGCAGTGGAACAGGAATTTGGCATGAAATTCAACATGGGGCAGGTGGTTTCCATGAAGAATGTGGGTGAGATGGCTGATATCATTATCAGTCAAATCGGATAATGGAAACGGATAGTCGGAAAATGAGTAGAACAAAAGAAACATTTTGTGTATGGGGATTTTTTACCGTCTTGGTTTTTGGTGTTGTCATCTTTACAGGCACTCTGACGAGTGGATTCCACCTTGTAGACGATTGGGAATTTGCCAAATATGTGGATTGGATGACGCTGGAAGACAGGAGTTTGTGGGATTGTCTTAGAGAAGCCGTAGGATATGATCTGACGTTGCGCTTCAGACCACTCTATTATATCAACCGGGTGCTGATGGCGGCAGTGTTCGGTATCAATCTGACTGCAATATCAGTTGTAAAGGCAGCGGAGATTGTTATAGCGCATGTAGCGTTATATGCCTGCGCAAGACAGATGAAGTGCGGCAAAGCATGTGCGGCATTGTTTGCCTTGACGGTTATGGTCGGTTATCAGTCGGCGGTCTGGTGGAAATTAGGTCCGCAGGAATCCTACGGTATCATGATGTTTGCGATAGGATTTTATCTGTTGCTAAAGTGGCTGGACGGCGGTCCTGTGTGGTATGCATATGGCAGCGTGACAGTGCTTTTTCTGATGTCAATTTATAAGGAACCATTTATTTTGTTACTGCCCTTTGTGGGATTGTATGTGTTGTATGCAGAGCTGCAGAAGGAAAGATTTACGTTCCGGAATCTGCTTGCGGCACTGCGGCGCAGACTGCCTTATCTGCTTGCAATCGGGATTATTTTTACAGTAGAGATGTTTTTGATTGTTTTCGTAATCGGAACAAACAATTATGACTATGTGGGACTGGATGAAGGAATCGCTTTGGAGCAGTATGCCCAGATATGGCATGAAGCGGTACATGCTGATTTGAAATGGTATATGAGATTCGGCTTTGTAATGATGCTGATTTTGTTTACTTACTGGGAGCAGAGTAAGAAGCTGATTTGGGAAATTATATTGACAGCGTCGATTATCCTGCCGCAATGTATTACGTACAGCAAGACTGCGTTGGCAGAAAGGTATATTTTGCCCTGCGTATTTGGTTTTGCATTTTTCTTTGTGGTGATCGGTGTGAATTTCCGTCCGCTTAGCGGTAAACGCAGAGCCGTGTATGTACTATGTCTGGTTCTGATGCTGGCGGCGCACGGCAGGGTCATGCTTAGGGAAGCGGACTATTTTACCTACAGGGGAGAAAGTATTCGGGCGATGCTTGAATCCACGCTCGAAATCGTGCAGGGAACGGACAAGAAGGTATTGTCCTGCTTTGCCCCGAATCTGGAAGGAAACCGGACGATGTATTATTGGTTCAGACTGCACGGCTATGACGAGGTGTTTTACTGGGAGGAAGAATTTCATAAAATTAACCGCTCGTTTGGTCCAAGGGAGGACGAACAGGCGGCGTTTGAAGAGATTGATGTAATCGTCATGTATAATAGGGATGACAGGCACTGGTGTTATGAGCCGAGCCTTGACTTGTCGGACTTTGCCTTGCAAAGATGCGGTACGATTGACATGTGGGTCAGGAAGGAGAACTGACGAGAAGTTCAATCATTCCCATGGACGGACTCGTCAGAAATGCAACGTTCCTGTTTTGCAGAGCCGGTGCGGGCGTTGGTTCGTCGATGGCGATAAAGCCGTTTGCGGTAAGAAACCGATAATCTGCTTCAAAATCTTTTGTTTCGTAACAGATGTGATAGGGACTGTTTTTATACTTTTTGAGCAGCCCATAAACGACGGAATCCTCTGAGACTGGAGAAACCAGTTCAATACAATAGCCGTCCTTTTCCATAAAGCAAATGTCTACTTTGCGGATGTCATCATAAATAGTTTCTTGCAAAATGCGGTAACCCAGAATTTCAAAGGACTGGATTGCCGCATTTATTTTTTTGACCAGATAACCGATGTGATGTATTTTCAGAGTCAGCATAAAAAATCTCCCTTGTTGATTAATGTGATAGGATTGTGTATAGTTAAGTATGGCTATAGATTCCGGGCTTGCTTAATTTCTTGCTATATAGGAAAGCCCATCGTCTTTACTTGTTTTTTTGTTGACACAGAATGATATCTGTCCGTTTAAACAATTATGATATAGTATTATATAAGAGTTGGCTGGATTTGGCAAGATAACGAGAATGAGGGTTGTAAGAAAGGTGTGATTGGTTTCAATGAAAAAAATAAAGCAGCTGTATGAGCAATATAAAGATTTTATCATGGAAGTGATTCACTTCGGTATGGTAGGCGTTATTAACACGCTGATGGGCTGGGTGATTATGGCGGTGCTCTATAATCTGATTCACATGAATTACTGGCTGTCCAGCGGGATATCCTATTTTATCGGCAGTGTGTTCTCTTACCATGCCAACAGCAAGTTGACTTTTAAGGTGGAAAGTAAGGATAAATGGCTGCCGTGGCGGTTTGCGGTCAATATTATCGTCTGCTATCTGATTGCCTTCAGTGTGGCGCAGCCTTTCGTGACGTATCTGTTGTCGTTAGGGCGCAGGACATACTCGCAGGCGCTGATTGATAATGTTGCCATGCTGCTTGGCATGTGCATTTTTATCGTGATGAATTTCTTCGGGCAGAAAATATTTGTGTTCCGTAAGATTGGGCATAAAAAGGAACAGGAAAACAGTTGAGGACATAAACGGAGGATGAAGTGCGGATGCGGGGGCAGATTGAGAGAATGGTGGGAAGAAAACAGATGTGTATCGTGCTGTGCATCTGTCTGATATGTGCCGGAATTATGGGATGCGGCGCAGGCGGGACAAGTAGTGGCAGTGGGGTAAATGAAGGGGCAGGAGCAGCGCAGGAGGAAGCTGAAAAACCAGACGGAGAGAAAACGACAGATGTATCAGATTCCGCAGAGACTTCGGGAAAGACCGGTGTGGAAACAGATGAAAAGTCGTTTCAAGGTTTAAGTCTGTCGATTCTGGGAGACAGTCTGTCCACTTATGAGGGTTGGATACCAAATGAATGCACGAATTTTTTCCCGATGAATGGAGAACTGACAGATGTGTCGGAAACGTGGTGGATGAAGGTGTTGACGGCTACAGGGATGGAGCTGTGCGCTAATAATTCCAGCGCCGGATGTACCTGCGCGGGGGATTCCTTGGAAACCGGGGAGGTGAGGTATGGATGCAGCACGGACAGAATTTCATTGCTTACGGGCAGTCAGGGAAAGATGCCGGACATCATCATTGTTTTTATGGGGACTAACGATTTATTAAAGGGCGTGCCGCTTGGCGATAATGACGGGACCGGACTGGTGAAAGAAGGCAAGGTTGATAATTTCAGCGACGCCTATACTTTGATTCTGGATAAACTGGCAAGCGAGTATCCGATGGCGCAGGTCTATTGCTGCGGTCTGCACCCGGTAGGCGACTGGGGGGAAAGCCAGCCGTTTGTACTCCTGACTACGCGTGGCGGGCTGACAGCGGAGGATTTCTCGAAGCGGATTGAGCAGATTGCGCATAACAAGGGGCTTCCCTATATCGACTTGTACCATTGCGGTATTGAGGTGGAAAATCTGCATATACTGACGTCGGACGGTGTGCACTATACGCCGGAAGGGATGAATTATGTGACGAAAGCGGTGTTGGACTGCATGAACGGTTCGGGGAATTAGCATCGGGCAGCAGGATGGAATTACAGATATAGAGAACGAGTGAAATCAATTAGATAGAAAATGTATCTGAAACGGAACTTCAGAATATCTTCAAAAAGATACTTTTGCGTGGAGTAATCTTTTTGGGATGTTCTGGAGTTTTTTTATTGAAAGCCACAATCTGCGCCGCATTTTCTGCTTCTTACAAAATTGTAATCTTACTGTAATCCTATCGTAAGGTTACAATGCTATGCTGATAGACGGGACATTTCATCAGAATAATATAAGGTTATTTTAAGAAAGGCTTAATATTTTGTTGAAGAAAAACCACGGTTTCATTCGTTATGATAATTAAAAGGATTCAGTGTCAAAAGGTGCAGAGCATCATTTGACACGCGAATCGTGAAAAGAAAAATACATAACAAAATACCGGAAAGTCCAGCGCGCGGACCTTATGGAAGAAAACAATGTAATAACGGAGGTACAATATGCAGCAAACAAAACGAGAGACGAAACAGAGGAAATATATTACATTTGCGGTTCCCTGCTACAATTCGCAGGATTATATGAAGCGTTGTATCGATTCGCTTCTTCCCGGAGGAGAGGACGTGGAAATTATTATCATCAATGACGGCTCCGCGGATGGGACGGCGCAGATTGCGGACGATTATGAGAAGCGTTATCCGGATATTGTAAAAGCCGTGCATAAACCGAACGGCGGGCACGGTTCCGGCGTCAACAAGGGACTGGAGTTGGCGCGGGGAGTCTATTTTAAAGTGGTGGATTCGGATGACTGGTTTGACGAAAGCGCTTATGCGAAGCTTCTTGGCAGGGTAAAGAGATTTTGTCATATGAAAGAGGCAGGACTGGCAGGAGAGCTGCCGGATATGTTTGTCTTTAATTACCTTTATGATCATCTGGACGAGGGCACGTCGCATACGATGCATTACCGCAATGTTTTTCCGCTGGAAGAAATGTGTGACTGGAACGATATCGGCAGGTTCCGGACATCTCAGTATCTGATTATGCATGCGCTGATGTTCCGGACGGATGTGCTGCGGCAGGCGGGGGTTGTCCTGCCAGAGCACACCTTTTATGTGGACAATATTTTTGCATACAAACCACTGCCTTATGTAAGAAAGATTTATTACATGGATATTGATTTGTATCATTATTACATCGGCAGGGAGGATCAGTCGGTCAATGAAAAGGTTCTGATGAGCCGTATCGACCAGCAGATTAAGGTGACGGAAATCGTCTCCAAATGTGTTGATTTAAATGAGGTCAAGGAGGTCTATCCGAAGCTGGCGGAATATATGTGCCGTAATATCTCGATTATGATGGCGATTTCCTCAATCCATTTATTGTTAATCAATTCGCAGGAAGCCTATGGAAAAAGGAAGCGGCTATGGGAGCAGGTAAGAGAAGATAATGCACGCCTTTATTTTCGGTTAAAGTATACGACCTTGAGCGGTCTGACGTACCTGCCGGGCAAATTGGGAGGAATGCTTACAAAGGGAGGCTACCGTGCCGCGCGTAAAATTTATCAGTTCCAGTGAAAAGAGGGTGAACACGATGGAGCACATTTATATTGCGCTGGTGGATACGCCGGGTCTGTTCGCGGCGCTTATCCGCCGGTTTCTAAGACAAAAATATATCCATGTAGTGATTTCAATGGATGAAGAACTTAAGGAGGCGTACAGCTTTGGCAGGAGAAATCCGCAGATTCCGTTTTTTGCAGGGTTCGAGCGGGAAGATGCGCGCAAAATACTGCGGGCGTTTCCGACGGCGGACTATATGGTCTGCGAGCTGACATGCAGCAGGCAGCAGAAGGAGGAGATCTGCGAACAGCTTAAGAAAGATTATGTAAGGCGTCGGCACTATCACTATGCGGTGCCGGGACTGCCCTTTATCGCGTGCGGCATCCCCTTTTACTGGAAAAACCAGTACACCTGCTCTTCCTATATTGCGCGGCTTTTGGAGGAGCATGGGATTTGCATCTCAAAGAAGCATTTCTCGCTTGTGACTCCGAAGGACTTTTATTGCTACCCGGATAAAAGAGTTATCTACGAGGGCAGTCTGGCGGAATTTGTGTATCGGACAAGGGGCGGTGTGATGGAAAGCAGACGGCAAAGGATGGTAGCGGCATATGGACGTTAGTGCAAACCGGGGAAGCGGTATCAAAATTCGTGACGGCAGAAAAAGAGTCTTGGAGGGGGCTTTTTTTCTCGCTGTCATGGGGCTGTCCTTCTATACGGTTTTCCATGGACAGGATGTGGGACAGATTCGTGACGCGCTTGGAAGGCTTTCGCCGGCAGCGCTTCTTCTTGCGCTTTTTACGGCGTTGTTTTTCGTCAGTGCAGAGGGAATCATGATTTGGTATCTGTTGCGTTCCATGAACGGGAAGAGCGGACTGCTGCGCTGTATATCCTATTCTTTTATTGGGTTTTTCTATTCCGGCATCACGCCTTCGGCAACGGGCGGACAGCCGATGCAGCTATATTACATGAGCAAAGATAAAAACAGTCTTTCGGAATCCTCTGTGGTGTTAATGACGGTGGCGTTAATCTATAAGTTTGTTCTGGTGCTGATTGGCATTGCGATGCTTGTTTTCTGGCATCAACCGCTCAAAACCTACTTAAAGGATTATTTTTTGCTGTTTCTGCTGGGACTTTTTTTGAATTTGCTGTTAGTGGTGATTCTGCTGGCGGTGATGTTCGCACCGGGCTGGATGAAAGGCGTAATTGTAAGGGCGGAAAAGCTGCTCGTAAAGCTGCGGGTGTTCAAGAACTCGGCTACAAGAAGGGATAACATAGAAAAATTTGTGGACGGGTATCAGGATGCGGTGCATTTTCTGGCGGCTCATAAGGGTAAGGTATGCAACGTATGTCTGTTTACGTTCCTGCAAAGATGCAGCGTGTTTGTGTTGACGTTTATTATCTATCGGGGCTTTTCACTGGAAGGGGCAGATGTGTTGACAGTTGCGCTTTTGCAGGCGTCGGTTTATATTGCCGTTGACATGCTTCCGGTTCCGGGCGCGCAGGGCATCACGGAACTGATGTACCGGAGCGTTTTCAGTACGGTTTTTACAGGCGGATATTTGATGCCGTCATTATATGTGACGCGCGGAATCAGTTTCTATTTTCTTTTGCTTGTGGGCAGCGTGGTGATATGCGGCAATTATCTGTACAGGCGGCAGGCAGGGTAAGGGATTGTTGCGCTGTTTGCGCGAGTCTCTTGTAACAGTGCAGTCTTTTGTATCAATTTGTGCAACCATTACACCGTTACAGTCTTTCTACGGACTTTCTGCGGATTCACATTCCGTATATGGCAAACTTGAGTTGTTTATGCTATACTAAACGCAAGCCCAGCGGCTTGCGTTACAAGAATTACTTCGTAATTCTTGCTGAAATGATATAGGATTACAGCATTTGTGGATATGCTATAGTAGGTATATTAGGTAAAAAAATCCGGGAGAGACCATGATGACATCGCATAGAGCAAAAGATACGTTTGACCTTATCATCAATGCGGCAATACGCCTGATGGTAGGGGTGGCGGTATTTGTTTTGTTCCTTCACAGCATATTTAGCACCAGTTTTATCGGTGTGGGTACGGATGCGAACGGAGCATTTATAGAAAAGACATTGAATATACGGGATTATCCGCTCCGGCATCTCGTTTCTTTTGTGTGCTTTTTTTTGGTGTTATTGCTTCTTAAAAAGCTTCACGGACGAATGACTGCGCGTTATCCAAAATATGCTGCGCTTATGAACAATCCCGGCAGGATATTGAAAGCGCTGCTTCCGGTATGGTTTGCCGCCGGGTGTCTGTGGATTCTGACAACACAGCTTGTTCCGGCGTCCGACCCGGTGAAGGTTTATACGATAGCGATGCAGTGGAGGGAGCAGAATTTTTCATCTTTTGCGGAAGGCGGCTATCTGTTCCGCTATCCGTTCCAGTCGGGGATTGTACTGTTTTATTATCTCTGGACATTTGTGTTTGGCATGGATAATTATGTTGGGTTTCAGCTTATTAACGCGGCGGCGGTTGTGCTGATTTACTTCTTTCTGACCAGACTGGCAGGGTGGATTTGGAGAGAGGATAAAAGGATTGAGCCGGCTGTCTGCATCGGATTGATGCTGTGGATTCCATTTTCCTTCTATATCACATATCTGTATGGCATTCTGATTGGCATGGCATGTTCCATGGGCGCGTTCTATATGATGGTAAAGTATCTGGAGACAAGGAAATACCGTTACATGGTGATAGCGGCTTTTGCCATAGGTGTGGCAACGGTCTTAAAGACAAACTGTCTGATTTATGCAGTTGCAATGGTTTGCTTTCTGATTTATGACACTATTGTCACAAATAAAAAGGATAAAATAAAATCTGTTGTTTTTATCATACTGATTCTATTTGGTATTTCTGGATGTAAACAGGCGACAGACCGCTATGTGGAGCATTTATCCGGCTATGAAATGCCGGAGGGCGAGGTGATGGTGTCGTGGATAGTCATGGGCTTGCAGGATTCGGACTTTGCACCCGGCACATACAGCGGATATATCGCCACAATTTTTGAAAGATATCATTATGATGCGGCGAAGATTACGGAGGCATCCGTTGCGGACATCAGGAAAATACTGAAGCGGATGGCTGAAAATCCGCTGGACGAGGCGCTTCCCTTTTTCGCGTCAAAAACGGCGTTCCAATGGAACGACCCCAGCTTTGTCGGGATGCAGATTAGCGATAACAGAAGTTCGGCGGTTACCGTACCGGCTTGGGCACAGAGCATGATTAACGGAAACGGCAGAATCCTGCTGTCTGTTGTGTTCAACTATATACAGACGCTCATCTGGATTGGCATCCTGCTGTATCTGTTTATACGGCGTAAAAGCAGGAACATCTATGAGCTGATTGGCCCGGTCATATTCTTAGGGGGCTATTTGTTCCATCTGTTCTGGGAGTCCAGCAGTTCTTATACGCTTCCTTATTTTGTTGTAATGATTCCGTATGCGGTGAAGGGGTATCTGGACTTGGCGCGTGGGACGGATGCCTTTGTGCAGCATTGCAGGGAACGAAAAGAAGAGGGAAAGATGTTTGCAGGGCAGCAGGTGAAGAGCCAGTTACTGCCGTTTTTCGCGTGCGCCGTGCTGATGGTTCTGGTGGCGGCATTTTCTCGGACGAATCTGTTCAAACGTACCATCGGACTGGATGACGGACCGGACGCCAGGGAGCAGTTTTACGGCAGGAACCGTGCGTGGAGCTATATGGGAGATGTGGCGGCGGTATCGCAGTATCATTTGATTTCGCCGTATTTGGACGAGACGCATGCCTTGGTACAGAACGAGGGAATTATAGGGACGGAGGAGAAAACGTCCGGTCGGGAACAGCAGATTCTTGTCAGGACCGATGACGGTGTTTCTACCTTCCGTTTTGCGGATACCGGTGAGGTATTGGCAGTGTCTGGCGGGGCGGACATGCCGGTGAGCTATATGGATGATGCGATGAACATGTATTATGAAGACAATCCGGCAATGCAGGTGCAATGGGTGATTCAGCCTGCGGACGGCGGGGGATATTATATTCTGTCGGATGAGTCTGCCTTGACTTGGCAGGATGGACGCGTCCTTGTGACGACATTTGAGAGGACGGATGGGCAGAAATGGCTATTAGACTGAAAAATGTTTCGATAAAAGAATATTGGATTCTCGTTGCTTTTCTGGCGGTATTGTGCGTTTCTTTGTCAAGGTATGTGATGAACGGGGAACCGCGCACCGTTGCAAGCGGACAGCCAACGGAGTCGATTGCCTTGTATGACGGTGTTACGGTCATACAGCCGCTTACGATAACACAGGATATGAACTGGCGGGGCGGACACTATGCGCTTTGGTTTACAAGGGCTTCTGAAGGAAGCGGCGGGACACTGCGCTTTACCTTGGCGCAGGGCAGTCATGTGGAGGAAAAAGCGATAGCGCTTTCTGAACTTTCCGAGAATGGGTATTTTCCGCTGCCCCTTACGATGACGGCGCTCACGGGCGGACAGGCGTCTTTGACGTTGGAGACGGAGGGTGTGGAGCAGGGAGCGTTAAGTCTCGGATGCGGCAGGGATTATTACGGCTTTGGTGAAACGCTTGTCAATGCGCAGAAAAGCGGGTATACGCTTGCGCAGGAGTATCGCTGGCATATTACGGATTGGGAGTATGGGCTGCGTCTGTGTTGCTATCTGCTTGTAGCGGCAGGCTGTATTACGTTGTTCTTCATCGTCAGAGGGGTGAGGAAAACCGGGGAGGAAAGCGCGGGCAGGTGTCTGGCGGTTTTCGGTGTCCTGACGGGGATATTTTTTGCCATGTATTTTATTTACGACAGTTCGATTCTGATTGAGCCTACTTATGCGGAGGCGGTGTCGAATTTTCTAAAATATGCAAGGGAAGAGAGCTTTTTGTCGAATCTTCTGATAACGGACGCTGGATATCTGCCGCTTTTTCAGAGGCTGATTACGTTATTTTTCATGAAGATTCTTAGAATACCGGCGCATACGGCATTGTATGTCATGCAGCTTACGGCGTGTCTGTGCTGCTGTATGATATGGGCGTTTTTTGTGCTTTCGCCTTTTCAAAGGCTGCTGCATCTGCCGCAAAGAGTTCTGTTTTGTTTTCTGATGATGGGCGTATGTTTTTATAAGGAAACGCTGTTTTTTACGAACTTTGTTTATTGGGGCGTGCTGCTGCTTCTTCTGGTTATGATTTCGGATATGGAGCGGTGGAATGGGGCGGTATCCATCATGATAACGCTTGTGTGCTGCCTGATTTGTCTCTCCAAGGGCGTGTATGTCATTTTCTTTCCCTTCATGGCGGTGTGTCTGCTGTTATTTTTTAAGAGTATGGGAAGAAGAGAGAAAGGGTATGCCTTCTTTGTCATGGCGGCGGCGATTTTGCAGATGGTCTATTCCTTCGGAGGAAACGGGGACGGTGCAGGCTGGATGCGTTCGGCGGAGAATATGGGACAGCTTGGTTTCTGGTTTAAGCTGGCAGTAAGGGTATGCGTGGATGTGACGGTATATTTTTTCACCTGTCTGGGGGCATATGCTGAGAAGCTGCAAAAGATACTGCCAATTCTTACGGTGTTGGTATGTCTGGCAGTTGTTGGCGGATTTGTGTATCAGATTGTGCTGCCGCTTATCAGAAAAGAAAAGATAGCGGATAAGTGGCGCATATTGTATGCGCTGGTACTGTTCCAGTTTGCGACATGTGCATTCTACCGCATTACCGTAAAAAGTGTTCCGGCAGAGTGGGAGGAAGTTTTCCGGATGTTTTCCGAACAGCCCGGTGACAAGTATGAGATTTTTTCCACCGTAACGGCGTTTCTGATTTGGGTGGTTCTGTTTTCCATTTTAGGAGATTCTTACAGACGGGGAAGAGAGAAAGAAAGTGGAAAGGTTTACGCTGCCGGGCGGATGACACCGGAGCTGTGCGGGACAATGCTGCTGGCGTTTCTGTGCATTTTATGCTGTCCCAGACTGCAGCTTACAGGGATAGGGCGTTCGGAGGTGTCGGATGGGCGCACCTATGAAGGGAATATCGACACAGGGTGGCAACAGGCAAAAGAGGTGATTTTAAAGGACGCCTTTTTTGTGCCGGCGAGGGAAGAATTCTGGTCATATTCCAAGAACGTGACGGTATATCAATTGGGAGAAGAAAGATATTTTGAAGAAAGCTACGGAGTCAATCTCGGCGCTATGGAAGAGGGATATCGCAGCGAATATACACTGGAAGAAGATATGCGTGCGGAGAACGTCATAGAATTGTGGGTCCAAACGCCGGAGCGAATCTGGACAAGCCCATGCCATGTGACCTTGCTTGATGCGCAAAACAATGTCCTGCAGGAAGCTGTGCAGTTTACGGCAGACAGAAACCGCAGAATGGGATTTTATTTTGCGGAACCGGTAAACGGAATGCGGACCATGCGGTTTACGGATGAAGAGGGAAAGGAAGTCTACATCGATGATTACGTCTGCTGGATCACGGCATGGTAATAAGAAAAGAATAGGTTTCGCCAAAAGAATGGTTCTTTTTATTGCCGTGGCAGCTGGTATAACGGCGGTGATGAATTACTTGTATTTTGATGATACTGATGAATTTTCCAGACATATGATGCATGAGTTTTATGAGCAGGCGGAAAATATCGACCGGCTTTATCTTGGGTCATCCCATGTATTCTGTGACATCAATCCGTCGATACTGGATGAGATAAACGGTAAGAATAATTTTAACATGGCGTCGGGGACGCAGCAGCTCATTACTTCCTATTATCTGTTAAAAGAAGCGGACAGGCGGCACGAACTTGAAAGAGTGTATGTTGACGTGTATTACGGTTGTTGCGTGGCGGGTCTTGGGAACATGCATGATTACCATATGATTCCGTATAGCTGGATTGTGTTAGACCAGATGAAGCCGTCCCTTAATAAATTATCCTACATGCTGGATTTATCTGAGCCGCGCTACTATTATCTGACGCTGTTTCCGTATATGCGCTATAAAGAACAGATTTTTGACAAGGAGCATATTGTCCGGGTCGTAACAGCGAAGCAATCTGAGATTTGGAAAAAATATGAATACAGGCATCCGATGATGGTAGAGGGCATAGAGCATGTGATGCAAAACGGCGAAAAGGGATTTATGCTTTATGACGGTACGGTGGAAACCGGCGGCTTTTACGATACGGTTTCTGAGGCGCCGGTTGAGGAAAATCCGATGACGCCGGAGGCGCTTGACTATCTGGTGAAAATTGTGCAATATTGTGAGGAAAATGGTATTCCGCTGACTTTGCTCAGTTGTCCGGTTGCTGATTTCCAGCTGATGGAAGCCGGAGGATATGACAACTATGTCAGTCAGATAACAGGACTGGCAGATAAGTACGGAGTTGCCTATTACGATTTTAATCTCTGCAAAAGCGAGTACTTAGACCTTTCTGACAAAAACTGCTGGTTTGACAAGGGGCATTTAAATACTGCAGGCGCGGAAAAATATACACGGTTTCTGGGCGAGTTTCTGCTGGCAAAGGAGGCTGGTGAAGACGCCTATGAGGATTGCTTTTATGTCAGTTATGAGGAGAAAATACACGCGGCGAAGGACACGATCTATGGGGTGCAGGTAACTGCCGCGGAGAATCCTTCGCAGTATTTTACGGATGTTTCGGCAAAAGATGTGAATCTGTACAGCGTCTATGTCATCCGTCCGGTGACAAATGTACCGGATGATGAAATTGACATTTGTGTCAGTATATTGGAAGAGAATGGGACCAAAGACGTCATTGCGCCGGAAGTGATAAGAGAAGAAAAAGGCGCTTATGTCATTTTCCCGGCGGATGCGCATGGGACGATGCGGGTGGAAGTAAAGCTGCGGAGTGTGGAAAAGGCATCCAACTATGCAGATGTCGCATTTTAATGTTTGAAAACGGTAAGTTGTAGTAGTGGTAAGAGGAGATGGCTTAGTAAGATGGTACAGTTGATTGGCTTATTGTTATGGCTGGTCATCATTCCGGTGGGAATCGGACTGATACCGGTACACTTTCTGGCGGCGGATAAAAGGAAACCGGGGATCGTGCTGCTTGCCGGATATTTTGGTATGTGGGCAGTGTTTGAGGTGGTCACGATTCCGGCGGTAATTTTTGTAAAATACAATAATTTTAAGGTGGCGTCCGGCTGTTTTATGGCGCTTGCCATCTTGTGTGCAGCTGCTGGCATATGGCTTGCCTGCCGCGACAGGAAGGAGTGGAAACTGACTTCCCCCGTTCTTCTTGTGCGAGAGCTGTCGTGGGCGGAGCGGGTGGAATGGCTGTTGTTTTTTATCTTGCTTTTCTTTCAGCTTTACAAGGCGGCAGCCTATACCTCATTCGATGGGGATGACGCTTATTATGTGGTGGAGTCGCTGATTGCGCAGCAGGCGGATGTGATGTACAAGATTCTTCCCTACACGGGGCGGCCCACGGACTTAGATGTCCGGCATGTGCTGGCGGTATTCCCGATGTGGGTTGCATTTGTGGCAGCAAAAAGCGATATACATGCGACAATCGTGTCACATTTAATCATGCCGATGGTGTTGATTCCCCTTACTTATCTTGTATACTATGAGGTGGGGAAATTGCTTTTTGATGGAAATGCACAGAAGAAGCAACGGGAAAACCTACCGGTTTTTATGATTGTGATGGCGATGTTTCAGATGTTCGGCAACGTGTCGATTTACACCAACGAGACATTTTTTCTGACCAGAACATGGCAGGGCAAGGCAGTGGCGGGCAGTCTGGTGATTCCGGCGTTGTTCTGGATGTTTCTGTCCATCTATGACGGCAGAAAGAAGAAAGGTAAGGATATCGGGCTGTGGATTCTGTTTGTATGCATCAATATGACGGCGGGCGTGTGCAGCTCCATAGCGGTATTCCTCGCATGTATTCTGATGGCGGTCACGGCGTTTTGCCTTGCGTTTACACAGCGGGATTATAAGGTAATCATCAAGATGGCTGCGGTGTGCATTCCGAATGTGATTTATATGATGATTTATGTGGTTATGGGGTACAGTTATCTGTTGAAATGACGTAGAAGGACTGGATAAATGATGAAGATTGTATTTGTGATTCCGGACATGCCGGGCGGCGGGACGGAACGGGTGGTAGCGCTTCTTGCAAACGAGTACTGCCGCAGAGGGATTGTGGTGGCGATACTACTGTTTGCCGGACATGAGACGGCGTATCCTTTAGATGACCGGATTGAGGTCGTAAGCGTGGGAAATCCTTCCGGCGGGCGGATTGCGGCAAGGATAGAGAGACTGCGCAGGATGCGCCGGTATTATGCGGAGAATAAGGAATGTCAGATTTGGGCGTTCAGCGTGATGGGGGCAGTGTTTTCCGTGCTTGCCGCGGGGGGCAGGAAACATTTTTTTCTTGTCTCGGAGCGCAATGACCCCAATCAGTACGACCATCAGCGAATCCGGAATTTTGCCTATCGTTTTGCCGACGTGATTGCCTGTCAGACACCCGATGCGGTGGGACAGTTTCCGAAAAAAATTGCCAACAAGGCTGTAGTGATTCCAAACCCGGTGGACATTGGCAGCCTGCAGCCCTATGAGGGAGAACGTGATCGGAGAATCGTGGCGGTGGGGCGTCTGGAACCGCAGAAGAACCACAAGCTTCTTCTGCGTGCCTTTGCCGAGTTTGTGAAGACGCATAAGGAATATACATTGGAGATATATGGCAAGGGGGAGCTGGAAGGGGAACTGAAGGCACTTGCACAGGAGCTTGGGATTGGAAAGCATGTCCGGCTGTGTGGATTTTCCGGCAGGGTCAAAGAAGAAATCAACAGCGCGGCGATGTACGTGTTGTCTTCCGACTATGAAGGGATATCCAATTCCATGCTGGAGGCGATAGCATTGGGGATTCCGGTCATTGCCACGGACTGTCCCATCGGTGGTTCGCGTATGTATATTAAGGATGGCGTCAACGGACTGCTTGTCCCGGTGGGGGAGGCAGGGGCGATGGCGGCGGCGATGCGGCGGATTGCCGATGACAGTGCCTTGCGCCAGTCCCTTAGTATGCAGGGACGCAGGCTGAGGGAGCAGAACCGGGTGGAGCAGATAGCGGAACGGTTTCTGGAATTGTCGGGCGCAGGGCGCGGCGAAGAGAGCAGGTAATGATGAAGCAGATACTTGTGATTAACCCAATTTTATATACGTCGGAGACGAATGAGATTCCGCGGGTGCAGTCCATTAAGGATACGATGATTTACGCGCTCTGTCTTGGATTTGTGAAAAAGGGGCACCGGGTGACGTTGATTGCCGCTATGGATTACCAGCCGGTTGTGGAGGAACAGTATGATTTCCCGGTGGTGTGGATGAAGACGATCTGGCATAGTATTTTTCAGCCCAGATGTTTTCCCTATATGCCGAAGCTGCGCAGGTTTTTAAAAAGCCACAGGGAATTTGAATGTATTATTTCCAGCGAGATGTTTGCCACATGGTCTTACACGGCGGCGAGAGTGTGTCCGGAGAAGACGATTATATGGCACGAACTGGCAAAGCATAACAACATGCTGCATAAGCTTCCTTCCCGTGTGTGGTATGGCGCGGTTGCTTCGCTTCTGATGCGCAGGGTGACCGTTGTGCCCCGTTCCAAGGCGGCGGCGGACTTTATCGGACGTTATGCAAAGAACGTATCGGATATGCAGATAGACCACGGCGTGAACGTGGAGGAAATGAAGCTTCTTGGAGCGGCAGAGAAGAAGAATCAGTTTGCGGTGGTGTCGCAGTTGATCGAACGGAAGCGGATTGACAGGACGATTGACAGCTTTGCGGCTTTTTGGAGACAGGGGCATCGGGATTACAGGCTCTACATTATCGGGAGCGGGGATAAAGAAGAAGCGTTAAAAGAGCAGGTGAAGCGTCTTGGGATAGAGGAAGCCGTGATATTTGGCGGCAGGCGCACACACGAGGAACTGATACCGGTCGTGGCGCAGTCGAAAGCGCTGCTTGTATCCACCGAGAAGGATAACAACATGGTGTCCATTGCGGAGAGCATTGCCGTGGGAACGCCGGTGGTAACGACCCCGGTGCCGTACAATGCCTATGATATTGCAAGGGAGCAGCTCGGTATTGTGCAGGATAACTGGAATCAGGAGACGCTGGAGCAGATATGCATAGAAAACGAACGGTACTGTGCAAACTGTGCCGCATACCGGGACAAGCTGACGAATGTCTATTGCGCGGAGCAGTTTTTGCAGGTGATGGAGAAATTTAGATTAGGTTGAAAAATTGCATTTTTCAACCGCAAGCAGGAGCAGCCTATGTGGGGTATTTTTTTAGAGAGTGTTGTGATATTTAAAAATTATATGGGGTTTCACGAGAACGGTTATCTGGCGGGGATTTATCTGTTCGTGCTGCTGTATCTATGGCTGACGGAGAAGGAGAAACATAAACGTGCGGTTTTTGTTTACGCGCCGACGCTTCTTCTGCTGATGTTTTTCTGCCCGTTGTTTCGCAAGATTTTTGTGAGACTTTTGGAAGATTCAGAGACGTACTACCGGCTGCTGTGGCTTTTGCAGATGAGTATCGTGAGCGCCTACGGTCTGATAAAATTATGCGGCAGGCACCGCAGAATCGGGCTGGCAGTCATATGTGTGGCAATCATAGCGTGCGGTAATTATGTCTATGACAGCGAACATATCACGAAGGCGGAGAATGCTTATCATCTTCCGCAGGAGGCAATCGATATTGTGGATTTGATTGAACCGGAGGAAGGGCGCATCACGGCGCTTGTTCCGGCGGATTTGATTTATTTCGTGCGCCAGTACAGTACGAACATCGAACTGCCCTATGGAAGAGAGATGCTGATTGCCAGATGGGACTATCATCATGCGATGTACGAGGCGATGGAAGAAGCGGATATCATTGAGACGGAGACCTTTGCCGAACTGGCAAGACAGTACCCCTGCGCCTATGTGATACTGAAAGAGGACAGGAAGACGGATAAGCCGCTGACGGAATGCGGGTATGCGCTCTATGAACAGGTGGGGGATTACTTGATTTATAAGGATTTGGAGACAGACGATGCTATTTAACTCTTATGTTTTTGTATTTCTATTCTTCCCGATATGTCTGCTCGGTTATTATGTGCTGGTACACCGGCAGGAGGCGACGGCGGCAAAAGTTTTTCTGATTGTCATGTCCTTCTGGTTTTACGGTTATTTTAACCTGTCGTATCTGTTGATTATGGTTTGCAGCATCGGCGGCAACTATCTTTTTCACAGGCTGTTGTCGGGCAGGGCGGAGAAAAAGATAATGCTGCTGGCAGTGGCGCTCAATCTGGGCGTGCTGTTTTATTTTAAATATTATGATTTCTTTCTCTCCACCATGAATACGGCGTTTGGAACGAGTGTCGCGCTGAAACATATTCTGTTGCCGCTGGGCATCAGTTTCTTTACGTTTCAGCAGATTTCCTTTGTCATAGACACATGTAGAGGAGAGGTAAAAGATTGTTCGCTCGTCGATTATGCGTTGTTTGTGTCCTTTTTTCCGCAGCTGATTGCGGGTCCGATTGTCAATCACGGTGAGATGCTGCCGCAGTTTGCACGGATGGGAAAGGACTCTGCACAGTGGGAGAAAATTGCGGAGGGGTTCGGGCTCTTTACCTTGGGGCTGTCCAAGAAGGTACTGCTGGCGGATACGTTCGGCGCGGGCGTCGATTACGGATATGGGAATATAGAACTGTTAGGACGCGCGGATGCGCTGCTTGTAATCTTCTTCTATGCATTGCAGCTGTATTTTGATTTCAGCGGTTACTGTGATATGGCGCGGGGAATCGCGAAAATGCTCGGTATGGAGATTCCGGTCAACTTCGATTCGCCCTACAAGGCGGTGAATATCGTTGATTTCTGGAAAAGATGGCATATCACGCTCAACCGCTTCTTTACGAAATATGTCTATATACCGCTCGGCGGCAACCGCAAAGGGGAAGCAAGGATGTACCTGAATCTCATGACTGTATTCCTGTTGAGCGGGTTGTGGCATGGCGCTGGGTGGAATTATATCGTATGGGGTGCAATGCACGGTGTGCTGTATGTGCTGACCAGATTGTATCAGAAGAAGATACGACCGCATCTGCTGCAGCCGACGGCGAAAGCGAACGGCGCGGTATCACACAAGATTATGACAGTAGTGTCACGAATGCTCTTGCTTTTGTATGTCAGCGCGGCATGGGTGTATTTCCGTGCGGAGAGCATTGCGCAGGCGAATCGGATGTTATGTACTGCGATAGCCGGACCGATACAGAAGATGTCCATGGAATTTGCCGAGTGTTTTCAAGTGGACGAGCTTTGGTACGTCATTAAGGTGCTGCATCTGGACAATATGGCTTATAGCAGATACATTCTGATGTGGGTGCTTTTGGCAGTGGGCGTTTATTTTTCGATGATAGGAAGAAACGCGGCGCAGAGGATGGAGCGGGTAAAGTATGGAGCGTGGACGACGGTTGTGTTTTCTGTGCTTGCGGTATGGTGTGTGCTTACATTCTCCAAGGTCAGCACATTTTTGTATTTTAATTTCTGACATGGCGTGCGGGCGCATGTCGCAAATGCTATTGACTGCAGAGCAGAATTTTGCCCTGACATAGAGGTAACTATGAACAGATTTAAGAGATGGATGATTTCCACACTGGTGACAATTTGCATACTGTTTATTCTGGTGGCGGCTCTGGTAATCTACGTCGATCCTTTTTTTCAGTATCACGCGCCGCTTGAAAAATTTCCGTATCTTGTGGATAACCAGTTGTCCCAGAATCCGGGGATGGCGAAACATATGGAATATGACAGCGTGATATTAGGTTCCTCCATGACGGTAAACTTCAACACGGACTGGTTCGACGAGCTGATGGGGCTTGACACGATCAAACTGAATTACAGCGGCGCCTACCCGAAGGATCAGGCAAATATCATGGATATTATTTTTGACAGCGGACATCGGATGGATGCGGTTTTTCTGGGGGTTGATGTGATGACCTATACCGGCGGTGTTGACGAGACCAAATATCCGCTGCCGGAATATCTTTATGATGACAATTATCTCAATGACATACAGTATCTTTTGAATAAAGACGTGGTTTTAAATTATATTTTAAGACCCATGGCAGATCCCGACAAGACGGATTTGTCCACGGTCTACCAGAGCTGGTGGACGGACGAATATTATAATATCCAGTGGGTGATGCACAATTATGAGCGTCCGGAAAAGACGGACGCTGTGACAGAGCAAGATGCCTATCTTGCGAGCGTGGATTTGAACTTAAGGACGAACCTTTGTCCGTATATCGAGGAGAATCCCGACACGGTGTTTTATATTTTTTTTCCGCCTTACAGTATACTTTATTGGAATGATGTGATATGCGAAAACCATCTGGAAGCGACGATGGCAGAGTATTATGAGATTGCGGATACGGTGCTTGCCTACGATAACGTGCGCGTGTTCTTCTTTCCCAATCAGGAATGGATTGTGACTGACCTGAATAACTATGCTGATTACAGTCATTATCACAGGGACATCAACAGGTATATGACGGAATGCTTTGCGGACGGGACATGCGAAGTAAAGGATGGCAGGGAGATGAAGGAGGCGCTTCGTAAGATGAAGGATGTGATTGATGGGTTTGATTTTGAGGAATTGTTCTCGGTGGAGTATTAGATTTTAGGGAAGACTGGTTCTGAGTCTGATTTGATTTAGTTGAGTCTGACGCCCCTGACATTGCGTAGTTGTCTTGAGGGTGCGCTTGCGCTCAGCTTCAAACGCAACGGTACTAGGTTCGTGATTTACTTGCAAATGATTTGCAAGTAAATCATTACCTCAACAAGTGCCGGCGTTTTTCGATGACCCTCAAAACAACTACACAATGTCAGAGGCTGTGCGCCGGCACAAATCTTTCTAGGAAATTGCTCCGTTTGTGCACGAGTTCGCGAAGCGAATCTCGCGCTTACGTTTATTCACGAGTTCGCGAAGCGAATCTCGCAAACGAGCGAAGCTCGTTTTTTTACTCGGACGCTGTTGCAAGCTGCGGGAAAATGCACTGCACAAATCTGTCCGCCAGAAGTGCGCGTCCCGCGTCGTTAAAGTGGATATAATCCGTCATATAATCCAGATAGTTGTCTTCGTTGATGGAGCCGTAGAAATTGTCGATGAAAGAAACGCCGCAGTCGCTTGTGGCATCCAGTTCCTTCTGTAAATAGTGGCTCAATGTTCCGTTTCCCAAATCTACGCGGTCGCCGTTCTCGAAATTGCCTTCTTCGTTGACGTGGTGGCAGAATGTGTGGGACATGACCACGATGCGGATATGCGGATATGCTTCCTGTATCGCATCAATTCCCGCTCTTAAAGCGCCGGTGTAAGTGATGATGGAATAGGGTGCATTCGGGTCGTCGCAGGGACGTTTGTTGATATAATCGCTGCCGTCGTACATAATGCAAATCATATCGACGCTGTTCATATCGAGCCCCTCCAGCATGGCGGTTGTCTTGGGAAAGGCTTCGTCATAGCTGTAAGTTGACGCCGTCTTCATCAAATCGAAATTGCCCGAAGCAAGACTCTGTGCCACATAAGAGAAAGAGAACGCGTCCAGAATGTATCCGTCATTGTAAGATGCAAACTGGGCTGCCGCAGTGGTGCCGGTGAATGCGCCGTTATATACGGTTGCGCCCGTTTTTGCGGCAATCTGTTCTGCCAGTCCGCCCTCACCCTGATTTAAGGAAAACGGGTCGTCTCCCAGACAAAGAATTGTCGTTACCCCGTCGTCCTCCCGTCCTTCAAGCTTATCCGGCGCAAGGGGAATGATATTGTCCATCGCTTCCACGTCAAATTCGCTTGTATCGGCATTTGGATCGTATTCCGGCGCTTCGCCCTTATTCCACTGGTATAGTCTGTAAGCCGAAAATCCTATTACCAATACAATAGCGGCTAAGAAAATAACATGTATATTGATATGAAAATGCTTGTCCGGTTTATCGTCATCGACGTTCTGGGATATGGCGCTGTCTGTATCGACAGTCTCCGGTCTGGTAGCCTGTTTGTCTGTTTGCCTGTTTTGTTTCATGATGTCCTCCCTGTCATTCTTCTGTTTGTAATATTGTACTATGAAAAATGGCAAAAATCCATGTTTTCAGCTTTTTTTAATAAAATCTTATGTTTTTATTACGTAAAAGAGCGCTTTTATGAATCTGACGATTCTAAAAAAGCGCTCTTTTGCGGTCGTATCAAGTGGCGTTTACACCAGTGATACTGCGTTTTCCATCGGTTTTTTGTCAGTCGGCTGATAGGTAATGATCGTGCTCTGCGGGAACTGCGTCTGCAATTCTTTGTACCATTTGCTGTACTTGTACATACGGTATGTAGTGCTAATTTTCCGCAACTGGTCGTCATCTGCGCAACAATGGCACAGCTGCGTTCTGGATTCCATATCCATGGTGACATAGTCCATGTATGAAATTTTGAGTTCCGTAATGCTCTCATGGCACTTTGGACAGTTCTGCTTGTGACCGTTCAGCATATAGACCCGATGGCAACGCTTACAATAATGCATGTACATCATAGTAAAATCCCCTTTTTCTTTAAAATGAATGTTGAAATTGTAAGGTTGCACTTGTATTGTGTCAGTTATAGTTGATAAAGTCAAGCGTATTTTAACGGAATATGGCAGATTTGGCGGTGTTAAATATCGCGTAGCACAATAAATATTATGTAAATCTTGGGAAAATATTAAGAATGTCAAATACCCTTGATAGCATCGGTTGTTTATGTTATAATGTTACAAAAATGTTAACAAAGAGGGTTTACATAATATGCAGAATAAGAAGAACGGTAAGAAGAAACAGACGCGTAAAGAAATTCTGTTAGATGAATTTCTGCGAAACGAAGACGGTGTGTTTGATGATGAGGATGAAGACGATGTGACGGATGATACATTAGAATTTCTCAGTCTCGATGATGAAATGATAAAATCATATCAACAGGCACATAAGTGCGCTCCTGCGAAATCAAAAAAATCGTCCCAAAAAAGCAAGAAAGTATATGAAGACGACCGGTACGAAGAGGACCGGTATGAAGACGAGGACGACCGGTACGAAGATGAAGAGGACCGGTATGAGGACGAGGACGACCGGTACGAAGACGACCGGTATGAGGACGAAGAGGATCGGTATGAAGACGAGGACGACCGGTATGAGGACGAAGAAGACCGGTATGAAGACGAGGACGACCGGTACGAAGATGAAGAGGACCGGTATGAAGATGAGGACGACCGGTATGAGGATGAAGAGGACCGGTATGAGGATGAAGAGGACCGGTATGAAGACGAGGACGACCGGTATGAGGATGAAGAGGACCGGTATGAAGACGAAGAGGACCGGTATGAAGACGAGGACGACCGATATGAGGATGAAGAGGACCGGTATGAAGACGAAGACGACTGGTATGAGGACGACGAGTACGAGGATGAAGACGACTGGTATGAGGACGACGAGTACGAGGATGAAGACGATGAGTATGATGATGACGACGGAATTATCGTGCGCTTTAAGCGTTTTCTGACAGAAATGAGTTCGCTCGACGTGGTGGTTGCCATGCTGGGAATCGTGGTGCTGGCTGGCGTAATCGTCACGGGCAGCCTTTATGTCAACGCGAAGTCTGTGGAGAAACAGGTAGAAACGTTTGCCAGCGTCGGAGAAGAGATGGAAGGAATCTCTGTGATTGGTGAGAGTGGGTTGCTTGCGGTGGCGGAGTCTGCCAAGCTTTCCGGGATGATTGATATGGACCAGCCAATGGACGTAGGGCAACAGACAGAACCGGGTGAAGTACAAAGTAAAACAATTGAAGTGGGGCTCAATATTACATCAATCCAGTCGGATATGAAGATTAAGTTCGTCAATAAGGCGACCGGTAAGCTGATTGGCGGAGTGCCTTTTGAAGTGGAAGTGACAGGAGGAAAGACGACCCTAAGTTATCAGGATGATGATAAGGATGGCATTATTTACAAGACAGAGGTTCCGGCGGGAACATACAATGTGACGGTTAAGCCGCTTGCGGGGGATGCTTATCAGGATTATAGGCTTCCGTCGTCCGCAAGCAGTGTAACGGTTACGGATACGATTACCTATAAGAAAGTCGATGTGGCAGACGAAGTAAAAACGGAGGCTGAGGTCAACGTGGCTGCTGAGGATACGGCGGTGCAGGATACCGTGGTAGAGTCTACCTTGAAGGATACAGTCGAATGGGTGGAATCCACCAAGAAACCGGTTGGTGATGCGAAGGAAGGTTACGAGGAGGTCCCGAAGGCGAATATACCCGATCCGTTGAAGGTGAGCAGTGTGTATCGGAAGATGGTGGAAGGCGGTTCACAATCGGAAGAAGGCAGTGGGACACCGGCACCGGGTGGAAATGAGCAGGGTAATGATAATGTAAATGAAGGCAATCCGGGAGGAGATAATCCGGGCGGAGATAATAGTACCAGTAGCGGAAGCACAACGCAGACGCCGGCGCCGACAATCAGTATTAGTATAAATCCGAACAGTATTTCATTAAAAGAAGGAGAAAGTAAGACGTTATCTGCCGAAGTGACGGGGACAAACGAGGCTCCGGTATGGAACAGCAGCGACAGTGCAGTGGCGGCAGTAGGAGGTAGTGGCACAAGTGTCAGTGTAACAGCGGGAAAGGCAGGAACGGCTACCATCACAGCAACCGTAGGCGGGGTTTCTGCAAGCTGTATCGTGACGGTTGAGGCAAAGCCTGCGCCGGAAGTGAAGGTATCGGTTTCCTTAAGTCAGACAAGCCTTTCCTTGGAAAAGAGTAAGTCTGCAACCTTAACGGCAACTGCATCCCCGGCAGATAGCCAAATCACATGGGTCAGTAACAACCCAAGTGTGGCAACAGTAGAGAATGGTTTGGTAACGGCAGTATCGAAGGGTACAGCAACCATTACAGTAACGGCTACAAAGGATGGAAAATCAGACTCCAAACCCTGTACCGTGACGGTCACAGAAACAGCACCGACGGTTACGGTTACTCTCGACCAGAGCAATATTTCCGTGAAGAAGGGAACAACGGCAGCCTTAAAGGCGACCGTTACAGGCATCACGAATCCGTCAATCACATGGGTCAGCAATAACACCAATGTTGCGACAGTGAGCAATGGTACAGTAACGGCAGTAGAGCAGGGCACGACAGTCATTACAGCGGCAGTATCGGTGAACAACATAGTATATTCTGCAAGCTGTACGGTTACGGTTCAGCCGGCAGACGCCAAGATCATCATCAGCGGCACGACAGACGTGGCAATTGGCAAGACGACCACGCTGACAGCACAGACGGAGCCAAAAGGCAGCAAAGTGGTATGGGCGAGCGCGAATGATAAGGTGGCAAAGGTTGATGCGAACGGAGTCGTTACCGGCGTGGCAGTGGGAACAACGGAAATTATCGTACATCTTGAGGGTAATCTCAATGTTTATACAACCTGTAAAGTAACCGTTAAGGAATCAAATGATAAGATTACTGTCAGCGGACCCAAAGAGGTAGCGATTGGTAAGACAATTACGCTCACCGCACAGACCAACCCGAAGGGCTCTAAGGTTGTGTGGGCGAGCGCGAATGATAAAATTGCAAAGGTTGATGCAAACGGAGTCGTTACCGGCGTGGCAGAGGGTGCAACGGAAATTATTGTGCATCTTGATGGGGATGTTAAGACATTTGTCACTTATAAAGTAACGGTCAAGAAGGATACGGGCAACAAGTTAAAGGATAAAGACGGTAATCAGTTGTACTGTAAAGATGCGACGGGTGCATTCAGGGAAGCGACTTATGATGATTATAAGACGCAGACTGTTTTTTATAAAAAATCGAACGTATACGCCCAGTATCTGTATACGGGCTGGCAGACGATAGACGGATATGTCTACTTTTTTGATAAAACAAACAATTATGTGACAGGTGAACAGGTCATTCAAGGTGCGAAGTATAATTTTGGCAGTGACGGCAAGCTGTCAGCTGGTTCCGGTACGATGGGAATCGATGTGTCTAAGTGGAACGGCAGCATTGACTGGAATGCGGTCAAAAATTCGGGTGTATCCTATGTCATTATCCGGTGCGGATACAGAGGATCCTCGACGGGTGCGCTGATTGAAGATCCGCTTTTTAGAAGCAACATCAAGGGTGCCAAGGCGGCAGGACTTAAGGTGGGAGCCTATTTCTTCAGTCAGGCGGTCAATGAGGTGGAAGCGGTAGAGGAAGCCTCTATGGCGGTGAATCTGTGCAGCGGTTACGGGCTGAACTATCCGATTTTCTTGGACGTTGAGTCCAGCGGAGGAAGAGGAGACGGCGTCAGCAAGGATACGAGAACGGCGGTTTGCAAGGCATTTTGCGCTACCGTACAGAATTCCGGTTATTCTGCAGGCATATATGCCAACAAGACATGGCTTAACGAGAAAATCAATACGGCGAGTCTGACCGGGTATAAGATCTGGCTGGCGCAGTATGCGAGCGCTCCGACCTATTCGGCGACAAGGTACGATATGTGGCAGTATTCTTCCAAGGGAAAAGTGAGCGGCATAAGCGGCAGTGTGGATATGAATGTCAGCTATATGAGTTATTAGGTGTAAGGTCGGTTCAGAGTTCCGTGGAGAGAGGAACTGCTGCGATATAGGACTTGCAAAAAGTATAGAGTTTGTTACAATATCATAGTACGATATTGATTGGGAAAGGCACGGTACTAATATGAGAACTTATCTGGTAACAGGAGGAGCAGGTTTTATTGGCTCCAATTATATACATTATATGTTCCGCAAGTATGATAACGATATCCGTATCATTAATGTGGATGCGCTGACCTACGCGGGGAATCTGGAGAATCTGAGAGATATTGAGGACAGGGAAAATTATACGTTTGTCAAGGCGGATATCTGTGATAAGGAAGCGGTTGCACGTATTTTTGAAGAAAATGATATCGACAGGGTCGTTCATTTTGCGGCGGAGAGCCATGTGGATCGCAGTATCCGTAATCCGGAGGTCTTTGTACAGACGAATGTGCTTGGCACGGCAGTCATGTTAAACTGTGCGAAAGCGGCGTGGGAGCTTCCCGACGGCAGCTTTAAGGCGGATAAAAAATTCCTGCATGTTTCTACGGACGAAGTTTACGGTTCGCTTGAGGAGGACGGTGGTTATTTCTATGAGACGACGCCGTATGCGCCTCACAGTCCTTATTCTGCCAGCAAGGCAAGTTCTGACATGCTTGTCAGGTCATATATGGACACGTATCACTTTCCGGCGAACATCACGAACTGTTCCAACAATTACGGACCTTACCAGTTTCCGGAGAAACTGATTCCGCTTATTATCAACAATGCCCTGCAGGGGAAGAAGCTGCCGGTTTATGGGGACGGTAAGAATGTGCGGGACTGGCTGTATGTGGAAGACCATGCGAAGGCGATTGATATGGTGCAGGAACAGGGAAAATTGTTTGAAACCTACAATGTGGGTGGACACAATGAAAAACAGAATATCGAGATTATCAAGATTATTATAGAGACGCTGCAGGAGATGCTTTCTGATGACGACCCGCGAAGGAAGCTTGTCAGCGAGGATTTGATTACTTATGTGGAAGACCGTAAGGGGCATGACAGAAGGTATGCGATAGCGCCGGATAAGATTAAGGCGGAAATCGGCTGGGAGCCTGAGACAATGTTTAAGGAAGGCATCCGCCGGACAATCCAGTGGTTTTTTGAGCATGAAGACTGGATGAAGAACGTTACGAGCGGCGATTATCAGAAGTACTATGAGGAGATGTACAAGCAGTAATTTACACATTTGTGCGGTAAAAAGACCGAAGGATGAGGAAAGGTAAGGCTGGTTGGATGAAGGGAATTATTTTGGCAGGAGGATCCGGCACCCGGCTGTATCCATTGACGAAAGCGGTTTCAAAGCAGATTATGCCGGTGTATGACAAGCCGATGATTTATTATCCGCTTTCAATATTGATGCTTGCCGGTATCCGAGAGATATTGATTATTTCTACACCGCGGGATATTTCGGTGTTTGAGGAATTATTTGGCACGGGGGAACAGCTTGGGCTGCATATGGAGTATGCGGTGCAGGAATACCCGCGTGGGCTGGCGGATGCCTTTATTATCGGCGCGGATTTTATCGGAAGCGACAGTGTGGCGCTTATTTTGGGCGATAATATTTTTTACGGACAGAGTTTTTCCCGCGTGCTCAGAGAAGTTGCGCAAAGAAAGAAAGGCGCCACGATTTTCGGCTATTACGTCAGAGATCCGAGAGAGTACGGCGTGGTAGAGTTTGACGAGAGCGGCAAAGCATTGTCCATAGAAGAAAAACCGGAGCATCCGAAGAGCAATTATGCGGTGCCGGGATTGTATTTTTATGACAATGACGTGGTGGAGATTGCGGCGAACGTGAAGCCTTCCGCGAGAGGTGAGATAGAGATTACAAGTATCAATAACGAATACCTGCGCAGAGGAGATTTGCATGTGGAGACGCTGGGACGCGGTTTTGCATGGCTGGATACAGGCAATCACGATTCGCTGCTTGATGCGGCTGATTTTGTGGCTGCTTTTCAGAAGCGGCAGGGACTGTATATTTCCTGCATTGAAGAGATTGCCTTTAAGAGAGGATTCATTACGAGAGAACAGTTGCTGGAACTGGCGGAACCGCTGATGAAGACAGCATACGGTCAGTATATGATTGAGGTTGCCAATGGACTCTAGGAAAATAAAGAAGACGCTGTTTGCCATGATTGTTGTGTTTGCCGTGATAGTCGGCGCACTTGCAGCAGCTAATTTGGAGCAGGTCAAACAAAAGCTTGGTCTGACTGCGGACGGGCAGCCGGAGGAGACGGCACTCATAGAAGAGACGGATGGAAATGGTGGACAGAGAGGGGATAATCTGTCTGCCTTTCTGCAAGATGAAACCTTTTTTGACCCGGAAGTCAGATTTAAAAGTATTGAGGCGTATTCCGGCAGAAATGTGTTTCTGATGATGAGTTCCGTTGCGAAAGACCTGCGTGTAATGGTAGTGGACAGTATCGGGAATCTTGTGACGGGAACGCCTTTTACGATTACGGTGCAGGGCGTCGGGGAGTATACCGATACAGACAAGGACGGCATTATTTACATTGACGGGCTGCGTTCCGGAGAGTACAGTGTTTCTCTTAAGGAGGAAGAGGGCTTTCATGTGCCTAATACCATCACTTCCATACAGGTGAGACAGGAGATTGAATATCGGGTGCTTGATGATATTGAGTACTTGATTCTTACAGAGGATGATATTGATGTCGATAAGGAAGACAGGGCAGTGAACGGCGCCGAAGAGGCGGCGGATGGCAGTGAGAATACACAGCTTCAGTTTGCCAGCGGCAACGTCAAGCTGGGAATCGACGTTTCCAAATGGAATCAGACGATTGACTGGAAACAAGTGAAAGCAGAGGGGATTGAGTTTGCCATCATCCGCTGCGGATACAGAGGTGCAGCCAGCGGGGTGCTCGTGTTAGACCCGATGTACGAGAAAAATATCAGAGGCGCTATTGAAGCCGGTATTCCGGTAGGCGTGTATTTCTTTACACAGGCGACCAATGAAGTGGAGGCAGTGGAAGAAGCCAGCATGGTCATCAGTCTGATTGAAGACTACGATGTGGATTATCCGGTCTTTTTAGACAGTGAAAGCGCCGGCGGACGCGGGCGTGCGGACGGTCTGGGCGTCGATGAACGGACGAAAATCCATAAAGCTTTTTTGGAGACGATTGCATCGGCGGGTTATGAAACCGGTATATATGGTTCGAGAAACTGGCTGAAGGATGAAGTGAATATGACAGAACTGTCAGAATACAGGACATGGCTTGCAGAATATGCGGACGTACCTGTTTATGATGAGTATTATCATATGTGGCAGTACACCTCCAAAGGCACGGTGAGCGGTATTGAGACGAGGGTGGATTTGAATCTGTGTTATATGAATATTGATACTTCCATTAACCATGCCAAAGGAGCGGCGGGCTATTCGGGAATTATTGATGGTGACAGTGGGAACGTGCCAACTGGCGGGGACGAGGAAGAATAGCGTGAGAAGAACTTCTGCGATTTTGAGCATCTGTGGAAAGAAATCAGAGGATAAAGAAAGGAACCGGGATAATGGGTAAGATAACAGTGGAAACATGCGGGATAGAGGGGCTGAAAGTGATTACGCCCACGGTCTTTGAAGATGCGCGGGGATATTTTGTAGAAACATATAATTATAACGATTTCAAAGAGGCGGGGATTGAACAGGTTTTTGTGCAGGACAACCAGTCTGCGTCAACCAAGGGTGTTTTGCGCGGTCTGCATTTTCAGATTCAGTATCCGCAGGACAAGCTGGTGCGCGTTTTGCGGGGAGAAGTGTATGATGTGGCGGTGGATTTACGTGAGGGCTCTGCCACATACGGCAAGTGGTTCGGCGTATTGCTTTCGGAGAAGAACAAGAAGCAGTTTTTTATTCCCAAGAATTTTGCCCACGGTTTTTATGTCCTGTCCGATTATGCCGAGTTTGCCTATAAATGCTCGGATTTCTATCATCCTGACGACGAGGGTGGTATCGCATGGGACGATCCCGAACTTCAGATTGACTGGCATATCCCGGAGGGATCACAGCCGGTTTTGTCTGAGAAAGATGCTCACAGAGAAGGATTTGCAGCATATACGAAGAAGTACCGGAGCGGCGTATGAGTGTGGAAAAGACAGAACAGAAAAGCGCTAATAGTAAAAAGAGCAAGCATTTAGGAAAGCCCGCGGGAGTCGCGATATTCTGGGGGCTTGGTCTGATTCTGGCGTTGGTGCTCATCAATCATCATAATCCGCTCGCCGATCAGGTGACGGAGCGGATGAAAAAGGTCAGCGGGTGTGTCCTGATTACATTTACCTGTGCGATTTACGCGATATACTATGAGAGAATCATGACGATTCCGGTAGAGCTTTTTCAGAGCAGAAAGCTGATTTGGAAGCTGGCAAAGAATGATTTTAAGAAGCGGTACGCCGGTTCTTACCTCGGCATCGTCTGGGCGATGGCGCAGCCGGTGGTGACGGTAGTCATGTATTGGATTGTTTTCGATAAGGTGTTTGACACGAGAAGTCAGATGGTTGCAAGTGGGCTTGAGGTTCCCTATGTGCTTTATCTGACGGCAGGACTCGTGCCGTGGTTCTATTTCTCAGAGGCAATTACGCAGGGCACAATGGCGTTAATTGAATATAATTATCTGGTCAAAAAGGTTGTGTTTAACATTAGTATTCTGCCGATTATCAAGGTGATTGCAGCTACATTTATTCATGTATTCTTTGTGGTCGTGCTGCTGCTTGTATCTGTCGGATATGGTTATTATCCTAGCATCTATACGCTTCAGATTATTTATTACAGTTTTTGTATGTTTATGCTCGTGCTGGGCATGAGTTATATGACCTGTGCGCTTGTTGTATTTATCAGAGACCTTCAGCAGATTATTAATATTGCGCTGCAAATCGGTATGTGGGCTACGCCTATTCTGTGGAGTATCACAATGCTTAAGACTGACAACATGAAGACGTTATTTAAACTAAACCCGCTTGTGTATGTGGTTAATGGATACCGGAGCGCAATTTATGAGGAAGTATGGTTCTGGGAGCATTTTTACTCATCTACCTATTTCTGGATATTTACAATTAGTATGTTCTGTATTGGTACGTTGATTTTCCGTAAAATGCGGGTTCACTTCGCGGATGTGTTATAAGCTGTGTGGCAGGATACAGACAGATAGGAAAGAGTATGGACGATATTGCGATTCAAGTCACAAATGTGGAAAAAGTATATAAATTGTATGATAAGCCGTCAGACCGGATTAAGGAAGCGCTTGGGCTGGGACGGGGAAAACACCATAAGGAGCATCATGCCCTCAAAGGGGTTGATTTGACAATCAGACAGGGAGAATGTGTCGGGATTATCGGAACGAACGGCTCCGGAAAATCTACCATCTTAAAGATTATTACGGGTGTTCTGAGTCCGACGAGCGGCGATGTGACGGTCAATGGTCGGATTTCTGCGTTGCTTGAGCTGGGTGCAGGATTTAATATGGAGTATAACGGCATCGAGAACATCTACTTAAACGGAACAATGATCGGTTTTTCTGAGAAAGAGATTCGTGAAAAGATGGACGCGATTCTGGAGTTTGCGGATATCGGGGAGTATGTGTACCAGCCGGTGAAAACATATTCCAGCGGTATGTTTGTGCGTCTCGCTTTTGCAGTGGCAATCAATATAGAGCCGGAGATTCTGATTGTGGACGAGGCGCTGTCCGTGGGAGATGTTTTTTTTCAGGCAAAGTGTTATCATAAGTTTGAAGAATTTAAAGAGATGGGCAAGACGATTGTATTTGTCAGCCATGACCTAAGCAGTATCAGCAAATATTGCGACAGAGTTGTGCTGCTCAATCAGGGCACCAAGCTTGGTGAGGGAAAGCCCAAAGAGATGATTGATATCTACAAACAGGTTCTGGTAGGACAGTATGCGGTGCCGGAATCGGAAAATACGAGACTGTTAGATGATGAGGAGCTGCGCAGGGTGGCTGCAGGCAGCATGGCGGGCACAAAGAAAGAAGCAGGGACAGATAAAGGAAGCGTGCCGGGCGGTGTGGCGGAGAACCCGGAACTTCTGGAGTACGGGTCTAAGAAAGCTGTGATTGAGGAATACTATATCACAGATGAGAAAGGTGTTCGGACTTCGGCAATCCTCAAAGGCAATGGGTTCACAATCCATATGAAGGTGGGCATGGCGGAAGACATACAGGCGCCGATTTTTGCATTTACCATCAAAAATGTGCGTGGGACGGAAATTACCGGCACCAATACCATGTTTGAGAAGGCGTTCCTCGAACCGGTCAGTGCGGGAGAAAAATGTGAGGTGGCATTCACACAGAAAATGAATCTGCAGGGCGGAGATTATTTGCTGTCTCTGGGTGTTACCGGATATGAAAACGATGACTTTACGGTGTATCACAGGTTGTACGACGTACTGAACCTGACTGTGATATCGGACAAAGATACGGTTGGATTTTACGATATGGATTCCACGGTAGAAGTCAAAAAAGTGAATTAGCGCAGAGCGGAAGGTAGGAAACGGATGCCGGAGAATAAGATAGAAGAAATCGGAAAAATCAAACTGGATTTTACGCATTATCCGGGAGAGGACTATTATTGCGATGGTGATGTGGAAGACGAGCTTTTAGAGATTACACGTAATTTCTCGTCGGTGGAATACGGACGTATCATCGAGGAGCGTAAGAGCTGGGAGATTTTGTACCATTTATCCCCACAGAGAGAAAATATCGTGGAATGGCTTCCGATTACCAAGGAAATGAAAGTACTGGAGGTCGGTTCCGGATGCGGTGCAATTACCGGAGCGCTTGCGGGGAAGGCAGGTGAAGTGACCTGTATCGATTTGTCGAGGAAACGGAGCAGAATCAACGCATATCGTCATATGGATGCGGACAATGTGACAATTCATGTGGGCAATTTTCAGGATGTGGAGCCGGACCTGCCGTGTGATTACGATTATATCTGTCTGATCGGGGTGTTTGAGTATGCGCAGGCATATATCCGCTCGGAGACTCCCTATGAAGATTTTCTGAATATTATCAGAAAGCATTTGAAGCCGGAGGGACATATTGCGATTGCAATCGAAAATAAATTTGGACTAAAATATTGGGCGGGATGCCGGGAGGACCATCTGGGCACCTATTTTAGCGGCATAGAGAACTATCCGGACGGCGGGGTGGTGAGGACGTTTACCGCAGAAGGCTTGCGCGGGATTGCCGGGCGATGCGGTTACGGACAGGTGCAGATGTATTATCCCTATCCGGATTATAAGTTTATGACATGTCTTTATTCGCAAAAAAGGCTTCCAAAAATGGGAGAATTGTCGAATAACCTGCGTAATTTTGACAGAGACAGATTGCAGCTGTTTGATGAAAAAAGGGTATTTGACACAATCATACAGGAGGGAGCGTTTGAGCTGTTCTCTAATTCGTATATGATGCTGCTCGGACCGGAACTGGAAGAGACATATGTCAAATATTCCAATGACAGAAAACCGGAATTTTGCATCAAGACGGTTCTGAAAGAAAGCGAGTCCGGAAAAATAATAGAGAAACATCCGTTATTAAAAGACGCATGGGAGCATATTGAGCATACGGCACAACTTTATGGCGCATTGGAGAAGCGCTACAAGGGCAGTGCACTCACAGTCAATCGCTGCAAGCTGGAGAGGGCAAACAGCAGCACGGAGAGTCTGGTGGGAATTGAGACAGAAGCGCCCTATCTGTCGCTGGAATATGTCGAGGGAAGAACGCTTGAGGAGCTTCTGGATGATTGTCTGGAACGGGAAGATCTGGAAGGCTTTGGACGATTGTTTGACAAGTATTATGAACGGATATCCTATGGCGAAGAAAAAAGAATTGCTGATTACGATCTTATATTTTCCAATCTGATTGTACCTGAAAATATAGATAACGATTGGAATGTTATTGACTGTGAATGGAGCTTCGAGCAAGTGATTGAGACGAAGCAAGTAGCGTTTCGTGCCGTTTACTGCTACTTGTTGGAGAATGAAAATAGGAATAAATTAAATCTTGATTCTATAATTGAAAAGCTTGGGCTGGATCAGTTTGAGGCGGAACAGTATCGTAAGCAGGAGATGGACTTTCAGAGATATGTGACTGGAAAACAGATGTCCATGGCGCAGATTCGGGACGCAATTGATAATCCGGTTTATACGGTCGAAGCTTTCTGCGAGAGTCAGGCGCAGGCGGCGGGCAGGGATCGCATACAGATTTATGAAGACACGGGCAGAGGATTTAATGAAGAACAGTCGTTTTTTATTGATGAAAACAATGGAGAGCATATCAGTGTGCGGGAGAACGGGATGACCGGACTGGAGGTTGTGGTTCCGGGTGGCAGAAGTGCGCTGCGTATTGATCCGTGCAACGATTTCTGCCTGATTTATCTGGAAGAAGTGAAATGGAACGGAGTGCCGATACCGTGGAGGGGCAGACAGATACAGGTGAACGGATTCAAGATAGGAGAAAAGACTTATGTGTGTCCTACCAGCGACCCGAATATAACAGTGTCTCTTTCAGGGATTCCCGGTGAGGAGAAAAATCTGCTGCAAATGGCGATGCAGGTGACGAAGCTGCCGGAGGAGACGGTAAAACATATGCAGAAAAGGGGACTGTTTTGACAGATGAGCGGACGTACGGAGCGATATGGGTGGGCGGCATATTATGCGGCCGCATATGAGAAAGAGCGTCAAAAGAATATTGTGCTGGCGGGTAAGATTGCAGACGCACAGAGGCGGCAGACAGATTTGAATGATAATCTGAACCGCATTTATGCAAGTCCGTTCTGGAAAATGACGGCGCCCTTCCGCAAGCTATATCATGCGGTAAAGGATGATACGCGGCATAAGAAAGATACGGACAGGAGTTCATGGACGGACGCCTGTCTTCTGCGTTATGAAAAGGAGATGCACCGCCAGCAGAATCCTTATGGAGAATGGATAAATGCTGAAAATAACGCATGTGACTGTGAGGGTGGGCAGAATGCGGTAATTGCGGTAAACGGCTGGCAGGCAATCAGTGTACCGGACACGGAGATTGTCCTTTTGACATACGGAGAAGGGTTCCTTGATGAATATACATTCTCAAAAGTTAAAGCATGTTTTAATAAAAATAGAAAGTGTATCCTTGCCTATGCTGATGAAGACTATTGCTGGGGGGACAGCGCGCACCGTATGCAACCGTGGCTGAAGCCATGTTATTCACCGGATACGTTGCTTGCATTTAATTACTGGGGTTATTTATTGGCTGTCAGAACGGACATACTTTCCGAAGTGCTTTCAGCAGGGGATATGCAGGGCAGGATGAAACGCGGAAGTCAGCCAATGCGTTTCTATGATTTGTGCCTCTGTCTGGAGGAAGCGGCAATCAGGCGCAGCAGACTGGAAGATCTATCCATGCAGGAATGCGTATGTCATATCGATGCCATTCTCTATCATCACAGATATCAACCACCGCAGGAGCTTCAACGCCAGATGGATGCATGTCCGGAACAGGAAGAAAAGTTCCGCATTGTAGAGGCGGCGCTTATTGAAGAACTGGAGAGCGGCTGTTATTTGATGGGCGCAGGGGCGGAATATATACGGATACGTGAGGCGGCGCTTGAACGCCGGGGAATGAAAGGGATATTTATGAGAGGCGGCGAACCGGATTTGTACCATATCGTGTATGATACGTCCATTTCCGGCAGAGAGAGATGTGTCCGCGCGCAGGGGACGGACAGACAGATTGCACCGCAGTATGTCGTCTCCGTTATCATTCCATCCAAAGACCATCCGGAAGTGCTTAAGAGATGCCTTGATTCGTTCCGCGCCAAGACGAGTTATAGCTATTATGAATGGATTGTTGTAGATAACGGCAGTAATGAGGAGAACCGTGCCAAGCTGGAAGCGATGCAGAAGGAATATGGATTTTTGTATCTGTATGAGAAGATGGACTTTAATTTTTCCAAGATGTGTAACATGGGAGTGGAGAAGGCAAGCGGCGATTTGATTCTTCTTCTGAATGATGATATTGAAATGATAGAGCACAGCTGGCTTAGAAGAATGGCAGGACAGGCTTTGCAGCCGCATGTGGGAGCGGTGGGGGCTAAGCTGTGGTATGCGGGTACGCAGAATATTCAGCATGTGGGTATTACCAACATGGAGATAGGACCATCCCATAAGCTGATTACATTTACGGACAACAAAGATTACTATTACGGGCGCAACAGAGTTGTCTATAATATGATTGGCGTAACGGCGGCATGCCTTATGGTAAGCCGCAAAAAATATGAAGAAGTGGGCGGCATGGATGAGACAATGGCTGTCGCTTATAATGACGTGGACTTTTGCTTCAAACTGATTGAAGCAGGGTATTATAATGTACAGCGCAACGATGCGGTGCTGTACCATCATGAGTCGTTAAGCCGCGGACTTGACGAGGAAGACAGCGGCAAGTGGGAACGGCTGCTTACGGAGAAAGAAAATCTGTATGCCAAGCATCCGCAGATGCGCGGACGGGATGATTTTTACCACAATGCTTTGATTGATAATGCTTCCGACTATGGCATCAATTATAAGTTCCCTTATGAGGAGCATTTGCTCACAACGAAGGCGGAGCCGTATGAGGGCAGAATGAAGAAAGGCTTTTGCATGAACAGGCTTCGGCTGACCGTTGACAGGGCGGAAATACAGCACAAGATACATGCGGAGGAGCCGGATATTCTCTGGATTATGGGGTGGTGTTATGTGCCCGGAGAGGATAACGCGTGTTACGATAAAAAAGTGCTGATTACGCGGATGGATGGGGAGCACGAAGAGAACAGTACGGAGAATTATATTGCGACGCCGAGCGACTGGTATCGTAAGGATGTGGAAGCGATTTTGCCGTCGGAAGTAAATATTGGCTTGGCAGGGTTTGTACTCCGTGTGCTGTGCACAGATTTACCGTCGGGGACGTATCGTGTCGGGATGTTATATACGGGCGGGCAGGGTGAAAAGCTGCTTGCATGGAGTGATAAGACATGTAAGGTGTAGGAGCGTTACAAATGTAAACGATCCAGAATGGGGATAATGTGAAAAATAAATTTTTCACACGCGAGATTTGTGTCTGCGCACATTTGACACAAACTCGTTTATGCGCAAAAATGGGAGATAATATGGAACGGGAAAAGCAGAAACAGATGACGGAGGAAGAGATGCTTCGCCACTATCGGGACGCCTATGAGCGTGAACGGCAAAAAAATCAGGTACTCACAGCGAAGCTGTCCGATGCGCAGCAAAAGGAGGCGGAACTGGCGGGAAAATTAAACCGTATCAAGGGAAGTATCTTCTGGCGTCTGTCTAAACCACTGCGCACGTTTGTGCATTGGGCGCAGCGCACACGGCAGAGATTAGGATATTATGGAGGTCCAAAAGGGATTGCCCGGAAGTTAAAGGCCAAGAGCATTGAGAGAAAAGCGCGCACGCAGCATGGCACATTGAGTTTTCCGGATGCGGAAGAGGCAAAGAGACAGAGAGAATATAAGTTTCCGCGAAAAATTACATTCAGCATCCTGATGCCTCTGTACAATACGCCGGAAAAATTTTTGCGTCAGGCAATCGAATCTGTATGCGCCCAGACATACGGTGGCTGGCAGCTTTGTCTGGCGGACGGTTCCGATGTAGAGCATACCAGCGTGAAAAATATCTGTCAGGAATATGTGGCGAAAGACGCACGTATTTTTTATCGGAAGCTTTCAAAGAACGAAGGAATATCGGGTAACACCAATAAGTGCTTTGCGATGGCACGCGGAAATTATATCGCGCTGTTTGACCATGATGATGTACTGCATCCGAGCGTGTTGTTTGAGTATATGAAAGCAATCTGTGAAAAGGGCGCGGATTATATTTATTGCGACGAAGCGACGTTTAAAGGAAACAAGACCATTGACGATATGATTACGCTGCATTTCAAGCCCGATTACGCGCCGGACAATTTGCGCGCCAACAATTATATCTGCCATTTCAGTGCGTTTGACAGAAAGCTGCTGGAGGGGATGCAGCTCTTCCGCTCGGAATTTGACGGCAGTCAGGACCATGATATGATTCTGAGACTGACGGACAGGGCAAATTGTGTGGTGCATGTGCCGAAGCTTCTCTACTATTGGCGGTCTCATGAAGGCAGTGTGGCGGCGGACATCAATGCAAAAAGCTATGCAATTGATGCGGCGAAGGGCGCTGTGGCGTCGCACCTTCGGGAACAGGGATTTGAGAATTTTGAAATCAGTTCTACCAAGGCGTTTGAGACGATTTTCCAGATTAAATATGAGATAAAGGGCAATCCGCTTGTGAGCATCGTAATTCCCAATAAAGACCATTTGGAGGACTTAAGCCGCTGTATTAACTCAATCACGGAAAAAAGCACTTACGAAAATTATGAGATTATCGTGGTGGAGAACAACAGCATCACGGATGAAATATTTGACTATTATAAGAAAATACAGGAAAATCCGAAAATAAAGGTTGTCACCTACCAAGGCGGGTTCAACTATTCCAAGATTTGCAACCTCGGTGTGTCTAAGACGCAGGGTGCATACGTTTTGTTATTAAATAATGACACGGAAGTGATTACGCTCGACTGGATAGAGGAACTGTTAATGTATGCACAGCGGTCTGATGTGGGCGCAGTGGGGGCAAAGCTTTATTATCCGGACAGAACCATCCAGCATGCCGGAGTGGTGCTTGGACTTGGACAGCACAGGACTGCAGGGCACAGCCATTACCGTGTCAGCAGCAATAATCTTGGGTACATGGGAAGACTTTGTTACGCGCAGAATGTGATGGCAGTGACGGGCGCCTGTCTGATGATGCGAAAAGAGGTGTTTGATAAGCTGGGCGGTCTGGACGAGAGCTTTGAAGTTTCTCTCAATGATGTGGATCTTTGTATCCGTGCATGGAAGGCGGGATATGTCAATGTATTTACGCCGTTTGCGGAGCTGTATCACTATGAGTCTGCTTCCAGAGGGCTGGATGACCAAGGGGAGAAGGCGCAAAGATACGAGAGGGAGTCGGCGGCATTTCGGGCGAAATGGAAAGAGCTGCTGGAAGCGGGTGACCCCTATTACAATCCCAATTTTTCACTGGATCGGAGCGATTTTGCGTTGAAAGTCTGAAGAGAGACCGGAAGAAATAGTGATATTTTCCAAAAGATGTTTACGAGAAGATTCACAATGTGCTAAAATAATGTACGGTGAATGTGAATCATCCGTTAGGATGGAGAACATTCTCTGACAGAAGATTTTGGAAGTAAGAAATCAGAAATCAATGGAGGTAAAGGGATGGGATACAAAGAACAATTTGACTTTTGGGTGGAAGATTCATACTTTGACGAGACGACCAAGCAGGAGCTTCTGGCTATCAGAAATGACGAGAAAGAAGTGGAGGACCGCTTTTACAAAGACCTTGCATTCGGTACAGGCGGACTGCGCGGCGTTATCGGTGCAGGTACGAATCGCATGAATATCTATACGGTGCGTAAGGCTACGCAGGGGCTTGCCAATTACATAAAGAAACAGGGCGGAGAGCAGAAGGGTGTGGCAATCGCTTATGATTCCAGAAGAAAGTCTCCCGAATTTGCCGATGAGGCGGCGCTTTGTCTTGCAGCAAACGGCATCAAGGCATATGTCTTTGACGCGCTCAGACCCACACCGGAATTATCCTTTGCACTGCGTGAATTAGGCTGTATTTCGGGGATTGTTATCACTGCCAGCCATAATCCGCCGGAGTACAACGGATATAAGTGTTATTGGGAAGACGGCGCGCAGGTTACCGCGCCTAAGGATAAAGAGATTATTACGGAAGTCAACAATGTGACGGATTATCATACCGTAAAGACCATGGGCAAGGAGGAGGCGGTGAAAGCCGGACTCTATGTGGTAATCGGCAAGGAAATAGACGACAAGTACATGGTTGAGCTTAAGAAACAGATTATTCATCCGGATGTCATCAAGGATATGGCGGAGGATATGAAGATTGTATACTCACCGTTTAACGGCACAGGTAATGTACCGGTCAGAAGAATCCTCTCGGAACTCGGTTTCCAGAACGTCTATGTGGTTCCCGAACAGGAGATGCCCGATCCGGATTTTACCACACTGGATTATCCGAATCCGGAAGACCCCAAGGCGTTTACGCTTGCCTTGAAACTGGCAAAAGAGAAACAGGCGGATATCGTGCTTGCAACTGACCCCGATGCGGACAGACTCGGTATTTATGCACTGGATACAAAATCGGGCGAGTATGTTCCCTTTACGGGTAACATGTCCGGTATGCTGATTGCGGAATATATCCTGAGAGAGAGAACGGCAACAGGGACGATGCCAGAGAATCCGGCGTTAGTTACGACCATCGTCACGACGAACATGGCGCGTGCGATTGCGGATGATTATAAGGTGAAGTTTATTGAAGTCCTGACAGGATTTAAGTTTATCGGTGAACAGATTAAGCTCTTTGAGCAGAGCGGCTCCAACAATTATGTATTTGGTCTGGAAGAAAGCTACGGCTGTCTTGCAGGAACACATGCAAGAGACAAGGATGCGATTGTTGCGGTTATGTGTCTGTGCGAGATGGCAGCATGGTGTAAGAAGAACGGTAAGACCGTATGGGATCAGATGATTACGCTCTATGAGAAATACGGATATTTCAAGGAGAGCCAGTATTCCATCACCATGAAGGGCATCGATGGCGCAAAGGAAATCGAGGAGCTCATGAATAAGCTGCGGAGTAATCCGCCCAAGGAGTTCGGCGAATTAAAGGTAAAAGAGTTCAGAGATTACACGACCGGCAAGACACTGAATCTGGAAACAGGCGAGACGGGCGAGACGGGGCTGCCACAGTCCAATGTGCTCTACTTTGACCTGACGAATGATTCATGGTGCTGCGCACGTCCCTCCGGTACAGAGCCGAAGATTAAGTTCTACATGGGCGTAAAGGGAACGAGTCTGGAAGACGCTGAGGCGAGACTGAACAAGCTGACGGAAGATTTAAAAGCATATTTGTAATCATACAATAATGGTCGCCCTGCTTTATGCAGGGCGACGCTTTGTTATAATGTGTTTTGAGGTAAATGTGCATGAATCTGTAATTGAAGCTGTCTGATTCGGGTTCAAGGAGACTGAGAGAAAGGTATGGACATTAGATTGTGGGAAATAGAATTGTGAAGACAGGCAACTTCATAAAAACCATTCGTTATTTTAGGAAGAATGGCATTCGCCATACTTATTATGCTGCAAAGGAGCGGCTGGAAGAGGAAAGAAAATCTGACTATCATTACAGCGAACCGTCTGCGGACAAATTGGAAGCACAGAGTGCGGAGACGGCGGAGGATACAATTGTATTCAGTATTGTTGTGCCTGCTTTTGAGACGAAGGAGACGTTCCTTCGTGAAATGATTGCCTCTGTGTGCAGGCAAAGCTACCGGAAATGGGAGCTGATTATCGTGGATGCAAGCAAAAGCAATGTGGTGAAAAGAGCGACTGCGGCAATCCTCCGACAGAGAAAGGAAGAAAACGGGGAAAACCGTATCAAATATATGCGTCTGACAGAAAACAAAGGAATTGCCGAAAATACGAACGCCGGAATTGAGATGGCGTCGGGAGATTATATTGCGCTGTTAGACCATGACGATCTGCTGGCGCCCGACGCGCTGTATTATATGGCGAAGGCAGCAGGCAGTGCGGGAAGAGAGGAAAAGATGCCGGCGCTGCTTTATACGGATGAGGATAAATACGAAGATAAGAATTTAAATAACAATGGATATTATTTTTCACCCAATAGAAAAGAAAAATTTAACTTGGATTTAATTTTATCCAATAATTACGTGTGTCATTTTACTGCGGTAAAGGCAGAACTCATGAAAGCAATGCGGCTGCGCGGGCGGTTCGACGGCGCGCAGGATTATGATTTGGTACTGCGTGTAGTGGGGGAACTGCTAAGGACTGTGCCGCCATGTGAAATGACGGAATGGATTATCCATATTCCGAAAGTTCTCTATCATTGGCGAAGCCACGCGGATTCCACGGCGGAAAATACCGCCAGCAAGGGTTATGCGTACGAGGCGGGAAAGGAGGCGCTTGCCGAATTTTGTGCGGGGCAGGGCTGGGAGGCATACGTGCGGCACAGTTTGCATCTTGGATTTTATGAGATTACCTATGTGCCGGATATTTTGTCGGTCAGAGAGGATGTGGGCATCGTAGGAGGCAGGATCCTGAATGCAAAAGGCAGGATATGCGGCGGCGCTTTTAATGACGATGGCACATGCAGGTACGAAGGACTGCACAGGGAATACAGCGGCGGCAGCACACACAGGGCGGTGTTAAAACAGGACGCTGCTGCGGTGGATATCCGCTGTATGCAGATAAGACCGGAGCTGCGGGAACAGTTTGAGCAGATTACCGGATGCAGGTATGAGGAGCGGACGATTTGCTGTAAGACAGGTGGAAAAAAATGCGCAGTACGGATTGTGGATGTTTCCAGACTTGCCTGTGACGACGCCGGATACCGCAAGTTGAGCATGGAACTTGGACATGCGGCGGCACAGCACGGATATCGTGTGTTATGGAATCCGGAAATGACAGTGTATGCAAATCATTAAACAGAAGCTTCGGCAATAGCCAATGCAGAAACATGCGGCATGCGTGCATGGCGGATTGGGGCGGAGTATATGAGGCAGGAAGCATAGGGTGTGGGAAGAAGGGGTGCGATATGGAGCGGAAGATACAATCGACGGTGGTGATTCCGAATTACAACGGAATCCGTTATATAGAAAAATGTCTGAATTCACTTGTGGACGAGCCGGCGCATGTGATTGTGGTGGACAATGGTTCCGACGACGGGAGCAGGGAACTTGTGCAGGAGAAATTTCCGCAGGTGGAGCTTATCTGCCTAGACCGCAATTATGGTTTTTGTAAGGCTGTGAATGTGGGGATAGAGCGAAGCAAAACAAAGTATGTTATTTTATTGAATAGCGATACGGAAGCGGAGGCAGGATTTGTGAGAGCGCTTGAGCAGCCGCTTGAGTGGCGCGGAGAAATATTTTCCGGTGCGGCGCAGATTCGGAATCTTTGGAAACCGGAGCTGATGGATGACGGGGGCGACTATTATTGTGCATTGGGATGGGCGTTTGCAAGAGGCAGGGATAAGCCATATCAGGGATATCAGAGAATGTGCAAAATATTTGCAGGATGCGGCGCGGCGGTCATCTGCCGTAGAAAAATATTTAACGAAATCGGGATGATGGACGAGAATCATTTCGCCTATCTGGAAGATACTGATTTAGGGTATCGGGCGCGGATTAACGGGTATGATAATGTTTATATTCCGAAGGCGGTGGTATATCACGCAGGAAGCGCCGTGTCCGGTTCAAGGCATAACAGTTTTAAGGTGAAGCTTTCCGCCAAGAACAGCGTCTATCTGGCGTACAAGAATATGCCGCCCGCACAGCTTCTGTTAAATCTGCCGCTTCTGTTTGCGGGAACGATTGTAAAACAGCTTTATTTTGCCAGAAAGGGACTCGGAAAAGAATATTTTGCCGGATTGTGCAGCGGAGTCAGATTATGTTTCTCCAAGGAAGGCAGGGCGCATAAGGTTCGGTTCCAGAGAGAGCTGCTTCGCAATTATATTGTGATACAGCTGGAATTATGGCGCAACATGTGGCGCCGGTTTCTGGTGTAATTAGGAAATTCCTCCAAAGCGCGGAAGAATGCGAAGCATTCTTCCGAACATAATGCCGCAGGCATTTTGTTCTAGTATAGGAAATTCCTCCAAAGCGCGGAAGAATGCGAAGCATTCTTCCGAACATAATGCCGCAGGCATTTTGTTTTGATTACAGCAGGTTGTGTTTTTGATGAAAATATTGTAAGATACATGCAGAGGCTTAAAGTATGATTAAGGATAATCAGAAATATTTTAACAGACTGCACGTAGTGCTGGATGCCGTCGTCATAGCGGCTTCCTATATGCTGGCATGGTATCTGAAGTTTGCCAGCCCCTTTTCAGACATCGGACCAACGACCGGTGTTCTTTCTATGCGCACATATTTCGGAATGCTTTATGCGATTGTGCCGGGCTATCTGATTCTCTACTACAGCTTCAACCTGTATACGCCAAAGCGCGCGACAGTGCATAAATATGAGATTTTGAACATTTTTCAGGCGAACGTGGTGGGGTTGATTCTGCTGATGGCGGGCTGGTATCTGGTCGAGCAGATTCACTTTTCGCGTGCCATGATGGGATATTTCTTTATTATCAATATTCTGCTTACGACGCTCGGACGTTCTCTGATTAGAATGCTTCTGCAATATTTCCGTGAAAAAGGTTACAATCTGAAATACATTTTGCTGGTGGGATATTCCCGTGCTGCGGAGGAATATATCAACCGTATCAATGCCAATCCCCAATGGGGATATGTGGTGCGGGGGATTCTTGATGACAGCGTGCCAAGAGGTACATTGTACAAAGGCGTCAAGGTGGTCGGTTCCATCGAGAATCTGCTCTATATTCTGCCGGAAAATAAACTGGACGAGATTGCGATTACGCTTTCTTTGAAGGATTATGACAATTTGGAGCATATTGTGGATATCTGCGAAAAATCTGGTGTTCACACGAAATTTATCCCCGATTATAATAGTATGTTTCCGAGCCGTCCTTACACGGAGGATCTGATGGGGCTGCCGGTAATCAATATTCGTTATGTTCCGCTGACCAATACGTTGAATTGGATTGCCAAAAGAGTGGTGGATGTGGTTGCCTCGATTGTGGGGCTTGTGGTGGCGTCGCCGGTCATGCTGGCTGCGGCAATTGCCGTCGGGTGTACGTCAAAGGGACCGGTTATCTTCAAGCAGGAACGTATCGGACTCCACAATAAACCTTTTAAAATGTATAAGTTCCGCACAATGGAAGTGCAGAAGCCTTCCACGGAGGAGAAGGGCTGGACGACCAAGGATGACCCCCGTGTGACCAAGGTAGGAAAGGTGCTGCGCAGGACAAGCATTGATGAACTTCCCCAGCTATTCAATATTCTTAAAGGGGATATGAGCGTGGTGGGACCAAGACCGGAACGACCGCAGTTTGTGGAAAAATTTAAAGAAGAAATCCCCCGTTACATGGTGAAGCATCAGGTCAGACCGGGACTTACAGGCTGGGCGCAGATTAACGGCTACCGGGGTGATACGTCCATCAAACGGCGGATTGAATATGATATTTTCTATATTGAGAACTGGACGATGTCATTTGATATCAAGATTATGTTTCTGACGATTTTTAAGGGATTCATTAATAAAAATGCCTATTAGTGAGATAATAATTTGAAGATTTGCGGAAGTGAAATGATTTATAATTCTTAAGATTTTTGGAAAAAACTGTCGAATGGGCTTCTAAATATTGCAATTATGTCAAGATATAGTATAATCAAATAGTAATTTATGCTATAGCTTGATTTTTGCGGCGTAGTGTGAGAGAATGAGAGTCGGAATTGTTTACGAGTATACAGAAATCAAAGGGGTACGGATATATGGCGAAATATGACGATGAATACGAATACGAGGATGAACGTCCGAAAAAGAAATCTTCTTCCGGGAGCAAAGGAAGCGGCAAGAAGCCTTCCGGGAGTAAGGGAGGCAGTAAGAAGTCTTCGGGAAGTAAAGGCGGTTCCAAGAAGTCTTCCGGGAGTAAGGGAAGCGGTAAGAAATCTTCAAGTAAGAAGCAGCAGGCGAAGAAACAACGTAGAAGAATTATTATTTTTATTGTAGAGATTATCATTCTACTCATTGCAGTATTTGTGTTATACGGTGTCCTGACTGCTACCAAGAGCGGTAAGGTTGATTTGGACGAGAGCGATATTATTATCAACGATACGGTCAAAGAGGCACAGGAGACCACGATGCGGGGCTACCGCAATATCGCGCTGTTCGGTGTGGATTCTACTTCCGGTGCACTGACCAAGAATACACGAAGCGATACGATTATGATTGCGTCCATCAATCAGGACACGGGCGAATGCAAGCTTGTATCGGTATACCGTGACACGTATCTGAATCTGAGCAATGATTCTTATAATAAGTGTAACGCGGCATATGCGAAGGGCGGTCCGGAGATGGCAATCAGCATGTTAAACATGAATCTGGACATGAATATTACTGATTTTGTCACGGTTGGTTTTGCCGGGCTGACAGATACGATTGATGCGCTTGGTGGAGTATATATTGATGTGGACGATTCGGAAATCAGTCATTTGAACAACTATCAGTTATGTATTGCGGAAGATTTAAAGCGTTCGTACACGCCTGTATCCTCTACGGGTTATCAGTTATTGGACGGGCTTCAGGCGACGGGATACTGTCGTATCCGTTATACGGCTGGTGATGACTTTAAGCGTGCCGAGCGGCAGAGAGAAGTACTGTCTGCTGTGGCGGATCAGGCGAAGAAGGCTTCCCTTCCGAAGCTGACGGAGACGGCAAGCGCAGTATTTGACGAGACTTATACATCGCTTGATTTGGATGAAATTATTTCAATGCTGGGCGAGGTAAACACCTATTATATTTCGGATACGGCAGGATTCCCTCAGGAGTCGAACCGTGCGACCGGAACGATTGGTTCCAAAGGTTCCTGTGTCATTCCGATTAGTCTGGAAGACAATGTAAAGTGGCTGCACCAGTTCCTCTTTAACGATTATAGTTATGAACCGTCGGCGACCGTAAAGGCATGCAGCGACCAGATTTATACCGATACAAATGGATATTTGAAAAAATAATCAGGACAAAGGGGACCGATTATACGGTTCCCTTTCTTTACAACTAGCGGGAATATAAGATAGCGGAGGAAAACAGCGTGGATAAAGTGGATATTATTATCCCCGTCTATAAACCCGACCATAAATTTCTGGCGTTGATGAAACGGTTGAAGAGTCAGAGCGTTCCGATTCATCAGATTATTATTATGAACACGGAACAGAAATATTTTGACCGGTTGATTTATGGTACTTCTTTTCAGAAGGATTATCATAATATTGTAGTGAAACATCTGTCAAAAAGGGAATTTGACCACGGGAAAACAAGAAATAAAGGCGTACTTTGTTCAGACGCGGACTATTTTGTGATGATGACGCAGGATGCCGTACCTGTAGACGAGTATGTGGTGGAAGAACTGTTAAAACAGCTTAAGCAGGAAGGCGTGGCGGTGGCATATGCCAGACAGCTTGCCGAGGAAGGAAGCAGTGAGATAGAAAAATATACGAGAACGTTTAATTATCCGGACCAATCCGTGGTGAAGACCAAGGCGGACTTGGAGAAGTATGGGATTAAGACTTTTTTCTGTTCCAATGTCTGTGCGGCTTATAACCGGAAGATTTTTGACGAATTAGGCGGTTTCGTGAAGCATACAATCTTTAATGAGGATATGATTTATGCCGCTAAGGCTGTGGAAGCCGGATACGGCATTGCGTACACCGCGCAGGCGAAAGTGTACCATTCTCATGATTACGGATATATGGAGCAGCTTCACAGAAATTTTGACATGGGTGTCTCGCAGGCGCAGCATCCGGAAGTGTTTGCGGCATACCCGTCGGAATCAGAGGGAATCCGTTATGTCAGGCAGCTTATACACCATCTGAGGAAATCGGGACTCAAGAGAAAAATACCATGCGTTATTCTAATGAGCGGATTCAAGTATATAGGATATTGGTGCGGAAAACATTACAGCCGGCTGCCCGGCAGGCTTGTCGTCGCAATGTCATCCGCCAAAGAATACTGGAAATAGGAACAGGCAGGAGGGTTTGAGTATGTGTGGAATTGTAGGATATATCGGAACCAAGCAGGCGGCGCCAATCATATTAGATGGGTTGTCCAAATTAGAGTATCGCGGATATGACTCGGCAGGCATGGCAATCTATGACGGGCAGAAGATTAATATTACAAAATCGGTAGGACGCCTGAAGGTATTGGAGAATATTACCCACGGCGGAGAGACGATGGAGGGTGTCTGTGGAATCGGTCATACGAGATGGGCGACCCACGGCATTCCGAGTGATATCAATGCGCATCCTCATTTTAATGCAGATGAGACCATTACCATTGTACATAACGGTATCATCGAAAACTATCTGCAGCTGCGTCAAATGTTGAAAGACAGAGGATATCAGTTTATTTCCGAGACGGACACGGAAGTACTGGCACATTTGCTTGATTACTATTACAAGGGCAATCCGCTGGAAGCGGTGACCAAAGTGCTGCACCGTGTGGAGGGTTCCTATGCGCTCGGTATTCTTTTTGCAGATTGTCCGGATCAGATTTTTGCGGCGCGAAAAGATTCTCCGCTGATTGTGGGACAGAATGATGACGGCTGCTTTATCGCCTCCGATGTGCCGGCAATTTTAAAATACACGCGGAAAGTATATTATGTGGACAATCAGGAGGTCGTGCGTCTGCGCGCGGACCACATGCATTTTTATACGGTAGACGAGGAAGAGATAAAGAAAGAACCCGTTACCATTGAGTGGGACGCCAACGCGGCGGAAAAAGCCGGATACGAGCATTTCATGCTGAAGGAGATGTATGAACAGCCGAAAACTGTGACAGATACCTTGATGCCGAGGATTAAGAAGAACGAAATTGTCATCGAGGAATTGAATATGACGGACGAGGAGTTGAATGCCATCAGGAAGATTCATATCGTGGCATGTGGTTCGGCGTACCATGCAGGCGTGACCGGTAAATATGTGATAGAAGGTCTGGCGCGGATTCCCGTGGAGGTGGACTTGGCTTCTGAATTCAGATATCGCAATCCGATTCTTGAGGAGGGTGCAATGGTGGTGGTTATCAGTCAGTCCGGAGAGACGGCGGATACGCTGGCAGCATTGCGGGAGTCCAAGGCGCGAGGATTTAAGATATTGGGTATCGTCAATGTGGTGGGCAGTTCCATTGCAAGAGAGGCGGACAATGTCATGTACACATGGGCAGGTCCGGAGATTGCCGTTGCGACTACCAAGGCGTACAGTGCGCAATTGGTTGCATTGTATCTGCTTGCGATGAAGCTCGGCAAAGTAAGGGGCAAGATAGATGACAGGACGTTTCAGGAGCTTCTGGGTGACCTTAGATGTCTGCCCGACCAGATTGAGCTTCTTCTTAATAATAAAAACAAGATACAGAGATTTGCAAACCGCTATATAGGTGCAAAAGATGTGTTCTTTATCGGCAGAGGCATTGATTATGCGATCTCACTGGAAGGCTCTTTGAAATTAAAAGAAATTTCCTATATTCATTCGGAGGCGTATGCAGCGGGTGAATTGAAACATGGAACCATCTCCTTGATTGAAGAGGGAACCCTTGTGGCGGCGGTATCCACGCAGCCTGAACTATACGCCAAGACAATCAGCAATATGGTTGAAGTGAAGGCGCGAGGCGCTTTTGTGCTGGCGGTGACCTGCGAGGAGAACAAGGAGATTGAAAAGGCGGCGGATTATGTGATTTATATTCCGGAAACGAATCCATATTTTGCGAACTCGCTGGCGATTATTCCCCTTCAGCTGTTTGGATATTATGTGGCTGTCGGCAAAGGTTGTGATGTGGATAAGCCGAGAAATCTGGCAAAATCAGTGACAGTGGAATAGTGCAGGAAAGAACGCTGCGTCATTTCGGAAGAGATGGCTGTGGCGTTTTTTTGTTAAGTCCCGCAATAGAACATCCTTTGCTTCCTGTATCATAAAAATTTTTTAAAATGTGAGGTGAGAATGAACATAAAAAACACAATTTAAATAAAATTTTGTCACACTTTAAACACAATTAGAGAATATACTGACTTCAAGATAAAGAACAAAATACCTTCGTCATTATGTTCTTTATCGAAATTTCCTATACTATGAAGAGCGACGGTGAGCCGCTTGGATATTCCAGAAAGGAGCAGGGTATTATGTATGAGAATGATTATCCAAATACAAATTCCACATTGAGGGATAGCAATAGTGCGGTGCAGAATCAGAACCGGGATTACGAAACAAGTCATAATCAGAATCAAAGTCTGAACCAGAGTCAGAACCCGAATCAGAATGTTTACGGCGGTTCAAACGGCGGGAGCTATTATCAGAATGTATACAGGGAGAGCAGATATTCACAGAATACCCAGCAAAGTCCGTATGAAAACCGTTCCGGCAGCTATCAGTACGGAAACACTTACCCGAACGATTATGCGCAGATGCAGCAGAATAAGAACAAGAAACAGAAAAGGGAGAAAAAAGTTCATCAAGGCGGTTACTTTAAGAAAGCGCTGATTAGCGTATCGCTGGGACTTCTATTCGGAATTTTCGCAGGACTCGGGCTGTACGCCGTACAGACGATCAGCGGCTTGTCCGCGAAGAACACCGTTGAAGAAAACACGGCTAAAGAGGCTAAAGTGGAGGCTATGGCGGATGGGATTATAGAGGAAGCGGGTAAAGAAGTTGAAGAGAACGTGAAGGAGACGGAAAGCGGCATCCATGTGACCGACAGCCTCAATACGATTGTGTCTGACGTTTCGGAAGTCGTTACGGAGGTTATGCCGGCGATTGTGTCCATCAACAATCATTATGTCGAAACAATGTCTTATTTTGGACAGTCATTCAGCAATGAAGCCGATGCCAGCGGCTCCGGCATCATCGTCGGACAGAATGATACGGAACTGTTAATTGTGACGAATTATCACGTGATTGCCGACTCGGATAAGCTGACCGTTCAGTTTGTGGAGGGCAGCGAGGCGGAAGCGGCAGTGAAAGGAACCGACCCGGACATGGATCTTGCAGTGATTGCGGTATCGGTAGACAGCGTTGATAACAGTGTTTTGCAGCAGATTGCGGTAGCGACGCTCGGCGATTCGGATTCGCTGGTAGTCGGTGAACCGGCGATTGCCATCGGAAATTCGCTGGGATACGGACAATCCGTTACAACCGGCGTTATCAGTGCACTGGATAGAAACATTGAATTGTCGGACGGTACAAATGGTACGTTTATCCAGACAGATGCGGCAATTAATCCGGGGAACTCCGGCGGTGCGCTTCTTAATATGAAAGGTGAAGTCATAGGAATTAATTCCAACAAGATTGGCGGCAGCGCTATCGAGGGAATGGGATATGCCATCCCGATTTCTTCTGCGAGCCCGATTATTGCGGAACTGATGCTCAAAGAGACAAAAGATAAAGTGGCAGAAGAAGAGAGAGGGTATCTGGGAATTTCAGGAATCAGCGTGACGGATTATGTATCTGAGACATATGGAATGCCCAAGGGTGTATATATTTCTCAGGTGTATGAAAACACAGCGGCAGCAAAGGCTGGGCTCCGTAAAGGAGATATCATTACAGAGTTCGATGGAGAAGAAATAGAATCCATGGATGAGCTGCAGTATGAGCTGGAATTTCATGCAAAGGGCGATACGGTGGAAATCACGGTGATGTCTGCGGACGGATACGGCTATTCTGATAGAAAGGTGCAGATTACACTGGGAAACAGAGTATAAGGGACGGGTAATGCAAAACAAATAAGAGGAAGCAAAGGGAAGGCGGTTGAGAAACCGCCTTTCTCCTTCTTTCCGAAAAGGCTATGGAACACAGCGCGACCGTTTTTCTTTAGAAAATGTTTACTTGTGGGATACTTCTTTTTATACTATGATAAGATTGAAAGAATTACATTCTTTCAACCGCGAGTTTGTGCTGACGCCGTTGGCATCAGTCCCAACATCGCAGGCTGAGAAAGGAGCATGGTTATAAAAATGTGAGGAAAATCAGCAGATTTGTAAACGCGGGATTTTCATCATGAAGTTTGACCGGATGGAGGATAAGGATAGAAATATGAAGGATGACAGATATGATGATAGAAGCGGTGATATTGATGCGGATAAGGAAGAGCCTAAGGCGCATGATTATCGGGAATTAGAGGACGGCGAAGAGCAAAGACAGGAGCTTCGCAGTCGCAGACAGGGCGAAATTGACAAAGGCGGCAGCCGTCAGGATGAGGAGAGCGACAAAGATTATGAGGATGTGTGCTTTATCTGCCGCAGACCTGAGAGTAAAGCAGGAAAGATGTTCCATCTCCCGAATCATATATGTGTGTGTGATGACTGTATGCATAAGACGATGGATACGGTCAGTCAATTTGATTATCAGGGAATGCTCAATACGCCTAATATGTCAGATTTGAATAACGGCAAGGGATTCCCAAACATCAGTTTTGTCAATCTGGCGGATTTGCAGGGAGACGGCGGGATTCCAAATAAGCAGAAGCCGAAGAAAAAGAAGAAAACGGATGCAAAACCGGAGATTGATATCAAAAATATTATGCCCCCACACAAGATTAAGGAGAAGCTTGACGAGTATGTGGTAGGACAGGAATATGCCAAGAAAGTAGTGTCTGTGGCGGTATATAATCATTATAAGCGGGTAGCCACTGGAACGATGGATGAGATAGAGATTGAGAAATCAAATATGCTCATGATTGGTCCGACGGGATGCGGCAAGACTTATCTCGTGAAGACGCTGGCGCGTCTTTTGGATGTACCGTTAGCGATTACAGACGCCACTTCTTTGACGGAGGCTGGATATATAGGCGATGACATCGAGAGCGTAGTGTCGAAGCTTCTGGCGGCTGCGGACAATGATGTGGAGAGAGCGGAACGCGGCATTATTTTTATTGATGAAATCGACAAGATAGCGAAGAAGAAAAATACTAATTCCCGTGATGTCAGCGGTGAATCCGTGCAGCAGGGAATGTTAAAGCTGTTAGAGGGCGCCGAAGTGGAAGTTCCGGTCGGCGCAAATTCCAAGAATGCCATGGTGCCCCTTGCTACGGTGAATACGAGAAATATTTTGTTTATCTGCGGCGGCGCCTTTCCTGATTTGGAGGAAATCATCAAACAGAGATTAAATAAACGCACATCCATCGGATATAATGCGGAACTGCGGGACAAATATGACAAAGAGAAAAATATTTTAAGCAAAGTGACGGTGGAGGATATTAAGAAGTTTGGCATGATTCCGGAATTTATCGGACGTCTGCCCGTGATTTTTACCCTAGAAGGGCTGAGCAAAGAAATGATGGTCAAGATTCTTGGTGAACCAAGGAACGCGATTTTGAAACAGTACCAGAAACTGCTTGAGCTGGATGAAGTGAAGCTGGAGTTTGAGCAGGAAGCTCTGGAGGCGATTGCTGAGAAGGCGATGGAAAAGGACACCGGCGCCAGAGCGCTTCGTGCCATTATTGAGGAGTTTATGCTGGATATTATGTATGAAGTCCCCAAAGATGACAATATCGGCAGGGTAACGATCACGAGAGCGTATATTGAAGGAACGGGAGGTCCGATAATTGATATCCGCAATCATCTGGCGGAGCATCCCGATGGTCTGAATGTGATAGAGAGCTAACAGGACAGACAGTGCAGACATAGTATAATAGGAAAGACATGTGGAAAGAGCAGTCTGCGTATAATAGCAACTGTTATCATAAAAGATGACTTGTAAGGAAAAAATATTATCGAATGAGTATGCCGATCTGATTACAGATTATGTAGTGGCAGAGCAGATTTCGGCAACACAGCCTGTTGATTTCTGCTTTCACGGGATAGATGACAGCTATGGCGTGGCAAATGTTAACCGCACTATGATACCGCCGATATCGATAGGGAACTATGGTTATTCAGCGATTCCGGCGCTGTACGGATTAATGCAGAGCGAAGGGGAACTATTTAATCCGGAGAATCTGACGCAGGTCGGCAACATCCGCATACAGAATCCGCCGTTGTCACTGCAGGGTGCTGGTGTGGTAGTGGGTTTTATTGATACCGGGATACGTTATGAATTGGATGTATTCAGACAGGAGGATGGTTCAAGCCGGATTATGTCGATTTGGGATCAAACCATACAGGACGGAGAGCCGCCGGAAGGTTTTTTGTACGGTACGGAGTATACAAGGGCAGAAATCGACCGTGCATTGCAGACAGAGGAACCAAGACAGCTTGTGCCTTCTACCGATTTGGATGGTCATGGAACCCGGATGGCGTCTGTTGCCGTCGGCAGTATCTTGAATCAGGGCTTGACATATAGAGGGGCGGCGCCGCAGGCTGATATTGTCGTCGTGAAGCTAAAAGCTGCAAAACAATATTTGCGGGATTATTATCTGATTGCGGATGATGCAGTTGCTTTTCAGGAAAATGATATCATGGAGGCGGTCAAATATCTGGACCGCATGGCGATTGCCCTGCACAGACCAGTGGTGATTGTCATCGGACTTGGTACGAATATGGGCAGTCATAACGGCACTTCGCCGCTTGCTTCTTATCTGAATACCGTAGCAGGAAGAAGAAGCCGGGCGGTGGTAGTATGCGGGGGAAATGAAGGAGACAAAGAGCATCATTACGAGAATTATGTACCCGACGTTGTGGAAATCCGTGTTGCGGGAGAGACAAAGGGGTTTTGTCTTGAATTGTGGGGAAGTTTACCGGATGCCCATTCGATAAGGGTTCGATCTCCGGGCGGAGAGACTTCGCAGCAAATTGACTTTAGGAGCACAGAAGACAGGGTGATTGAGTTTATTTTTGAAGAAGCGCGGATTGTCGTGAGCAACCTGATTGTAGAGAGGGACGCAGGGGAACAGTTGATTTTCTTTCGTTTTGAGAAGCCGACGCCGGGCATCTGGAATATACAGGTGTATCCGGAAGAAGGGGAGCAGGGTGGAAACGGCATGTTCCATATATGGCTTCCGATTACGAATTTTTTGGAAACGGATGTGGCCTTTCTTGCGCCCAGTCCGGATGTTACCTTAACGGAGCCGTCCAATGCCGAGCGCATCATCACAATATCCACATACAATGGACTGACAGGGAGCTGGTATCCACAGTCGGGCAGAGGGTTTACCAAGGGCGGAAATATCAAGCCGGATCTTGCCGCGCCCGGCGTGCAGGTATCCACGGTTTTAGGAGCATATACCGGCTCCAGTATGGCGGCGGCAATCGCGGCGGGATGTGTCGCGCAGTTTATGGAATGGGCGGTGGTGGAGGGCAATATACCGACGGTGGAAAGCAGGGCAATCAAGAGCTTTCTAATCCGTGGTGCCAACCGTTCTGAAAATGTTGTATATCCCGATAACCGCTGGGGATTCGGCAAGCTGGATATCAACGGGACGTTTGAAGTGTTGGCGAGGTTGTCGTGAGAAAACAGAATATAATAACGAAAAGGAATGTTCGCAGCAGAGTGTGGATATTCCTTTTTTATAGTATAGGAAATTCTTTCAAAGAGTGGAAGAACCGCAGGTTCTTCCGAACATAATGCCGAAGGCATTTTGTTCTTATATAGTTGGATTCGGGTGTCAAAAGGTGCTTTGTACAAACTGGAAAGGCAGATTGCACAAATTGCTCTCCTGTGTCTGCTTTGTCGATTGGACTTTCTAACATATTCCGGCGATGGGATAAAAGACAGTGGTATTGTCACAAATACTACCAATACGGGCGAAAGTAGTATAGATTTTATGTGCCGTATTATGATAAATTTGATAAAGATAAATAGACAGACCTCCAATCCAGAGCAGAGTGAAAAAAGAAAAGGGAAAGAGAATAAGTGGAGAAGAGGACAAAGGGACAAAGGGAAAAAAGAAAGAAAAGAGGAAAAATGATGTTAATGGAAATTATTTGTATTGTGGTATCGTTTCTGCTGTTTGAATTCAGCTACCCCGGATTTGCGGCAAAAAGCGCTGTGGAGATAATCCATCTTCCGGTCTTGATTTGTATGATAATTCTGACGATTCCCGTACTTTTGCGCCGGGGCGTGTTCAAAGATTTTCTGCGGGCGTTTCAGTTGTTCCGTAAAGACTATTCTTGCAGCTTCAGCAAACTGCGCTATACCTTGGACGTGGTCGAGATGATGCAAAAACAGGTGTTATGTGCCGGCTGTATCGTATCCTTTCAAGGTGTCTTTTCCATAATGGAAAGAATGAGTGACTGGGCTTTGGTCGGCCCGCATCTGGCGGTGGCGTTCTTGGCAATTTTTTACAGCGCCATTTTTGAATTGCTGCTGCTGCCGTTACAACTGGAGGCAAAGAGGAGAATTGTTGAATATATGGAAAAAGAAGATGAGAAGGAATAGGGTGCCAGATAACGTATGAAGAGACAAATACTCCGGTTCGTACTCGGATTGACATATATTGTACTTTTGACGCTGCTTTTTCTGTCACAGTTCAGGGCAATCGCTGTCCCCTCCAATGAGTGGTCAGCAATGCTTGCTGCGGTGGTAATCGGCATTCCATGGCTTCTTGTCTTATGCTTGTACATGAGAGTAAACAGTGACAGGCATAAGACAGATGCAGCCGTTTCCGGAAAAAAGGATGCGGCAGGGCAGGAAAAATCTGAAGAGAAATTCTTTACTATCAGAACTGCCCGTGAGAGATTTGAAACAGCCATTTTGGGATACGGGCTGTCGAAGCGGGAAGAGGAAGTGGCGTGGCTGCTTTACAGGGGATATACAAACAGACAAATCGGCGAAGATTTGTTTATTGCGGAGACCACCGTCAAAAAGCATGTGTCGCATATCTATGAAAAGATGCAGGTGATGGGCAGAAAAGAATTTCGGCACAAAGTTGATGGCGGGCAGGAAGTTTGCACAAGATAGGAGCTGCCGGAAAATACAGCAGGGAAAGGAGAAACACCATGATAAGCGTATTGTGGAAAATTCCGTATAGAAAAGCTGTGCGGGAGAAAGGGAGAAGCATCTGTATCATAGCGGCGGTATTTTTTACGACCGTATTGTTTGTCGCGTTTTTTTCCGCATTATTTTTTGTGATGGATGCCGCGGAAGAGATGATGAGGACTACTTCGCCGGTATTGGCGGATGCCATTCTTCCTGTGTCGGAAGATGAATATGAGAGAATCAGCCAGAACAAGCACGTGTCGGAGACGGGCGTGGGAACCCGTTTTGCCATCATGCAGGAGCCTTCCGGCGCCGGCGGGATTCAGCTATTTGCTTTTGATGAGAAGATGGCGCAGTGGATGCGTTATTATCCGATAAAAGGGCGTACTCCCAAAGGGGACAATGAGATTGTAGTGTCCGACCAATATCTGAAAGAATGCGGGCTTGTATTTGAGACGGGGAGGACAGGCGGCGGGCAAATCGTATCTGGACCGGATGGGACGTGTGCGCAGGAGGTACAGGAGAGCGATAATGATATAAAAATACAGACAGAATTAACATACTACGTTGAGGATGAAGCATATACGGACACATTTACCATAGTCGGAATCTATGAAATGTCGGGACAGCCGCTGCATGTTGTATGGACATCAGATGCTTTTTGCCAAAAAATATGCAGGCAGCTTGTGAAACAGGGAAAAAATCCGGAAGATGTTACATATAGAATGATGGGTGTTATGTTTTCTTCCCGCGCAAATATCAGACGACTTGTGTCTATGCTTACAGCGGAGGAAGGAATTGAGTTGGAGGAAGGAGGATTTTTCATAAATGATTTCTCGTTGTTTGAAGGTATGGGGATTGGCACATGGGCGGCGTTTCTCTTGCTTCTATCCCTGATTATGATGGTGGGATACTTGTTTATATCTAATATTTTTCAGATTTTTGCCATAAAAGAAGTAAGATTCTACGGGAAATTGTCTACCGGAGGAGTAACGAGAAAGGAAATAAAGAGAATTGTCCGCAGGGGAAACGCGTTATTGTTCTACATCGCCGTCATTCCGGCGCTGGCGGCGGGATATTTCATTTCTGCGGCGGTACTGCCCGGCATTCTGAATGTCGGTACAACACTGCAGATCCAAAGAAGCGGCAATGTGATGATTTTTGTTATGGCGCTGACATTTTCTTATCTGACGGTGAAAATCAGCGGGGGAAAGACCGTGAAAATGGCAAAGAATGCGTCACCGATAGAGAGGAAGAAACATATAGGAAGCTTCGGTAAGGTAAGAACAGCGCAAGACAAGGATTGTCTGACGAAGTTTGCCCTGAGAAGTTTCTTAAGCGATAAAACAAAAGTGATGAAGGTGTGCGTATCTATCTCGTTAAGCTTTATGCTTGCCAGTGCGTTCTATACCGTGGCGGAAGGGTTTGATGTGGAGGAGTATGTGAAGGGAGAACTGGACGCGGATTATATTTTTGCCAAGGAACCGGTATTTACCAATCCAAATCTGAATCCTGTTTCTTATGCGAGGGTTTCGGAGGAAGAGATGATGCGGTATCGTACGCTTCCCGGCATCAAGGAGGAGGGCGGCGCGGCGATGTCGCTTGTCAATATCCGTCTGCCGGAGGAGGGAGTAGAGCGTTTTAGCAGGATTAACGGAGAATACGACAAAGATGAGTTTGGTTCTTCCGGTTCATCCGGGGAGGCATGGGTGCATCTATATGGGCTGGATGAGATGATGCTGCAAAAGCTTGTGCCCATACGGGGTGAAATTGACTGGGAGCGGTTTTCTTCGGGCGGCTATGTACTGCTCAATCCGATTTACGGTGATGACAATATAGAGAATGAGGCGTGTTACAATCCGGGTGATAAAGTGACCGTACATTTTAGGAGCGGGGAAGAAGGCGAATATACGGTTATGGCGATTGTGGATAGAATGCCGTTATCTTTGGCTTTTCCGCAGATTTCATTGGAGGGGGATATGTACCTTCCCATGAAGACATGGCGAAAGATGGAAAAAAGGACGGATTACTATCTGTATGCTTTTGATGTGGAAGCGGGTTTTCATGAGGCATGGGATACTGCTTTGGAGAGTGTGGCAGATGCCTTAAAGGAAACGGGCAGCGGACGGACTGCGTATCGCAGCGCCCGGACAGAAGCCGGACGGGTTAGGGAATATACGGACGGATTAAAACTGGCAGGTTTTGTCCTAAGCGGCGTCTTACTTGTCATGGGTATGCTGAATTTTGTGAACTGTACGGTAAGCGGTATTTACGATAGAAGTAAAGAGCTGGCAGTCTTACATAGCATGGGAGTGGAAGAATGGGAAATCAGAAAGAATCTGATAAAAGAAGGAATGCTGTATATGGCGGGAGGAATTGTACCGGGCATGGTACTGGCTTTTTTCGGCGTCTATTTTCTGATAGAAAAGGTTTTGGCGCAGCCATACATCACATATCATAGTTATACGTTTATTTATGTGCTTTACGCCGTGCTTGGATGTGTTGCTGCGGTTCTGGCGCCGTGGGGTGTGCGCAGGAGAATGGAACTGAAAGAGATTGGTTGAATGCTTTGGAAGGGAGAGAAAATGGAGAGAGAAATCGTAGTCGATGTACAAAATGTGAGCAAGTTTTATGATAACCCGTCCGGTAAAGTGAGGGTTCTCGATCATGTGAATATGAGGATAGGAAAAGGAGAGTTTGCGGCGATTGTGGGCGATTCCGGCAGCGGCAAGACGACGCTTCTTAATCTGGTGGGCGGAATGGACAGTGTCAGTGAAGGGACGATTCACATCGCGGGAGAAGCAATATCCGATTTTGACGACAGAAAAAGGACGCTGTTCAGGCGCAGGCAGGTGGGCTTTATTTTTCAGGATTATAATCTGATTCATGAGTTGACCGTATATGAGAATATTATTCTGCCGCTTCAGCTTAAGAAAAAGAAAATTGTGGAGGACACAATCGATGAGTATCTGGAGATGCTGAGATTAAAGGAAAAGAAGAATGTATTTCCTATGCAGCTTTCGGGCGGAGAACAGCAGAGGACGGCTGTCCTGCGGGCGCTTCTTTGCGAGCCGGACATCATCCTAGCCGACGAGCCGACCGGAAATCTGGACAGTGTAAATACGCAGGTGGTGGTGAAGCTTTTGCGCCACTTTTCTACCAGCATGAATAGGGCAATTCTTTTTGTTACCCATAACAGAGAGCTCACGAAATGCTGTGACCGTGTGATTACGGTCAAGGATGGTAGAATTATCGGCGGCTGATGTGGCGGAAATTCTGACATGACAAATGACATGAGGGAAATAGGATAAATCTTGACGCTCCACGCAACATTATGGTATATTCCTTAGTAATTCGGGTAGGGAGTGTGTGCCTGTATTTCGGTAAGGGAGGGTCACTATGACAGTCATAAGCTGTGCGCTGCTTGCGATAGCAGTGTTTGTAACAGATTTGCTCATTAAAAATCATATTGAGAAAACGAGGACGGAGGGCGAAAGGGAGACTGTCTGCGGCGGAAGGCTCCTATTGCACAAATATCATAACCGGGGCGCCTTCTTGAATGCTGGAGAGAGAAAGCGCGGGCTGGTCGCCATGTTATCACTGGGGCTGACACTGGGCGCCACGGTGCTTTTTCTGGCAACCTTTACGTTTCGGGGAAGCGCTCTGCTTAAGTACGGTCTGGCGTTGCTTCTCGGCGGTGCATACAGCAATACTTACGATCGTCTGATTCGCAAGTATGTGGTAGACTATGTGAGTTTTCCGGTAAAAAACAAAAAAATCAGAAATATCGTATTTAATATTTCTGATTTCTGCATTATGATTGGTGCGCTTCTTATTGTGCTCGGAAGCGCTGATTAAGCGGTAATGATTGTGCCGCTCTTGCCTTTTATGGCGTCGGCAACGGTATCGATAGAGGTGATTCGCACGCTGCCTGCAGGGTTTTTTGCAAGATAAGCGATAGAGGCCTCGATTTTTGGGAGCATGGTTCCCGCTTCAAATTGTCCCTCCTCCATCAGTTTCTTACATTCTTCAACGGTCAGTGTACTTAACGGCTCCTGTCTGTCTGTGCTGAAATTCTGATAGACACAGGGCACTCCTGTCAAAATAATCAGTTCATCGGCATGTAAGTCACCTGCCAGTTTTCCGGCGATAGAATCTTTCTCGATGACTGCGGAAGCCCCTTTTAACATGTGGTTTTGTTCGATGACAGGGATTCCGCCGCCGCCACAGGCGATTACAATCTGTCCGGCATCCGCCAGTGCGCGGATGGCGTCAATTTCCACAATATCAATCGGTTTTGGGGCGGCAACCACGCGACGAAACCCTTTACCGGGCTTCTCGACAACGAAATTGCCTTTCTTGATTTCCACTTCCGCATCTTCCTTGGACATATAGCGCCCGATGACCTTGGTAGGCTCGTAAAATGCCTCGTCATAGGGATCCACCGTCACCTGCGTCAGAATTGTGCTGACGGTCTTGGAAATGCCACGGCACAACAGCTCCGCGCGCAGAGCATTCTGGATATCATATCCCACATAACCCTGACTCATGGCGGAACAGACACACATGGGCGCCGGAGTGTAGTCGATATATACGCGGCGCAGCTCGGTCATTGCCTTGTGGATCATGCTGACCTGCGGACCGTTACTATGTGTAATGATAAGCTGATAATCAGCTTCTGTCAGGTCAGCCAGCGCTTTGGCGGTTAATTTAACCGCGTCCCATTGCTCCAGTGTTGTATAGCCAAGCGCCTCATGCCCAAGAGAGACGACTGCTCGTTTCTTGCTCATATGCTCTGTTTCCTCCGTTTTCTGGCAAATCTTTTATATAGGAAATTCCTCCAAAGAGCGGAAGAATGCGAAGCATTCTTCCCAAGATAATCTGCGAAGCAGATTTTCTTACGTAATAGGAAATTTCTCCAAAGAGCGGAAGAATGCGAAGCATTCTTCCCAAGATAATCTGCGAAGCAGATTTTCTTATAGTATCAGTATAACAAAAACCACAGATTTTGTATAGCATATATATTTTAGGATTGTATATCATGTATTTATCTGATGTTGTGTATATGATTTTGTAATATTTTAATAAAAAATATTGAGTGTAAAACAAAAAACCTAGACAAAATCAACAATAATAAATTGACATTATATAGCAAGACGAGTATAATAAAATGGTCGAAGGGAGTTATATTTTATGGATTTTATAGATTTTACAGATTATGCGGAAACATTGCAGCAGATGTCTTTGGAGGAAATCAGAGCAGTCCTTGAGGTGATTCAGAGAGCTTCGGATTCTTATATATATATTATGGATTTGGATACGGATACCTACATGGTGACAAGAAAGATGCTTATACGCTTTCCCTTTGAAGATGTTGTGATTGAGAATGCCACACCGGCATTACAGAAGATTATTTATCCGTCCGATTACCCGAGTGTGAAGGAGGATATCAGTCGATGCGCTTCGGGCGAACAGGAAATGCATAGTATGGAATACCGCTGGATTGATGCGGCAGGCAAGATTGTCTGGATTGACTGCCGGGGAACCGTAATTAAGGGTGCCGGCGGGCACAGATTGTTAGTGGGAAGGGTGACGGAGCTTGGCAAAGAAGCGAAAGCGGATAATATTACCGGCTTGCGCAAGGAGGTCAGATTTAAGCTTGACACCGAGGAGCTTCTTCGTGACAGACCGGAAACTATCAGATATATGATGCGGATAGGCATTGACAACTTTAAGGAGATTAATGAGAAAGAGGGCGTGGAGGCAGGTGACAATGTGCTTCGCGAACTCGCTGATTGTATCGTGGCTTCGGTGGATTTGCGCGTGGATGTGTATCGTCTGATGGCGGACGAGTTTATGCTGGTGGATGCCATGGCGTCGTCCGACAAGGATGCGCGAACTGTCTATGAAGAGATTAAGGGCAGAGTTGCGGATATGGTTCGGCAGAAGGAGTATAGCTGTTTTTATACGATATCAGCAGGCATCATACAGGATGAATTTATGGGCAGAAGTGCGGAAGAGATTCTGCGTCTGACAGAGTTTGCATTAAATGAGGCGAAGCGTAACGGCAGGAACCAGATGGCGGTATTTGACGTTGAAGTCTATAACGAATATCTGAAAAGACTGGATATCCGCCGGCTGATGCGACAGGATATTAACGATAATTTCCGGGGATTTCAAGTGTTTTACCAGCCGATTGTGTCTACACCAGAGTATCAGCTGATTGGCGCGGAGGCGCTTCTTAGGTGGAACTGCGAGAAGTATGGTAATGTTTCGCCGGCGATGTTTATTCCGATTCTGGAAGAGAGCGGACTGATTATTCCGGTAGGAAAATACGTTTTGTGGCAGGCAGCAAAGATTTGTAAGAAGTGGCGTGATATTCTTCCGGGATTCCATGTGCATGTCAATCTTTCTTATGTGCAGATGAATAAAAGCGATTTGCTTAACGATGTAGACAAGTGTATGAAAGAAGTAGGGATTCCGCCGGAGAGTCTCGTGCTGGAACTGACAGAGAGCGGATATATCGAGACGGATACGAGGATTATGGATCTGTTCAAGAATCTGAAAGAGAAGAACATTGATTTGGCGCTTGATGATTTCGGAACGGGTTATTCCAATATGCGTTATCTGAAGGAGATTGAGGCAAAAACTGTTAAGATTGACAGAAGCTTTGTTGTACAGGCACTGCAGAATGAGCATGATTACAGTATTATCAAGCATATTATTGACATGGTCCACAGTCTGGGCTCTGCTGTCTGCATGGAAGGAATAGAAGGAGAAGATGAACTTGACAAGATGATGAAGACGGAGCCGGATATGATACAGGGATATTATTTCGGGAAACCATCTCCGGCGGAACAGTTTGAGAAGAAATTTTTAGGCATTAAAGATTCTCCTTGATGCGGATGTCGATATCTACATAGTTATTCTCGACGGCGGGGAGCTCGCCGGTAGTCAGATAGGCAAACAGGATGGACAGAGGTTTGGAACCTTGTAAAAAGGGCTGTTGACAGATAGTAGCTGAAATCAGTCCTCTTTTTATATAGTCCTTGGTTGTATTGACGAGGTCGTAAGTGATGATGGTCATATTTTCGTGACGACCGTTATTTATTACGGCGCGGCATCCGCCGAACACACCGCCGGCGGTAAAATAGAGCGCATTGATTTCGGGATGGCGCGAAAGAAGCGCCGAGGTCAGCTGATAGCTTTCCTCCTCGTCGTCATAGGTGTTTACGGTGTCTACAATCCGGATTCTGTCACAGGGTGAGATGGAATGGCGGAATCCGGCGATGCGTTCGGTGTGACACAGAATGTCACGCGAACCGGATATGATACCTACATGGACGGCATTCTGCGTCATTAAGCGCATCAGTCCGCCGGCGGTCTCTCCGGAACGGTAGAAGTGGCTTCCGATATAGGCAATGCGTTTTGAGTTCTCTATATCGGTATTCAGTGTGACGACAGGGATTCCCATGTTGTAGAGTTCATTAATTTTTTCTCTGACAGCAGGGTCGTTGTAGGGAGAGATGGCAAGCCCGTGGATGCCCTCGGTGACAAGCTCGTCGATGGCGTTTAGCTGCTGATGCAGGCTGTAATCAGTCTGTCTGATAATGACGGTGCAGTTGTAGTCCGATAGCTCCTCGGCACGTGCATGGACACCGGACAAAATATCGTCGTAGAAGACTGTACCTAATCCGAGCAGGACAACACCCAGCTTCAGGTTTTTCTTACGGGCGGCAAGAACAATCCCGGCTTTGTTAGGTTTATAATCGAGCTGTTGAACGATTTCCAGTATTTTTTGTTCGGTCTGTGGATTGACGGAACCTCGATGATTCAGTACGCGGTCTACTGTGCCGCGTGATACGCCTGCAAGGGAAGCAATCTCTTTGATGGTTGCCATGTTGGGACTCCTTTTTTATGGATCGGATGCTCTGAATATTCCGATAAGTCTGGAACAACAGAGAAAAGCATGTAAATAAAGCGTAGCACAACGAGGCGTGCAAGTCAAATGATGGGGTGGCGTCAGAGCAATGTTTTGTGGCAGGCAGCGCCAATGGGGCAGATGGGATAGTCTGGCAGAAGCAGATGTGGAAATAGACAATATCACAAGACTTGTTTTGTGTATATTTCCGAAAATATATTATTGTCTTGATTTTATATTTGGCAAAGCTTATCATGAAATTAACATGTACCGTGCACGGGCACGGTCGCATTAAGCAGAGTGTTGTCGTATGATGGGAGAAGGCATATGAGAAGCTGACTATTTCGTCGCACGAAACGGACACTCGTAAAACGAAGAGTAATTTCAACTGCAATGAAAAGAACAAGGAGGAACAGTATGCTGTATATTGGTGTGGATTTGGGGACGAGCGCCGTGAAGCTTTTGCTGATGGAGGGAAGCGGTAAGATTGTGAATATTGTATCGAAAGAATATCCGCTTTATTTTCCGCATCAGGGCTGGTCGGAGCAGAAACCGGAAGACTGGTATGAACAGAGTATGGCGGGAATCAAGGAATTGATTGCCGATGTGGATAAGAGTCAGATTGCCGGAATCAGTTTTGGCGGGCAGATGCACGGACTCGTTATTCTTGATGAGAATGATGAGGTCATCAGACCGGCAATTTTATGGAATGACGGAAGAACGACGGAGGAATGCGACTATCTCAATAACGTGATAGGCAAGGATAAGCTGTCGGAATATACGGCGAATATTTCCTTCACAGGCTTTACCGCGCCTAAGGTACTCTGGGTGAAAAATAAGGAGCCGGAAAACTTTGCGAAGATTCAGAAGATTATGCTTCCAAAGGATTATATCGCATATAAGCTCACAGGGGTACACTGCACGGACGTATCGGATGCGTCCGGAATGCTTTTGTTTGACGTTAAAAACCGCGGCTGGTCCAAGGAAATGTGTGAGATATGCGGTGTGAAAGAAGAACAGCTTGCGAAGATATATGAAAGTTATGAGACAGTCGGAACGGTGCTTCCCGCGATTGCGGAAGAACTGGGTATCCCGGCGACGGTCAAGGTGGCTGCCGGCGGTGGCGACAATGCTGCTGCTGCTGTGGGAACCGGAACGGTCGGTGACGGGATGTGTAATATTTCACTGGGCACAAGCGGAACCATCTTTATTTCTTCCGACAAGTTTGGCGTGGATAAATACAATGCGCTCCATGCGTTTGCTCATGCGGACGGACATTATCATCTGATGGGATGTATGCTGAGCGCGGCATCCTGCAATAAATGGTGGATGGATGAAATCATCGGTACGACGGATTATGCAACGCAGCAGAAGGATATTACGGACGACAAGCTGGGAGAAAATCATGTGTATTTCCTGCCGTATCTGATGGGCGAGCGTTCTCCCCACAATGACCCCAATGCCAGAGGAACCTTTATCGGCATGACGATGGACACGACCAGAACCGATATGACACAGGCGGTTTTGGAAGGCGTGGCATTTGCCCTGCGAGATTCCTTGGAGGTGGCTAAGTCGCTGGGGATTAAGATTGAGAGAACCAAGATATGCGGCGGCGGTGCCAAGAGTCCGCTTTGGAAGAAGATGATTGCCAATATCATGAATCTGAAGGTGGATGTGATTGAGAGCGAGGAGGGTCCCGCGATGGGCGGCGCTATGCTGGCAGCGGTTGCCTGCGGAGAGTATGCCAATGTGGAAGAAGCGGCGGCTAAGATTGTGAAGATTGTGGATACGGTAGAACCGGAAGCGGAGCTTGTGGAAAAGTATGAGGCGCGGTATCAGCAGTTTAAGCAGATTTATCCGGCGTGCAAGGCATTGTTTGAGATGATTAAGTAGGAAGGAGAGGATACCGATGGAGATTAAAAAGATTACTGACCCTGCGTTTCGTAAATACGGCAGGGTAGTGCAGGGGATTGATTTTAGCGATTTGGTTGAGGCAATCAAGAAAGAGACGCCACTGCCGGAAGGGGTTGCTTACGAGCCTTCCATTCAGGCTTTGGAGGTGACGACGGCGGCAAAAGCGCTGCAGAAGAGAACCTATGGCGAACTTCCGATTGAGGTCGGCTATTGCAACGGTCATAATTATAAGTTGAATGCGATTGAGTATCACAGAAGCTCCGAGATTAATGTTGCAGCGACCGATGCGGTACTGATTGTCGGAATGCAGCAGGATATTACGGATGATTTTACCTATGACACGTCGCTGATGGAGGCCTTTCTGGTTCCGGAAGGCACGGCAGTGGAAATTTATGCGACGACGCTCCATTATGCGCCTTGCAGTGCAAACGACGGCGGCTTTAAAGTGGGGATTGTTCTGCCCGCGGGAACAAATTATCCGTTAGAAGACGGACACGCAGATTGGGAAGATGCTCTGATTACGGCAAAGAACAAGTGGCTCATCGGTCATGCCGAGGGCGGACTGGATGCGGGCGCGCATATCGGACTTGTTGGCAGGAATCTGGATATCCGGGATTAGGTTGAAAAATACTTCCCGTAGTAGTTTCATTATGTGAATATACCGGCAGCACCGGTAAAAGGAGGATAAACAACATGAATAATTTACCGAAAGTAAAAATTGGTATCGTAGCGGTAAGCCGTGACTGTTTCCCGGCATCCCTTGCGGTGAACAGAAGAAAAGCCTTGGTGGAAGCATACAAGGCAAAGTATGATGCAGCAGACATCTATGAGTGTCCTGTCTGCATTATTGAGAGCGAAATCGATATGGTGAATGCACTCAAGGATATTAAAGATAACGGCTGTAATGCACTCTGCGTATACCTTGGAAACTTTGGTCCCGAAATCTCCGAGACATTGCTTGCTAAGCATTTTGAGGGTCCTAAGATGTTCGTGGCAGCAGCCGAAGAGTCTCAGGGCGACTTGGTTCAGGGACGTGGCGACGCATACTGCGGTATGTTAAATGCAAGCTACAACTTGAAGCTTCGCAATGTGAGAGCATATATTCCGGAATATCCGGTAGGAGATGCAGATGATTGTGCGGATATGATTCATGAGTTTATTCCGATTGCCCGTGCAGTTGCAGCATTATCCAGCTTAAAGATTATTTCTTTCGGTCCCAGACCGCTTAACTTCCTTGCATGTAACGCGCCGATTAAGCAGTTATATAACTTGGGCGTTGAAATTGAAGAGAACTCTGAGCTTGATTTGTTTGAAGCATTCAATAAGCATGCGGATGACCCTCGTATTCCGGACGTTGTAAAGGATATGGAGGCAGAACTCGGCGACGGCAACAACAAACCGACCGTTCTTCCGAAACTTGCGCAGTATGAACTGACACTGCTTGACTGGATTGAGGAGCACAAGGGTTATCGCGAGTATGTAGCGATTGCTGGTAAATGCTGGCCTGCATTCCAGACGCAGTTCGGCTTTGTTCCCTGCTATGTTAACAGCCGTCTGACAGGAAGAGGCATTCCGGTATCCTGCGAAGTTGATATTTACGGATGCTTGAGCGAGTTTATCGGTGAGGCAGTCAGCGACGATATCGTAACGCTGCTTGACATCAACAACTCTGTTCCGAAGGATATGTACAAAGAGTCTATTGAAGGCAAGTTTGATTATAAGTTTACGGATACCTTTATGGGCTTCCATTGCGGTAATACCTGCTCCAAGAAGTTGTCCAAGTGCAGTATGGAGTATCAGATGATTATGGCGAGAACGCTTCCTGAGGAAGTAACGCAGGGTACACTGGAAGGAGACATCGTTCCCGGTGATATCACATTCTATCGTCTGCAGAGTACTGCTGACAATATCCTGCGCGCATATGTGGCAGAAGGTGAAATCCTTCCGGTAGCAACAAAATCCTTCGGCGGTATCGGTGTATTTGCAATTCCGGAGATGGGAAGATTTTATCGCCACGTGCTGATTGAGAAGAATTATCCTCATCACGGTGCGGTTGCTTTCGGTCATTATGGAAAAGCGCTGTTCGAGGTATTTAAGTATATCGGTGTAGACGTGAGTGAAATCGGTTATAATCAGCCGAAGAGCTTGCCGTATCCGACAGAAAATCCTTTCGCGTAAAAGAATATAAAGAAAAGGGGCTGCGTGTTTGCAGCCCCTTAATTTTTGTATAATAGGAAATTCCTACGTTTATGCACGAGTTCGCGAAGCGAATCTCGCAAACGAGCTACGCTCGTTTTTTTACATTACCGTATCAACCGTGGAACCTGTGTTCGCCGCGCCGTAGCCGCCCTGACTCGTGTAAATCTGGCTTGACAGCGATTGTCCCTGCGTAGCATAACGGTAAATCTGATTCACTCTGTCCGTCATTTTTTCTGCGAAGGAATAGGCACCCGTATACAAATTCTTCACATTGCTCATGTCGGACTCTTTAAACTTATCTTCGTCAATCGACAATGTCTTATCGGAGTTGACGGTAACGCCCATTCTGGAAAATGCGCTCTTGTTGCCGCTTACAAGCGTCTTTAAATAATCAGAATGTTTGATGACATTGGAGTTTTCACTGTCGTCAGCTTTTTTAATAAGGTCGTTGTAATTCTTGACTAACGCGGAGAACAGATTGTATGCGCTGTCCTTGTCATCATTGCTGATATTCGCGGCGCCGAGTTTCTCGATGGATTTATAGAGTGCGCTTGCTGCGGTTGCCGAAGCGGCATCCTTTGCTGTTTTGGATGTTCCCTTCTTGGAAGAGGAACTGTTTGTCTTGTCAGTAGAAGAAGCGCTTCCCATGCTGCCGGCATATTTTGCCTTGGAAGAAGTAACGCTTTCACCTTCACCGGCGAGACGGTAAATCTTACTTGCCCTATCAGCCGCCTTGTCTGCAAAGGAACCCATACCTTTAAATAGAGTTGTCATTGTAGGAACGTTGGTAGAGCCGGTTTTCTCATTTACCTTACGGAACGTTTCCTCGTCGATGGATAATGTCCGGTCGGAATTCATTGTAATGCCGATTTTGGCAAATAACTTGTAATTCTGATAAGTGTAATCATTCAAAGCGTCTGCCTGTGCTTTTACGGCATCGCTTTTGCTGTTGGAAGCAGTCTTGATCAAAGAATTGTAATCTTTGACAAATGCCGATACCTTGTCATACAGTTTATCCATATTGTCTGCACTGTAATCGAGTCCGTTCATAGCAGATGCAGTCTCATAAAATTTACGGGCGGCACTGGCTGATGCAGCGTCCGCTGCCTTGTTCTTAGAATTGCTCTTAGAAGAAGATTCGGTTCCGTCTTCTTCCTTTACTTTGGCATAGTAGGACTTCATCATCTTACCGTAGCTGCCGTTCTTGATGGAAGCGTAATCTGCCAGCAAAGAAGACATACCGTCTCCCGAACCAGTGCTTCCGCCGCCGAGTAAAGCTGAATAAGTGTCTGTTATGCCAGAATTAAGACCATTTAAACCAATTCCCATTTGATATCCCTCCATGTTTGTGAAATCACGACTTCCCTGTCTTATGTATAGTGTCAGTATGTCCTCATAACCTAGTCATATCAAGTAGATGAGGGCATAATTATTCTTACATATATTATCTCGGCATTTATAGTGATTTGTAAAGAGGAAACGACCTTTTTTTTGAAAAATTTATAACATTTTTCATACCGTTTACAACATGTTATTCCCCCAGCTTTAAGTCGTTTTCGCGAATCCATCCGATTTTGCGCAACAGGCTGCAGACAAGAAGGGAAATCACGGCGGGCAGCAGGAAACTAATCATGATGAGTCCCACCCAGTCCATTGCCGTGACGGATATTTTAGTGCCAGCGGCAATATCGTTAATCCATCCTGTGTAGACGCCAATCTGCCCGACCAGACCGCAGGTGCCCATACCGGAAGAAACGGGGGTGCCGTTCATCTGCAGCTTGAATACGCAGGTCGCAAGAGGACCGGTGATTGCAGAGGCAATAATAGGCGGAATCCAGATTTTAGGGTTTTTCACGATATTACCCATTTGCAGCATGGAGGTGCCTAGTCCCTGTGAGATAAGTCCGCCCCATCGATTTTCTTTGAAACTCATTACGGCGAAGCCGACCATGTTGGCACAGCAGCCGGCAACGGCGGCGCCTCCGGCGAGTCCGGTTAGCGATAGCGCCGCACAGATGGCTGCGGAGGAAATTGGCAATGTCAAGGCGATGCCTACGAGTACGGATACGATGATGCCCATGACAAAGGGCTGTAAGTCGGTTGCCCACATAATCAATTGTCCTACGGAGCCTGCTACGACACCGATACCGGGTGCAAGCAGAGTGGAGAGTGCAACGCCGATGAAAATGGTGACAAAGGGAGTGACCAGAATGTCGATTTTGGTTTCTTTGGAAATCATTTTGCCGCATTCGGCTGCCAAGATGGCGATAATTAAGACCGCCAGAGGACCGCCGGCGCCTCCCAGTTCGTTGGCAGCGCCGCCGACCGCTGCGAGTGAAAATAGTACGAGCGGGGGCGCCTGTAGGGCGAAGCCGATGGAGATCGCCATGGCAGGACCAGCCATAGCGGAAGCGTATGTGCCGACTGTCACCAAGTAATCAAGACCGGTCTGCTGTCCGAGCGTCTTGATGATGGTGCCGATTAAGAGTGAACAGAATAAGCCCTGCGCCATAGCGCCGAGACAGTCCACACCGTACCGTTTTAGGGAGAAAATAATATTTTTGCGTTTTAAAAATTCTTTCATGACTGTGTGATTCCTTTCGGGAAAATGATATGTGGTATACCGGCAAAGCCGTCGTTTCTATATAACCGTGGTATAGATTTCCGATTACGGAATGAACAGTAACATGAAACCTTGCAGACTGTCAAGCAAATTGCTGACAGAGCGGAAATGCGGAAAGGAATATATAAAACAAAACCGCCAGCACCACGCTCTTCCGAAGCATAGACCAAAAGATATGTTATTTTTTTTAAAAATAAAATTTTTTTTACAACCAAAACAGCAAAATCCGTACTTAAATATAGTGGAAGCTGTTTATATACAAAATAACAGGAGGTGAATATATACTATGGATGATGAGACGCTCGTAAGTCTTTATTGGGCAAGAGATGAAAGCGCAATTACAGAAACATCTTCAAAATATGGCGGACTTTGTAATCATATTGCAAACAACATTCTTTCAAACTACCAAGACAGGGAAGAGTGTATCAATGATGCTTACCTTGCAGTCTGGAATGCAATCCCGGACAAACATCCGAACAGGTTTTCTGTATTTTTAAGCAGGATTGTCAGAAATCTGGCTTTGAAGAAATATGAATATATTTCTGCTGCAAAAAGAAATCCGGTTCTGGTCACGTCATTAGAGGAATTAGGTGACTGCGTATCTGGAACAGCCAGCATAGAGTCGGAAATCGAAAAAAAGCATATAGAAAATACGATTGATAAGTTCCTCTGGCGGTTAGATGAAGAAAAACGAAATGTATTTATAAGGCGGTACTGGTATTTTGATTCAATCGAAATTATTTGTAAATATACAGGATTTAGCAAGAGCAAGGTAAAATCCATGTTATACGAAATGCGCCGTAAGTTAAAAAAATATTTAGAAAGTGAGGGTATCAAAGTATGAATAAAAAGCAGCTTTCCGAACATATTGGGAACATTGACGACAGGCTTGTTGAACAGGCAGAAAAAATCCCAAATTATAAACAACTGCATCACCGTCAAACAATAAGACGTCTTATCTCTGTAGCCGCGGTATTTGTACTTATGTTTTGCAGCTTTAGTGCGGGTGCGTTTGCATTTGCCCGTGAAACAGTGGTTGAAGTACCTGTTGAGCAGGAAGCGGCAGTGCTTAAAGAAATTAATCTTACATTGATTTTCCCGGATGAATGGAAAGGTAAATATTCTGTAGAAAAAGATGGTCAAAATTACATTGTTTATCATACACAGATCAGAGAAGATGTCAGTGCTGGGATAGACGCATTTGACGGCGGTGTTCTGTTTTATATTGTCTGCTATGAGGAGTCAATGACACCAGAACAATTCGTAGAAAAGGGGTATGATTTTGTCCAGTACCGTTATCTGTTTTCTACTAGTGACAAAACCTATATTCTTTGCTATCCAAGTGATGTTCAGTGGAATCCTGAAAATTCAGAACAGGAAATGGAATATCTGGGAATGGAAGAAGAAATAAAAGATATTAGGTTTGTGGCTGACAATATACTCGCGGACTGAGGATATTTTGAATTTTGGTGCGGACATGATGGGAATGCTGAACGTAAGGTATTTTTGTTCATAGCCATATAACTTTTAACAAAAAAGTAAATTTTGTATCACAATTACACGGAGGTTAGATTGAAAAAATAAATTTTTCGCAGGCGAGATTTGTGTCTGTGCGCACTTGACACAAACTCGTTCATATGCAGATTCAATAAATTGAGTCAAAGACGTGCGCAGAAATGAGGGTTAATATGAGAAATAGAAAACAATGTAAAAATATTTTGGTAATTGCTATCTTGTCTGCAGTGTTGCTTTCCGGGTGCAGTAAAGAAAATGTTCCAAGGGAGGAAGCACTTATGGACAGCGGTAGTAAAAGTATAGCGGCAGAAAAAGACAGTATACCAGAAGAAAATAATGCAGAAGTTGAAAAATTCACAGAAAATTCTGTGCCTAGCGAAAAGGTTATGGATCAGGTCATAAGCGAATGGAAAGAAATGTATGCTTCATTTTATGAATATCAAGATTGTTCCGCAGTTCTTTTAGAATGCACAGAGAATGATGGAACAGTGGATGAAGTATTTACAGTGGATATTACATACCTATCCGGACAGCCGGAGGATGATGGTCCAGAACATTTTATTGCAGACATGAAAGCAAGCTATCCGGCGGATAATCCAGAGGATATTACTCTATGGATGGATAACAGCGGCGGGGCAATGACAGATTTTACTTTATTTAAAGAGTGCGGTCCCGGTTGACAGGTAATATTCCGCTGATATTTCCTTTATGAAGATGTTCAAAGATGCCTTATGTTCAGCATTCCCATTATATTTGAGTGTTTAATCGGTATGTATAAAAGCGGTCAGTTGCGCTTGTTGAGAAAGCTATAACAGAACTTTTTTAATGAACAAACTGGTGGAATAATATTCAAAATTTGTAATGGGTGACATCATGGAACATGATTTGCAGAAGAAACAGGAACTGGAATTATGGGATATAGTTTCAAGAGAAAAACCAAAGCAGATGGAAAAAACGCTAACCAGATTGCCACAAAGAACGAGGTGGGAAGCACAAAACCGAAACTACCGAACCATTTCCCATTCAAAAAAAGCAGTACAGGCATCCAGACGAAAAAAAGTACGAAAGAGGCGAATGCTTTTTTATAGGATGATGGCGATTTTAAGGATAATATTATGCCTTATAGGAGTTTACACAGTAGCAGATACCATATGCGGATGGGTGCATAAGCCGGAAGGGGAAGAAACAGTTATTCAAGAGGTGGTTCTTCCGGAGCAGAATGATGAAATTGCTTTTGAAGAATATGATATTACACTAATGGCAGTCGGTGATAATTTATTACATATGGGGATTGTAAATGCCGGGAAGCAGTCTGATGGAAACCGAAATTATGATTTTTTATTTGACGGAATCAGTGCATTTTTGGATAAAGCAGATATTAAGATAATTAACCAAGAAACAATATTTGGTGGTAATGAACTGGGTTTTCATGGTTATCCCAAATTTAATTCCCCAACAGAAGTGGGAGATGCCATAGCCGGAGCAGAGTTTAATGTTGTCCTTCAAGCCACAAATCATACAGCAGACCAAGGAATGCGTGGAATTGAAAATTGTATTAATTTTTGGAAAACACACCCGGAAGTACTTGTTACGGGCATTCATGACCCATTGACTGAAGAAACATATAAAAACCGCATTCCATTATTAAAAATTGGGGATTATACATTTGCAATCTTAAATTATACATATGGGGCAAACAATGAAAATATATCATCTTCTATAAAAGACAGGTTAGATATGCTATGTGATGTAAATGAATCAAATGGCAAGATTGATTTTGAAACTCTGAATCAACAAGTGCTTTTAGATATTTCCGAAGCAAAAACCATGGCAGATATTGTTATTGTATGCCCGCATTGGGGAACAGAATATTCGACTACTCCTTCAAATATCCAAGAGAATTTTGCAATACAAATGACAGAAGCAGGTGCAGATATCATTATAGGCACACATCCCCATGTTGTGCAGCCTGTACGATGGATTGAAGCTGCAAATGGGAACCGGGCATTGTGCTATTATTCACTTGGTAACTATGTATCTACGCAGAAAAATGGACAAAGTATGCTTGAAGGATTGGCATGGATAACGTTTCATGTGACAGAAGATGGCATAGTTATTTCAGAAGACCAAACAGGAGTTATCCCTTTGGTATGTCATTATTCAAGCAATCCAACACGCTTTAAGCAGGTATATTTGCTTGAAAACTATACAGAAGAACTTGCTTCTTCACATGGAATTATATCTTATGGTGGAATTTCATTTCATTTGGAAGATTGTTTAAAATGGAGTGATGAAATATTAGGTGATTGGGTACTTTCAGTAGATGAAGTTTTTAATCCGTAATTTCCAATAATTAGCAGTATAAAGTTGCAACTGTAAACGCCAAGCACGAAGCCCGTTTTATGAAGCACCTGATCGAACAGAACGAGGATGAAATTTTTTTACACTCCTCTTACTTCTTTCATCTCACATGAGCAAAGGTTCGGGGATTTACACGGAGTCAAAAATCGGATATAATCGAAAGCAAGAAATAAAAGATGACGAAATATCACAGTACATATGAGCGAAAGGCATGGTCATTAAAATGAAAAAAGCAAGAAATGAATTACTGCAATTCCTTGCAGGGTTAGCGATGCTTGTAGTGGGATTATTTATTTTTTCACAAAAAGTCATGGTGTCTTCGGGATTTTTTGGATACGGATTCCGGCTGGGCGGCTTCCACATGAGTAACGGATTGATTATGGTGCCGTTTATCATAGGCGTTGTCTGGATGTTTGCGTCGGAGGGGAGTTTTGCCTCCAAAGCATTCACGGTGGCTGGCGTGCTCATTATTATTGCGGCAGTGATTATGACTACGAATATTTCGCTTGTCCATATTACATTATTTGAGTGGATACTGATTCTTGTATTGATTTTTGGCGGCGCGGGGCTGCTTGCACGAATCTTCTTTGCAGGACGGCAGGTGACAGAGGACCGGCAGCAGGACAGGGACCGGCAGCAGCTTGAGGATACGAGCGCGAGGGTCAGAGCAATCGAGGATGAATTGGAGCATATGAAGAGGGAAAATAAAAAATAAAATGCGATACCCTGCATATACTTTTAGTAACAATAGTATGCAGGGTATTATTATGCGCAAAAAAGAAGTACATGGAAGCCATAAGATGAAACTTGTTCTGCGCGAATTGGAGAGAAAGATACAGAATGATTCTGCATCTGGCAAATCGGGGGAGGTATGGCCGAAACCGGCACAGGTGGAGGCGTGGTCAGAAGAGAGGAGAAAGCTCAGAGCCGGCGGTCAGTATTGCGGAACGTTTGCCCAGCCGGATTGCCAGTCGAAGGAGGAGCAGAAGCGGAGAAGTTTTATGAGGGATGTATTGATTCAAGTGTCCAAATCGGCGGCGTTTGCGCTGGCAACCGTTGCTTTGATACAGGGTGTGGTCAAGGTGCTGCCGGATTCCGTGACGGTCAACAGCAGTGTTGGCGGAAGAGAACTGCCGATTTATTGTGTAGAGACAGATAAAAAGCAGGTTGCGCTCAGCTTTGATGCTGCATGGGGCAATGAAGACACTCGGCGGATTCTGGAAATTCTGAAGAAACATAATGTGAAGGTAACGTTTTTTATGACGGGGGGATGGGTAGAGAGTTACCCCGACGATGTGAAAGCAATTCTGGCGGACGGTCACGACTTAGGCAATCACAGTGAAAACCACAAAAATATGTCCCAGCTTTCCGATGAGGAATGTCAGGAAGAGCTGATGAAAGTACATACCAAGGTGCAGGAACTGACCGGATATGAAATGTGTCTATTCCGACCGCCCTACGGGGATTATGACAACCATGTCATAACAAATGCTCATAAATGCGGGTATTATCCGATACAGTGGTCGATTGATTCTTTAGACTGGAAAGATTACGGCGTGGATGATATCGTCAAACGTGTTGTGGAATCCGACAAACTAAATAACGGAGCGATTATTCTCATGCACAATGGCGCGAAGTATACGGCAGATGCGCTGGAAACAGTCATAACTGGTCTGCAGGATAAAGGATATGAAATCGTACCGATTTCACAGCTTATTTATAAGGATAAATACCATATGAAAGCGGACGGAACACAGGTGTCCGGGGAGTAGGAAATGGCGGAAGGTCTGCCTGATGATAGGAAGCAGACCTTCCGCCATTTGGCAGCAGGCAGACAACATCTAACAGCACAAAAAGGAAATATGATTCTGTACGATGAAAGAAAATAATGATATGATAACTACAATACCTATCATATATGTCTTTTTTTTAATGGAGATTGCCGTGGAAGATAAAAAGATACTGCTTGATCATCTTGATAAAGTTCATACGACTGAAATGGGAATTGAAAGAATCAAAAGAAATTTGAAAATAGATGCGGAAGATGTTGTTGCGTATTGCAAAAATAAAATTTTGGACGAGAACTGCAATATTTTTAAGCAGGGAAAAAATTGGTATTGTGAGATTGACAATATCAAAATGACAATTAATTCATATAGTTATACGATTATCACAGCGCATATGATTCGATAAATTGGAGTTTGTGCAAAGATTCAGGATATTTTTGCGGGCAACCAGAAGGAATAGATAATCTAAACAGACAGGTTTAGAAGCTGGGAGCCGCACCCGGGTTGGGAGGAAAACGGAATGGGTTCATTATTAAAATCCACATTAAACACGCGCGCTTTACCGACAGGGGGTATGCGGTATATAAGGAGTGATGCCCCGCTTTGTCTGACGGAGAAAGAGATTCGGTGGCTGTTGGATAATGATATATCCACTCTTGTGGATTTACGTTCCGAGCAGGAGCTGGAACGTACGCCATGTCCACTGCGGAATGTGGATGGATTTACTTATTATCATCTTCCGGTGACTGGCGGCGGAGACACGCCAAGGTCACGGGAGCATCTGTATGAGGTGTATCGAGGAATGGTGGATGAACAAATGGATACGATTCTCGAAACGATATTAAACGCTGCAACAAACGTGATGTATTTCTGCACGGCAGGAAAAGATAGAACGGGAGTTGTATCCGCATTGCTTTTAAGACGTTTAGGTGTTTCAGATGATATCATTGTGGAAGATTACATGAAATCCAAGGAAAATTTATTGGATATGCTTACTACATATGTTAAGAATCATCCGGAAGTAGATATAGATATCATTATTCCCAAAGAAGAGAACATAAGGGAAGTTTTATAAATATTTTTATAATTTGCAAAGTTATATAAGACGATTTTTGTCTATATAATCAATAAAGAATGCAGAAAGAAAGGAGCCTTATCTATATGAGAAGATATGTTATGACTGCATAGCACTGGCTATTGCAGGAAATTGTTATAGCCAATGCTTTTCCTAAAAAAATTGTTTAGGAGGCAGACATGGGGACAGGGCACACAGATTCGGCAGGAACTTTTGATGCGCAATCAGCTAATATACAAGGATTATCTTGCCGGAAGCAAAAATGCTGAATTGGCTTGTAAATATTATCTGTCAGAGAAGAGCATATAGCGTATTTTAAGGACAATGAGAAAACAACAGGTGTCATAAGGGGCATATGTTATTCTTGGCTGAAGGCGTTTGTGGGTATGCCGGATAAGGGCAAAGGAAGAATATCAGCGCTTTTTTGAACAACGACGAGCAGTTTGCACAGGTGTATGGAAAAAATATACAGTTATTCCGCAAGAACAAAGCGGATATTGAGTTGGAAAAACTAAGCTATGACTATGTAAAACTGCCGCAATCTATTTCTATTCGTGCCAATTTTGAGAAATTTACCGGAACATATGAATTATTTTAGGAATAAAGAAGGGGGCTGCCGCCATAACAGCTGAAAATTCGTGAAGCGGCAGCCACTCTTTTTGTCGTCTTGAAGATAAAATCCAAGAATTTTACTCCTCTAACAGTTCTTCATAGCTTACATCAAGCACTTTGGCAAAGGTTTTTAACTCGATATCAGTAATAAATCTGGCGCCGCTTTCAATACGCTGAATCGCATTTTTATCCAGCTCTATGCCCTCAAGCTGCATTTTATCGGCCAAAAGTTTTTGGGATACTTTAGGGCACAGCTCTTTTCTGATACGTGCAATGTTACTGCCGGATATATTATTTCTTCCTGAGCTTGCTCTGTTTTTATACATAGTTGACCTCCCTATATTTCCTTTCAAAGTTTGCATATTTACAAATATCTTTTCTCTGCTTTTCGCAGTTGTTTATCAAGAAGAACTTATGATTCAGCTTTTGCAATGAATCCGGCTTGACATTTACTGCTTGTCATTTAATTCACTATATGCTATTATCAATATGCGATTGACATTCACTAAATGTCGTTTTAAAAAATTAGTAACACCAGAGGAAATCGGCATGAAAAAAGAACTTTTGCAAAAAATGCTCCTGCTGTTGACACTTTTTGTACTGGTTGCTGCTATCATATATAGCAGCCGTCATACATCAGGTATTGTGATAAATGAAGTGTGTAGTAACAATTTTTCTGCCGGATGTAATGAGAATGGAAAATATTCTGACTGTATCGAATTATATAATTCGGGCAGTGAAAATGTTTCTCTAAAGGGCTGTTTCCTTACAGATGATGAAAACGAACCGGAAAAGTATGCATTAGAAGATATTGAAATCCCTCCGGGTGGATATGCACTGGTTTGGCTGGATAAAGAATCAGGACTGCGCATTTCCAAGGATGGAGAAAAGATTTTTCTGATAGATTCCCTGCATGAAACTTATCTTGATCAGGTAATCATTCCGTCTCTTTCTTATGACACCAGCTATGGCAGAATACAGGATGGAAAATCCAAATGGTCCGTCATGAGCACCACTCTTGGCGGCAGTAATGAAGAGGCAGCTTTACTTCCCACTGTTTCCATGGATAAACCTATTTTTGAGTATACCAGTGGATTTTATGAGGAAGCTTTTTTGCTTCATTTGTATTCCCCGGCAGGTGAAAATATATATTATACCTTGGACGGCAGTGAACCAAGCGCCGATTCTTTTGTCTACAAAACCCCCATCTGGATTATGGACAACTCTCCGGAAGAAAACAACTACGCAAGTCGGAAGGATTTATCTCCTTCCAGTGACTATACGCCTGATTTTCCTGTGGACAAAGCAGTTGTCGTTCGAGCAGCATGCTACAATCCCTTTACCAACCAAATCAGTGAAGTTGTAACAGAAACCTTTTTTGTAGGATACGATTTAAAAACCGAATATGAGGGTATGGCAGTTATTTCACTGGCGGTAGATCCCGGTGATTTATTTGACAGCCAGACAGGGATTTACGGAAATGGTGCAGAATATGAAGCGTATCTGGAAAATGGCGGCATAAAGGATGGCATTGTTATGGATAGTTATATAGATGAAAAGGGAGAAACCCAGCATCGCTATATGGCGTCTAATGCCTTCCATGATGGAAAAGAGTGGGAGCGGAAAGCTTCTGTTTCTTATTTTGATGAAACACATTCCCACATTTTTACTCAAAATACCGGTATTCGTATTTCTGGTAATTCCACCCGCAGCGCAGCGCAGAAATCCTTTAATCTTTTTGCCAGAGATATTTATGATGACTTGGAAATCATACCCTATGCTTTTTTTAATCCTTCCAATATTTATTCCACCATAAAACTGCGCAACGGTGGCGGAAATACCCAGCATATAAAATTTCTTGATGCTTTTTTGGAAGAGGCGGTCAAAGAACGGGGCATAAGTACACAGGATTCCAAACCATGCGTAGTCTTTTTAAATGGGGAATATTGGGGTATTTATAATATCCGTGAACGATATAATGAGGAATATCTGGCTCTTCGATATGGTCTTGATTTGGAAAATATTATGATAGTCAAGGCAGGTAATGCAATAACTTCTCCGGAAGAAACCATGGCAGCATACAAATACATGCTTGACGTGGTAACGGAATGTGATCTTATGTATGACGACACCTATGCACTTGCCTGTGAACTGGTAGATATTCAGAATTTGATTGATTACTGCTGTATCAATTTGTATTTAGACAATCGGGACGTTGCATTTGGCTATAACACTGCTTTATGGCGTACCACGCAGAAAGAGACTCCGTTCAGCGACGGAAAATGGCGTTTTATGCTCTATGATCTGGATGAATGCATTCATCCGGACAGCAACATATGGGATGGCAGAGAAAACTGGATGGCAGAACATCCTCTGATGATGGAGCCTGTCCTCTTAAGCCTGCTGGATAATGAATCTTTCCGGCGACAGTTTTGCATTTCCTTTATGGATCTTGCAAACACCACATTTTCTTATGAAAGAATGCATCCTATGTTAGTAAAATGGAGCAGCCTTTATGAAGCACAAACGATCAAAGATCATCAACGATTTTATGATCCCTTATACAATACGGAAACTTTCCGGCAGGAAGTTAGAAGCATAGATACCTTTTTTCAGAAACGGTTTCTTTTTGCCATGGAAAGCCTTGCAAAGACCTTTCAATTACAAGGGGAGCTTACTCGCATCAGTGTCAGTTCAAATGTGCCTTCCGGCGGCACCTTTACCATAAATACTGCTTCCTTGGACGGATGCGGTACATGGGAAGGATATTATTACAGCGATTTTCCTGTTACGATAACTGTCCAGCCCAATGAAGGATATCATTTTGTCTCATGGCAGGGTGATGCGTCTGGCACAGATAGTACCATTAGCGTTTCTCTTGATAAGGGAGCGGTTTCTCTCTATGCAATATTTGAAAAGGATTCGTAAAAAACAGAAATGAGGATTCATATGAATGCGAAAATGTACCGGGTGGAAGATAAATACTGCTGTACTGCCCAAGAAATGTATCTGCTGCAGCAACGCTTAGATCCTGTGCTTCAGGCAGATAGCAACGAAAATACTAAGGATGGTTATCAGGTAATCAGTCTGTACTTTGATGACCTTGCAGACAGTTGTTTAAATGCTGTCGGGGAAGGCAGCTACAGCCGTCTTAAGTACCGTATCCGCATCTACAATCATTCTTTTGACAGGATTAGTCTGGAAGTTAAGGAAAAACAAGGCAGCAGAATTTATAAAAAAACCCGCTGTATTACAGAAAATGAGATGCATCAATTGATGTGCGGTCAATGCATTCCGGCTTCAGCATCTTTAGAAGATCCGGCTTTTATGTTTAATCTGGCGATACAGACAAAGGTCCTTCGCCCAAAAGTAATTGTTGCTTATGAAAGGAAAGCATATATTTATGCCGCTGGCAACGTACGTGTCACTTTTGATCGTAATATAAGAGGCAGCCGACAAATTGCCGACTTTGGCTCAAAAAGGATTTCCTATGATCCGCTTCGTGAACAGGATGCAGTTCTCGAAATAAAATATGATGAATTTCTTCCAAAATTTATTCTACAGCTTTTAGAGCAAAACGCCCTGCAACAGACAGCTTATTCTAAGTACCGGCTTTGCAGAGAAAGATACCAATAGACCACAAAATACTAGGAGGAAAAAACATGTCAGTAAAAGATGTGATAAAAAACAGTGTGTATGAATCATTGGGAGGCGGAACTACCATGACGGCGAAAACAGTTATTTTTATTTTGTTTATTGCCTGCCTGATGGGCGTTTATATCTTCCTTGTATACAAGTTATCCAGCAAAACAGCTTTCTATTCAAAAGATTTAAATCTTACAATTGCAGGGCTGCCTGTCATTGTAACTGCCATTATGATTGCCATGCAGTCCAATCTTTTGGTTTCCCTCGGTATGGTTGGCGCCCTGTCCATTGTCCGGTTCCGAAATGCATTAAAAAATCCTTTGGACCTGCTCTATTTGTTTTGGGCAATCAGCGCGGGGATTATTATAGGTGTAGGACTCTATGTTCTTGCGATTGCCTTATCCTTAATTATGACACTTCTTTTATTCACAATGGATAAAATCCCCGGCGCAAAAGCGCCGGAACTGCTAATTCTGCGCGGTACGGAACAGGACATTGATTATACGTCTCTTTATGATTTGATTCGCTCCCGATGCAAGTACTACAAGGAAAAGGCACGTTCTACTAAAAATAGTGAAACGGAACTAATCATCGAAATTCGCACAAAAGAGAAAGACTTGTTGCTTCAGGAGCTTTATAAGACAAGCTTTTTTACGCAGGTAAATTGTATTTCCCATGACGGCGAGCTGCGTGTCTGAATACTTTCCGTAAATTACGGTTTCCATGAGGAGTAGAACACATATAGGTTACAAAGAAATCCGCATTGTTAAGATGCGGTTTTTTTTGTATACTGAAGGAGAAACGGAGTTGTGATACAGGATAATGAGGACAATTATCAATGTCAATCAAGAAAAAAATGATTTTTTTGGCAATTGCAGGCGCTTTGTTCCTGAGTCTGGGTGGGGGCGCGATTGCCGGCAGGGATGGCAGGAAAGAGTCGGAAACGGAAAAGTCTGTGAAAAAGGAATGGGCGGTTCCATGTTCTGCTGATGTGCCAAGACAGCAGGAAAAAGCAGAGCGGAAAGAACGTATCCGGGTGCCGGAGAACATTTGTTTTACGAGACCTGCGGTGAAATTAAACGGCAGGAGAGGGGAATTGAGTTATCGCTGGTATTATGAGTGCATTTTGGCTGATACGGATACCTTTCTGCTTTCCTGCGACTGCTATTTTGAAGAGCAAATGCTGCAACAGAAGATTTTTTACATAGCAAAGGAGCCGCTGTATCAGCTTAAAGAGGTTTTCCGGCAGGAATCAAGAGTCTGGGAGGAGAGACCGACGGCGGGACAACCGGAGATGCTGGAATATCGGATGCGGCGTCCGAAGCAGGTGGAGAACGGGTATGTATACGAGGTGGACGGGCGTCTGTTTTTCTTAGACAAAGCGTTTCAGGAGGCAGTTCTGCTTTGTGACCTGCATCGGCTTCTGGGGGACTTATATGATTTTTCCCCGGATACGCAAAGAATCTGTGATGTGACGAGGGATGCCCGGAAACTGCTGGTCTGCACGGACCAAGGGCTTTATGAGTATGATTTGGAAAACGGAGAGCGGAAACTGTTGGAGACAGCTTATTATGCGCATCATGAAATCACTGATCTGGATGGTGATTGCGCATGTGGAGTAAGGGATTTTGTTTTTCAGGGACCCGTAAAGGCAGAGTACGCGCCGGATGGGAATGGGTATGCTTTTTTGACAGGAACGGAAGAAGCGGACTGGGGAGATTATACCGGCGTTGTTTTGCGGTCGAAGGAGGGAAAAACCCTGTACCAGAAGGAAATAGAGGAATATTATGGCGACTTTCAGTGGGTAGAGTCGGAGGAACAGTGTTTTTTTGCATTCTTTTATAGGAAAAATGGGAATATATGGGTAGACAGGGTAGATAACGAGACTGGTGAGGCGGTAACTTATGCGGTGCCGGAGGAGGTTTTCTATGGCGGGAATCTTTGCGTTGGATTCTTGGATAAGGAGCGTCTGATTTATCAGTGGGATTGGGAGAACTTTACAGAGGAGGAAAAGGATGTGAAGGGCAGATATGCCATTTACAGTCTGGAAGATGGAGCGGAGGAAGCTCCGGCGACTGCAAGAGAAGCAGAATGGGGACATATCGTGCTGAATTGGGCTGATTATGCTACGACGTTTCCGGTAAGATATCCTAAATGAATGAGTTACTATACAAAGTGCACATATTTTTTTCGTTCACATATATTTTTTTCATAAATTTAACAATTTTGATGAAATATTATAATAGATGATATATAATTTTATTATCAAACTAATAGGAGGAATCGTATTATGGCAAAAGAAATGATTGCAATGCTTCTTGCCGGTGGACAAGGCTCACGTCTTTATGCACTTACAGAGAAGCTTGCAAAACCGGCAGTTCCTTTTGGCGGCAAATATCGTATCATCGACTTCCCGCTTTCCAACTGCGTCAATTCAGGCATTGATACCGTAGGTATCCTGACTCAGTATCAGCCGCTGGAACTCAATGAGTATATCGGTAACGGACAGCCTTGGGATTTGGACCGTCTCTATGGCGGCGTACATGTACTCCCGCCTTATCAGAAGGCGCATGGGTCGGACTGGTATAAAGGCACGGCGAATGCGATTTATCAGAATATATCGTTTATCGAGCGCTATGACCCGCAATACGTTATCATTCTTTCCGGCGACCAGATTTGTAAACAGGATTACAGTGATTTCCTTGAATTTCATAAGGAGAAAAACGCGGAGTTCAGTGTCGCTGTCATGGAAGTGCCGTGGGAGGAGGCGCCCCGTTTCGGTCTGATGGTAGCGGATGAAAATGATAAGATTACGGAATTTCAGGAGAAACCGAAGAACCCTAAATCCAATCTGGCTTCTATGGGCATCTACATCTTTAACTGGGATATTCTGAAAAAGTATCTGGAAGAGGACGAAGCAGACCCGAATTCCGAGAACGACTTTGGCAACAATATTATCCCCAATCTGCTCAGGGACAAGCGCCAGATGTATGCATACCATTTCAATGGCTACTGGAAGGATGTGGGAACCATTTCTTCTCTGTGGGAAGCGAATATGGAAGTGCTGGATCCTGAGCACAGCGGCATCAATCTTTTTGACGAGGATTGGAAGATTTACAGCCGTAATGCAGGTATGACAGGACATAAGATTAATGCGGGTGCCATCGTAGAAAATACATTGATTACCGATGGATGCCGGATTAAGGGAACGGTGAAACACTCCGTTTTATTCGGCGGCGTCAAGGTAGAAGAGGGCGCAGTTGTGGAGGACGCTGTTGTTATGGGCGGCACAACGATTAAGTCCGGCGCGGTTGTAAGACACTGTATCGTAGCTGAGAATGTGACAATCTGCGAGAATGCCGTAGTAGGCGCAATGCCTGACGGGGAGAAGAACGGCGTAGCGACCATTGGCTCGGATGTTATCATAGGCGAGAATGTTGTGATAGGTCCCGATGCGATGGTTAGAAATAATGTAGAAGGCGGTGAAGTAGAATGATAAAATCAAGCACAAATGTAATTGGTATTATTTTCCCTAACAGTTATGACGCTTTGATTCCGGAACTGGTCAGCGTGCGTTTGATGGCGTCTATCCCTTTTGCCAGCCGTTATCGTATCATAGATTTTATTTTGTCCAGCATGTCGCATTCCGGCATTGACAATATTTCTGTTGTGGTGAACAAGAACTATCATTCGTTGATGGATCATTTAGGCTCCGGCCGTGAATGGGATTTGGTCCGCAAGAACGGTGGCCTACATATTTTTCCGCCTTTTGCAGAGAAGGAGGTAAGCGGTCCCTATATCGGACGTGCCGGTGCGCTTGCAAATCTTCTGGATTTTCTGAAAAGCCAGAAAGAGGAATATGTGGTTATGTCCGACACGAATGTGGTAGTCAACTTTGATTTCAATGCGATGCTTCAGGCACATATGGACAGCGGTGCAGATATCACGATTGCTTACAATGAGCAGGAACTGCCGGAGGAGCTGTTAAGCTATCAGACGAGCGACAGAATCTTCTATTATACGTTTGACATTGAACAGGGGCGTATCCGTAAAGTGTCTATCAATCCGAAGACAACCGGTGTGCAGAATGCTTCCATGAATATTTTTGTCATTTCGCGCGAATTGTTGATTGAGCTTGTCAGCACGGCATACATGCAGGGGCGTTCCTTCTTTATGCGTGACGTCATCATGCCCCAGCTTAATAAGCTGAACGTGCAGGCATATAAGTATACGGGTTATGTTGCGCGTATCAGCGGCATGAAGAGTTACTTTGAGGAGAATATGAAGCTTCTCGACGATTATAATCTGGATGCATTGTTCTCGGCGGCGCCTATTTACACGAAGATTCGCGGCGATAATCCGACCCATTACAAGGACGGCGCAAAGGTTCAGAATGTGATGATGGCGGACGGCTGCGTGATTGAAGGCGAAGTGGAGAACAGTGTGATTTTCCGTGGTGTTAAGGTCGGAAAAGGCGCTAAAATCAAGAATTGCATCTTGATGCAGGATACCGTTGTCGAAGCCGGAGCGAATGTGGAATATCTGATTACCGATAAGAATGTTACCATTACAGCCGGCAAGGAGATGAAGGGTACCGATACCTTCCCGGTTTATATTGAGAAATTTAAGACCGTGTAGACGGCGCGAAGCTGATTGACGAAACACTTTTGCTGATAAAATGATATAGAAAAAGGACATGGGAATTTTTCATGTCCTTTTTTTTATATAGTAGGAAGTTTCGACAAATGTGGAAGAATGCGAAGCATTCTTCCCAAGATAATCTGCGGAGCAGATTTTCTTGTAGTATAGGAAATTTCGAAAGTGTAAATCATTTAGGGAGAATGCGGAGCATTCTCTGAATCGTCGCTGCAGAGCGACGATTTTTTCTCATCATTTTCAAATCTGACAACACTGTCTGCACTACAACCCAACACATTGCATAATTTCTCAAGGGTATACATTGTTATGTTGTGATTATGCTTCAACGAGTGTACTGTGCTTGCCGGTATGCCGTATTTGTTAATCAAGGCATAGGTCGTGATTCCCTGCTTCCTCATTGTCTCCCATAAAGGCTCGTAGTTTATCATATAGTACCTCTCGTTCTTATATTTTATTATGTGTCATAAAAATTTTGTTGAATATACTAGACATAGCGAGTATACTTGCATTATCGAGTATACATTTGATAAAAGAAGTTCATGGAATTTTCGGAAATCAGATGTGTGCTATAAAAAACTTTTTCAAACTACGATTATCTGTGGTATGATAGTACATGAGGAAAGGAGAATGGATAAATGAATACAGTATGGGACTGGTTAATTGCTATATCTACGGGCATGTTCATATTGACTATTTTTGTCGGTAATTTTATTCGGATCTGGTACTGGATTAAATGTCGTAAGATTAAAACATGCAAGAACAAACAGTGCAGGGCAAGAAATTATTGCCACAAATATGTAGAAGTGCTTACGGAAGAAGACATCAAAAGACTCCAAGAACTTATAAATCAGTTGTAGCGGAGGGCGCAACTGTTGCCGAATTGCTATCCCTATAATTGACACTCTTGTACATCTAATGATAAAATGATGAACAGTAGCGAGATTTGTGTCAGATTGGAGGGTATTTATGCCACGCAGAACAGATATTCATAAGGTGTTAATTATTGGTTCGGGACCGATTATTATCGGACAAGCATGTGAGTTTGACTATTCGGGGACGCAGGCTTGTAAAGCGCTTCGTAAGCTGGGATATGAGATTGTGCTCGTTAATTCTAATCCGGCGACGATTATGACCGATCCGGAGACGGCGGATGTCACTTATATTGAGCCGCTGAACGTAGAACGTTTGGAGCAGATTATTGCAAAGGAACGCCCTGATGCGCTTCTTCCTAATCTGGGAGGGCAGTCCGGGCTTAATTTGTGTGCCGAGTTAAATAAAGCGGGCGTTTTGGATAAGTATAACGTAAAGGTCATCGGCGTACAGGTGGATGCCATCGAGAGGGGCGAAGACCGCATTGAGTTCAAAAAGACGATGAACAAGCTGGGCATCGAGATGGCGCGCAGTGAAGTGGCATATTCCGTGGAGGAGGCGCTGGCTATTGCAGAAAATCTGGGATATCCGGTTGTTCTGCGTCCGGCATACACCATGGGCGGCGCCGGCGGCGGGCTGGTGTACAACAAAGAAGAGCTGAAGGTAGTTTGTGCAAGAGGACTGCAGGCAAGTCTGGTGGGACAGGTTCTGGTAGAGGAATCCATACTTGGATGGGAAGAACTGGAGCTGGAAGTGGTGCGTGACGCTGACAACAATATCATTACGGTATGCTTTATTGAAAATATAGACCCTCTTGGCGTGCACACGGGAGACTCCTTCTGTTCGGCGCCGATGCTGACCATCTCGGAGGAATGTCAGAAGAGGCTGCAGGAACAGGCATATAAGATTGTGGAATCCGTGCAGGTCATTGGCGGTACGAACGTGCAGTTTGCCCACGATCCGGTGACGGACCGCATTATCGTCATCGAGATTAATCCACGTACATCGCGCTCTTCCGCGCTTGCCTCGAAGGCGACGGGATTTCCCATCGCGCTGGTGTCTTCCATGCTGGCGGCAGGGCTTACCCTCAAAGACATCCCCTGCGGAAAGTACGGAACGCTGGATAAATACGTGCCGGATGGCGACTATGTGGTAATCAAGTTTGCACGCTGGGCTTTTGAGAAATTCAAAGGTGTGGAGGACAAGCTGGGAACACAGATGCGTGCCGTAGGCGAGGTGATGAGCATTGGCAAGACATATAAGGAAGCTTTTCAGAAAGCAATCCGTTCTCTGGAAACAGGACGTTACGGCTTAGGACATGCCAAAGACTTCGATACGTTGTCCAAGGAAGAACTGTTAAGGAGACTTCTCACACCTTCCAGTGAGCGTCATTTCCTCATGTATGAGGCGCTCAGGAAGGGCGCTACGGTAGACGAAATCTTCCAGATTACCAAAGTGAAGGCATATTTTATCGAGCAGATGAAAGAACTTGTGGAGGAAGAGGAAGAGATTCTGAAGTACAAAGGAAGCATGCTGCCGGATGAAATGTTGATTGCAGCTAAGAAGAACGGTTTTGCAGACAAATATCTGAGTCAGCTTACCGATGTCCCGGAGGAGGATATCCGCAACCGACGGATTGCGCTGGGTGTGGAAGAAGCTTGGGAAGGCGTGCATGTCAGCGGTACACAGGACAGCGCTTATTTCTATTCGACATACAATGCGCCGGACAAGAATCCGGTGAACGAAGAGAAACAGAAGATTATGATTCTCGGCGGCGGACCGAACCGCATCGGACAGGGAATCGAGTTTGACTATTGCTGTGTCCATGCGGCGATGGCTTTAAAGAAGCTTGGATTTGAGACGATTATCGTGAACTGTAACCCGGAGACGGTGTCCACCGATTACGATACGTCTGATAAACTATATTTTGAGCCGCTTACGTTGGAGGATGTGCTGAGTATTTATAACAAAGAGAAACCGCTCGGCGTCATTGCGCAGTTTGGCGGACAGACGCCGCTTAATCTGGCGTCTGAGCTGGAGAAGAACGGCGTCAGGATTCTTGGAACCTCTCCTTCTGTGATTGACTTGGCGGAGGACAGGGATCAGTTCCGCGCCATGATGGAGAAGCTAGAGATTCCCATGCCTGAGTCCGGTATGGCGACGACGGTGGAAGAAGCGATTTCCATCGCCTCCGGCATCGGTTATCCGGTTATGGTGCGCCCTTCCTATGTACTTGGCGGAAGAGGGATGGAAGTGGTGTATGACGATGAGAGCATGACGGAGTATATGAATGCCGCAGTAGGTGTGACGCCGGATAGACCGATTCTGATAGACCGTTTCTTAAATCATGCGCTTGAGTGTGAGGCGGATGCCATCAGCGACGGTTCCCATGCCTTCGTGCCTGCCGTGATGGAACATATCGAGCTTGCCGGTATCCATTCGGGTGATTCGGCATGTATCATCCCGTCCGTGCATATTCCGGCGGAAAGTGTGGAGACCATCAAGGAGTATACAAGGAAAATCGCAGAGGAGATGCACGTCAAAGGGCTGATGAACATGCAGTATGCGATAGAGAATGGCAAGGTGTTTGTGTTGGAGGCAAATCCGAGAGCGTCACGTACCGTACCGCTTGTATCCAAAGTCTGCAATATCCGCATGGTGCCGATTGCGACGGATATCATTACTTCGGAGCTGACGGGGCGTCCGTCGCCAATCCCGGAGTTAAAAGAACAGGTGATTCCGAATTACGGCGTGAAAGAAGCGGTGTTCCCGTTTAATATGTTCCCGGAAGTGGATCCGGTTCTTGGACCGGAAATGCGCTCGACCGGAGAGGTCTTAGGTTTGTCGCGTTCCTATGGCGAAGCTTTTTTCAAGGCGCAGGAGGCGGTGCAGTCGAAGCTGCCGCTTGAGGGAACGGTACTGATTTCCGTGAATAAGAAAGATAAGGATGAAGTGGTTGAGGTTGCAAGGAGTCTTGCGGGGGATGGATTTAAGGTAGTTGCCACGGAGGGCACTTACAATCTGATTACGGCGGCAGGCGTTCCGGCAAAAAAGGCAAAGAAGCTTTATGAGGGGCGCCCCAATGTGGGTGATATGATTACGAACGGGGACTTCGATTTGATTATCAATTCTCCGGTCGGAAAAGACAGCGTGCATGACGACAGCTATCTGCGCAAGGCGGCAATCAAGGCGAAAGCGCCTTATATTACGACAGTTGCGGCTGCGAAGGTGACTGCGGAAGGAATCCATTATCTCAAGACCCATGCGGGCAGCGAAGTAAAGTCTTTGCAGGAGCTGCATGGGGAGATACATGACAAAGAGTGAGTGGTTTGGCGTATGGCGCAAATAAAAATATTTTTGTTTGACAGATTTTAAAGACTGTGATATTCTATCAGAAAATTTAAATGCAGCATACAAGTTGAAGGAAAAGTATCGAGGGCAGTTATGAAGACAATGATGAATACAATTTACAGCTTTTCATTTATCGTGATGATTCGTTTGCAGCAGATTTTTCATATTACGGTCACTACTTAAGCAGGCGTAGAGCCGGCGAGCGCATGGCCGTAAGACGAAAGGTCTTATTTGGCTATGCGGGAATCAAGGTAAAGGATAAGAGAACCGCATGGGATGTACACAAAAGTGTATGGAACAGGCGGTTCTTTTTTTATCATAATAGGAAAGTGCGACAAAGAGAGGAGGAACGGCAGTGTATGCAATTAAGGCGGAGGATTTATCGAAAACATTTCGGGTGAAGGTGAAGGAAAAGGGAATGAAGGGGAGCGTCCGGGCAATCCTGCACCCACAGGTAAAGGAAATTCAGGCGGTGGATAACGTTTCGTTTTCGGTGGAAGAAGGCGAAATGCTGGCATTTATCGGTCCAAATGGAGCGGGGAAGAGTACGACAATCAAGATGCTGACGGGAATACTTTATCCCGACAGCGGAAAAGTGGATGTGCTGGGGATTGACCCGACCAAAAACAGAAAACAGCTTGCATACTGTATCGGAACTGTTTTCGGACAGAAAGAACAGCTCTGGACCCATCTGACGCCCTATGATAATTTCCGGTTTTTTGGGGCGATTTACGACCTTACGGATAAGGAGACGGAGATGCGGATTGCGGAATTGAAAGAGTGTTTTGAATTGGGGGCATTCATCAATACACCGGTGCGTAATCTTTCGCTGGGACAGCGTATCCGCTGTGAGCTGGTGGCTTCGCTAATCCATAGACCAAGAGTACTTTTTCTGGACGAGCCGACCATTGGTTTAGATCCGGTGGTGAAGGAGAATATCCGTGAGCTGATTCATCAGATGAACCGTGACTATCATACCACGATTTTTCTGACGAGTCATGATGTGGGTGATATTGAAAAGCTTTGCCGGCGTATTATTATCGTAAATGCCGGACAGATTGTGCTGGATGACTCTATGGAGCATCTGAAAAAATGTTATTTGGAAAAGGAGAATGTCCATTCTTCTCCCCTGTCGCTGGAAGATATTATCATGGACATCTATCGGGCAGAGAGGAGGGCGACCGGCGAATGAACAGATGTATGAAAAAGGGTATGCCGGGTCAGTTACGGCAGCAGGGTTACGGGGAAATGTGCAGAGTGCCCGGGCGTAAATATGCGGTCATCTATCGGGCGGTTCTGATGGAAAATATGCAGTATGCGGCAAATATAGCGATGGGGTTTTTCAGCTATTTTGTTTTTATCTTTATTTTTATAAAATTATGGGAGTATATCTACCGGACGCCCGGAGAATTGATTGCAGGCTATACAAAAGAGCAGATGATATGGTATGTCATGATGACGGAGATGATTTGGTTTGGTTCTAATACGGGGGCGGTGGCAAGACAGGTGACTGCGGATATCAGGGGCGGTAACATTGCGTACCTGATGAATAAACCATACCATTATGCGCTGTATATTCTGGCGAAATATACCGGAGAATGGAGTATCCGGCTGCCGATGTACGCACTCCTTGCGGCAGTCATTGGGGCGGCGATGGTTGGCGCAGTTCCGGGTTTTCGACTGGTAACGCTGCCGGTAATGATACTCTGCGTGGTTCTCGGCGTTACCATCAATGCAGTATTTAAAATATGTATCAGTCTGTTTTCTTTCTGGATTGAGGACGCCACGCCTTTCCAATGGCTGTATGACAAGCTGATTCTGGTGGTGGGCACTGTTTTTCCGATTGAAATCTTTCCGGTTTCATTGCAGCCTTTGTTTAAGCTGACGCCGATTTATACGGTGTGCTATGGACCGGCGAAGCTGATTGTAGATTTTCGGGCGGAGAAATGTATCGAGATTTTGTCAGTACAGGTTTTATATCTGGCGGCGGGGTGTGCGCTGATGTTTCTGGTTTACAGAAAGGGGGTTAAGAAGCTGTATGTTAACGGCGGTTAGACGACAATTGCGGGTGTGTATGCTTTCTGTCAAATATAATATCATGCGTGAGATGATTAATCCGGTCACATTTGTGACAAATATCATTTTCATGATGCTCAATAATGCCACGATACTGGTGCAGTGGTTTATTCTGTTCCGGCTGCGGGATGATATCGGTGGATACACCATGAAGGAAGTAATGCTGCTGTGGGGACTGACTGCGGCATCTTTCGGTTTGTCACGGGTTTTGTTTGCGAGGGCATTTTCTTTATCGGAGCTGATTGTCAGCGGTAAACTGGATTCTTATCTGGTACAGCCGAAAAATGTGCTGCTTAGTGTGATGACTTCCGCTACGAATATTTCGGCAATCGGAGATTTCCTGTATGGGCTTGTGCTTCTGTTTGCCTGTGGTTTTAATGTGGGAAGATTCTTTTTGTTTCTGCTGTTTACGGGAACGGGGACGGTTATCATTACGGCGTTTGCACTGATTCTGGGGAGTCTGTCATTCTGGTTTGTAAGGATGGAAATGTTTGGAAATCAGATGGTGTCGGGGATGATTAGTTTTATGACTTATCCGGACGGTATCTTTCGTGGAGTATCCAGATTTTTAGTATATTTTGTCATTCCGGTGGGAATGGCGGTCTATCATCCGGTGCATATTATGACGGAATTTGACGCAGGTATGTTTCTTGAAGTAACCGGATATGCGGTTTTTCTCATGATAGCAGCTGTGATTGTATTCTATCGGGGACTTAAGAGATATTCTTCAAGCAGTCTGATGGAGGCGAGGATGTAGCGCAATGGGTGATTAAGGGTTATAATGTTACAAAATAAAAATCGTCTGCCGTGCGGATAAGCAGTGTGTTTACCGGCGCGGCGGACGGCTTTTTCCTATGATAGGAAATTCCGCCATAAGACAATCTTAATAGTATCTTTCATAAATTAGTACTTGACATTACATAGTAGTGGGTTTAATCTAATACCAACAACAAAGTTTGAAAAACATAGCCGGTAACTGGATAGGGAACGTGAGCTGCGTGCAGGAACGTTCCGGAATGGAGCATATATGAATCCGCAATTTAAAAAAGGAGTGTTGGAACTCATCGTTCTAGAATCCGTGCACCAGAGAGATATGTACGGGTACGAACTTGTGGAAGAGGTTTCGCAGGTCATTGACGTGAATGAGGGGACAATTTATCCGTTGTTAAAACGGCTTACCAACGAGCATTATTTTGAGACTTATCTGCGGGAATCTTCCGAAGGCCCGCCGAGGAAGTATTATCATCTGACGGCTGCCGGAATACTGTATCGTGATAAGCTGGCGGCGGAGTGGGAAGAATTTCAAGCAAGAGTCAACAGATTTTTGATGGGGAGGGGCGGACATGAATAAGGATAAATTTCTGACAGAGTTAAGAGGATATCTGAGCATCTTGGAAAGGCAGGAGCAGGATGATATTCTGGAAGAATATGCACAGCATATTGATATGAAGATGCAGAAAGGGTTAAGCGAGGAGGAGGCGATTGGCGATTTTGGTTCGATAGAACAGCTGGCGGCGGAGATTCTGGAGGCGTACCATGTGAATCCGGAATTTCGCAGACAAAGCTTTTCATTTAAACTGCCAAAACTGATGACGGGCGGGTCGCGCGGCTCCATGCAGACGCAGTCCGGTCAGAGTCATGGGAGTGCGCAGTATAAAGACGGTAATGTGCAGGAAGAGGGAAATCGCGGCTGGCAGTTTGGCAGGCGAATTAAAAATATCGTAATGAAAGTGGTTTGCGGTATCAGAAACGCATTTCGGTGGATGGGTGGAAAATGTCGCGCTTTTGGTGTGTGGCTGATGAAGCCTTTTAAGGGAAGGAAGACCAAACCCGGCGAAGATGCGCAGGCGAACGGGCGATTGACGGAAAGGACAAAAGAGATGGGCGGAAGATTAGGAAGGTTTTGCAGGGCAGTCGGACGAGGAATTGCGGCGTTATGGAGATGGTGCATCAGATTTTGCATCTTCTGGTTAAAATTCATGTGGAATGCGGCATGGTTGCTGTTTGCTTTACTCTGCGGGGGTATGGCAATGTTTATTTTAATGGGAGCGGGAGCGGTGCTGGTGTTCTTGGCACAGGGATATCCTTTTATTGGATTGTTCTTAATCTGCCTTGGCGGACTCCTCTGTCTGGGCGCTCTGGCATACGGTGCATTTACGATGCTGATTAGAAAGGAAAAAACCGATGGGAACGACAGCGGTACTCAGAGTGGGAAAGATGCGGAGAAAAAGGAAGACGCCAGAAGCTGGGAGAACGAAATCAAAGAGGAAGACATTAAGAACTGGAAAAGTGAAATGACGGAAGGATACGGTAAGGAGGCGGCATATGAGTAGACAACATAAAATAACAATCGTTGTGTTTTGCATAGGGGTATTGCTATTTGGAATTGGTGTGGGAGTGGCTTTTACGGAGTTTGGCGGACTGACCTATGGCGGCACAGAGATTCTTGGGGAAACGGATATGAAGACGGAGAATCTGGACGTAGCCTTTGAGCCGGAAGACGAGGTGTGGAATATTTGGGGGACAAGGTCGTGGCATCGGGGGTATTATGGAGGAACGAATGATATGGATATTCGGACAGACAGCAGTGTCCCGCCGGATACTGTGCGGTTTTGCGTTACCTATAACGCCAGCCGCGTGGAACCCTTTGCTTCTTTGGATATGGACAGTGCAACCATTGATTTTGGCTGGTACTGGAATGAAACAGATGAACTGGCGCTAATGATGGAGGCAAAGGATAAGGCTTTGCAGAGCATGAAGGAAGGCAGGCTTGTTTCCTTTGACACTGTGGAGGTGGAGCAGGTAGACATATATGTGAATCCCCAGAATGCGGAAGATGTAAGGATAATATATTAATACTTTGGAAGAGTGATACCCTGCTGTTTAGTTCATGTGAGATAAAGAAGTAATAGAAGTGTAAAAAATTTTGCCGCCCTATCCGGCTGACTGCCGGACAGGGCGGGTTTTATGTGTCGGGCAGTTCTACCTTGCCGGTCAGAGAATGCGTCCTTGAAAGCTCGCCCTGCAGAACGGCGGCGCATTCTTTCAGTTCCCTTTGCCGCCGTCTGCTCCGTTACCGCCATGCGTTGATAGCAGCAGAGCGTATGACAACTTTGCAGAAACCGTTAAAAGTATACATGATGTGTTCCTTGTATGCTTCTGTGCAAGGCATAGAAAATCCCCCTTCCTTCCGCATGGGGTGGTACATGGTTTATAGTTGCATTTCTATAATCCAAACAACACTATTTTAAGTTGTTGCTACTTGATTATCTGCAAAGTGGAATAAATAATCATAAATCTAGTCTCATATATATAGATGAACTCATTGGACTATTGTTATAGCAATCTATTGTGTAAAATCCAAATTTTTCATACAAATGAATTGCCTGTTCTAAAAAGGGGAGAGTATCTAATAACATATAAGAATAACCAATTTGTTTTGCGTCAATTATTATTTTCTGTACCAATAGTCTACCAATATTTTTTTCTCTAAATTGTGGTCTTACATAAAGACGTTTCATTTCACAATTCAGTTCATTTATTTTTTTTAGCCCTATACAGCCTGCGCTTTCCCCATTACAATAAGCTAAATACAATCTTCCATAAGGCATACCATATTTTTCTTCTAAATGATTTCTTTCTTCATCATAATGCTGAATATCAAGATAATTTTGAAATGAGCTATCATTAGTTATTAGCATATTTGTATATTCTGAAAATAGGTTGTTTATTTCTTGTGTATGTTTATAGGCTAAATCAATTTCAATATTCATCATAGTTCCTCCTAAGTTGAAATTTACTTTTTGTCATTTTCTTTCAAAATATTTTCAATCAATAACATTGCTTCACATAATTTAACACAATCTTTTTTATCAATATTTTTTAATTTTTCAGAAATTTGTTTATCACCATTCCAGTCTATTTGTTTTGCTTCTTCATATCCTGTATTTGTTAAATACAATTTTTTTATTCCTTTGCTTCCCAAAACAAGTTTTCTTGTTAAAAATCCTTTTTTTTCAAGTTTCGCAATAATTCTACTTACATAGCTCTTGTCCATGTTTAGATGTTCACATAACTCAGTGGCATTTATCCCTTGGTTAATATATATTTCAAATAGCACTCTCGATTCAGACCATGAGAAACTTGTTCCTAGATAACCCGTATTCATAACATCTAACCATACCGTATAGTATCGGTTAAATTGTCGTATTTTTTTTATCATATCGTCATTCAATGCCTTACCTCCTCTATATGAGTTGACTTTGACAACTCATATTATGAACTAATGTATTGAAAAAGTCAACTCAAGTGTGTTTTATAGGAGAAATGAGATGGATTTGGTAGTAGTAGGCATTGCGGGAATGTGTATAACTGGCGGTCTATCTCTTGTTTTCGGTTTCTTGCTTCTTTGCCGTACATGAACTTTTTGCGGGGTATTTTTCTGCGTAGAGTAACGTAATCGTGCAGGGCAGCTTTTGCTTTGACAGGAAATGTGCTATGATAGCATCAAGATACGGCAACAGCGGTTTATGTGCCATTGGCGTATGGACAGGGATGCCGCAGGGGAAAAGGATAAGGGGAATTGATGATGAAAAGAAGAGGAGTTGCGTTAATGATGGTGGCTGTCATGCTGACAGGAACGATTGGCGGCTGTGGCAGGACGGGACAGGAGAGCCAGCCTGCAGACATGCAGACAGGGGAGGATACGGGCATAACAGATGTAATGGATATGCCAGTGGAGAGCGAAGGAGAATTATTTTTTCCCACTTATACGGGACCGTTTTCGGCAAAGGAGACGGTAAATGAGGATATCGGTGTGACGCCGTGTGCGGCGCCGTACACGATAGCGCCGGACCTGAGCAATGTTGACAATCTGTGGCAGTTTTATCTGGCGGATGGACAGAAGGAGAAGATTGCGCAGAACGGGTTTGTCGTATGCGGAGACGCCGGCAGGGAATTTTTTGAAATTTATGAGATGAACAGATATGTGCCGGTGGCAAGCTTTGTAACGGTGGATTCCTTGATGCATACGTATCATCTGTATTTTGCGCATCTTTTGAAAAAAGTGGAGAAGGAATATCTGGCGGGCTGTCTGAAGCTGCTGAGTGAAAAAATGCTTGCCGACAGTCTGGCGCAGTATGATGTTTTAAAAGGCAGTGAATGGGAGGAAGCCGCGAAACGCAACGTTGCATTCTTTACGGTAGGGGCGAAGCTGTTAGACGACAAGACCCAGATAAACGCTGATGTGAAGGAAGTTGTGGAGTATGAGCTGGAACATATTTGCGCAGCTGAGGAAATCAGTGCGTCAATGATTTACGACGGCGGGCGGGGAAGTATGGAAGATTATACGCAATATAAACCGCGCGGCTATTATGAAGGCGATGAGGAGCTGGAACGATATTTCCGTGCCATGATGTGGTACGGCAGGATTCATTTCAAACAGGAGAGCGAGGAGATGGACAGGAGTGCGCTTCTGATGGCGCAGGCAGTCTCAGAGGACGAGGAAGCCTATCATTTGTGGGGGTCTGTCTACGAGGTCACCTCCTTCTTTTCGGGCGCCAGTGACGATGTGGGGGTGTATGAGTATATTCCGCTGATAAAAGAAGTGTACGGGGAAAACGTCACGATAGCGGGTATCAAAGAAAATAAGGAAGATTTTGAGCGTTTTCATGCCGCGACAGAGAGCCTGCGGGCACCGCTTGTCAATTCTATGGTCATCGGGGACGGCGAGGACAATGTGATACCGGGTTTTCGTTTTATGGGACAGCGTTTTACGGTAGATGCCGCCATTATGCAGAGGCTGATTTACAGCAATGTAGGGGAGACGGCAAAGCAGGAGAAGAGGATGCTTCCGGACGTGCTGGACGTACCGGCGGCGCTCGGCAGCGATACGGCGCTTGCTATTTTAGAGCAGAGTGGGGCGGCAGAGTATCCGGGGTACACGGAGAATATGAATCTGCTTAGGGATGCTTTTGCTAAGGAGAATAGCGGAATGTGGTCGGGGAGCCTGTATGCTGGCTGGTTAAACACACTCCGCCCGCTTCTGGAGGTAAAGGGGGAAGGGTATCCGATGTTTATGCAGAGCGAGGAGTGGCGTAAGAAGGAATTGGAGTGTTTTGCAGGAAGCTATGCGGAGTTAAAGCATGACACGATTCTGTATACCAAGCAGGTGCTCGCAGAGATGGGCGATGCTTATGACGACAGAGCGGATGACAGGGGATATGTGGAACCAGAACCGCTCGTGTATCTGAGATTTAAGAAGCTTGCGGATTTGACGGCGCAGGGGCTTGACAATAATGGGATGCTTGGCGAGGAGGAGAAAGAAAATCTCGCCCGTCTGTCTGAAATGGCGGACATTTTGTTTGAAATTTCCAAGAAAGAGCTGCGGGATGAAGTCCTGACGGATGAGGAATATGAGTTCATCAGGGGCTATGGCGGCAGCATCGAGCACTTCTGGATGGAGACGGTAAAGGATTTGAACAACGGGGAAGGTGTGGCGACGCAGGAGGCGCCGGCAGCACTTGTGGTGGACATTGCAACGAATCCAAACGGAGAGGTGCTGGAAGCCGGAACGGGCGACCCTTCCACAATCTATGTGGTGGTGAAGGTGGACGGGAAACTTAAGATTGCCAGCGGCAGCGTATACACATTTTATCAGTTCAGATGGCAGATGGAAGACCGGCTGACAGATTCCAAGTGGCACCAGATGCTGGGTATCAAGCAGAACGAAGAAGGCATGTATGCAAACGAAAAGGATCCTGTGATTCAGCACCCTGAATGGACAGAAGGGTATCGGTATGTTTATGAGTGGGAGTAGAACTTTTTTGCGATGCGGTATGATGGCGCTGGTGTGTATCGGCGCCATTTTGTATCTGTTATGGCACAGCGGAGTTTTCCTGCCGCAGTGGATTACATGGGATGGCGGGACATTTTACGATGCATCCAAACAGTATGAGATGATACTTGCACATAGAAGGTTAAGGGTACGGCAAGACGGTGACGTGCTATGGGCATCTCCCAAAGGGCTACGGGTACAGCAGGCGTTGTCCTGCGATGTTGATAACGACGGACAGGATGAGCTGGTGCTGCTTTGCTGGAGGATTGGACGCTACGGCAGGAGTAAGCCGTTCTGGGTGGAAGAGAACGAACGGAAATGGTCGCAGCATATCGCGGTCTATGAATATAATGAGGGTCATGTCAGACCAAAGTGGATGTCTTCCTATATCGGATTTGAGGTGGAGAAAATTGCAGGGGGAAGCAGGGCGGCGATGGAAGAACAGCAGAAAAGACTTTTTCTGGTGGACAGAGCGGAAAAAGTGACATGCTGGTTCTGGGATTCATGGGGCTTTACCAAAGAGATGACAGATGTGTCGTTTGTTGCCTTTGGAGACAATCTGCTTCATGAGCCAATTTATCAATATGGGTTACAGTATGATGATTTTTCTTTTTTATATGAAAATATGATAGATGTTATTGAAGACAGCGACATTGCCATATTGAATCAGGAAACGCCCTTAACTGACAATCCTGTCAGTTATAGTGGCTATCCAAGATTTGCAACTCCTGTGCAGGCAGGAGAAGCAGTCTCGGACGCCGGATTCGACGTGGTTACGTGCGCCACGAACCATGCCCTCGACCGGGGCATGGAAGGAATTGATTTTACCAAAAATTTTTTTGATAAGGAAGAGATTGTCTGTCTTGGGATACAGACTTCGGGGGAAAGGGAGTATCGCCCATATGACATTATTGTCAGAAATGGCATCCGCATTGCAATGTTGAATTACACATACGGAACGAACGGGATTGCGCTTCCGAAGGAATGTCCCTATGCGGTGCATTTGCTGGAGAATGAGGAACAAATCCGGACGGATATTGAAGCGGCAAAAGCGGACAGCGATTTCGTAGTTGTATTTGCCCACTGGGGGACGGAATATGAGGAACAGCCGGACGAGTTCCAGAAGAAATGGACACGTGTTTTCTTGGAGAGCGGGGTGGACGTAACGATTGGCACGCATCCGCATGTGCTGCAGCCCTATGAAATGCTGGAAGGAAATGACGGGCATCGGATGTTAATCTATTATTCCGTTGGTAATTATATCAGTGCACAGTCCGAGCAATCATGCGTCAGAGGCGGAATGGCAGAATTTACCGTGTCGCTTACGGGTGACGGCTATCAGATTACGGAATACGGATTAAAGCCGCTTGCGATTATATGGGAGGGTAAAAAGTGTACGGTGGACTGGTATGTGGAAAATAAGTTGCCAAAAAAGAAAAAATATAGTATATATAAATAGACCGTAATGAAACAGAATAACAGGGGCGCTGGACACAAGTCCGGCTGAGATGCAGAGGCGTAATGTCGCTTCCGGTCCCTTGAACCTGATCCGGGTAATGCCGGCGTAGGAAGAATATTCGACGAAGCAGTCTGCCTGCAAGGAGGACTGTAACTGTTTGAGCAACAGAATAGATGTCGTTTTTTTCGTACCGCGTTATGCCTGAATACATTGCGGTACATTTTTATTAGGAGGAAACGACTATGACACAAAACAACAAAGTCCGCGCTCTGACAGAGGGCGCAATCATGATTGCTGCGGCGACGGTACTGGGGTATTTGCGTATATTCCGCTTTCCCTTCGGCGGTTCTGTTGACTTGGCGCTGGTGCCGATTCTGGTTTACTGCCTGCGCTGGGGACCCAAGTATTCGCTGATGTGCTGTTTCGTCAATGGTGTATTGCAGTACTTTCTGGGCGGCGGCATTGCCATTTCGTGGCAGTCTATGCTGCTTGATTATGTGGTGGCATATACACTTGTATTTCTTTGCGGATTTGGTGCGGGTAAGAAGCTCGGCTGGCTGTGGGGGACTGTGCTGGGGTCTTTTGGACGCTGGGTGTCTTTGACACTGTCCGGTGGGCTGCTCTGGTACATGTATATGCCGGAAGTGTTCTTAGGAATACCGATGAAAAATCCTTGGGTTTATTCGATACTCTTAAACGGTGTGCTGGTGCTGGCGGTCATGGCAGTGGATTTGGCAGTACTGGGAATTATGCAGAGTGTTCCGGCGCTGCGGAAGAATATTTTGACAAAGCAGACGGATCACCTTAGTTAGCGGTTACTTAGAAAAGCAATCAGTCACTTTCAGAGTGGCGGTTGCTTTTTTTTGATGTTTCTGGCTGGCTCCATCATATCTTGTTCCTTTCACTGAATTTTCCATAGGTATCACCTCCGAAATACAGGAAGTTCTCAAAGTCATCAGAAATTACCCTAGGAATCAAGCAGTTTCTCATGGTATACTAAATTGAAATAATACTTTTTTCGATCGCAAATTTGTGCCGACGCTGACAGCATCTTGGCTTACAAATCCGCAGGTTGAGAGAAAGGGCATGGACATTAGGTTGTTTATGATTCATGTGAATTATGATAGGTGGAGGAAAAAGAAGTGGAAAGAGAAAAATTAGGTTCGCGGATGGGATTTATCCTATTGTCGGCGGGATGTGCTATCGGAATCGGGAACGTATGGAGATTCCCTTATATTACGGGTTTGTATGGTGGAGGCGTGTTCGTGCTTTTCTATCTGTTCTTTCTGATTACGATGGGCATTCCGGTCATGACGATGGAATTTGCCGTAGGCCGCGCCAGCCGAAAGAGTATCATCAAAAGCTATACGGCATTGGAGAAGCCGGGACAGAAATGGCATTTACATGGTTATTTAGGCATGGCAGGCAATTATCTGCTGATGATGTTCTATACGACTGTGGCAGGCTGGATGCTGTATTATTTCTATCAGATGTTGACGGGAAAGTTCATCGGCAAGGACGCAGCGCAGGTGGGCGGTATGTTTCAGGAGATGTTAGACAGTCCCGGCGTACTTACTACGGTGATGGCGATTATTGTGGTGGCGGGTATGTTAATTTGCTCCATGGGACTGCAGAAAGGTGTGGAGCGGATTACGAAAGTCATGATGAGCCTGCTGCTTGTCATCATTATTGTGCTTGCAATACATAGTCTGACTCTGGAAGGCGGTATGGAAGGACTGAAGTTCTATCTGCTTCCGGATTTTAAAAGAATGACGGAAGTGGGAATCTGGGAAACGATAACGGCTGCTATGAATCAGGCGTTTTTTACATTGAGTCTTGGAATCGGCGCCATGGCAATTTTTGGAAGCTATATTGATAAGAAGCATACGTTACTTGGGGAATCGGTGAATATCGCGATTCTGGATACTTTTGTGGCGATTGTATCTGGGTTGATTATATTTCCGAGCTGTTTTGCCTTCGGAATCGACCCGGATATGGGACCGAGTCTGATATTTATCACGCTTCCGAATGTATTTAATGGTATGGCTGGCGGGAGAATCTGGGGAACGCTGTTTTTCATTTTTATGACATTTGCTGCATTTTCTACGATTTTGGCGGTGTTTGAGAATATTATTTCATGCGGAATGGATTTGTTCCATTGGAGCAGGAAAAAATCCTGTCTTATGAATTTAATTGCCTTGTTTGTATTGTCGATGCCCTGTGTGCTTGGCTATAATCTATGGTCGGCGGTTCAGCCGCTCGGAGAAGGCAGTACAATCCTTGATTTGGAAGACTTTGCGGTCAGCAATGTGATTCTGCCGATTGGCTCCTTATGCTATCTGCTATTTTGTGTGACCCGGTTTGGCTGGGGATTTGATAAATATAGGGAAGAAGCAAATGCCGGGGAAGGCTTGAAGATACCGAAAGCGCTTCGTTTCTATATGACGTATATTCTTCCCGTACTATTGCTGTTTTTGATTGTGCTGGGCTGGATTGGTTGATGACTGATGACTGATGACTGATGGAATGCTGCTGTTTGATGCAGGAAGTAGAAAAGTATTCCATTTATACTACAAGGAATGTCTGTTATGTGGTAAAATACAGATATACGGAGCAGGCAAGGAGGTAGGGTTATGGGAAATTATGTGATTGCGATTGCACGCGGATTCGGAAGCGGGGGGAAAGCGATAGGCGCACAGCTTGCGGAGGAGCTGAAGATTCCGTGTTATGAACGGCAGCTGATTGACATGGCATCAGAGTACAGCGGTATCAATAAGCAGCTATTTGCAGAGGTAGATGAGAAGCTGCGCGGAAGCTACGCCATGAAGCATCTGATGAAGATTCCTTACACTTATGTGGTAGAGCCGAGCGATAAGGAGTTCACATCCGATATTAACCTGTTTAATATTCAGTCTGAAATTATTAAGGAGCTTGCCAAGACGGAGTCATTTGTGGTGATTGGCAAATGTGCGGATTACATTCTGCGTAATGAACCGAATGTGATCAGCGTCTTTGTGGAGGCGCCGGAAAAAGATTGTATAACTACTGTCATGGATAGGATGCAGGTGTCGGAGAACAAAGCGAAGGAATTGATACACAAGACGGATAAATATCGGGCGGATTATTATAAATATTATACGCGCGGGAAGAATTGGAAGGACCCAGTAAATTATGATTTAACTTTGAACAGTTCCAGAGTTGGGTGGGACAATTGCGTGAAGCTGATTAAGGAGTATCTGCATATGAAAATGGGCGTGTAGGATGAATGTTTTGTGCCAGACAGAATGATTCGGATACATGCTGAGGACAAATCCCTTGGAATGATTGGTTCCAAGGGATTTCCAATAAGAGGAGAGCACTTGAAGATTTGAGAAAGCTTGTAAATGCGAATGATTTCAAATATAACAAATGATATTAACATGTGGGGAAATGGCAATAGAAATTAAAAACACATGCGATATTTGAAGAAAAATAGAAATAACAGTGATAAATAAAGCAATTCGGAAGATGTTATGAGAGAAATATTGCTAAATCATGATTTAATACAAGAGGAAATGAACCATGTTGCGCGCAATGAGATGCGGGAATGATAAAATAACGGATAAGATGAATACATCCGAAAGACAAAATATAAAATAGTGAGTGTAATGAATGGATGTTGAAATCAGATGGCTGGTAGAATAAAATGCAGGCAAGTATAAAATAGCAGCCGAAATAAAATGCGGAGAGTTATAAAGAGAATATAAAATAACATTTTTGATGAAATACCATGCAACACCATGCAGCATGGGGAAATTAAATTACGATTAAATGAAATGGCTAAAAATAACATAACAAGGCGATAAAAGAAGGGAGACTGTTTTATGGAGGATAAGAGGTTTGCGATACTCATCGACACGGATAACATATCGTCGAAATATATTGCAGCAATTATGGATGAGATGACGAAACACGGTATTGTCACTTACCGAAGGGCATATGGTGACTGGACAAGCACGCAGGCGAGAAGCTGGAAGTCAAAACTGATGGAGAATTCCATCACGCCGATGCAGCAGTTTAGTAATACGGTTGGTAAGAACGCCACGGATTCAACATTAATTATTGATGCGATGGATATTTTGTACACGGGAAATGTGGACGGTTTCTGCATCGTATCCAGTGACGGGGATTTTACGAGGCTTGCAATCAGACTGCGGGAATCCGGGATGCTGGTGGTCGGTATGGGAGAGGACAAAACGCCCCGTTCGTTCCGGACAGCCTGCTCACAGTTTACGGTGTTGGAGAACCTGATTGATGAAGAGGAAGAGGAACTGCAGGAGGAAGAGACGCGGGAGACGGTCAAGGGGACAGCCAGAGGTGTTTCCGGTAATGCGGCAGGTAAGAATAACAAGGGTAAAAAGACAGCGGATAAGAGCGCGGAGACGGAAAAAGAATCGACTTCTATCAGCAAGGAAGTGATTGAGAGCGCTATTATCAACATTATTACAGAGAATGAGAATAAGGATAAAGAGACGGGGCTGGGAGAAATCGGCAGCAGGCTTTTGAATAAATACCCCGATTTTGACGTGCGGAATTACGGATATAGTCTGCTTTCGCGATTCTTAGAAGAGATTCCGAGTCTGGAGCTGGTGAAAAATAACACCCGTATCAATGTGGAATTAAAAGCAAACCGGGAGTCGGAAGAAGAAATTACGGAGTATATTAAGACGGTTGTAAAAGAAAAGGGTAAGAAGGGGATGCGCGTGAATGAATTGAGCAATATGGTGCATCGCAAGTATGTGCGGTTTAAACCGAAGAATTACGGCTATTCTCAATTTACCAAGTTTTTGCAGGCAATCTCCGCACTGGAAATCTTCGGGGATATCAATGCGCGTAAAGTGCGATGTGCGGTAAAAAAGGCTGGTGACACCGCAGCGGCAGAGAATCGTAAGGGACAGGAAACGGAGAAGAGTGGAGAAATGATGGCGGCAGAGAACGATAAGGGATTGGAAGCAGAGAAGAGCGACGAACGGGCGGCAGGAAACGAGGGGACGGCAGAGGTTGAGAATGCGGCAACATAATAAGGGCAGGATTCTGGTGGTTGACGATGACGTTTATATCGGCGATATGGTGGAAGAAATGCTGACAAAGGAAGGCTATACCGTAATGAGAGCCTACTCCGGAACGGAGGCGGCGCTTCTTCTGGAAAGTGCAAACCGGGCGGACAGTCTGACATTAAGGGGAAGCGGCGGAGATGGACGGACGGGTGAAAGCAAGCTGCCCGATTTGATTCTGCTTGACTTGATGCTGCCGGGGCTTTCGGGGGAGGATTTACTGGCAAAGGTACGGGGGATTCCGGTTATCGTAGTCAGCGCCAAAAGCGGCATTGACGACAAAGTGGAGCTTCTGCTTGGCGGTGCGGCGGATTACATCACGAAGCCCTTTGAGGGGCGGGAGCTTCTGGCACGGATTGCGGTGCAGCTTCGCCAAAAAAGTGAAGAGCAAGGAGCGGCTTTGCAGGAAAACCGTGCAGGCGAGGAGACGCTGTGGTTTGCAGAAATCAGCCTGTCACCATCCACGCATATGGTTATGGTAGGGGAACAGCCGGTCAGGTTGACAAAGACGGAGTTTGCCATTTTAAAAATATTGATGCGCAATCCTAAGCAGGTCATTACAAAGTCTGTCCTGCTTGACCGTATCAGCGATGAGTCGCCGGATTGTGTGGAAAATTCGCTGAAAGTGCATATCAGCAACCTGCGGAAAAAATTGCGGGAAGCCAGCAGTGATAACAGCGATTATATCGAGGCTGTCTGGGGGATTGGATTTAAAATGAAAACCATGTGAATAAAAATTAACTGTTTCTTAACTCTTTTCTTAACTGCTTTCTTAACATGCAGAAGGTAAACTGAAGGCAGCATAAAGAAACCGGTTTTACAAATATTGTGCCTGTGGCTCAAAGCTGCAGGTTAAGAAAGGAGCATGGTTATTTATGGAATATTGTCTGACAACAGCTGCGCTCTGTAAGCAATATAAACATGATAAGGCGCTGCATAATCTGTCCATGCATGTGCCAAAGGGATCCATATACGGTTTTGTCGGGAAAAACGGCGCGGGCAAGACCACCCTGATTCGTCTCATCTGCGGTCTGCAGAAAGAAACTTCGGGAGAATATGCGTTATATGGAGTAAAAAGCACGGACAAAGCGATTACAAGAGCGCGCAGGAGAATAGGCGCTATCGTGGAGTCGCCGTCGGTTTATCCGGATTTGACAGCGACGGAGAATTTGAAAATACAGTACCGGGTACTGGGAATGCCGTCCTGTGAAGGAATCGGGGAACTGTTGCAGCTCGTGGGGCTGGCGGATACGGGCAGGAAGAAGGTGCGGAATTTTTCGCTGGGAATGCGCCAGAGGCTGGGAATTGCCGTCGCACTGGCGGGCAGTCCGGATTTTCTGATACTGGATGAGCCGATAAACGGACTGGATCCGCAGGGGATTATTGAAATTAGGGAGCTGATTTTAAGGCTGAATCAGGAGCGGCAGATGACGGTACTGATTTCCAGCCATATGTTAGGCGAACTCTCCAAGCTGGCGACGCATTACGGGTTTATTGACAAAGGCGCCATTGTCCGGGAAATCAGTGCACAGGAACTGGAAATGATGTGTAAAAAGTGCATCCGTATCGAGGTAGACAATGCAGGAGCACTCGCCCGCACCCTTCATGAAATGCAGGTGGAGTACCATATGCTTTCGGAGACGGAGGCGGAAATTTTTGCACAGCTTGGCGTCACGGAGCTTGCGCTTCTTCTGGCAAAGGAGCATTGCAATATACTTTCCTACAAGGAACAGAACGAGAGTCTGGAAAGTTACTATGTCAATCTTGTGGGAGGTGGCGTTTATGAATAGACTGATTTCCGCTAATTTTGCAAGATTATGGCGCAGCCGTGTTTTTTATCTGATGGAGAGTTTCATGGCGGGCTACTGCGCTTTGTTCTACCGGGATGTATATCTTACAATCTATGTGAATCACAAGGCGTATAGGAACTGGAATCTGGGATTTTTTGGCGGACTTTTGCCCATTGGCATTGTACTGGCGTTTTTTGTCTCGTTTTATATCGGTGCAGAGTACGGCAGCGGCGCCATCAGGAATAAAATTGCAACAGGACATTTACGGCTGCATATCTATCTGGCGAATCTGATTGTCTGTTACGCGGCGGCGGTTATTGCATTTGTGACCTACTTTGCCACAGCATTTATTCTGGGAAGCCTTTTTGTTGGAAAAGAGGCGGTGAACGGCATCCATAACCCCGGCTGGGGGATTGTCATGGCGTTTTGTATTCTGATGGTATACACTGCGGTCTGGGTGTTTGTTGCCATGTCGGATATGAATGTGGCGCGGGTCGGTGCAGTCACGCTGCTGTGCTCCATGCTGCTTCTGGCGGCGGGAATTGCAGTGGTACAATTTCTTGAGATGCCGGAATATACGGTACGGCTTGAGAAAGTGGAGGATGTATCCGGAGAAGAAAAGACGGTGGAACGGACGGTTTACAATTCACGCTATCTGACGGGAGCAAAGCGAAACGCGTATGAGGTTGCAAAACTGCTTTTGCCCTCGGCGCAGATTATCGATGTCATGAACATTGAGACGGAATATGATGCAAAACAGCCGTTATGTTTGCTGGGAGAGACGTTTGTAATCACAGGCGTCGGGATTTGGATATTCCGCAGGAAGGATATTAAGTAAAGGTTATCAAAGAAAGAGCGAAAGGGGGAAGCAAAGAGTGCGGTTGGAGATGATTTGTGTCGTGCTGGTTGTAATCCTCCTTTTTCTGCTATGGAAAATCGCAGATATGCGCAGGGCGGCGCGCGAAATACGAGAAGGGCTTGCGGAGAAGCTGGAAATGCAGACCAATACGCTTCTTATGATTGACAGCCGCGATAAGTCGATGCGTCAGCTCGCGGATGCTTTAAACAGGCAGTTATGCTGCCTGCGGACATTAAGATGGCAGTATGAGCAGGGCAATATGGCGTTGCAGGAGACGATTACGAATATTTCCCATGATATCCGGACACCGCTTACGGCTCTTTACGGGTATCTTGAGCTGCTGGAACAGGAAGAAAAGTCAGAGTCCGCAGAGCGGTATCTGGGAATTATCAAAAATCGAACCGAAGCGCTGAGAGGGCTGACAGAAGAGTTGTTTACTTATGTGAAAGCAGTTCCCGCCATGCAGACAGGAGAGGCATCGGATATGGCACGCGCGTTATATAAAAGGGATGCTGGAAAGGGATACGAAAATGTCGTGATAAACAATGTGCTGGAAGAGAGTGTTGTAAGCTTTTACGGTGTGCTTACCATGCGCCGGATTACACCTCAGATTACAATGCCAACGACACAGGTGGTTCGTAGACTGAATCCTTCGGCGCTTTTGCGCATTTTTGAAAACATCCTTCAAAATGCGGTGAAGTACAGCGACGGGGATTTGGAAATTATGTTGTCTAAAGACGGGGAAATCAGATTCTCCAATCATGCAGCTGCACTGGATACGATACAGGTGGGCAGGCTGTTTGAAAAGTTCTACACGGTAGAGAATGCGGAACACGCGACGGGGCTGGGACTTTCGATTGCGCGGCTTTTGACGGAACAGATGGGCGGCAGGATTACGGCTCAGTATACGGACGAGGTATTTACCATTAAGGTGGTGTTTCCCGTGCTTTGAGGTGTGGGAATGACATATTACATTGCCTCTTCTCGAATCAAGATTTATATTTTTATCAGAATATCAAAATCAGATGCATATGCATATTGTATTTTTGCGGAATTATTATTTATTTATGCAGACGATAAGGTATTTGTTGCTTTAGCTGAATTTAGTTAAAAAATACTTGTGCTGGTTTTTGTGTATCAATTTTAATGGCAATGTTAATGTCCCGGTGAAGCTGTGTCTTATAAGAAGAATTTTGTTTATCCATCTGCCATTCATTGTACTTTTACTACGTTGTCTGGCAGGGAATATGATGGATAGATAATGCTCCTTACACAGTTCATCACTCATAGGCGTTTCGCAAACGCCTATAATTAATATAATCCCGAAAGGAGTTTTGCCTTATGAAAGACCTTCTTGAAATCTGCTGCGGACTGGATGTACACAAAGATAAAATCGTTGCCTGCGTCCTGTCTGGATCTATTGGAAAGACCGCTGTATCCGAAATCCGCGATTTCCCAACACCTGCTTCCGGACTCACTGACCTGCGTGACAGGATTCTTTCCTGCGGATGTCGGCATGTTGCTATGGAAAGCATAGGCATCTACTGGGTTGCCCTTTATGAAGTCTTAGAGGATTCACTTGAAGTTTTTACGCTTCTTGTCGTCAATGCCAGACACATGAAAAATGTCCCCGGCAAGAAAACTGATATGCGTGACGCAGAGTGGATAGCAGCCCTCCTGCGCGCCAGTCTGCGCAATGCAGGTTTCATTCCTGAAAAATCCATCCGGGAGCTGCGCCACCTTACCTGTTACCGCAAAAGCATCGTTCATGACATCACTTCCCAGAAGAACCGTATCGAAAAGTTTCTTTAGGGTTCCGGTTTCCGTCTCTCCACATTTATTTCTGACATTTTTGGTGTAACCGGACGGGGTATCATAAAACACCTGATTGAGTACGGCTGTATTGACCGTGCCACGCTTGACAAATGCCTGAAGACTAAAACACGGGAACGTATTGATGGCATACTTGCATCTGTTAATGGAACCCTCTCCATACACGGAAGGGATTTTCTATGCCTTATGATGGAACACTATGACACTCTGCGATTTCATCTGGCAGAAGTGGAAACTGCCATGCTCAATGAAGCTTCTCCGAAATCCGCATAGATAGAACAGCTCATTACCATCCCCGGTATCAGCGCAACAGCTTCCATTGCCATTATTGCAGAAATCGGCACTGACATGGACTGTTTCAAAACAGCCGAACATATCTGTTCATGGGCAGGGCTGTCGCCGGGAAACAATGAGAGCACCGGAAAACGCAAAAGCACCGCCGTCACGAAAGGGAACCCTTATATTAAAAGTATGCTCTGTGAAGTTGCATGGGTCATTGCCGGCAAGCGCAAGACCTATCTTTCTGCATGGTACTGGAAACTCAAGCAGAAGAAAGGTGCAAAAAAGCCATCATAGGACCCTGCCTCATAACTGCATAGAAAAGACACGTTTTCACCGAATTTGTTCCGCAGGGAAGTAAGATAGGCAAGTACCTGCCTGTATTCGCCTGTTGTTGTGTGTGGGTAGAGAAATTCATCTTTTTCAATCAAATAGTAGCAATGTGAAGATTTTTCCTTGTGAACGTCCATTTCTACGAAAATTGTGTTATAATCCATTTGTAATGAACTACTTTTGCATGCGGTAAACCCTGTTACCTTTTGATTTTGCAATCTACAGTATACAAGTTAATCCACGCGATTATAAATGCGGGGGTATTACATATTGTCTCAATGAACTTAACAGGGGATGAATTAACTATTTCAAGATAGGGAGTATAAAGAAGTTGTGTAAGAATCTTGATAAAAACATACGATTTAGGCTTCGGATGTGTATATGGAAACAGTGGAAAACTCCACAGAACAGAGCAAAAAATCTGATGAAACTAGGAGTACCCAAATGGGCAGCAAGAAGAACGTCGTATGCAAAAGGGTATGCCAGAGTGTGTAAAAGTTCAGATGTACAGCAGGCTATAGACAACAAGAGACTAGCCTCATTCGGACTAATCTCAATGTTAGATTACTATACTGAAAAGAGTGTTACATGTTAAGTTGATTGAACCGCCGTGTACCGAACGGTACGCCAGACTGTCTAACAATTAATAGAAATGTTATAATAAAGATACGACATATGGTATTGGAGGATTGCTATTATGGCATATATTATTGGACAAGACAGAACGCAGACAAGAATGATAAATACTTCTTTAGATTCTCTGATTGATGAAGATAATTCTGTCCGTGTTATCGATGCTTATGTGGAAGAGTTTGATTTGAAAGAATTAGGCTTTACTGAATACAGCGGTTTAAACAGAGGTCAGCCGCCATATCGACGTTCTGATTTACTAAAACTTCATATTTATGGATATCTGAATAAAAGCAGATCCAGCGGAGCTTCAGAAACAGAAGCAAAATGGAACATGGAACTTATGTGGCTTATCAATTCAATTACGCTAGACCACGGAACCATTTCTGGATTTGTCCAACAAAATAAGGATGTCTTTCATAAAACGCTGAGGAATCTGTCTCTTATACTTAAAGGCTGGGGTTTAATTGACGGAAAATTCATTGCCGTAGACGGAACGAAAATCCGGGCTCAGAACAGTAAGCATAACTGCATTACCCAAAGCGGATTAGATAAAAAAATAGAGTATGCAGAAGTCCGGATTAATGCATATCTTATAACAATTGACAAAGATGATACAGCAAATGATGATTTTAAGGAAAAGCTTCAGAAATATCAGGACTTGAAGGAACAATACCTAAAACAGAAGCAGGAATTAAAAGAGGAAGGTTTAGAACAGAAAAGTTTAACAGATACTGATTCCTGTCGGATGAAAAACAATGGTTCACTGGATATCTGTTACAATGTACAGTCAGTTGTGGATTCTCGGAATCATTTCATTATTGATATTTTAACTACAAATGATATAAACGATCAAAACCAGCTCTCTATCATGGCAAAAGATGCAGCACATCTGTTAGGAGCAAAAACTCCTACAGTACTGGCAGATACGGGTTATTATAATGGTACCGAAATAAAAAGCTGTATTGATGATGGAATGAGCGTCTTTATAAAAAAGGCAAGAGCTAATAACAGTACCAAGGATAATGAATTCCGAAAAGAGAAGTTTTCATACAACAGGGAACATGAGGATATTCTGGAATCTGTTTGTCAAAATACAATGGATAATAACGAGATATACAAGCAACGCAGATGTAATGTTGAGCATCCGTTTGGTACAATGAAGCGTTCTTTAGGATATAGTTTCTTTCTGCGTCGTCAGATGGATAATGTCGAGGCGGAGCATCTTCCATGTTTATCGCTTATAACCTTAAGCGATTGTTAGGCATGTTTTCAACGCAGGAATTAATAAAAAGGTTCAGGTAAAATAAACCTAAGCAACTAATGAATTACTTAGATTTTGAGCAGAATTACAAAAAATGATAATGATAACCAAGAAAATTCGCACAGTCAGACTTGAAAAACATAATTGTTAGACAGTCTGACGCACGGTGGTGTGAGAGGTCGAAATTTCTCCTACTCGTTTGTATAATAAAAATAAGCAATTATGAGCAATAAATTCTAATTGTAATACGAGGAGCTGTAGAAATATGTTATTAAGCAACATAGTGGATGGACTAATGTGAAGATTAAAGATTTTGAATCGAATGCATGTTTTTTTAGTGATATATCATTTGAGTGGTTATTTCAATTGATTTATAGGTAAGAATGATAAATTTGAATAAGGTGTGAATAATGAATAATATTATTGAACTTAAAAATGTAACAAAAGAATTTAAGGTTTTGAATAGGCATGAAGGACTTAAGGGATGCATTAAAGATTTGTTCTCCCGCGACTATAAAATTGTTCGTGCTGTAGATAACATTGATCTTGAAGTTACTCAAGGGGAAATAATAGGATTTCTTGGTCAAAATGGAGCGGGAAAATCTACAACTATCAAAATGATGACAGGAGTTCTTGAACCGTCTAGTGGGAATCTAATTATAAATAATCGTATACCTTATACAGATAGAACAAAAAATAGTCAGGAGATTGGCGTTGTATTTGGTCAAAGAACACAGCTGTGGTGGTCATTACCTCTTGTTGAATCATTTAAGCTTCTAAAAGACATCTATCAGATTAGTGATGAAAACTATAATGAAATGCTCGAATTATACGGCAGTATGGTAGATATTGAGACACTATTACATAAGCCAGTTCGTCAGATGTCACTGGGTCAAAGAACACTTAGCGATATTCTTGCGGCATTTTTGCATAATCCGAAAGTTGTATTTCTTGATGAACCAACAATTGGACTTGATGTAGCAATGAAAAGTAAGATACGAGAGCTGATTCTTGAGCTTAACAGAAAAAAGAACACAACTGTGATTCTTACTTCTCACGATATGGGTGATGTAGATGCTTTGTGTCAGAGGATTGTAATTATTGATAAAGGAAATTTGCTTTACGACAATGAAATTAGTCATTTAAAACATTTTTTTGGTATATATAGAACACTTAAAATCCGCCCAAGAGAAAATGTAATAGAAGTAGCTAATAAACTTAAAGATGAATTGTATGCTTTTGAGGTATCTATTACGAATGATGATACTTGGATTTCAATTTTGGTTAATGAAGAAAAAAACCGTATTATGAAAGTGCTTGAAGCAGTTCAGGAAACACATGCCATAAAAGATATGCAGCTTAAAGAGATTTCTACGGAAGATGTAATCAAGAAGATTTACGAGGGAGGGGTCAGGAATTGAAGAACAAGTTAAAGAAATATTTTGCCCTGACTAGACTTGGCATTATTGAAACATTTCAATGGCGTCTTGCACTTTTTGTAATGATACTTGGAAATCTCCTTTATCTTACGCTTATATACTTTTTGTGGAAGGCAATTTTCTCATCAGCTGGAAATGATGTTGTAAATGGAATGACTTTTGAAATGACAATGGTTTATCTTGTTTTGGCAACGTCTCTTTATGGGGTTGTAGAACTGTATATTGTTTGGGAAATAGGGCGCAACATTCAAAATGGAAAGATCGTTCTGGATTTGCTTCGTCCAATCAAATACAAGCATTATGTTTTTTGGGAAAATTCAGGAGTACTTGTTGTTAACTTTTTGGTAACATTTATCCCAACATTTGTTATTGTTGTAATTATGACAAAAGGAACAATACCATTGGGATGGAATTTGCTCTATTTTATTCTGGCATTTGTTTTTTCAATTGTCATTAATTACAACATTGATTTTATTGTGGGAACAATCTGCTTGTACACGGAATCTATCTGGGGAATCAACATTATGAAGCAGATGATAGTTGCACTATTATCAGGCGCTACAATTCCGCTAGCATTCTTTCCTGAAAAGTTTGTTGCTGTTGTTAAATACTTACCCTTCAAGGCAATTTATGACACGCCACTGACTCTTTTGATGACACGTAATCCTGGTTGGCAAACTGTAATTTCCAAATTGGGATTTTCACTTTTTTGGATGATTGCTATTTCGGCTTTTAGTGGCTTCTTTTGGCGTATCTCAATTAAGCAGGTAACCGTAAACGGAGGTTGATATGAAAAACGTAACTGGAAATGAATCAGGGGCAGCTATTAAAAGACGAGGGCTTGTCTTCTATACAAAAATATATTTTAAAATTATTGCTCAGGATATAAAAAGTAAAATGAGTTACCGTGCCGATTTTATAATCTCAACAATTGGTATTATTGCAACAAACATTGCGGGATTTATTGCATTTATAATTATGTTCGGTAAGTTTCCATCAATAAATGGATGGAGTTATTACGAGATACTTTTTCTATATGGCTTTTCACTTATCTCAATAACACCGACACAGTGTCTTTTGGATAACAATTGGAGTTTACGCCGTTATGTTTATGATGGTGATTTTGTAAAATACTGCTTTCGCCCAATAAACGTGTGGTTTTATTATGTCTCAGAGGTGTTTGATGTAAAAGGTCTTGGACAGCTTGTTTTTGGAATTGGAGCATTGGTATATGCGTGGATAAAACTGGCAATTCCGGTGGAGTTCCTCCTGATTATGAAAATTATTGTTGCGTTAGTTACAGCTTCGCTATTCATGATGGCTCTTCAAAATGCAGCAGCAGCTTCGTGCTTTTGGATTCAAAACTCATTCTGGTTACTTGATATTTCTCTTAAGATGAAAGATTATGCAAAATATCCGATAACAATTTTTAATGATGTTTTTAGGTTTATCTTTACTTTTATTTTGCCGGTTGCGTTTATGGCTTACTATCCGAGTCTTGTAATTCTAAGACCGGATAATGTACCAGTATTAACATGGTTGTCACCAGTTCTTGGAGTGGCAGCATTCTATGGCAGCTATAAATTATGGATGAAGGGTGCTTCTAAGTATGATGGAAGCGGATCTTAATATTGCTGAAGATATTAAAGAATTTTTAGCGTAAATTTCTAGTGCCTTAATTAGTGTCTGCGGATTAAGTCTTGCATGCTGATATATACTGATTTTTGCTCCGCTTTTTGATATAATTATTGCAAAGAAATCTTGATGATTCTTTCATTTTTCTTGCAGTATTTTGTGGCAAGACCATCTTTAAGGAGTCAAAATGCACGCTTACAAAAACCATTTATGATGCGATGGTAGCCCAGCGGAAAGCAGCGGCGAAGACATCGGAATCCAGAAGAGGTATCCTGTCCACGAGAGGAGAGCTCGCGAGGCTCGGTGAGATACTGGGGCCTCTGGTAAAACAGGGGCAGTCGCCCCACCAGATCTACTTAACCATAAGAATGAACTGATGTGCAGTGAAAAGACGCTGTACAATTATGTGGATGCCTGTCTGTTCGATATCCGCAACATCGACCTGCCAAGGAAAGTGAAATACCGCTCGCGTTATAAAGAGCCGGAGCTGAAAGTGGACAGGGGATGCCGTGTGGAAAGGAACTACTACGACTATGAAGTATACATGGAGAAACACCCGGAACAGCGGTGGTACAGATGGATTCGGTGATCGGGAACAAAGTCCAGCTAATAAATGTCAATAGCAAAAATGAAAAAAGTTGAAATTTATTTTTAGTGTAAAAAAGGGCGCACTTATCCCTTGGCGGAAACATCATTTTGTGAAAAAGATATTGTTCGCTAAGGCAAAGATATTTTATGCAGCTATGTCGCATTTAGCAGTATTGTATTGTTTGATGTGTTCCTCTGGCTTGATGATTTCAAAAGGCTTGTTATCCCTGAGCATTGCAAATATTATGTTGCAGACCTTATGGGAAACAGCCCCCATTGCTACCAGCTTGGGTTTTGATTTACATTTTTCGAGGTAATAATCACGCAGTACCGGGTTTTTTGCTTCCCCTGTACGGGATGTACTGATGCCTTTGTAAAGCCAGTGTGTGAATCACCCGCCTTGCTATGGCAGAGCCTCTTTTGGACATCTGGATTCTGGTTCCTTCAAACTTACCGGATTGTTTTACTGCCGGATTAAGACCAAAATAAGCAAAAAGCCGCTTGGGTTTTGAAAAAGCGGAAAAATCACCAATCTCTCCCATGAGGGAGACGGCAGATAAAAAGCCTGCGCCTTTAAAGGTTTCGATCAAATGTATCTGTTTGACAAAATCAGTATCTTCATTGTCATCTGCAAGCTCATGCAGGGCATCAAGTATGTTTTTGATTTTTTCATCATACCTGCGGATGAAACTGATGTAAAGACGGATGCGTTTGATATTGCTGTCAATGATGTAACCGAACTGCATTGCTTCATCTGCAGCCTGTATAATGGCATTATATTTGTCCAGGGCATATGTAAGACCAAAGCGCGCAGTTGATTTAATGGTGTCAACCATCTCCTGTTTATCTGCTTCTAAAAATGCAGATGGAGATGTGTATGTTTCCAGCAGGGTAAGAGATGTATTGACTGTAACTTTGGAGAATATACCAAGGTATTGTGGAAATGCCATACGCAGTTCGCCTTGAAGTTTATTCACATAAGTACTGCGGTTGTCCATTAAATCGTAGTATTCACGGCACAGGTTGCGGCAGTTTAAGGCAAGGTCTGATGGAATAAGGGAAACCTTCAAACCGGGTTTCAAACCAACCAGTGCAGCCTTTTTTGAATCAAAACGGTCATTATGCACTTTTCTTATATTCATGTTTGTGCTATTCTTAGTGATGATAGGATTGAAAACGGACACGTTAAAACCTTTATCACGAAGACAGCAGAAGAGTGGGTAATGATAAATTCCCGTGGATTCAAGGAAAATGTGACTTTCCAAAGAATACAGCTCTTCTGCTTCTTTTATTTTAGAAACAGTAGCCGAAAGGGAATCCATACTGTTGTGCATGATTTTATAAGGTTTACCTATAAACTGCTGGTTAGGCAGCGCGATAGACATCCATGAGAAGCCTGCACCGACATCAATACCAACAGAGATGAATAAATCATCAAGATTAAAAATTACTTGTTCTGACATGAGCAAAGCCCCTTTCTGATAGGAATCCATTTCCAGTCTGGCAGGTACACAGCCTAGCGTGTTATACGGGCATAGCCTTCCGGCTCCCAACCAGCTAAAACATAAAACCCTGTCGAATGGACTAATTGACTTTCTTGTAGGTATCAGCTGTAAAAGCAGCTTCCCAAGGGGGTGGACATTCTTTATCCTATCCTAAGAGATAATACCTTATGTTTAATCCGGTGTCTATCAGGAACCGTCAGACATGATAATTATTTTGTGGATAACATCTGATGAAGGAAGAACGCCTTCTTCTGTTATCTGATATATAGAAGCTTATTAGCCCAATAGTCTTGATTGACTATACCATTATTATACTAGGGGAGACTGTCCGAAAACTCAAAAGTCAATTTTGAAAGTGGAGGACAGCACTCAATGCATAACAATAGTAAGTAATATAGTGGTGTCAGAAAATGATTTTGTGGAGCATTCAAATATAAAAGTGGAGAATGACAACCAGTCAAAAATAGTTTTCGGACAGTCTGAGGGGGGAAGTGCTTCTGACCATCTACTTTGTGAACGTGTCGCTGATGCTGGGTTTTTTAAGGGAAGCAAATACTTCAAAGTCGGTGATTGACATTTATGCCGGACTGTACCACCGGCTGGGAGAACAGGATTTCCGCAGGCTGTTCCCGGTGATACTGACGGACAACGGGAGTGAGTTTTCCAACCCGAAATGCATCGAGAACGGACCGGACGGGAAAGGGTTCCAGAGGACAAGGATCTATTACTGCAACCCCAGCGCACCGTACCAGAAGGCAGAGATAGAAGTAAACCATGAATTTATCCACAGGGTGGTGGCGAAAGGAAAGAGTTTTGATGAATTGATGCTGGCGGACATCAGCCTGATGATGGACTACATCAATTCGTACCGGAGAAAGAAACTGAACGGGAAGAGCCCGCATGAAGCGTTCTGCTTCTATTATGGAGAAGACCTGGCGGAGAGGCTTGGATGCCGGGAGGTTGCCGCCAAAGATATCAACCTCACGCCGGGACTTCTTAAGAACTAACAGGGTGCAAAAAGAATAAAAAACGCAGACCGCTGACTGTAAATAAGGATCGAAACAGGCGTGAATTTTGTGGTACAAAATTTGTAAGACAAAAGTGACGCCCCGGTTTTTGTACGCATTGTTACCCTGCTACAAAGCCATTATAGCATAGAAACGGAAGAAAAAACGAGCATCTCATAATAAAAGCGGAAATTTGGATACAAAATTTGAAGGTCGCTTTCAAAATGTGAAACTCGGTTACAAAACGGGAAAGTCGGATTGCAATCGACCCCAAAAATAGAATTAAACGTTGCACTTTACCAATAATAGAATTAAATTGATTTTTAATTGACAATATAAACCGATTGGTTTATACTAACACATAAGTACAGATTGATTTTTTGGAGAAGAAGTAATGAAGAAAGAAGCTCTGATAAAAGAATTGTGCAAGAAAAGAAAAATTTCATTAGCGGAATTAGCGAGAATGATAGGGCAATCGCCTCAAAATTTTAACAAGAAATTAAAAAGAGATACATTGAGTACTGAGGAATTGATTAATATAGGTGTAGCCTTGAACGCTGAATTTGAACAATTTTTTATATTAGAATCTGGAGAAAAAATCGATTTACTTAACAAAGATAATAATATCTAGAATAAAATTATAGGTAATTGTTAAATGATTTTCTCATTGGATGTGGATAACTTCCACCATATAAGGAGAAAAAACAGGTCATTATTCAGAATAGTTTCTGGATTGACATAAATCATCAGATTTTGGGCGTGCTTTAATAAGCCCTTAAAAGAACTATGACAATTGAATACTTTTTCAGTCGATTAAAGGTTTTAGACTTCGGATGTATTGTGGACACTTTATGCTGTGGGCGACAATGACGGTAAGATGGCTTGCGATCCCGGCAAGAAAAACATCCGCTTTTGTGGTTGTGTGGTTACGGGATTTTCTGCCTGCAACACACATATTGATTTTCAAATGGTCAATGGCACGTTCCACAATGGTTCTGATTTTATAAAGGGAATCCCATTCTTCAGAATCTCTTTGGATACCGGGAAACATTCTGGAATCCATGTTTTCGTATGTATAAGTGGTCTGTCCTTTGGTGGCGGTGGAGCAGGGATTTTCACAGCTGCAGGCATATTTCCCTTTTACCATGTGAACCATGTGGCAGATCCATTTAATACGGTCAGCACGTCCCTTTTTCTGTGTAACACCACGATATTTCATGGCGAGGGAAGGATCATTCGGACAGGTGGGATAGCTATATCCGTTGTAACCGACTTTTTTGAGAGTGCTTTCATTTCTTGGATTGTAAGGGATCAGGGATTTGGAAAAAAGAAAGTTGTCCAGCAGCATTCCATAGGTTTCAACGGTATCGAAAGAGGAATCCCCCAGAAAGGTATCGGGATGAAAGTCCGGGTGCAGGGAAAAGAAATCAGAAAGCAAAGGTTTTAAGGAAGCTGCATCACCAATGGATTTATCCCCGTCGGGAGAATCAGAATTTTTTTCTACTGTCATTTTAGGATGGGAAGCTTTAAAGTTGTCATCCAGAAAAATGATATGTCGGATAATGCCCAGACCATTGGTAAGGATGGCAAATTTATCAGCTTAACAGAAATGTCCGTTGATGTACTGTTGTCTGGCATCCGGACAGGAAGCAGCCTGTGAAGGCATGAGACCGTAAGCCATCTTATAGGGGTTGATATATGGATTATCTTTGTAGTAAGATTTCGGCTTACGAATAAATGCATTGAGGGTTTTCGGGTTGTTTTCCGCAACGTAAGGCTCGATACCCGAGGTATCAAGGGTAAGAATTTGAGCCAGAGAAGAGTCGATCTGCTGGCAGATGGGTTCGGTGTAGTCAGCCATCTGCTGAAACATGAGTTCAATGTGGTCGGCAAAGCCCAGCTTAAAACGCGTAAACAAAGGCGCATCCGGGACTTTTGAGAAACCACAGAAATCCCTAAGCTCCCTGCAAAGGAGCAAAAACAGTATAAGCAGAGAATCTGTAGGGATGGAAAAGATTTTTTGCAGGATGAGAGCTGAAAGGAAACCGGTAAGCGGATAATCTCTTTTGCGGCCAAGGTGCAGATAAAAGGCGTTATAAAAGGTCTGTGGAATGAAAAGAGAAATATCAAAATGATGTCCCATAAGTTGGAAAAAGGAAGGAACGTTATCCAGAAATAAGTCCCTGTAGTCTGAGAAAGTATCTTTAAGTGAAAGCTGATGATAATTATTAGCCATAAATTTTCTCCTCCGTTGGTGTGTGGTGGTCGGTGGTACTTCTATTATACCATGAACGGAGAGAAAATTTATATAGAAGCAACGAGAAAATCCAGTAAAATCAATGGGTTGCGGCATTTAACAAATGCCTAAGAATAAAACTAATTAAGGAGACAAATATGCATTGGTCAGATAGTATTGCAGAAGAGTTGATTAGAAGAAATCCTAATAAAGAAGAATATGTTTGTGCGGCAGGAATTAGCCCGTCAGGATCTATCCATATTGGAAATTTTAGAGACATTGCGACAAGTTGTTTTGTTGTTAGAGCGTTAGAAAGAAAAGGGAAAAAAGCAAGATTGGTTTTTTCGTGGGATGAGTACGATAGATTGAGAAAGGTACCAGTAAATGTAGCGAAGGTTACGGAAGGATTTGATAAGTATATTGGATTTCCGTATGTTGACGTGCCGAATCCATTTAATACGACTCATAAAACTTATGCTGAATTTTTTGAAAAAGAGTTTGAAGAATCAATAAATCGATTTAATATAATACTTGATTATCGCCATCAAGCAGAAATGTATAGTTCGGGTAAATATTCAGATTATATTATTACAGCACTTGATAAAAGAGAAAAAATTTTTGATATTCTTGATAGTTTTAGAACACAAACTGCTGCTGAAGGAGAACGAGAGTCATATTATCCAGTAAGTATTTATTGTTCTAACTGTCATAGGGACACAACAAAAATAGTATCATATAGCGATAGCGACAAAAAAGCTACTTATACTTGTAAATGTGGTCATAGTGAAGAGTTCGATTTTAAGAAAGATACAAATTGTAAATTAGCTTGGAAGATAGATTGGCCTATGCGATGGATGTACGAACAGGTGGATTTTGAACCAGGTGGAAAAGACCATGCTGCGCCAGGAGGCTCATATGAGACGAGTAAGGTTATTGCAAAAGAAATATTTGGTTATGATGCACCTGTATTTAAGGGATACGAATTTATTGGAATTAGAGGAACAACAGGTAAAATGTCTGGTTCATCAGGATTAAATATGACACCTGATACATTATTAAAGATTTATCAACCTGATATTTTGTTATGGCTATATGCAAGAGTTGAGCCAAACAAGGCATTTGATTTATGCTTCGACGATGGTATATTACGTCAGTATTTTGAGTTTGATAAGCAGTATACAGATTACATTAATGGTAAAGCTGATGATCATGTTAAGTCCATTATGGAAAGTTGCTTACTAACAAATAGAAAAATTAGTACCGTCCCGATGGGATTATTAGTTCAGCTTGGGTCTATTGTAGATTTCAATGTCCCTATGTTAGAGACTGTGTTTGAGAAGATTGGGCAACCTTATAAATATGCTGATTTTAGTGAAAGATTAGACTTAGCTCGTTTTTGGCTTGAAAACTGTTCTCCAGAAGATGCTAACAAATTAATTCCTTACAGAAATTGGGAAGTATATGAAGCATTAACTGACGATGAGAAAAAGGAAATAGAATTACTTAGAGAATATCTTGTTAATGAAACCTTTACTTTGGATGAACTGAATACTAAATTATATAATATTCCTAAAAAAGTATTTGGTGCAGATACCACAGATATTAAGAAACATCAAGGTACGTTTTTTAAGAATGTTTATAAACTATTATTAAATAAGGAGAAAGGACCTAGATTATATTTATTTCTTTTTGCTATTGAACTGGATAGATATAAAAATCTCTTGGATTTTTCAACTGAAAAAACCGAGGAAGAAAAGGTTCCTATTTCAGAGCTTAATAAAATGCCTGTGGAAGAAAAGAGGAAGGTTGAGTATGTAGAACCTGATCCAGTAGAAGAGATTAAGGAAACAATTAGTATTGCTGAGTTTAATAAAATCGATTTGAGAGTTTGTAAGATAACAAAATGCCAGGAAATTAGGAAATCTCATAGTTGTTATAAATTGACATTGTTTGATGGCTTGAAAGAAAGAGTGATAGTATCATCAATAAAGGATTATTATACAACTGAAGAGCTTGTGGGAAAGAAGATTATTGTCGTTGCTAATCTTGAGCCTACACGTATTACTGGGGTTACTAGTGAGGGTATGCTTATTGCTGCTACAAATAATGCCTGTGGATGTCAGGTTGTATTTGTTGATGACTTGGTTCCAGAAGGTACAATGATTCATTAAAATGTGGATAATTAAATTTTTTAGGGTTTGCCAAGCTCTTTTAGAGTTTGTTGTAAGGGGCTGTCGCACTAAGTAATTAGCGCGCATCTCCTTTTCTAGTGCGCCTTGCGGCGCACGTTGCTAATGGATGAAAGATCCTCATCCGCCCTAGTAGTGGGAAGGATACAGCCGAGACCAAGGGTGTTTTATTCATAACACAGATTATGATTAACGCGAGGGGAATCTGAAGGAAGGTGGAGGCAAATCTCTGGTCTGACGAACAGAAACCATATCAGGCTATAGTTAAGGGTAAGGTGGCTGGACACACCAAAGCCCAATAACTACTCGGAATTAACTATAGTAAATGTGGCAGATATATGGAAGGAAAGGGAAAATCTGGAAGATATGATCGATTACATGTGTAAGAGATCCGGTTATTACACGCCGGGAATGTACTACCAGAACGCCTGCAGGGATTGCTTGAATCTTACGAAGTATAAAAAACGCACGGCAAAGAGGAGCCGTAAAGCCATCAAACAACAGTTGCAGTATATCCGCCGGGACAGGGGATGCATGGATGCGCTGCTGGAAACAGAATGTGAACTGACACAGAACCAAAGGGAGCTGCTTTCAGTAGTTGACAAGGTGTATGGGCAGTAAAAGTTCATGTATGAAAACAGAGTGCATTCTGTTCTGGACAGGATTGTAAGCATCAGCCAGCCATATATCCGTCCCATTGTCAGGGGAAAGGCAGCAGTGGCGGTGTAATTTGGGGCAAAGCATGACTTAAGTCTTGATGAACAGGGCATGGCACGGATTGAAAGGATGTCCTTTAATGCTTGCAATGAGTGTGATGTACTGATTAGGGCGGTAGAAAACTACCATGCCAGAACCGGGCATTATCCAGAGCGGGTACTCGCAGAACGGATATACCGTAACAGAAACAATCTTGGTTATTGCAGATAGCATGGCATTCGGATGTCAGGTCCGGCGCTTGGCAGACCGAAAAAAGTTGAGAAGATTGACAAGAGGGAAGCATATTAGTATAATGCTGACCGCATTATAGTAAAAAGGGCGTTTGTACTTGTAAAGGATAGCTACGGTCTTGGTCTGCTTACTTTCAGACTGGACATAACAACCAGAAGTTCCATCACCCTGTCCATCATAGCAATGAATGTGGACAGGATTGTCAGGGATATTTTATGTCAGAAATTAATTTCGGTTTTTTCAAGGTACAAAAAGGCAGGAAATTTTGTCTGAAATATAGCAAAGTAACTGGGATGAAAACTAGCCGGTTGATGAGCAGGCATTATTTACACAGATTTGTATAGATGCTTCAAAACTCATTAACAGTAGGGAAAGTCTTGAGCGGAGCAGAGCCGATGACAAATCTTTCATGCGAAAACGGAAAATTGGTTTCAGATTTATCGTCTGCTTTAGTCTCAACCTGCTTACATGCACCCTGCAGATTGAATTTGATGATTTTATCGAGCGTGTAATTGGCAAAATCAGACTTTGCGTTACCAAACAGACATTTTCAAAAACACGGAAAACGTTAAATGAAAGGGCACTGAAAAAGTCTGATTCTTTTGTTGAAAGAATTGGGCTTTTTTCTGTT